>JABMDL010000009.1 GCA_015903945.1 Nitrospira sp. | reverse complement strand
ACATAGTGATAACAGGTGCCGTTGGCGAGATCGTCATGCACGAACGGACTGGTGGCGCCCTCCAAGCACGTGGCCTTCTCCTTCTTCACACCGATCACGGTCTTGAAGTCTTCCGCGCTCGCGATGGGGCGGGTCAGTTCGGAAAATTTGATCTGGACGCCCTTGGTGGTCTGGAAGTAGAGGTTGTAATACATGGCATCCGGCACCGGATCCCACGTAATGGTGATACGCCCATTGCCCGCCTTCGCGTGGACGTTCGCCGGCGCAGAAGGCAGCTCGTCTTCCTCCGCAACCGAATCGCCGCCACCCCACTCACTCTGCATGCCTTCAATTGACAGCTGCCCGTGCATGAACCGGAAGAATTCGTCAAACAGCCAGGCCTTCATCACAGCTGGTGCCTCGTGTTGCTAGAGATGACCGATTGTAAGAAACAATGGATGTTTCAAGGACTTAGTGGATTTTGGAGTCTAGCAAAGCCCCGGAAAGAGAGTCAAGGAACGGAATCGCCTGGAGGCCGAATCCGCGGGATGGTGGCGAGGAGTGCGGTCAGCGGTTGAGTCTCAGCAATGCCTTACGGTCGGGTATCTGGAGGCATATGAGCGAGCACGCAGGTGCGTACGTACTCAGCCAATCTGACAGCGTCGGCAGCCGTTGGCTGCGGCGGCCAGAATTCCGCGTCGTAACGAAGTTCAACCGCATACGCCGTGAGTTCCGTGAGGTCGCAGGCTGCAAGCTCCGGCCACGACTCGAGCTGAACACACAAACGTTGAAGTTCCTCCAAGTCGTGCGTGCGAGGAATCTCCAGGCCTCTCCAGGCAAGCACACCTTTCAAATACTTCTCGACAGCTTGCTGCGCATGGAAACAGGCGGTGTCGTAGGGACCTTCACTGGCAGTCGTGCGTCGGGCATCCGCAAGATCGCTGTCGGCCTTCAGGAACCATCCACGAGCCAGGGCCGACTTATCTTTCATAAAGCAGCTTGCCTTCGGCCAACACGGTGGAGATGAAGGCATTGGGGACAGCCTTCCATTCTTCAGCTTCTTGGGGGGTCCAGACGACAATATCCTTGGCAGGAAACACACCGCTGAGCACCCGCCGATACCGTCCCGAACGACGGTAGCGGGGCAGGTTGGACTCTTCAATGATGAGCAGATCCAAATCGCTGTCAGGACGGGCAGCGCCTTTGGCATGGGAGCCGAACAGGACGATCTTGATGGGAGAGCCAATAGTGAGAATGCGACGAACGACTTCCGCGAGGAGTTGGTCTGTGACCGGTGGATATGTGAGCACACCCGCCATTCGTCGAGACCTCCGGAGAGCAACCGCTGTCATGATAGCGAATGCCGCCAAGCTTTTCCACCGATGTAAGTATCTGCCGGACCGCTCGTCAAATCGCTATGGCGTCATATACGGCCACGGTCGTCGTTCAAGTTCGCTATGGTGATCGTGGCGAGGTTGAGCAGGGGGAGTTGATCAGCCGTCAATCGTCAACCGCGACTCTTCCGAACCGAATGACGTCTCCAGGCTGAAAGCCAGGGAGTTGTGGACGGCCCGCCGATCCGACGGTAAGGTTGGGGTGCCGAAGGAGGAGAAATGTTCACCCGCCTGCTGCTTGTCCTCATTATTGCCCTGAGTCAAGTCGGCTGTCCTGTTGAAGAAGAGGTTGGACTCTATCAACCTTACCCCCTCACGCCACAAGCATGAGTCGAGTTTCAGCGATTCAAGCGGGAATTTCTCAAGATTGAGGACATCAGGATTGGTGATGGCCCCGTTGCCGCTTTGGGGCGCAAGGTCTCTGCGGATGTCGAAGTGCGTCGCTCCCTCGATAACACTCTGATTTATAGTGGCTCCGTCTTCGCTTATGCTGGAATGCAGGGCGCCGTCATGATTCACAATAACTTGACTGAGAGAGGCGCCCTCTCCTTCCCAGAACAAATCGGACTCATTTTGGGCCTGAACGGCATGGCCGTTGGTGGCAAACAACGGATCACTATTCAGCCCAAGCTGGTCTGTAAAGGCTACGGCACCGAGGAGGCTAACCCCAATATTTCGTGCCTCTTGGTCATTCAAGATCGATTGCACGGAGGCAATATCAAGGTTCCCCAAAAAAACGTTGATTGTCGAGGCACCTTGACCGAATCCTATATTCCTGGCTTGTCTGTCGGCCCCATCTGGAAGCGAGAAATCCGGTGTCGCGACTCCGACGTCCCTCGACGTGATCCCACCGATCCCATCTGGCACATTTACGAGGCTCCGCCATCCAGCCCGTGAAGCGTCAAGCAGAATGAACAGCGTGGGAGATGGGGTAGTTGCTTGAGGTTACATCTCGCTTCCTCAGCAAGAGAGACATGTGGAGGCCCCAGGGAACCAAGGCACGCTCTGAACTGTAAGTTGAGCTTCTAGCTACGAGAACGATGCTGGCGGGCTTTTTTGGCTCCTGCTAGAACGGAACATAAAGTTCCGCGCCGCCGTACCCGCCACTGTGGAAAGAATTGCTGTATTCATATCCGCCCTTGGCGAGCAGGAAGACCTTGCCGATTGGCACCTCGATCACAGGGCCGGTTTGCACGGCACGGAAGTCGGCATTGCCCATCCCGGCGACGTCCCATCCCACCAATAGGGAACAGCATCCCTGATCGAACTTGAGGACCGACAGTTTCCCACGCAGACGCCCCCAGAAATAGTTGTCCAGATCGGCATAGGATCCGATGGCCTGGAGGCTGCCCCTCTCATACCAATACAGTGCCTCGACTTGGCCGTAGGCACCGACCTGATGATCGATCCGGGGGCTCGCGTTCAGCCGTTCCTCCTCAAGCCGGCGCAGTTGCGGGCCGCCCAAAGCCACGACCGTCCACCTGCCGAATGACCGCGACAGGCCAAGCGAAGGCACGATGAACTGCCCATTCGAATCCACCAACTGCCCGGCGCTTCTACTGCTGTACCCAAGTGCTGCCGAGGTTGCCTGCACGAAGATTGTGGTGGTCCCGCTGAGTTGTACTGCCGGCAAGCGCGCGCCCAAGTAGCTGAAATACTGGCCACGGCCGTCCATTTGAAACCCTGTGAACAGATCCCCCGCCGGGCTCAGCGTGGAGTGACCGGTCACGATGAGTGTCGTAGCCGCAAAGATGATCGCCCGCGCTCGCATTCGTGTGTTCTGCCGAAGCCGTCTATGGAATCTGTACAGGGGCATCACAAGGCTGGGGTCAATGCTTCACCTTGCACCAGCAAAGGCGTCGAGTTGGGCCGGGATCTGGCGAGGGCTCTCCGCCGGTCGCTGAATCTTGAGGATCCGCGACAGCGATACGAGAAAATGCGTGGACACCTGCGGCATCGGGTCATTCGCCGCTGGCGGGATTTTTCAGTCCCCTGCTACGCTTGCCGGACCGGTTCGTCGAGGAGGGACGTGTCGCGGTCTACAGACAGAGGGGCGCCCGTTTCGTCCGGCGCTTCGGACGGATCCGCACTCTGCTCGAACACGACCTGAACAACCGGGGTATCGGTCGCCTCGATGAAGCCATTCGTCGTGAGCCGCTCACCGTCGTCCATCGGCAGCATGGCCTGCTCCGATTCGCCCAGCTCTTTAAATTCCCGAAGCGGCGGCAACTGCGACAGATCGTTCAACCCAAAATGTTCCAGGAAATACTTTGTGGTCCCATACATGATCGGGCGGCCCGGGACTTCCTTGCGGCCGACGATCCGCACGAGCTTCCGCTCCAAGAGCGTCCGCACCACGCCCGATGTTTCGACTCCGCGAATTTCTTCGATTTCGGAACGGACAATCGGCTGTTTGTAGGCGATGATCGCCAGCGACTCCAGCGCCGAGCGTGAGAGCTTCGCCGTCGATCTCGATTTGTCCAGTCGTTTGATCCAACCGGCATATTCCTGCTTCGTCAACAGCCGAAACCCACCGGCGACTTCCGCCAGCCGGAGGCCGCGGCCTTCCTGTTCCAACTCCTCGCCGAGGCTCCGAAGCGCCTGCGTGACTTCGGCCTTGGTCACGTCGCCGATCACCGCTAGAAGCCGTTGCACTGACAGCGGCTCCGGCGACACGAACAACAACGACTCCACGATAGCTTTTAATTCACGGGCCGCGACCGCCTGGGCCGCGGTATCCTCGTTTCCAGAGGGTTCGTCGATTTCAAGAGGGGCCGGATGCCCGTTCGACTGTGAGACCGGCGTCTCCATGTCCAACCGGGCCGATACTCCGTTCATTTCGTCAGTGACTGGGGTCATATTCCTCTCCATTCTACATCGGCTTCGTCGAGTTCGGCAGGGTCAGGCACCAAGGAGAACGACCGCGAGACAAGAATCGGGCCGAACGTCTCCGCCTGAAACACCCGCGCCACTCTTAGCCGGATCAATTCCAGCATCGCCAAGAACGTCACGATCACGATCATCCGGTGGCTTGCCGGCTCGAACAGATCGACGAACGATACCGAGTCTTTGCCTTCGAGCAGTTCAAGAATCACGTTCATGCGTTCCCGGACCGTGAGGTTGTCGGGAATAATTTCAATGAGCCGCTTCCCCGGATTGCGATCGAGAATTCCCTGGAGTGCATCGACCAGGTCGAACAAGGAGACATTCTCCAACGGCATCTCCTCGGGATTGATCGGTTCCGGCGCCGCCTGTTCTCGGGGGAACATTTCGCGCCACAGTTGTTCCTGCCCATCAAGTTGACGCGCCGCTTCCTTATACGCCTTGTACTCCAGCAAGCGTCGGACGAGTTCCTCCCGTGGGTCAGGCCCGTCTTCCTCGTCCTGAACCGCTTCATCGGGGGGCAGGAGCATTTTGGATTTGATTTGGAGCAGTGTCGCCGCCATGACCAAAAAATCCCCGGCGACGTTGAGATTGAGGCTCTTCATCGCCTCAATGTACTCCAAGTACTGGTTGGCGATGAGGGCGACCGGAATATCGTAGATATTGATCTCGTTCTTCTTGATCAGATGCAATAATAGATCTAGCGGCCCCTCGAAGTTTTCGATGCGAACCTGGTAGGGCAATTCGGTCTGTTCGTAGCCGTCGAGCTGAGGATCCATGGCGCTGGTTATACCAACTTATTGGGGTGACCGGCAAGCCGCAATTCTATATGTAGGGGAATGCAGACAGTGCTACTTACTTTTCAAGATGTAGCCGACAAGCCCGGCGGAGGCGAGCAGCAGCATGGCGGTCAGTCCGTACCGCCTGAAGAACATGACCAGATCATCCCCCGGCTGCTCCTGAATCACTCGTCTGGTTCTGGTGAGCCGTGGCGGCTGATCGAATCGCGCCCGCGCCAGATCGTCCGGTTTCTTGAAATCCGCATCGGAAAAATCCACCGAGCCAAGGAACTGCCCCCCGGCAAACACCGCCTCCTCTTCAAAAACCGAAAACGTAAAGAACGTGTCCCGGCTGAAGATGGCATCGGTAAAAGCGACCTGCTGTATGAAATGACTCCCGGAAAACCCGGTCCCCGACCCGAACCTCGTCCGTTCAAACACAGCGGGCTGTTCAAATGTCACTTCAAGCCATTCCGCCGTACCATCGAAGAGTGCACCCGTGCAATCGACCGCCCCGCGAAATATGGACCGATGAAACCGTGTATGCGGCCCAAATCGAGTCCCCTGACATCCCAGCCCTTGCATGAATCGCCCTTGCACAAAGTACGCTTCTTTCTGAAACACGGCCTCGGCAAGCTCGACCGGCCCCTGGAAGTGAGCCCGTGACAGATCGACCCCATCTTTGAACGTCGTTCCGTGAAAGTCGACGGGCCCCTCGAACCGAAGTGTCCCGGTGGACGACCGATGCCGCACCGCTCCCAACACCACGGACTCGCGGATCGTCAACGGGCCACGAACCAGGCGTACCTCCTGTGTGCCGGTCTGTTCCGGTTGGTCAGACCTGATGCGGGTGCCTCCTCCAACCGTTTGTGCCGACAACCGGCCGAAATCCACATCACCGCGAACGATGACGCCGGTCAGATCAACGGGCTGCCCAGTTTTGAGCGATTCCAGAATACTCGCGCCATCGACGGCATGGAGTTCCCGTTCCGCCTGCGTACAACTGGATGGAAGTTTCTTGACCAGCGCGCCTCCTGCTTGACTGACAGATCCTTCGACCAGACAGGCGGCGGTGACTTCTGCACCCGATGCGACAATAGTCCAGCCAAGCCAGATAACCAGGCCCCAGACCCTCGTGTGATGTCGTGGACGTTGTGTCACGGATGCCGTTATACGAACCGCCCGTGAGTAAGGCAAGACCGGTTCACGATCGGCAGAACAACGAACGGCCCGTAGACTCGGTCTCCCATTGATACAGAGTCGTACGGGCCTGTGAGGCAGGAATAGCCGTCAAGACAGAGGTGATTAGGCAGTGCGCCGTCTGAGGTCAGTTATTCCGATAATCATCGCCGTCGTCCAGAAGATCTTCAGACTTTTCAATGATCTCGTCGCCATCCTCGTCGTCATCGAGGTCCAATTCTTCTTGCACATCTTCCTCGAGATCGCCCTCCATCTCCAATTCCTCTTGGGCCATCTCTTCTTCATCGAGATCCGTTTCCCTTGGCACAACGGGCGCTGCCGCAGCCGCCTTACGAGGCATCGTTTCTTCCGGGGCACTTGCTTTCGCCGAAGCGGGACGAGCCCCTCCCGACTTTGAAGCAGCCTGTTTCTTTGCAGGCTTCTTGACCGCTTTCTTGACGGCCTTCTTCTTGACCGCCGCGCCCTTCTTGGCTGCTTTCTTGGCTGACTTCTTGACGGTCTTCTTTTTGGATGATGCCGAAGGTTTCTTCTTCTTCGCTTTGGTTGCGGCCTTCTTTTTCGCCATGCCCGGTCCTCCTCCTTAATCGTCGCGGCGGTCCGCTCACGAATTTGTGGGTCACCATCTAGCATGAACGAATAGGCTCTTGCAACATCCGGCATGATTATGTCTGGCCAAGGGGACGTCGTCTCTTTCGTGGCCCTTGACTCCCAGGCCTCACTGTTGAGCGGCACGGCCGGCTCTTGAATCGTCCCATCAGCTCTACTCAGTCGATTCCATTTCCGTGATAAGATTACCGTTCAAAATTGATGGAGGCCGAATCCTCCATTACTTTCCTGACTCCTATGTAATGAATCGATGACCCTCTGAGGAAGGTGGCCACGATGTACCCATTGCTGACAGCGGCCCTTCTTGTGTTCACCGTCGCGACCTCCGTCTGGTCCTCGACAGGAACCCCGCTGTACACACAGATTGTCATGGAAGACGGCTCGCCCTATTACGTGCCGGTCACCGCCACCGTGGCCAGCGGCAATCCCGTCCGCTGGGACAATCCCACACCGACCCATCACACCGTCACGCACAACGGCTGCCTGGAAGAAGGTGCCTCGTGTCTCTTCGACTCGGGGACAGTTCCACCGGGATCCCAATTCACGATTCCTGGGTTACCGGCAGGCCGTTACCCTTACTACTGCCGGATCCATCCCATCATGCGAGGCATGTTGGTCGTCACGGATAGTCCACCGGCTCCATCGCAACTGTAGGCATTCCCGCCTTGCAGAACCGCCGACCGCTCTTGTAGGCTGCACACCCAACAGCGCCAGCCGGCACTATGAAACCCGTCGTTGCCCCCCAAGAACCGTTGCCCCTGACTGAAGCGACGCTGCATCTCCTTGCCTGGCGCATTCCCGATCTCGTCACCTACCAACACGCTGACGACGAATACTGGTTCGCCCCGCTCGATGATACGCTGCCGTTGGTACGGCTCAACAAGACCGGCGTGGATATGCTCCGTGCCATGAACGGACACACCACGGTCGCCGTGCTGATGGAAAAATACGGAGACAAAATCTGCGGCCCGGACGGCCAACCGGGCCGTTGGCATCTTGAGCGCTGGGCCACCCCGCCCTACTCGCTCTGCTACTACGGCGCCAATCCGCCGGGGGGCCACCGGCACAAGGCCAAGTGGGATCTCCTGCTTCAACAGATCCGGGAAGGCTGGTCCGGACAAGACGGATTCGAAGGTGAACACCATTTGGAAGAGTTCCACGTCCATGAGCTGACACACGGTCCCGAAGACGACGAACACTTCGATGTGATTGAGACCACCGTCTCCCACCTGTTTCGCGAGCCGACCGACGCCCTTCACAATCTGACCTACGGCCGGCTCCTGATGCGGCAACTCCGCAAACTCGGCTGGTTCAATCCCAAACCAAGAGTGCTACTGGAGGTCGGCGGCGGATTGGGCTACGTCGCGCGTGAACTGGGCAAAGAACTCCTGCCGTTCGAACGGCAATCGATCACCTACATCTCCCTCGACATTACACACTCCTTCCTGAAACTTCAGACGAAGCGCGCCAAAGAAGGCGGCTGGGGGGGAGTCGGCACGAGAGCCAACGCCGAAACTCTCCCGTTTAAGGACAACTCCGTCGATCTCGTCATCGATAACGAAAATATGGCCGACATGACACCGGTAAAACTCACCAGGCAGGAACTGCTGACCCACAAGGGCGAGACGGAGCAGCACCAGGAAGCCTTGGACTGGATCCGACGGCTGCGGCTTCCGATCGAGCCGCAGCCGCCCGACGATGTCATCTTTAACCTGGGGCCGATCCGATTCGTGGCGGAACTGTGGCGGGTCTTAAAGCCTGGCGGGCACGCGTTCCTCACGGAATTCGGGATCGAAGACGGATGGCCCGCGCCGGTGAAGCTCCCGGGCCATACGGAATATGAGGTCCAATATAACCACCTCCGCCAAGCCGTCCGCTGGCTGGGCTTTCAAGAACGCTATCTGCCGCTCCCTCAATTTCTGGCGATAAAGCCAGACACCAAGGTGCTCTGCACCGGGGCCGCCTATACCATTCAACGGTTCTGCCAGGCAATACACAAGCCCTTTGCGATCCGCGCCTATACCGAGAAGGAATTACAACAGGCGCTCGGTGATCTCCTGCCCCGGCTGCACGGCTGTCATTACCACGACGTGGCCGACCCGGCCTGGTTCGGCCTGCTGGACTTCAAGGTGCTGCTCTTGGAAAAACCCGGCGGCGCGCCGAAGGCTCAATTCACTGAGAACAAAGGCTATCGGTGGTATTCGCAAAAGTAAGGGGCAGCCTTAGACAACGACGCCAATCCCCGCTATAATTCCCCATCATGAGCACGCGATCCACTGTGCGCACAAGAGCCCCCAAACGCGGCCGAAAAAGCTCTTCCTCACTCAAGGCAAGGAAGCCTCGCCCCGTGTGGGAAGAAATCTTGCGCATCGCCCGGACTATTCCTGAGCCTGACCTCCATAAACTGCCCACTGATCTCGCCGCTCACCATGACCACTACCTTTACGGCAGCAAGGGAACGTGAAGCGCCTCTTCGCAGACACCGTTTATTGGATTGCCCTCACAAATTCTTTCGACCAATACCACGCTAAAGCTGTAGAAGTTTCTTCAGAGTTGGGGAACTGTCACCTATTCACGACAGAAGCGGTCCTCACCGAGTTCCTCAACGCCTTGGCCGATAGAGGCCCTCTCATCCGTGCCGCCGCTGTCGAAATGGTCGAAACGATCATGAACAATTCACAAGTCACAGTGATTCCGCAAAGCCACCGCGCATTCAGCCGCAGTCTCACCTTCTACAAGTCCAGACCAGACAAAGGATACAGCCTGACCGACTGCAGCTCGATGCTGCTCATGCGTGAACGCCATCTATCTGAAGCATTGACGACAGATCGGCATTTTGAACAGGAAGGATTTGTCACCCTGCTCCGCACTCGGTAAAGTCCGGCCTGGTTCGGCCTGCTGGACTTCAAGGTGCTGCTCTTGGAAAAACCCGGCGGCGCGCCGAAAGCTCAATTCACCGAGCAAAAAGGCTATCGGTGGTATTCGCAGAGGTAGAAGCGTGGTTCTCATCGTGAGCAATCAGCCATCAGCAACAGACCTTCAATAGAGGAAGAACGCCGCTTACTGGGAGCTGATGGCATCATTCTGTCGGGATGTGTGGTTGCAGGACCTGGCCCTTAGTTTCACGTGCTGGGGGTGAGCGTGTGCTGATGCCGCTGGCAGGTCATTCACAGTTGGCTGTTAGGCAATTCCTCATCGATCTGCCCCCGTCCAGTCGTTAAAGAGGCGGTGGAGTTGATATCGGTTTAACTGCGTATACGACTTTCTCAGCAGGAGTCGGATATGGAGCTATAAACACATCTTCGACTGTTACGTTGAAACCGACCGATGAAACCCGCTCGACAATGTCGTTTAAGCTATGGTGCCAAAACGTCAGGACTGACTCGGGACCTGTGGCACGACTGTCGTGATATTCTGGTTCTGTGAAGTAAACAAGTTCGCCATCTCTAATCTCTGCGAGCTTTTCTGTGGCTGGGATGTCGTAGAGAGGCACAGTGAATAATAAAGCGCCGCCTGGTCTTAGCACGCGAAAACATTCGGCGTAACCTTTCATGTCATCTGGGACATGCTCGAATACTTGATTAGACGTTATCAAATCCAAAGATAAATCCGAAAACGAAGTTTCCTGAACATCTTGATTCAAAATGCCATTCACAATCTCACCCGATCTTTTCCCTTGAAAGTATTCGCTCTCATAAACGTGATCCACGTGTCTTTTTAAGAAACTTAGTGTTGCACCGTAAGTCGACATCTCCCAGGCTTCCCTTAGCGGACGGGATTGTTGGTGCTTTTTTATCAGCGGAATAAGACTTAGATTAGTCCCGTTCGCACGACAACTCAGGCACCTAATCATGAACGCTCTGGACGCCATGATTAGGAAATATTTCCCGCCACAGCTCGGGCAAGGTGTTTTACTTATTCGCCATTTGTACAGAGGGTCCGACCAAGTTAGCAATCTGGCTGCGGCTTGCCAGCGTGGACTTAGTATTTTTCGAGAAAGCATAAAAGATTAGATGAACACTTTATTGTGCTTAATGTAAGTAGATTGTCTACTTTGAAATATAGTGTGAGGCCCTTACTGACCTTCTCCCGTTTATTACACCACAGCCAAAGAAGTGACTCCTGCGCCGCATGGGCCCTGGTTTGATAGTTATGAATGAACTCCAGGGGTGTCACGTCCCCAATGGGACTGTGCGTCGGCCTACACTGGGGTCAAGTCTTGCAACCCAGCATTTTGATTCCTGCCAGGCATCGAAGCTTTTCAAACCCTGCCCACTTGAGCTCAACACGGAAATCGTTATACGTGAACGAGGCCATGTTGTCCTTTGCGAGGAGAATCGTGAGCAGAGGATCGGCAACCATAATTTTAGGTTCTCTCCCTCGACGACGAGTCATCTTTGGACTTGCCATGACGGTTTCTCTCACCGAATTGTATTGCAGTCCAGCGGCAAAGCACGGGCAACTCCGCCCCTCATTCTTGCTTACCGATATTACATCTTCTTCGCCAGATCAATCAGCACCCCTTCGCGCAACCCCAGATCGCTCACGAGACATTCCTCTTCGCCCAGCGTGTCCATGATCGTCCGGATGATGATCGCTCCGGCGGCGATGACTTCTTCGCGGTTCTTTTCCAATCCGGGAAGCCAGACCCGCTCGGCTTTCGTTCGGCTCAGCAGCTGGTGTTCCAGCTCACGAATCGTCTCGATCGTGAGCCGGTAATTGTGAATACGGGCTGGCTCGTAGGCAGGCAGTTTCTGCGCCATCGCAGCCAATGACGTAATCGTGCCTGCCGTCCCGACACAGGAGCAACCGGCCGGTCTCGGCATGGCAGCCACCGCCCGTTTGGTTTCTTGCCGCACCCACGCACGGGCCTGTTCAATTTCCTCTGCCGTCGGCGGATCGTGATGCAGGAGCCGCTCACACAGACGGACGACGCCGATATTCATCGACTGCACGATCGGCTCATGGCCCGGTTGATCCAGGATGAACTCCGTGCTCCCGCCCCCGATATCCAAGGCCAGGAGATCCGTGACACCGGCGGGAAGCCCGGAGCGGATACCCAGGAGCGTGCGCCTGGCCTCCTCCTCGCCCGTGATGAGCTCGACGTCGAAGCCTGATTCGTACTTGACGCGATCCAGAAACGCCTGTCGATTACTGGCGTCGCGCACGGCGCTCGTCGCGACGACCGCGCAGGCGCTGACCTGATGGCGATCGATCACGCTCCGCCATTCCTTCAGACAGGCGATGACGCGTTCCATTGCGGCATCACTCAATCGCTTGTCGCGATCGACGCCCTCGCCCAGCCGGAGAATGCGCCGATCAGATTGCAGCTCTGTGAGTGGACGTCCCGACGTCAGATCGGCGATGAGCAGGCGGCAGGTCAACGTGCCGATGTCGATGCCGGCGAGGCGGAGGGTGGAGGGAGGGGGGACATTCATTCTTCGTTCTTGATGTCCTCCATCTCGTCTTCCAGTTTCTTGCGGGACTCCTTGAGCGTTTGCACCTCGCGCACCAACCGGCCGATTTCGGCATCGTATAGCACCCGTTCGGCCGTCTCTCCCTGTTCTTTCATCTCGACGGCCCGCTCGCCGACATCTTTGTAGAAATCGGACAGCTGCTGGTCGAGCTTGCGGAGTTCCAACCGCATCCGAAGCAGCTCCGTCTCTTCGAGCGCCCGTTCTGCGGCGTGTGCCGTTCCGAGACGCAGAGTCGCGATCCCGGTCCGCAAATCGTCTTTGAGTCGTTGAAGAAACCCCATGAGCGTCTAGCTGATGGAACCCAGTTCCAGCTTTTCTTTCCACTTTCGCAACATCGCGTCCCGCAACCCCTGATGCGCCGCCGCCTTGAGGCTTGGATCCTGTTTCAGCAAGGAAAACGCCTCCAGCCTCGCCTGCTGCAGCACATCCGCATCGCGCACGAGGTTGGCGACGCGAAACTCGGGCATGCCCCATTGGCGAAATCCAAAGAACTCTCCCGGTCCTCTGATCCGCAAATCCTCCTCGGCGATCACAAATCCATCGTTCGATCGCACCAGCGCCTCCAATCGCTCCCTCGCCGAAGAGAGCGCGGCTGCCGCCTCGCCGCCGAAATCCAGACGCCCACGCCGGGCGCCTCCGCGCCCCACACCGGCCGCCATCAGGAGACAGTAGGACTGGTGACTGCCGCGGCCCACCCGGCCTCGCAACTGATGCAATTGTGCCAATCCAAATCGCTCGGCATGCTCGATCAGCATGACGGTCGCATTGGGCACATCGACCCCCACCTCCACCACTGTCGTCGCGACGAGGACCTGGATAACCCCGGCCTTGAAGTCGGCCATCACCGATTCCTTCTCCGCGGCCTTGAGACGCCCATGCAAGAGGCCGACACGGAACTCCGCGAGCTCTCCCTGTTGCAGCTGTTCTGCTCCCTGGATCGCCGCCTGAAGATCAGACTTTTCCGACTCCTCGATGAGCGGATAGATCACATAGGCCTGCCGCCCGCTGCGCAATTCATCGCGGAGAATCTGGTAGGCTCGCCGACGCTGCGCATCGGTAAAGAGGAACGTCCGCACCGGTTTTCGTCCCGGCGGCAGTTCATCGATGACCGACACGTCCAGGTCGCCGTACACCGTCATCGCCAATGTCCGTGGAATCGGCGTGGCGGTCAATACCAACATGTCCGGCTGATACCCCTTGTCGATCAGCGTCTTCCGCTGCAGCACACCGAACTTGTGCTGCTCATCGACGACAGCCAACCCCAAGTTCTTGAACGCCACTTGTTTTTGAATCAACGCATGTGTGCCGATGGCCATGTGAATCTCACCGGCGGCCAGTTGGGCAATCTGGGTCTTCTTGGCCGAGGCCTTGTCTCCTCCCCTCAGCAACGCCGCTTTCAACCCCAAGCCCTCAAGTATCCCGGCCAGGTTTCTATAATGCTGCTCCGCCAGGATTTCCGTCGGCGCCATCAGCGCCGCCTGATAGCCGGACCCGCAGGCCATGACCACGGCATGGAGCGCGACGGCGGTTTTCCCGGATCCCACATCGCCTTGCACCAGCCGATTCATGGGCCTGGGCGCCAGCATGTCGCGGAGAATCTCTCGAATCACCCGATCCTGCGCGACCGTGAGACGGAAAGGCAGCAGCCGACCCAGTTTCTCCAAGAGGGGGGTGCGCGGATTGAACCGCAGCTGTTTCGGTTCGCTCTGAACGGATCGTTGCCTGGTCGCCAACCCCATCTGGAGCAAGAACAGCTCTTCGAACGCCAGCCGCCGATGCGCCGGCGTCTTGCCCTGTTCCAACAGCCGGCCATCGGTTCCGGCTTTGGGAAAGTGCACGTCTTGCAGCGCTTCGTGAATCGGGATCAGCCGCTGACGGGCCCGGAGCGGCACCGGCAGCTGGTCGTGCAACTCCCGCGCATGGGTCTGCAAGAGGCTTTTCACCAGCACCCGCATCTGGCGGGACGTCCATCCTTTCGTTTCGTGATAGATCGGCACGATCCGCCCCACGTGCAGCGTCGATTCCGCGTCTTCTCCAATCACCTCATACTGCGCCACCTCCATTCGTGGCACCATCCACCCCTGGCGTCCGGCGACCACGCGCCCGCTCATCATCACATGCTTCCCGATGGTGAGCACTTCTTCCAGATACGGTTGATTGAAGAATACGACCTGCATCCGGCCGGTCTGATCTTCAATCCCGACGTCGAGCACCCGGAGACGCCTATTCTTCGCTCGCTTGGCCTCGCATTTTCTGACGATTCCGCAGATCGAAGCGGCCATGCCGGGGACACGGTCTTCGTACCGCCAGGGCACAGTCCAGAGAGCATCCTCGACCGTTTCCACGTTCAACCGCCGCAACAACGCCGTGCGCGCGGGTCCCACCCCCTTCGCAAAACGGATAGGCACATTCCAGAGACCATTCCGTTCTGGCCCATCCGAGTGATGTCCGGGGACGGGCGGTTCACCCTCCTCACCCGATGACACCTGCGACTCCGGTGCAGCCCCACGGAGCGACGTGACGATTACCGCAGCGGCCTGCAACCGGCGCCGTTGTTCAGACACAGGCAGCTCTTGCCGGAAATCAATAAACAGATCCCGTAACGATACCAGGCGGGCTTCAATGGCTTTGGGATACACCTGATTCGCCAGCGCGGCGAGCACCTGCGTGGAAACGAAAACGCCCAAGTTCTTCACCGTACCCAGATGAGCGCACTCGTCCCGCGTCGCGAACTCGATCGGACGTGCGAGACGCTCCAACCAGACGTGAAACGGGGTTGCGGAGTCCGACTCTAAGGGAGTCTGCATGTCGCAACGGATCGTAGCACAGTGTTCGCCCCCCCTCAATGACGGCCCGCCCGTTTCGGCGGATTGCTTGGTCAGCCTCGCCTCGGATGCTATGCTTCCTGGAGAGCAGCCCCATGTATCGACGCAACATCACTCACATCCTCGTCCCGATGGGATGGGTGTTGGCACTGATCGTCGGTTACCACCTGCTCGTGAAACCGTCCATTCAAACGGTTTCAGCACCCGCCGAGGTCATCGAAGCCGTCTCCCCCCCTCCTCCACCGCCCACCGCGACTCCTCCTGTCGCTGCGACGACACCGATCCGCACGCTCGACCATACCGTCATTCCGAATTCCCCACACGACAGGATTTTAGAAACCATCCGTGACGAAATTGAAAAACGCAATCTGCCGCTCGCGGAAACCCAGCTGACTGCGCTGCCTCCGGCTCTGCTCGACAATGCGCAGGTCAAACCCTTTCTCGCCGTACTCTGGAACAACCTGGGCCTGCAGCAAGAACAGCTCCACGGCACACAGGCTTCCGTGAAGGCGTTCAAGAAAGCGGCAGCCCTCGACGACTCCAACCCCGTCATTCTGATGAATCTGGTCCATGCCTACTGGGAACAGCGGGACCCGGCATTGAATCAAAGCCTTCTGGAGAAATTGATCCGGCTCGCTCCTGAAGAACCGTTTCCGCACTTGGCGATGGCCGACATCCTACACGAGCAGGGCCAATCCGCCGAGGCGGCACAGCACCTGGCCCACGCCGCCGATCGCGTCCGGAAAGACCCGGCCCTGCAATCGTATCTCGCCTCCATCACCGAGAAGCTCCACCGCATGGAATCGGTCGAATCCCGTATGGCAACCAGAAACAGCACTCACTTTACCGTGAAATTCGACGGAGCAGAGGACCACGGAACCTGGACGACCGTCCTGGAAATTCTCGAAGAGGCATACCGGGAAATCGGGCAGAAGTTCGGACATTTCCCTTCCAAGCCCATCGTGGTGGTGCTCCATACGAAGGAGTCGTTTCAAGGTGCGAGCGGCAGCCCAGCTTGGGCCGACGGCCTATACGATCCGACGCTCGGACGCATTCAGGTCCCGACTCAGGGAGCCACGACGGATACGAAATGGCTCACCAATGTGCTGCGCCACGAATACGTTCATGCGCTGTTGCACAACTACTTAGGATCGAGCACAGGAGCGCTGCCCACATGGCTGAACGAGGGCTTGGCGATGCAATGGGCCGGGGATGACTGGCCTGAGCTGGATCAGATAATGAGGGGAGATATCACGGTGATTCCCTTGAATTATCTCGAAGGCCCCTGGGGAACATTACCTTCCGATGCGGCAACGCTGGCGTATTTGGAAGCCACCTCTGCCACACGGTATCTGATCGAACGGTGGGGCATGACACAAGTGAATGAGCTCTTGAAGGCATTCAAGGCCAGGGCGTCGGTACCGACGGCCATCCAACACAAATTATTCGTGTCCTACGAGCAATTCCATCAACAGTGGCTGGACAGTTTCCGGCACAAGCGCTCGTAACGACGAGCGCGCTCCCATGACCGGATGACTCATGGGGCAGAGCTGCGGTCAGATCTCTTCGGAGGCGACGTCCTGCGTGATTGGTCCGGTCCAGGCCGGAAGGAGCTGGGCCTGATCGTCATCCACGCCTTGGCTGTCTTCCTCAGCTGGCCGCTGCAACACCTGATCTTCCCACAAGATCGTCCGGCCGTCGCGGCTGAACATCCTGACTCGAAAATCAAACGTGTCGGCTTCCTGCAATGCCTCATCAGCTGGAGGATCGGCGATCATTGTGCCCTTCGCGACACCCGTACCATCGGTGGAAAATTCGTCTGCCCAGACCACTCCTCCGGTCGACGCATCGAATGCGCGCAACAAGAAACGCGGCTGCCATGCATCGGCTTCAGCGCTATCGACCTTCATCACGACGGCACGCCGGGGTACCAGAGTGGAAATCGTGTGCCCGGGTCTGCTTCCTTCATTCGGGGTGAGATTGAGCTGGCCCGCCCACTGAAACTCGCCTGTCGTAGCGTCGTAGACACGGAGCATGAAATTTGACAGGTCGGTCGCCCCCGGCCCCACTCCGCCCGCGAAGATGCGTCCCTTCGAAGCATTCGTCCTGGCTGTGTTGCGGTCTTCTTTTATACTCAATTCATAAACCTCTTCGGATAACACTTCCCCCGACACCGCATCGTACACTTTGACCGTAATGGTAGAGTCAAACTCGTTTTGATAGCCAAAGCCGGCCGCCACGATCGCCGCCTTGCCCGATTTTGTCTCGGCTCCCGTCTGGCCCCACGCCTGGCCACCCACCAACGGAAGACACAAAACCACAGCGACCACCCAGGAAGAGGCGGCCATAGACTGGTTCCGATACACGCCCACTCCCGTGCAATGACGATGTCCAGAAAGAGGATTTCGATAGGAAGAGGGAGTTGTTGACGGTTCACGCAGCAGGGACAACCAGTGAATCAGCGGCATAGACCCTCCTCAAGGCTTGGATGCATCATGCAAGAGGTCGGGGCCGCCGGTAAATTCCCCCACTGTAGTCAGTTTCCCCCCCGAAAGGAGGGGCTGCGCTCCGACAAGCCTGTACCATTGCGGGAGGTATTCCTCCGGTCTATAGTCTCCCCGTGAAACGAACTGCGTTGCTCACCCTGTTGCTAGGAATCGTGGCCGTCGGGTTGGGAGCCCTGACTGCCAGACCGGAACCGGTCACGGCGCCGACCCAGCCTTGGTGGATCGGCTTTCTGGTGCTCACTCCACTATGCTTGGCAATGCTGGTTTGGCGGGGATTTTGGTGGGCCGCTATGGCCTGTGTGATGTATGGGACCGTCGGATTGGCGCTTGATCTGGCGACAACCATACAGATTCTCACGAAAGACCAGGAGACAGGCCCGTCCTTCCTGAATAATCTGATCAGTGGCTGTTTGAACTTCCTCTTGATCCTGTTCGGCGGGCGTTCGTTCTTGGAGGTGACTCAGGCGCCAACGCCTCAAGAACCCCGTCCTCCCAATCCTCCGTCGCCTTCTTGATACGGAGCAACTTGACCCGGTTAAACCCCGCATCACTCAGCCATCGTTTCACCTCCGACGCTGAATAGGTGTCGCCGCCTGTTGTAAACAGCAGCATGGACACGGCGAAGAGGCTCGCATCCGCGGGAAACAACCCTTCCCGGTCATGCAGAAAGGCGTCTTGGATAATCAGTCGTCCTCCTGGCGTTAAAGCCGCCAATGCACGGCGGAAGATCGCCTGATTGTCCTCCGGTGAATAGATGTGCAACACATTGGAATACCAAATCACGTCGTACGTGCCTGGAATAGCATCCTTTGTAAAATCAAGGGGAAGATAGGACAACCGCTGTCCCGCCTTGTGAGTTGCGGCGACCTCTCTTGCTACGTTCAAAGCAGCATCACGGTCACAGACCGTAGCCCGCAGCCGGGGATTCTGAGCCAGAAACGCGAGCGCATAGGTAGCGGGACCTCCTCCAAGATCCAGAAACGTGCGGGCCCTACCGAGCTTCACCTGCGCCGCAATTGCGGGCGCAATCTCCAGCGTACGGTGATGCATGGCCCATGTGAATCGTTTCCGCCACTCGGGACTATCAGGAACATCGTGATCAATCGGTAACCCACTTCGGATGGATTCCGGCAACCGACACCAATCATGCCAATGGGTCTTGATCAAATCCAAATAGCCACCTCGATAGGCCGGATGGTCAGCATTCAGCGCCGTACCCCCCAATCGCGTGTTCTTATACGTCGTTCCTTGTTTGAGGAGGACTCCGGCCATGGCCAGATTCCTGCACAGAACGGCAAGCCCCCGCTCGCTGACCCTCAGTTTCTTGGCCAACTCCTGGACCGTCCAGGTTCGATGCCCGACCACCGTAAAGAGGTCCAGTTCCAACGCCGCCAGCAAGACCACCGGCAACCGATACGCCGAGACTGCTTTGCGAAACCCGTCGAACGTGGTGATCGGCCGTCTCATGCCTTGCCGCCGAACTGCCGGCAACACCACCGAAGGAGATCCTCCACCTTGGCGGAATTCTTGATATCCACGGGTCGCGTAAACGTCACCGCAACGAACTCATCGTTGATCTCCGTCTCTTCCGTGAATCCAGAATGCACGAGCAGTGGTCGAAACTTCGACACCGCGGGCTGGAGAAAATACTTGGCCTGCTTGGCAACTTCGTCAGTCCCTAGATCCTCCGGCGTCCCATCCGACATCAGCGCCATCACCTCGTCCATCGCCAGACCATACTGGCAGACCACCGCACCGTCCGGTTTGACCTCTAAAAGCCAGCCGTCCGGCCCGAGATCCATGATCAACGGGCCACCGGACTCCAATTCATAGAACTGGGGAAAGGCCTGCATCAGCGAGGACCGAAGTTGCTGCCAGTCGGGTGAGACAGATTCGGCCATACGTGGACCTTCACATAGGTTGCTGGCTATGATGCGCTGCCAGACGGTCGCGCAAGACCGCCAAGCGTCGCGTGTTTTCATCGAGCTTGGGCAATTGGTACTTGCGATCCATCTGAACAACGAGCTCCATCAGGTCCGCGGCCTCTGGTATCCGATCGGTCTTTTCGAAACATTGGGCCAGCACGTACCTTGCCCCACCCGCACGGAGTTCGTCACCGGACCGTTCGGCAATCGACAGGCTGGTCTGGCAGCAGGCGATCGCGTCATCGTATCGCTGTTGAACGAGGAACGTGCGTCCGATCATGCGCCAGGCGTCCGCCATACCGCCCTGATTGGCCAGCCGCCGCATCAACCCAAGGGAACGTTCATAATACCGGATCGCGTCGTCGAACTGGCCGGTCTCGCGCGCCACCAGGCCAAGATCCGACAACAACACCGCCTCAGCTGCCTCATCACGTGTTTTTCTGATAAGGTCGAGCGCCTCCAGATAGTAGGCTCGCGCTCGGTCCCATTCACCGGCGTCAGCCCGCAGATTGCCCAAATTGGCCAGCGTCGTGCCAATGCCCCGCTCATCTCCGAGGATCTTCTGCAACTCCAAGACCTCTTGATAATGAACCTGTGCCGCGTCACGGCGGCCGCTCACCGCGCAGATATTACCGAGATTGCCCAGCGTCGCCGCCAACGCCCGTCGGTCTCCGGTCAGTCGATCACACTCCAATGCTTTGGCATAATAGGCATAGGCATCCGTATAGTGCCCGCGCGAGAAGAGGTCGTTGCCTTGGCGATTCAATTCTTCGGATGAGCCGTTGCGCAGTGTCATGGCGATCCATCTAACAGTCGCCCAACCGCCGACTTGCCGCCGGTGAGAATCGCGGTGCCGTCTCCGACGAGAAGGCTGTCGAACTCGTACTTCAGAAGCCGGCGGAGTCCCTCCTTGGCCTTCGCCGCATCGGCGTACTTCTCGACGGGAAGCAGACTCACGCTTCCGGCCGGTTTGCCGATCAACGCATCCCCAACGATCAGCACACCCGTCCCCTGTCCCTGCCCCTGTTGAATAAACAACGCCGACTCGCCCGGCGACTTCTGATCTTTCAGCCGAATCACCCAAATGCCGCCCGGCAATAATTCCCCGTCCGTATAGGTATGTGTGGGTTTCAGATCCATCTGGGGCGCGTCCGCCTCCGGAAGGTACAGGCGGCACGCGAACTCCACTTGGCAAGCCGCCGCTTCCCGTGCATGGTCCCGATTCGTCACAATGATGTAATCGACCGGCCCATGACGCCGAATGAGGGATTTCGCCTCGGCTGTCATCGGAGGGGGGTCTATCAGGATTGCGTGCTCACCGATCGTCAGAAACAGCCCGTTGAACTCAAGCTGTTTTTCTTCTGAAAACCACGACCATTGCCAGATGTTGGGCAAAAGCTGTTTCATGGCAAGATCCTCAAAGAGCCGGGGACAACTCTACAGCGCCGCGATGGCGTCTGTGACAACCTTGCTAACCTTGGCAAGAATTCCAGCCTCGTGTGGCAAATCGATGATATCGTCTTCGGATACCGTGATGAACTTTCGGTTCTGTCCTTTGGTCAGCGAAATCAGGAACAGGCTGTTTGACGGCGTGGTCGGAATCACCACCTGCACCGCTCCGTCCACTCCCTTCACGACTTCCACAAACTTCTGTTTCCCTTCCTCCATCTCATCCATCGTAGCCGTGTCTCCTTGCCATCACATTCCTCACCGCCGGTAACTCCCCGATCCTGCTGCCTCTACCGCCAGACACAAGCGACCACCGTTGAATTCAACCTCCTTGAGCGCCCGCATCAGCAGATGCCACATCCTAGCACGGTGATTTTTAAGCGGGCAACCGAGGGGAGCATGAGCAAATCTGTCCGGGGTTCAACCATCATGCTGGTTGAGCATTTCTTGAAGGTGCTGCTTGGCCTTGCCTTCGAACCGGACGAACTCTACGCCGTATCGCCCGTCCCGCTTCCATCGAACGATGGCAAGCGCGACATTGATTGGGAAGCGCGCCCCAGAGAGTTCGACATGCAGATAGAGATGGGCTCCGATGGCGAATTGGACGTCGCTCTGGATCTGGCCGCCGCCGATCGTGAGATTGGTCAGGACACCTTTCCCGGTCACGTTATCACAGGTGAACGTGACGTGATAATTCACCGGTACCCTCGACTTCGATCGTGGTCTCATGCTCTCGGTCCCCTGTTGCTTGGTCAGCGCGCCGGTTCGAATAAGCCCAATTGCAGTTCTTCAGCGCGGGTAAATGGAATGGGATAGTGCTCCGTAAAACACGCGTTACAGTAATGCTCGGGGGCGCCCGGCACCACCTTGAGCATCCCTTCGAGGCTGAGGTAGGCCAAACTATCGGCGGTGATGTACTTGCGGATTTCTTCGGCAGAATGGTTGGAGGCGATGAGTTCTTTCTTGGTCGGCGTATCGATTCCGTAAAAACAGGGTGAGACGATCGGCGGAGAACTGATCCGCATATGAACTTCCTTGGCCCCGGCCTGGCGGATCATCTTGACGATCTTTCGGCTGGTCGTACCGCGAACCAGGGAGTCGTCCACCACCACGACGCGCTTTCCGGACAAAACTTCGGAGACAGCGTTCAGCTTCACCTTGACACCGAAATGGCGAATCGATTGTTCCGGCTCGATGAACGTCCGACCGACATAGTGGTTCCGGATCAGCCCCGTCTCGAACCGGATCCCACCGCCTTCCGCATAGCCCAACGCAGCGGGCACGCCAGAATCCGGCACCGGAATGACGATATCCGCCGGCACCCAGGACTCGCTCGCCAGTTGCCGTCCAAGCGCTTTGCGTGTCGTGTACACGGCGTTCGCCCCGAAGATCCGGCTGTCGGGCCTGGCGAAATAGACGTACTCGAAGACGCACATCGCCTGGTCTCTTTTGGGAAACGGCCGGTGGCTGTCCAAACCCTGATCGCTGATCACAATCAGCTCACCCGGTTCGATTTCCCGAACATATTCCGCGTCGAGCAAATCGAAGGCGCAAGTCTCCGACGCGACGATCCAGCTGCTGCGCACCCGTCCAAGGCAGAGCGGCCGCAATCCGTAAGGGTCGCGCGCGGCAATAAGGCCGTTGTCGGTCAAGAGCACGACGGAGAACGCCCCGCGCACTTGATTGAGTGCGTCCATCACGCGCGCGAGAAACGAGCCGGCTTTCGAATGCGCGATCAGATGGATAATGACCTCGCTGTCCGACGTGGATTGGAAGATCGCGCCGTAGGCCTCGAGTTCGTTGCGGAGCACTTGGGCATTGATGAGATTGCCGTTGTGTGCCAAGGCCAGATTGCCGAGCGCGAAATTGACAGTCAGCGGCTGCACATTCTTCAAGTCGTTGCCGCCGGCCGTGGAATACCGATTATGGCCGATGGCCATGTGTCCGGGAAGTCTTTCCAGCGATGCCTTATTATAAATGTCTGCGACAAGCCCCATGCCCTTTTGGACACAGAACTGGTTTCCATCCCCCGACACGATGCCTGAGGCTTCCTGTCCACGATGTTGGAGCGCATAGAGTCCAAGATAGGTCAGATTGGCGGCCTCTTCGTGGCCGAAGACCCCGACGACCGCACATTCTTCGTGGAACTTGTCCGGCCCCTCAAGGGAACGGTGGGAGGCAAACGGCGACACGATCGGAAGTTCCCTCTTGGTTCTAAACTGATCCATAGGTCACCGCTTCACGTTACGCCTGGTGCAGCGTTCGTTCGATCGAGAACGCCCATCGGTCATAGAGCACCGCCACTGGCACATTGATCACCATTGCAGCCGGCCGCTCACCTTCCAGCGAAATAACCAGCCGGTTACCGGTGACAGATCCGATCACCGCCACAGGCACACCCGCACGCCGCGCACAATCGAGGATCGCCTGCCGATGGGCCGGTTTGGCCGAAAGCACCACCCGAGACTGGCTTTCGCCGAACAGCACCGCGTCTTTTCGAAACCGGCCCTGCGCCAATGTTACCACAGCGCCCAGCGGCCGGTCTGGCCCGGACATAGCGCTTTCCGCCAATGCGACCGCCAGCCCACCGTCCGAACAGTCGTGCGCCGATTGCACCAACCCACCGCGAATCAGCGCCAAAACACACTCATACAACGCCTTTTCCACATCGAGGTTCAAAAACGGCGGTGAGCCTTGCTCTCGCGCCTGGATGACTTTCAGATACTCCGATCCGCCCAAGTCCTCGCGGACCGCTCCCAGCAGAATGATGTCATCGCCTTCCGCTTTGAACCACTGTGTCATTGCCTGATCAGCCCGCTCGATCAATCCCACCATGCCCAGCATCGGCGTCGGATAGATCGACAGTCCGTTGGTCTCGTTGTAGAAACTGACGTTTCCGCTCACGATCGGGACCTGAAGGCGTTCGCACGCGTCTTTCATGCCTTCGATCGCCAGCACGAATTGCCACATGATGTCGGAACGTTCAGGATTGCCGAAATTCAAGCAATCCGTCAGACCGATCGGCTCGGCGCCGGAACAGACCAGATTGCGCGCCGCCTCGGCCACGGCCAGGCGAGCGCCCTCGTAAGGATGCAGCATGCAATACCGGCTGTTGCAGTCAACCGTCATCGCCACGGCCTTGTTCGTGCCCTTGATCCGAACCACCGCCGCATCCGATCCGGGCCGGACCATCGTATTCGTCCGCACCATATGATCGTACTGATGATAGACCCACCGTTTGCTCGCAATCGTCGGCGACCCCAAGAGCGACAACAGTGCGGCATTGGCGTCTTTCACATCGGGAATGAGATCGTAATTCAAATTCGTCAGCATGTCCTGATACGCCGGCGGCGCATACGGACGTTCATAGCGCGGGCCGTCGTCTGCCAACGCCTTCGCTGGAATCTCCGCCACGACTGCCCCTTGATCCTTTACGCGCAAGATCCCATCGCCGGTGACGTGTCCAACCACCGCGACATCCAGATCCCACTTCCGGCAGATGGCAAGGCACTCGTCTTCCTTGCCAGCCTTTGCCACCATGAGCATCCGCTCTTGTGACTCCGACAGCATTAACTCATACGGCGTCATGCCCGGCTCGCGGCGCGGGACATGCGTCAGATCCAGCTCGATGCCGTTCCCCGCGCGCGACGCCATTTCGCAGGAGGAACTCGTCAGCCCGGCCGCCCCCATGTCTTGGATACCGACCAGCAGATCGCCCGCCATGAGTTCCAGACAGGCTTCGAGCAGCAACTTTTCTTGAAACGGATCGCCCACCTGTACTGTGGGCCGTTTTTGCTCCGACTTGTCATCGAAGGAATCGGATGCCATGGTCGCGCCGTGAATCCCGTCGCGTCCTGTCTTTGAGCCGAAATAGATCACAGGATTGCCGACCCCCGACGCCGTCCCGCGGAAAATCTTGTCCTTGTGCGCAATACCCAGGCAGAACACATTGACCAAGGGATTCAGCGAATAGATATCGTTGAAGACGATCTCGCCGCCTACCGTCGGCACGCCCATACAATTGCCGTAGCCGGCGATCCCAGCCACGACGCCCTTCATCAGATGTCGATTTTTCGCCGTATCCAGCCCACCGAACCGAAGGGAATCGAGCAGCGCAATCGGCCGCGCCCCCATCGTAAACACGTCCCGCAGAATACCGCCGACACCCGTCGCCGCCCCTTGATAGGGCTCGATGAACGAGGGATGGTTGTGCGACTCCATCTTGAAGACCACGCAGAGCCCATCGCCGATGTCCACGGCACCGGCATTCTCGCCAGGCCCCTGCACCACACGCGGCCCGGTGGTCGGCAGCTTCTTTAAATGGACGCGCGAACTCTTGTACGAGCAATGCTCTGACCACATGACGGAAAACATGCCAAGTTCCGTCAGATTCGGCTCGCGTCCGAGAATCTCGATGATTTTTTGGTATTCCTCGCCCGTCAGATTGTGCTGGGCGATGAGATCTTTGGTGATCAGCGGCATGCCGGCCTGTATGACGCCCTAGCGGTCAGACGACAACACGACGACGGGAAGAGTTCGATATCCGGAGGGCTTTGTTATCACGCATGCCTGCCACAGTCATGAACGTCATGCCACGTGCCCGGCGAGGCGCAGGGTCTGCGCCTCGCCGCACCCGTCAGTGTGATTGACGCATCCCGATGCTGTTCTACTGCACTTCCACTTTCACGGAGGCTTCGGCGGCTAACGTTTGATGATCCTTATCCGCCGCAATGACCTTGATCTCATGAGCGCCTGGAGACATGCCTTTGACCGTCCCCTTCCAGCCCTTCTGGTATTCTCCATCCACGAAACAATGGGCATGCGTCGCATCGCTGCCCTTCGTGAGCTCGTACACAATTTCGACATCGCTCCCTACCTTCGCCCCAGTTGCCGGGCTCTTGATCGTAATCTTGCTGCCGTCATCCTTCGCGGCCCACGCATCGACCCCGGCACCAAACCCCAAGACACCGACGATTGCCAAGACTGCACCTACACGCTTCATCTCATCCCTCCTCGTGATGAAATTAAGAATATGATGACGAGTGACACCTGCGAACGAACACTACACTTTACCGCGACCGCCGTCCATCTTCAATCCGTCTCGGCAGGTTTCGTTCCGCACCCTATCCGCTGACCGCATTGACATTGAATTGTGTTTCAATATGATCGGAAAACTGATTCACGAGCTCGACAATTTCGCCTTTGGACATTGTCCTGCGAGTCCTCCTGTCGGACTCACGAAGCCGATTCGTTGAAACCCGCGACTCTCCAGTCACTGCACGGCCTTCCGGCCTCACTCCACCTCGATCGTCACCCGAGCTTCAGCAACTATCGATTGGTGATCGTGGCCGACGGCCACCACCTTGATCTCGTGCGTTCCGCGGGTGAGCCCCTTGACGACCCCAGAAAATCCCCGTTGGTACTCGCCGTCCACATAACAGTGGACGTGCGTTGCGTGAACCCCCTTAGCCAATTCATAGCGCACTTCGACAGAATCCCCTCTGATGACGGCTCCCGGCGATGGACTGAGTATCTTGATCTGCGTTTCGGCTGCATCCACAGTCCACACACTCCAATAGATGCCCGGCCCGAACAAGCCGATCATCAGAATGGCCACACAGAGACGAATCAGAAAACACCCCTCACGTGATCGCCTCGCCTGAGACTGACTGACAACACCTGCGACCTGGATACCCAGTACCGAATTCACCGTCAGACGAGGGCCTTGGCCCTTCCCTTCTTCGTATTCATCCCCTCCACCACCGAGGCCAGGATCAGCCGCCCATCGTCGTTACCTAAGACAGACTCGGCGCAGCGCTCCGGATGGGGCATCAGGCCAAGCACGTTACCAGCGGCGTTGCGGATGCCGGCAATGTTGTCGAGCGAACCGTTCGGGTTCGCCTCCGATGTCACGTTGCCGTCCGGCGTGCAGTAGCGGAAGATGACTTGGGCATTGGCCTGAAGGCCAGCCAGCGTCACCGGATCGGTGTAATAGTTCCCATCCGCATGGGCAATTGGAATCTTCAACACTTGGCCAGGCTTGCAGGCGCCTGTAAACGGCGTGGCCGCATTCTCCACCCGCACGAACACGTCATTGCAGATGAAATGCAGCGACTTGTTCCGTAACATCGCGCCAGGCAACAACCCCGCTTCGAGCAGAATCTGGAATCCGTTACAGATGCCCAGCACCAAGCCACCGTCGGCGGCGAACTTCTTCACGGCTCCCATCACGGGCGAAAACCGCGCAATTGCACCGGTTCGCAAATAATCGCCGTAGGAAAAGCCGCCGGGCAAGATGACCGCGTCGAGTCCCGCCAACGAGGTCTCCTTGTGCCAGACCATCGTTACATCCTGTCCAAGCACGTCTCGAAACACGTACTGACAGTCGTGATCGCAATTACTGCCAGGGAACACGACAACGCCGATGTTCATATCACCTCACAGAGCAGGGGCCGGATCATCCGTAGTTTGTGCCATACGCTATCAGCCATCAGCTCCTAAACTAATTCGTACCGATACTCTTCTATAATCGTATTCGCCAGAAGCTTCTCGCACATTTGCTTGACCTCAACCTCAGCCTTAGCCTTGTCCGTTTCTTGGAGGTCCAGCTCCATGTACTTCCCCACGCGCACATTCGCCGCGTGCTTGAACCCCAGCGAGTCCAGTGCATGTTCGATGGCTTTGCCCTGAGGGTCCAGAATTCCCTGTTTCAACGTCACATGAATTTTGACTTTCACGACTTGCTCTCCTGCTTTCTTTCGGCTTCACTCAACCGATCCACATATCTCTTGATCCAGAAGATCACGGCAATGGTGAGCCCTCCGCAAAATACCAACGCGACGAACGCCCACCGCCAGGGTGATTCGTTCAGCCGATAGGCCATCATGCCGATAATGGCCGCCCAAACCACTATCGACGCCACTAAGCCATAATTCAAATACGCCCGCAGCATCGTCCCTCTTTCCCTCTCCTACACTTTAATTCAACGGGGATGGCGGGGTTGCCCTCAACTGCGCGCATGCAACGAGCATCGCCCACTTTGATCACAATTCGATTGATCCCGCATGCGCGTTGCGCGAGCAATGAGGGCGACTCCGCCGTCCCCAATTACCCACACACTCTCTTCAGCACCTCCTGATACGCCTCCTCGATCTTCCCCATATCCTTTCGAAACCGGTCCTTGTCCATCGATTCACCGGTGGCCATATCCCACAAACGGCAGGTATCCGGCGAAATCTCGTCGGCCAGGATCAGTTTGTTCTGATAGACCCCGAACTCGAGTTTAAAATCGACCAACTGCATCTTCCGCTCGGCGAAGAAGGGCTTCAGCACCGTATTGACGCGATGAGCCAATTCCCGCAGCTCACGCAGCACCGCCGGCGTCGCGACGTTCATCAGGCGAAGATGGTCGTCATTGACCAACGGATCGCCGAGCGCGTCGTTCTTATAGTAGAACTCAACGATCGCCGGTTCGATGGCATCGCCAACCTGCAACCCCAGCCGCTTGGCCAAGCTACCGGCCACCACGTTCCGCACCACGACTTCGATCGGCACAATGGTGACTTTTTTTGTCAGCATTTCCCGCTCGCTCAGCCGTTCCAGGAAATGCGTCAAGACCCCACGCTCTTCAAGCAACTTGAACAGCCGTTCCGACACCTTGTTATTGACGACGCCCTTATCGACGATCGTCCCGCGTTTTTCGGCGTTGAACGCCGTCGCGTCGTCCTTGAAATACTGGACAACCTGATCGGACCGCGCAGCCGCGAAAATCTTCTTGGCTTTCCCCTCGTACAACATCGGTCCAATCCCATCCATAGGCTCTCTCCAGCCGGATACGCTACTGCGCGAGCGCCTCGATCATCTCATCCAGCGACTTGACGGTGCCGATCAGCGTCGGATGGCCGAATCGGGGCGTGTATTGAAATTCTTTGACCTGTTTCAGCGACAGAATCAGGCTGTGAAAATCTTCCAGTTTGGGCGTTTCAAAATAGGTGATAAAGTCCAGATCGTCCAGCCCACTGGAGTGATAGAGCTTGCGTTTGACCGTCTTGAGGTACGGCACCGTCGCCTCCGTGTGTTCCCGCATCATGACCGCGCGCTTCTCCTGATCCAGCGCCCACCAGTCGGCGTTTTTTCTGACCGGAATCACAATGGCATACGGTTTTGGCCCCGGCTCGCTCGCCACTTTCAAGTCGGCTTTCAGCTGATCCGGAAACCCCGGCACGTAATTGGCTTTCTTGGTCACCCCATGCATGAGCCCGGTGTCTGTCAGGTATTTACCGAAGGCGTTGCCCTGAAGATCCATGAGAAACTGTTGAGTGTCTCGAAGCTCCGCGGCATGTATGCGGAACATGAGGTCGGCATGGTCGGATAACCCGCGCAACAGATAGAGATCGATGGCGACTTTCTCCCGATGTTGCTCGACCACCCCTTTGAATAGAGTCAACTGGCTGATCCGTGTCGCCTGGTCTTGCTTCATCCAGGTGTCATCCAGCCTGAACGTGGCGAAGGTGCCGTACACACCCGGCTCCGTCAGCAGCTTCTCCCGATCAGCGGCGGCCTCCGCCAGGGATGGAGCACCGGCCAATCCAACGCAAACGCAGAAGACCCCGAGCAGCAACTTGATCCAAGAGGCTAGTGGACTCATGGTGAGACCTTTCCGCCTGGTCGCATAAAGACATCGACCAGCACACTATTCGAAGGACGGTTGCCGGGCGTAGCAGCTAAAGGATGGGTTTCTTGAGGACCAGGGCGATGAAGGGTTTTCCACCTGCATGTTGGCCGGTTAAGGCTTGCAACAAGGCCCACCCGTTTCGCCCATACGCGTTGGCCTGCATTTCGAGTTGACTGCGAGCGATTTCCCTGGAGGACGCGTCCCCCTCTGCTGAGAATTCGGCCACAATCACTTTGTAGTCCACACTTTTGACCGCGGGCGTTCGGGTAAAGATGACGAAGTGAAGCACCAGCCCCCCCACGGCCGGCTGTTGGGCCATCAACGCATCCCAGCCTTTTTGGCCAGCTTCGTTGAGGCTCTGCTCCCACTTGAACGGATCTCCGGACAGCACGAGGCTGAATCGTTCGCCGCCAGGCGGGACTTGGGACCACACCAGAGCCGGCGCCACGATGAACAGAACCGTCAGGGCAGCAAGAGAACGAGCCAATTTGCAGGCCATGTGCGTCCCGCTCTTCGAAGGACTGCAATCCTACGCCCATCCCCCCTCCCGATGGCTACCCCTCTTTATAGGTAGTTCCGGATATGTGCTTGCTGCCAGGCGCCCGCTATCCACACCTATACCTTTTAATTGTAACGATTCGGCCTTGTCCCTGACGATCTGAACACCCGTTTATAAATCCGATCGAGGTGCCGCAGATAATATTTTGGATTGAAGCACGCCGCGATTTCTTTCTGTTTGAGATGATGGGTGACAAAAGGATCCTTGCCCACTAATTCCTGAAGGCCGCCTGCACCCTGCCAGGAGGCCATGGCGTTCCGCTGCACCGCTTCATACGATTCTTTACGCTGCGCGCCTTTCTCGATGAGCGCCAGCAACAACCGCTGCGAATAGACGAGGCCGCCCGTCAGTTCGAGGTTCCGCCTCATGCGATCCGGGTAGACGACCAGATGCTTGATGAGATCCGTCACTTTGGACAGCATGTAATCGGTCAGGATCGTGCTGTCCGGCATGATGACACGCTCAACCGAGGAATGGCTGATGTCCCGTTCATGCCACAAGGCCACATTTTCCATCGCCGCCAGACTGTTGGCGCGCACGATCCGCGCCAGGCCGCAGAGGTTTTCGGAGACGATCGGATTGCGCTTGTGTGGCATGGCCGACGATCCCTTTTGGCCTTCGGAAAAATATTCCTCGGCCTCCAGTACTTCGGTCCGTTGGAGATGCCGAATTTCCGTCGCGATCTTTTCGATCGTGGCGGCGAGAAGCGCGAGTGCCGCCGCGTAGGCCGCATGCCGGTCCCGCTGAACGACCTGATTGGAAACCGGGTCGGCCGTCAGGCCCAGTTTCGAACAGACATACTCTTCGACATCCGGCGCCTGATGCGCGAAGGTCCCCATTGCCCCGGACAGTTTCCCGACGGCGATTTGCCCGCGAACGTGCCGCAACCGCGCTACATGGCGGCCGACTTCCTCATACCAAATGGCCAGCTTGAGCCCAAATGAGATTGGTTCGCCGTGAATGCCGTGGGAGCGGCCGACCATCACCGTATGCTTGTGCCTCAACGCCTGTTTCTTGAGCACAGCACGCAAACCTTCGACACCGTCCAGGATCAGATCCAGCGCCTCGGTCATCTGGATCGCCAGCGACGTATCGACGATGTCCGACGACGTCAGCCCCATATGCAGGAACCGGTGTTCAGGACCGACCGACTCCATCAAGGACTCCAGGAAGGCAATGACATCATGCTTCGTGACTTTTTCGATGTCCGCGATGCGCGCCACGTCGATCTTGGCCTGCTTACGGATCTTCGCTGCCGTGCCGCGCGGGGCTTGTCCCGCCCGTTCAAACGCCGCGCAGGCTTGCAATTCGACTTCGAGCCAGATCTCGTACTTATGTTTCAGTTCCCAGATGGCTTTCATCCGAGGCCTGGCATACCGGTCAATCATTGACTTCCTCGTCGTTCGTATCGCGTGAAGCGTCGCTCGTCAGACCAGGGCTGAATGCGCATTGCGAGATACGCTTCACGCGTCACGCTTCACGCGCGCGGTCTCTTTGCGCTTAGCTTGCAGCTTCGGCTCGGATGCCAGAACCTTGTCCAACACACCGTTGACGAACTTCGACGCCTCTTCGTCGCCGAAACTCTTGGCTAACTCCACGGCCTCGTCCAGCGTCACCTTCGCCGGCACATCGTCCATCCAAAAGAATTCGTACAGACCGGCGCGTAGAATGTTGCGATCAACGATGGGCATGCGGCTGACTTTCCAATTTGTCGCATACTTGGCAAGCACGGCGTCGATCTCCGCCTTCCGCTGCAGCACGCCGGCCACGATCTGTTCAGCAAAGGCCTTCGTGTCCTCATCGACCTGGAGCGGTTTCCAAAACTCGTCCAGCCAGAGCCCCGGCTTCCCGTGAATATCGTACTGAAACAGAATTTGCATGGCTTTTTCGCGGGCCTGATGGCGCGACCCCATGATTACACAGTTGGAAAGCTAACAAGTTGAAAAGTTACAAGGCTTAGAGCTGGAGAAAATGGACGTACGGACATCACCGTTTTCCCCTCTGCCGCATTCCCCCGTATTGACTTGAAGGCTTTTCACTTTTCAACTTTCCCACTCCCCCATTGATCATCCTCATCACCCTGACCATCTCGATCGCCACCTTCGCCGCCTCTCCGCCCCGGTTGAATTTGGTCGGGTCCGCCCGTTCGACCGCCTGGGCCACCGTCTCCGTCGTCAGCACCCCAAATACGATAGGCACCCCGGTATCCAACGCCGCTTGACCGATCCCACGACTCACTTCGGCGCAAATGTAATCGAAATGTGGGGTGTCGCCCCGAATCACCGCACCCAGGCAAATCACCGCGTCGAACCGACCCGATGCAGCTAGGGTTTTGGCCACCAACGGGATCTCAAACGCCCCCGGCACCCTCACAACTTCGACCTGGTGACCTTTGACCCCTTGTTTCGTCAGACCGTCGAGACAGGACGACAGCAGTTTGCCCGCCACGGACTGGTTGAACTTCGCGGCGACGACTCCGAACGTCAACCCTGCCGCACGGTAAAATCGCTTGCTGGTTTTCATTGCCACACAGTTGTCATGTCACAAGCCCGCACGCCTTTACGTTGGCTCTGACTGACAGACTTTCAACCCTAGACTTTCTTCAGAATATGCCCCAGCTTCTTCTTTTTCGTCTGCAGATATTTCATGTTCGCCGCGCGGGGCGAGATCTCGATCGGCACCCGCTCGACCACGTTCAACCCATAGCCCTCGATCCCGACAATCTTGCGCGGATTGTTCGTAATGAGCTTGATCTGGTGCAAACCGAGATTCGCCAAAATCTGTGCCCCGACGCCGTAATCCCGCAGATCAGCCTTGAAACCGAGCTTCAGATTCGCCTCGACCGTATCGCTGCCCTTGTCTTGAAGTCCATAGGCCTTGATCTTGTTGAGCAGGCCGATCCCACGCCCTTCTTGATTCAGATAGAGCAGCACGCCACGGCCCTCTTTCTGGATGGTCTCCATCGCCGCATGGAGCTGATCGCGACAATCGCAACGGAGAGAACCCAGCGCATCCGCCGTCAGACAGCCGGAATGCACCCGCACCAATGTCGGCTCTCCACTGTCCACACGCCCCTTCACCAGCGCGATGTGTGTCACCCCGTCGATTTGATTCTCGAACGCGATCGCTTCGAACTCACCGAACGTCGTCGGCAACTTGGCGCTCGCCATGCGGCGCACGAAGGTTTCCCGCCGCATGCGGTATTCGATGAGCGCCTTCACGGTCACCATGGTCAGCTTGTGGACCTTGGCGAATTTCGCCAACTCCGGCACTCGCGCCATCGTGCCGTCTTCGTTCATGATCTCGCAAATGACCCCGGCCGGATACAAACCGGCCATCCGTGCCAGATCCACGGACCCTTCCGTCTGGCCGGCGCGTTTCAACACGCCTCCCTGTTGCGCCTTTAAGGGAAAGATATGGCCGGGACGCGCCAGGTCGCTTGGTTTCGATTTGGGATCGATCGCCACACGAATCGTCGTGGCCCGGTCGGCGGCGGAGATACCGGTCGTAATATCCTTGCGCGCGTCGATCGACACGGTGAACGCCGTGCCGAATGTGGCGGTGTTCTCGACGGCCTGCTGAGGCAGCTGCAGTTCCTCGACACGCTCCGGCGTGAGCGCCAGACAAATCAGCCCGCGCGCATGTGTCGCCATGAAATTGATGGCCTGAGGGGTCACCTTCTCGGCGGCAATGACAAGATCGCCCTCATTTTCGCGATCCTCGTCGTCCACGAGAATGATACACTTGCCCTTCTTAATGTCCTTGAGTGCGTCCTCAATGTTGTCGAACGGACTAGCCATCGTCAAGAAGTGAACTGGTGAATTGTAGATTGAAAATCGTTTAGCCGGGAGGCCCACAGATAACCCTGTTTCGCCCCCGCCTGTCAACGGAAAAAACGGGGCCCCCGCAAGACACGAAAAACATCGGCTACCCTCGCCCTCTCGCGCGTCTGCGGACTCGTCATCCAGTTCTCGTCAGCTGTTCAGAGGAGGCGTCATCTGGCGATCCATGCCCTCCTTCCACGACGACCTTTGTCCCATACGGAGGTTCTGTTATAGTCAGCAGGCTATGAGCGGAGGCGACGCAACACCGGACGACACCGAAGAGGCGCTGGAGCCTGAACTCCTCGCCCCCTCCGACGAGGAGGTGATGGAGGCCGACACGGCCCCCGTCCTGCTCGATACGCCGGCCTCCGGCGGAGCGAAGCAATCCGACGAACACGCCGTGGTGCCGGTCACGGCGCTCCAACAATATCTTGCCGAGATCCGTCGCTATCCCTACCTGTCCAAAGAAGAAGAACTCCGCCTGTTCCATGAATATCACACGCAAGGCAGCCGTGAAGCGGCGGTGAAGCTCATCATGGCCAACTTGCGCGTCGCCGTCGCAATCGCCACGGAATATCTTCACACCGGCGCCGACCACATGGATTTGATTCAAGAAGGAAACGTGGGCTTGATGCAGGCGATCAAGAAATTTGATCCGACGAAGAACGTCAGGTTCTACGCCTACGCCGCCTGGTGGTCGCGCGCGTACATTCTTCGGTATCTGCTCAATACCTATCGACTGGTCAAGGTCGGAACGACACAGGACCAGCGGAAGCTGTTTTATAATTTGCGAAAAGAAAAGGCCAAGCTCGAACGGGAGGGGTTCGCCCCGGACACGAAACTGCTCGCCGACCGCCTCAATGTCCGTGAGCGCGACGTCATCGAGATGGACCAGCGCCTGGGGAACTGGGAGCAGTCGTTGGATCAGCCGATCGGGGAGAACCAAGACGGCAGCCTACTTGATATTCTCCCCTCCCAGCAACAGCCGGCTGACGAACAACTGGCCGATCATCAGTTGCGCGCTCTTTTTCGTGCGAAACTGGCGGAATTCATCAAAACCCTGGAGGAACGGGACGAAGACATTCTCAGAAATCGCATCCTCTCCGAGACCCCGCTGACATTGGATGAATTAGGCGACAAATACGGCATTACTAAGGAGCGGACCCGCCAGTTGGAGACCCGCATCATCAAGCGCCTGCGCGATTACATCAAGAAAGACGTAAAAGATTTTGACCGATTGCGGATGTAACCTCCCGATTCCCCATCGGCACGACAGCCGAAAATTATCCTAGAATAGCGTAGTATCAATGAGTTATCATAGCGATTGTCCAGCTTCCCGGGGACAATAGAAAATCCTCGAATCCCCCCTTGACTTGGATCGACCGAGACCTATCTATGGTTCCACGTTCTTGAAAGTGGGCTTCTGCCTGGTCAACACGCCACTGTCGTCGGACGCAGGCCCAATTCCACATCGTTCACAACATCGGGTTAACTTTCATCAGGAGGAGGTTCTGTTATGAGCACAGCTGCGAAGGAGAAGAAGAACGTCGCCAAGGGATTCCAACCCCTGGGGGAACGGGTGTTCGTCACCTATACGGAAGAATTGGAACGGACCGCCGGCGGGATTTATGTGCCGGACTCAGCGAAAGAAAAGCCACAGCGTGGAATCATTCAGGCGGTCGGCAAGAAGGTCGAGAACGTCAAGGTTGGCGACCAGGTCTTGTTCGACAAGTACTCCGGCACCAAGCTCCGCATCGAAGACGAAGATTGCTTGATCCTCAAGGAAGAAGACATCCTGGGAGTATTCACGGCGTAATGTGGCAAGTGCCAACCTTAGCAAGTTGGAAAGTGGATCGATGCACTTCCTAACCTTCACACTTTAGAACCTTAAGAACTTATAACGGAGGAACACCATGGCAAAGCAACTCATGTACGGTGACACAGCGAGGGCGGCCATCCTGAAAGGGGTGAACCAGCTGGCGGACGCCGTGAAAGCCACGCTCGGCCCGAAAGGCCGGAACGCAATTCTCGACAAGAAGTTCGGCGCGCCGACAATCACCAAGGACGGCGTGACCGTGGCCAAGGAAGTTGAACTCAAGAATCCCTATGAAAACATGGGGGCTCAGTTGGTCCGCGAAGTCGCCAGCAAGACCAGCGACATCGCCGGTGACGGCACCACGACCGCGACGGTGCTGGCCCAGGCCATCTACCGCGAAGGCGTCAAGAACATCACCGCCGGTGCGAATCCGATGGAGATCAAGCGCGGCATCGACAAGGCCGTCGAAGCCGTGACCGCCGAGCTCAAGAAGCTCAGCAAGCCCTGTCAAAGCAAGACCGAGATTTCCCAGGTCGGGACGATCTCAGCCAACAACGACAAGACCATCGGCGACCTGATCGCGGAAGCCATGGAAAAGGTGGGCAAGGACGGCGTGATCACGGTCGAAGAAGCCAAATCGATGACCACCTCGCTCGATGTCGTCGAGGGCATGCAGTTCGATCGCGGCTACATCTCCCCCTACTTCGTCACCAACGCCGAACGGATGGAGGCCTCTCTCGAAGAGCCGCTCATCCTGATCAATGAAAAGAAAATCAGCAGCATGAAGGACCTGCTCCCGCTCCTCGAGCAGGTGGCGAAGATGGGTAAGCCGCTGGTGATCCTCGCTGAAGAAGTCGAAGGCGAAGCACTGGCGACGCTGGTCGTCAACAAGCTGCGCGGCACGCTGAACGTCGCCGCCGTGAAAGCGCCGGGCTTCGGTGACCGCCGCAAGGCCATGCTGGAGGACATTGCGATCCTCACCGGCGGCCAGGTGATTTCCGAAGACATCGGCATCAAGCTGGAGAACGTCAAGCTGACCGATCTCGGTCGCGCCAAGCGCGTGACGATCGACAAAGACAACACGACGATCGTGGAAGGCTATGGCGATCCGAAGAAGATCGAAGGGCGCGTGAAGCAGATTAAGACCCAGGTCGAGGAGACGACCTCAGACTACGATCGCGAAAAGCTGCAAGAGCGGCTGGCGAAGATCGTGGGCGGCGTGGCCGTCATCAACGTCGGCGCTGCGACCGAGACCGAAATGAAAGAAAAGAAGGCCCGCGTCGAAGACGCGCTCCACGCGACCAAAGCGGCCGTGGAGGAGGGCATCGTCCCCGGCGGCGGCACCGCGTATCTCCGCTGCATCAAGGCACTCGATGGCATCAAGGATGTCCCATCGGAGCAGAGAGTCGGACTGGACATCGTCCGCCGCTCGCTCGAAGAACCGATCCGCCAGATCGTCGCCAACGCCGGCGGCGAAGCCTCCGTTGTGGTCGGCAAGGTGCGCGAGGACAAGAACGTCGCCGCTGGCTACAATGCTGCGACCGATGAATATGTGGACATGATCAAGGCCGGTATTATTGATCCGACCAAGGTATCGCGCTGCGCGTTGCAGAACGCAGCCTCCGTGGCGGGCCTGATGCTCACCACCGAAGTCATGATCACCGAAATCCCCGAAGAGAAGAAGGAAGCCGCCGGTGGACACGCAGGCCACAGCCACGGCATGGAGGGGATGTACTAAGTCAGTGCTGAGTCCTGAGGACTGAGTGCTGAGATGATGAAGAGCTGATCGCTGAAAGCATTCGGCAGCGAAGGGCTCGGCGGGCAACCGCCGGGCCCTTCGTGTTTTCAGGCCACACGACCGTAACCCACTCTCAGCCCTTTGCCGTAATCGCCCGCAATGCCGCCTTCAGGATCGGCGAGGTCTTGGGTTCGGCAAAGAACGACAGGAACGCCCGGCGGACTATTTCCGTATGGCGCTGGTGGTCGGCCCGAAATCGGGCGGTGGCACTCGCTCGGTCTCCTGCACCGTATCCCGCTCGGATCGCGCACCGCTCCATCTCATCCCCATTTTCGGGCAACGCATGGGTCTGGAGATCGTGGACCATTTGCAGCTTGTGTTCCACGTCGCGGAGAAACAGGTAGGCAGCGGTCAGTTCGTCTCGTTCCTGCTTGGACATCAGCTTGTAGCGGACAAACCGGTCCAACGATCTGAGCGTGCTGCGATCCACCAAGCCCGCCATGTTCCTGCCCGCGATCACTTGCACGGTCTGCACGAAAAATTCGATCTCACGGATGCCGCCGACACCCAGCTTGACGTTGCGCCGCGCGTGCCCTCGCTCAGCCATGTGCCGGTCGATCGTCTCCTTGACCGCTCGCACCTCGTCCACCACCGCCAGGGCTTCCGTCAGGGTCGTCGGCTTGGCGGCTGTCCCCAGGATAAACGGTTTCACCATCTTCAAAAACCTCTGTCCAACCTCCGGCGAGCCGGCCACCGGCCAAGCCTTGAGCAACGCCAGCCGCTCCCACACCTGGCCGCGCATGAAGCAGTATTGCTGATACCCGTCGAGCGAGCGGGCCAGCTGGCCCACCGATCCCTCGGCCCGCAACCGTAAATCGACACGAAAAATGTACCCTTCCCGCGTCGGCTCGGCCAATGTCTTCGTCAGTTCCCGGGCCAAAATCTCGAAATATTCTTCGTTGGAAATCCCAACCCCGCCGGGCTTGTCCGCCCGATGTCTTTCCGGTGCTCGGGTCTCGCCGTCATGTGACTCATAGATGTACAAAATATCTACGTCGGAGCTGTAGTTCAGTTCATGTCCGCCGAGTTTGCCCATCCCAATGACCGTGAATCCGGTGGTCACCCATCGTCCCCGCCGATTCTTGTGCATCGGCACTCCATATTGTCGACGCAAATCGACGTCGACAATTTCATACGCCGCATGGATCAGCAGGGAGGCCAGATCGGATAACGAGGCTGTCGTGTCCGTCACAGCGGCGAGGCGCAACAGATCGCGTACCCCGATAAGCAGCATCGCCTGACGGCGAAACCGGCGCAGCACATCGAGTTGCAGATCCTTCGTCTTCAGATGCCCGATCTTCCGGCGGAGCGCGGCTTCCATGCTCTTGCGCGTCGGCGGCCTAGACCGCACATCTTCTTCATCCAGCCAATAGATGAGCGTGGGGTCCCGAATGATGGTGAAAGCCAGGGCATCGCTGTTGCCGAAAATCGTACAGAGCAGATCGAGGATCTGCGGCGAGCGTTGCAGATAGTCGACCATTGAGGTGCGCGCCACACTCGCCAACAGGCGCTCCCAATGGTTGAGTGCCTGATCGGGATCGGCGGTACGGGCGACGGCCTCCAACAGCTGCGGCAAGAGCTCGGCCAATTGGCACCGTTCATGCGGCTCGCCGGCCATGGCCTGGAGATTCCGATCGGCCTGCTCGATATGTCTCAACCCATAGGCAGAGAGGATGGCGTGGGTCTGCGCGGAATCCGGCTCAACCGCCAACAACACCGGCCTCGGATCAGGCCGAACGGGAGGCGATGGTGCCGCAGTCCGGTCAAACCTGTTGGGGACAGATCCCTTCGGCCTCATCATGGCGCGCATTATACTGACGTGGTCCCTGTCTCACAATGAAGCGGATGGAGTATACTGCGGCATATCATGACTGCCTTCCACCAGGAACAGGTCTTTCGGTCCATCACGCCACTCTGTCAGGATGTATCAGCCGACATTGTGCACGACTTCCTCAGTCGAATGGACCCGGAATATTTCCTGCGGGTGGAGCCGACGTTGGTCGCGGAGCACATTCATCTCGCCGCCAGGCTGACGCTGGACAATCTCTGCGAACTGGCGATTGCGGAACAGAGCGGGGGACACTTCGATCTGACCATCGTCGCGTATGACTACTTCGCCGAGTTCGCCACCATCTGCGGGCTCCTGTCCGCCTTCGGACTGAACATCGATGAAGGCCAGATCTACACGTTCACGGATGCAGCGTCTCCATCGGCCGGCAAGACACCTCGTGGCGGACTGCGACGGCGCCCGACCGAACGGGCCGGGTTGAGCCGCAAGAAGATCGTCGATCTCTTCCGCGTACAACCGGTTCACGGTGTGTCGTTCGAACCGGTTGACCAGGCACGGCTTGGAGAGGAACTTCGATCTGTCATTGGCTTGCTCGACACAAATCAATTCGCGGAAGCCCGCCATGCCGTGAACCGGCAATTGGTCGAACAACTCGGCAAGCGCCGCGGGTCGTTCAGCGGCCTGCTCCATCCGGTGCACATTACCTTCGACAACAGCCGCTCGGCGACGGACACCATCATGGACATCCGATCGGACGACACGCCGGCCTTTCTCTACGCGTTCGCCAATGCGCTGGCCATGCGTAACGTGTACATCGCCAAAGCCCAAATCGAGATGGAAGACTCGAAACTGCACGACCGCTTTCATGTGCGTAACCGTTTCGGCCAAAAGCTGACCGATCCTACCGATCAGCAGCAGCTGCGCCTGACGGCTGTTCTCCTCAAGCAGTTCACCCATGCCCTTACCTGGGCCCCCGATCCCGCCAAAGCCCTCGACGCGTTCGACCAGTTTCTCGACTTGATCATGCAGGAGACCACAGGGAAAGCGCAGCAGCAGACCTTGGCGGTCCTGAGCGACAAGAAAACCTTCCCCATTCTTGCCCGCCTGCTCGGCGCCAGCGATTTTCTCTGGGAGGACTTTCTCCGCCGGCAGCACGGCAACCTGCTCCCCTTGCTGCAGGACTATCGTGATGCCCCCCTCCTCACTCCACAGGCCTCACTCCGCAAGGCGCTGGATCGTGCCGTCAATCGGGCCAAGACCGACGATGCCCGCAAGGCGGCGTTGAACAGTTTCAAAGATCGGGAAATGTTTCGCATCGACATGAAGCACATTGTCGAGCCGGGCACCGCCCTCGCCGACTTCTCGGCGGCGCTGACGCAGCTGGCCGACGTGATCGTGGACCGAAGCCTGAAAGACTGCCAAGCCAAGCTGAACAAGCTCTACGGCCCGCCGCGCCTGGCGAACAAGAAACCCTGTCCCTTCGCGATCCTCGGCCTGGGGAAGTTCGGCGGCAAGGAACTTGGCTACGCCTCCGACATCGAAGTGATGTTTGTCTATGGCGACGCGGGCCGCACCGGAGGCAAGCAGCCGATCGACAACAGCGAATACTTCGAGCGGCTGGGGCATGAACTATTGCAGTGGATCGAGGCCAAACAAGAAGGCATCTTCCATCTCGACGTGCGCCTGCGGCCTCACGGAGGGAAAGGCTCTCTGGTCAATCCATTCGACGAGATCACCAGTTATTACAGCGCAACGGGACTCGCCGCGCCGTTTGAGCGACAGTCATTGATCAAGCTGCGGTACGTGGCCGGAGATGCCGCCCTCGGCAAACGAGTCGAGGCGCATCGCGACCGATACGTCTACAGCGGCGCCCCCTGGGACATCCCCACAGCCCTCGACTTGCGGCGGCAGCAGCTGAAGCAATCGGTTGAGCGCGACACGGTGAATCTTAAGTACAGCCCCGGCGGCATCGTCGATATTGAATACGCCGTGCAATACCTCCAAATCATGCATGGCCAGAAACTCCCCGTCTTACGCACCCCCAACACCATGCAGGCTCTGGCGGCTCTGGTCGACTGCCGGATCGTGACGCGGCAAGACGGGGAGCAACTGCGCAAGGCCTATTTCTTCATCCGCATGCTCATTGACGGCCTCCGCATGGTCCGGGGCAACGCCAAGGATCGGGTTCTCCCGCCGGTGGATTCCGACGAATTCATCTTCCTCGCCCGCCGTGTCGGCTATACCACTGACGACTGGAAAGCCGGCGCACGGCATCTCCAGACCGACATCGAACAGCACATGACCCAGACGAAAGAGTTTTTCGAGAAGACGTTCGGAAAAGTATGAGGCAAACCCTCTACATGAGCCGCCTACGACTTCTATTCGGCTCAAGTCTTCTCGCACCAGTGAGTCAAGTAGCTAGGGGAATTCAGGGTCTGGCTTTGCCATCTTAGCTATCTTCTCTACAGAGGCGCGTACGCGTGAACGCCCATGGCCAGGGACATTGTCCCCAGCCAAGAGGCCTCTGCTGACCACAAGACGCAAATCTGCCATCTCACGCCGCGCGGGAGGCCGCCTTTTCTAACAACTCGTGAATCAGCGTCTGGTATCCCTTGCCCTGCTTGGCCGCCATGGTGCGCAAGGTTGCCAAAAGACGCGGCGACAGACGGATGGCGATCAACTGCTTGGCCAGGCCAGTGGCAGGCCTGCCGACTCGCTTCATCCGTTTGAGCTGTTGGTCGGACAACTCCGGCATGTCCGAGAAATCAATCTGTGAATCTGGCATATGCCGCACGCTCTTTCCGGCTCGCTTGTCGGGCGCTGATGATGCGGATGGTTTCTTTTTCATGACTCTGTCTCCTCACCGTATACACCACAAACAGGATGCGGCCCGCGATTGAGCGGGCGATCCGAACACTCTCCTATTGTGACATACCGCTAACAGGCCAACTCTTGGGAGGGAGTCTGCCCGGTTGCTATTAGGTCTCATGCCCCCTGCTTCTAGGTCCCATGCCCGGTTGCTAAGTAGGCCCCCTTCGGCGGTATCATGCCAGCAATCTTCTTCAACGCCATTCATGTGTTTGGTGAAGAGTAGACCAGGGAGGGCCTTATGACTACAACCAAAAGCCAGATTGGCCAGCATGCTTTAGAGGCCATGACGGTTCTATTCGTTCTCGGTGCTCTCTCGATGATCTGGCCCGGTATCATTGCCCTTGTCTTCGGTGTCTTCATGCTACTCCAATCTTTTCTCGGGGCAGAGCCAGAGATGGCGATACTGTCGTGGGCCGAAGTCAGTAATGTGCCCATTGTCTTCACCTCTCTTCGGCGGCTTGGCTCTCCGACAATCTTTTCGTGACGAGCTCGAGCGGCTCTTTCCTCAACCGTCGCGATCAAAGGGAGTCGGGAGGCGTTCCTCAAGCCTGATCCCCAACGAGCCGGCCGTCTGTTTCCCTCATTCTGTATTCGCCGCCAATCACCGCCCCATAGCCGACTGACACTCAAGATCGATCGGGTTCTCACCGATAGAGATTCTGCTCCCATATCAGGATACCCCTATGTCTGCGTCGGACACCGCTACAGAATCGGCCTTGCTCGGCTCCATCCGCTCGCGTCTCCACCGGAACCTCCAACCGCTCTCCGATGAATCAAGCCGGTGCCTACCCATCTTACAGTCCACCTGCCAGCACATCCTGAACGACATGGGTCCTCATGCCAGCCCCGCAAAGCTGGCCCAGGTGATCAGCCGAGATCATGGGTTGACGTGCAAAGTGCTGCAAGTGGCGAACTGCATCGCCTATAGCCCCCAACAAACGATCGTCTCGGTATCTCATGCTGTCAGCTGGCTCGGGCTCGATACTGTTCGATCCCTCGTGGCTGCCGCGCATCTGGTCGAACAGTTGCAACATTGGCCGATTCGCCAGAAGAGTTCCAAACCCTCATCGCCAAGTCTCTTATCTCCGCAACCTGTGCGAGCGAACTGGCCACAGCCATGGACCATCCTCAGCCGGGTCAATTGTTTACCGCCACGCTGTTGTACTCGATCGGAGACTTGGCCATTGCCTACCAAGATCCTGATCTCTTTCTTGCCCTCCAAGCCAGTGCCCGGAAAACCACACGCCCGGAGGACTCCCTACTTGAGGAAATTCGCCTCATCGGCGTGCCTCGGCTAACTCTGGCCCAGGCCTTGGCCCAAATGTGGAAATTGCCGCATGATCTGGTCAGGCTCTTTTGGAGTCCAGGGGAATTACCGCAAGGACGTTGGCAAAGCGACTTCCAGACTTACCGGGGTATTATTCTCGGTTCCACCAGACTGGTCCACGTCACAATAAGCGCTGCCTCCCTGACTGCCATTGGAGAAGCCAAAAAGACGCTGTTATTGGGAAGCGGGTTGGCTCAGGGCCTCTTTGGGGATGTGATGATTCGTGCCATAGACCGGGGACGCCAACTCGTTCGATCAATGGGGTTGGCGCTCGACACCTCCGACGAAGCCATGGTTCCGTCAACCGAGCACGACACGATCGAGCCGATTACACCCCTGCCCCCCAACCAAACAGGCAGCAAGCAACGGTCGCGCGCCCCTCATGAGTATGCTGTCCCAGAAGACACCCCGGCAGCGCCTATTCGAATGAAACCCCTTGAAACACTCCAAGCCTTTCAGGACTCGCTGCAGGAAGCCAAGGATCTCAACAGCCTGCTGAGAACCTTTGCTACATCCTTACACCGGGACGCTGGTTTTGACCGGGTCGGCTTGTCCATTCTGAACTCCAACGATAGTGATCTCCTGATCGGACGGCTCGTACTTGGCGCGGCTCCACTCGCACCTTATCTCCAAGCCATCTCGGGTTCACTTAGTCGAGAGCACCAGTTTTTTCTCACGGTACTCAAACGGACCGATCCACTCCATGTCCCGGATTTTTCTGGCCTCATGGCTGAAACCATGAAACCAGAGTTTACCGAGATCTGGAATCCGACGTCGGCGATCCTCGCGTCATTGCGAGTTGGCGTCAAGCCTATCGGACTTGTCTATTGCGACCGGGGAGTGAGTCGTCAGCCGGTGGGTGCTCAGGACTACCAGGTCTTTCAGTTATTGTTCCTGCAAACGACATTAGGGCTGAATCGACTAGCCGGCATCCTATAGTGATCCCCCCGAACGGCAGGATTCTACTGAATGGACAAGATCATCCGCTGCCTCCCCGAAGCGGCCCGCGCACTGACTCGGCGAGCCACCTCTTCTCACCGACGGCGGCGACGAGGTCGCGACCAGGAAGTCGCATGCGCGCGTCTGTCTCAGATGAAGTTCTGAATGGCTATGCCGCCATCGCGTGAGGATAGATCAGAGTCAGGGTGTCTTGCAGCTGGGCACGCACCTCGGCGAGCACAGCCGGAAGATCGGCCTGGACAAACTGTGTGGCGGTGACGGCATGATGGTCGAACGACAGGCCCTCCGGGCTGCCGCTCGAATCGAGTGCTTCGTGATCAGCGACGACGCCGGCCAGATGCACGATGGACGCGTGAAGAGTGAATGCTCCGGCTTCGCCTGGACGCAATTGGTACCGGACCGCCTGTTCAATCTGCACTGGCATACCCCAGGAGTGGATCAACTCGGCGCCTACCTCCGCAAAGTCGCATCCGATACTGGCCTGCTCGACCTCAGCAAGAGGGGCATTGAGATATCCCGCTTCGACAAGCGCAGACTGGGCTCTTTTCGGAACGGTCTGATAGAGCACCAAATGGCCGATGTCGCGCAGGAGGCCTTCAATGAAGAAGCGTTCGCTGTCCTCGATACCGCACGATCTGGCGATCCTTCCAGCCAGCAAGGCACAGAGCACACTGTTTCGCCAGAACGTGGGCATGTCCATGAGTTGCATTGTCATGCCAGAGAAGGTCCGGCCGACGGTGGTCGCCGTGACGAGATTGTTGACCGGCTGCATGCCGAGAAGATTGACGGCACGCGTGATCGTATCGACCTGTTTGGGGAACCCATACATGGGACTGTTGACGACACGGAGCAATCTGGCCGAGATGGCCGGATCCAACTTGATGGCATCAGCAAGATCGTCCATGGTTGAGTCGTGGTTGTCCACCACGTCTCGAACACGAAAGTATACATCCGGCAATGTAAAAGTAGCGCTGCAGGACTGGACCAGTTCGTGCGCCGATGGCATGGGGGATCATCTTCCCAAGTTGTGCTCGCGTTAGCTAGCCCTCCACTGTCTCTATCGGTCACCACGGGCAAAACTGTAGCGTGACCGCCGTCGAGAGTGAACTGGCCTCTCCTCGGCCATGCCAATCCGATACGTGACAGGGGAGCTCGGGTGAATTCAGGGGGGCGTTACTGTGTGCGGCTGATCACTGGGACGCGCTTTTCGTCCAGCTCGGCCCAGCGGGCGTAGAGCCGTTCGACATCAACCTGGGCGGCAAGGAGTGCGGCATACCGCTCTTGGAGCTCAGCGGCGGATGAGGCGATGGCTGGATCGTTCGCGGCAGCTTGGCAGGCGGTGACCCGTTTTTCGGCGTTCAGGATTGCGGCCTCGATCTGATCCCATTCTTTTTGCTCCTTGTACGACAGGCCTTTTCGCTTAGACGACCCCGTCGGCATGGCGCTCTCTTTTGTAACCTGCGGTCGTTTGTCCTCCGCCGCCTTTCGCTCCTGCGCCGCCTCCCATTGGGCGTAGTCGGAAAACCACTCGGCATGGCCTGTACCGTCCAGCGCCAGCAGTTTGGTCGAGACGCGGTCCAAGAGCCAGCGGTCGTGCGTGACCAGCACGAGCGCTCCGGGAAATTCCACCAGGCTCTCTTCCAGCACATCGAGGGTCGGAATGTCCAGATCGTTCGTCGGCTCGTCCAGGATCAAGAGATCCGCCGGCTGAAGCATCAGCCTGGCAATCAGCAGCCGGGCCTGCTCGCCCCCGGAGAGGCGTGAAACCGGCAGATCCAGTTGCTCCGGTTTGAAGAGGAACCGCTTGGCCCACGAGGCAAGATGAACGGACCGGTCTCGATAGACGACCGTATCGCCGCCGGCCGGCGCGAAGGCTCGCCGCAACGAGGCTTGCTGGTCCAACGATTCCCGATGTTGTTCGAAGGCCACCACCCGTAACCCAGCGGCTCGGGTCAGTGTGCCGCAATCCAGCTCCAACGTCCCAGCCAAGAGTTTCAGAAGCGTGGATTTTCCGCTGCCATTCGGCCCCAGCAGACCAATCCGTTCGCCAGGCCCTACCATGAGATCGAGATTCGTCACGATCGGTGTCCCGCCAAGTGATTTCCCCATGCCTTTCGCAACTAACAGCTGTTTTGATTTCCTCCCAGAGGCCGTGAAGTCAATGCCCGCCGACGTGGTCTGCTGTCGCGACTCGATCTCGCGCAGCTCATCGATGAGCCTCCCTGCCGAATCGATCCTCGCCTTGGCCTTCGTGGTTCTGGCTTGGGGGCCACGCCGAAGCCATTCGACCTCCCGCCGTACCCGATTGGCGAGTGAGGCCTGATAGTCGGCCTGCGCCTGCCATGCGGCATCACGCTGTTCGAGAAACTCGCTGTACCGGCCGTTGGCTTGGAAGATGCCGTTGGGGTATTGGCGGTTCAATTCCCAGATCCGCGTGGTGACCGACTCCAAGAATCGCCGGTCGTGGCTGATGACAATGAATGCGTGAGGTTCGGCTTTCAGTAGACCTTCGAGCCAGAGGATACCTTCGACGTCGAGATGGTTGGTCGGTTCGTCTAGAAGCAGGATATCCGGTTCCAGCATCAGCGATCGTGCGATCGCCAGCCGTTTCTTCCAGCCGCCCGACAGGGTCGCCACTGTCTGGTCGGCACGGGTAAACGCTCCGAGGCTGAGGGCTTTGGCGATTTGCCCGCCTTGCTCATGCGGGTCCAGCCCCTCGTCCAGTAGAACTTGGGCCAGCGCCTCTTCGACCGAGTGCCGCTGGTCAAACAAGGGTTCTTGCGGCACATACCCGATGCGGATCTGCCGACGAACGGCCCTGGTGCCCTTGTCCGGTTCGTCGAGGCCCGCCAGGATCTTGAGCAATGTGGATTTTCCGGAGCCATTGGGGCCAATGAGTCCGACATGATCGCCCTCGCACAGTCCGAGCGACAGGTCGGTGAACAAGGGCTTCACCCCATAGCTTTTCCCCAAGGCCTCGCAACTGAGCAACAGGATCGGCGGCATGATCGGTGACAGGCAGTGTAGCCGATCGGGAGGATCAAACGGGGAATTTTCTTCCTCAACTGACAGTCACCCCGGTATGAGCGAACTCGGCAAGAGCTACTTCCGCTCCGAAAAGTGGCCCCCCCTGACCTCCTGGGCCGGCAAGTGTACCGCCTGTTCAGGCTGCTTGGGCCTGGCATAGTTGCGCAATCTGCTGTTGTACGATCGGGCGCACGCTGGTGAAGGACACCCCGAATTCCTTGGGACCGATCCATCGCACCGTTGCCCCTTCGATGACGAAGGCTGTGGTGGAATTCTGCGGGAAGATGCAACACTGCAAATCCGCACCGACGGGAAACGCGGCGCTGCTCGCCACACGACACCCCCACGGAGACAAGTCCCGCAGTTCTCCTTTGCCACCCACTGTCCGACCTTTCACCGTAAAGTAGCTATCCAGCCGAACCGGCACGCGAACATGTCGACGGTGCTCGACTGTCTCTTTTCTGAACGTTGGTTGAACCCGACCACTCGCAGGGCCCCCTGGCCGAGCACAGGCCTTCATGGAACTGCGGACAGCCGCGTGATCGGTCCGTTGTCTCCGATCGTTCTTTGCGCTTTCAGTTTGTCCGCTCCACCATTGTCCCGTCTGTTCAAGGAGGGCCGCCATCTGAGGTTTCAGCGTTGCGGTCATCCAGGCCTGCCACGAACCCGAAGACTGGGGAACCGGGCCGCGCTTGCCCGAACTCAAGTGTTTGATCCTCCGTGCCACATCCTGGAACCCGGGATCCTCTTTTCTCACTCGACCGTATGCCTCCAGACTTTCCGCATACCGCCCTAACAATTCCAGCGTCCGGCCCAAATGATAGAAAATGTGCCGTCGTTCGTCCGGCGATAACGCAGGATCGGCGGCGGCTTTGCGGAATGCTGTAATCGCCTCTTCATGGTGCCCCTCCGCCTTTAGGCAGAGGGCAATCTGTACATGTGCTTTTCCGGTATACGACGGGCTCAGCGCGGCTTTTTGAAAATTCTCGATCGCTGATTGAAACATGCGCATTTGCTTCATCAGAAGCCCGCGCTCGTAACATGCCCTGGCAGCCATTTGTGAGTGCATCTCAGATCCTCCGTTTTCAAGTCATCCAGACGCTTTGAGTGCCGGGTCCTGTACGAGCAAGAACGACGCCTTGACAAATTTCGCCACAACCGCACTATTTCAACAACTTACAAGGCATAATAAGGTCAGACAGAAGGGAAACCAGAACAGAACGGACTGATTCGTACACGATGAGTTCAGATAAAGCTGGGGGGCTAGTTCGGCAGTGTATTAGGCAGAATTCTGGTCCTCGAATGCGCGGAGTAGATCCGCCACGGACAGGACGCCAATGATGGTGCCATCAGCAGTAACGGGCAGATGCCGGATACCCTGTTTCTTCATGATCGACATCGCCGCCGATAAGGGCTCGTCTTCTTCGATAGTGACGATAGATCGGCTCATGCAGCTCGAAACGGTTGCGGTGTTGGGATCAAGACCTTTTGCCACGGCTTTCCGGCTCAGATCCGAGTCCGTGATAATCCCGATATACCGTGAGCCATCATCGACAATCAGCGAACCGACTTTATGTTTTTGCAACTGCTGACCAACCTGCTTTATCGTCGCGCCCCGGTGGATGCTTCGAACCTCGTGCGACATATAATCTCCAACGAGCGCCTGCCCGATCCCTTTGTTCTGCCTTGTCGCCTGTAACCGGCGACGCAATTCGAGGTCGGCCAAGCAACTCTCCAGCACCTGACGCCGCTGCTGAAGACTTTCCCGTTCCACATCGTGTGTTCCACTCTCCTGCGCTTCTTCCGGCAAGAGTGCGGACTCTGCGGTCTTCGCAAGAAAGTACGCCTCCGATTCATCGGAAGCGGCGCCGAACACCTGGCCGATCAGCTCTTCAGCCGCCTCGTCAAAATCTTCTAAAGAAACCGGCCCCCGCCTCCTCGAGAGGAATGGTTGGAATTTGATCAATTGCTGTTTGAACCGTTCAACATAGCGGTCGAGAATGTCGCTTCGCGTCAATCCGGTGCGAACCCGTTTCGCCATCGTAGTCCTCCCTGGCTATGGGCACGAGAATACCGTTTATACCATTGCGGCTCAAGAGGCAGCCACGCCCGGCCTAACTCTTCTTTCCGGGCCAGGCATCACCACCGCGATCGACATCCACCCTTAGGGTAGGCTTGAAGCTGCGCCCTAATTTTCGGCACAGTGGCGGACGCACGACGACACGCGAGACTCGAACCGTTCACCTAGTTGTCATCCACGAGGGATGGATATGAGCTGGATCGCTCGCATCGTCACCTTACTGCTGAGTCATGAGCCTACCTATGCGGGGTGGGTTGCGCTGGAGAAGCCTTACCAGCCTCCCGCTAAGCAGACTGTATCCTTCGATCCTGACACGATTCATTGGGACGGAGTGTGGGTCACGGTGTGGCAGTTGACGGGCACCAAGTAAATGGGAGAGCCGCCGACTCTGCGCTTCTTGTCGGCCAAAACCCACACGCAATTCGACTGCGCAAGGGCACGGTTTCGCGTGCTGGCCGTGATTGAATGTTCTCGGCAGATGGCCGCTGGACTTCCTCCAGCATGTACATTGAGAACGGCAGCTGACACCGGTCAAGGCACAGACTCCCGAACAGGGCCTGTGGGAAGCGGCCTGCCGCAAACCCTGACGGCAGACGCCATCGCTCCCCGACCGGCCATTCGTCTTTGCATTATACGTCGTAGTACAAGAAGAACTCGTAGGGATGCGGACGGAGACGCATCGGGTCGATTTCCTTGTTCCGTTTGTAATCGATCCAGGCGTCGATCAAATCCTGTGTAAACACTTCCCCCTTGAGCAGGAACTGATGGTCTTTTTCCAGATGGTCAATCGCGTCGTTGAGACTCCCTGGCATGGTTGGAATGTTGGCGGCTTCCTTCGGATCAAGATCGTACAGATCTTTTTCGGCCGGCTCGCCAGGATTAATCTTGTTTTGGATGCCATCGAGTCCGGCCATGAGCATCGCGGCAAAGGCCAAATAGGGATTGCAGGCGGGATCGGGAAACCGTACTTCTATCCGTTTGGCTTTGGGGCTCGGTGAATACATGGGGATGCGGATTCCTGCTGACCGGTTTCGGCTGGAATAGGCCAGTAGGACCGGAGCTTCGAACCCCGGCGTGATGCGTTTGTACGAATTCGTCGTCGGGTTCGTGAACGCCGCCAGCGCCGGGGCATGCTTCAGAATGCCCCCGATGTAATACAAACACATCTGGGACACTCCGGCATAATCCTTTCCGGCGAACAACGGTTTCCCGTCTTTCCAGATGCTCTGGTGCGTATGCATCCCCGACCCCGCGTCGCCGAAGAGCGGCTTAGGCATGAATGTCACAGACTTGCCGTGGCGACGGGCGACGTTCTTGACGATGTACTTATACATCATCATCTTGTCCGCCGTCTTGACCAGGGTATCGAAGCGGATATCGATCTCAGCCTGGCCAGCCGTCGCTGTCTCATGATGATGCTTTTCGACCGCGATGCCGACCTTTTCCATCTCGAGCACCATTTCACTGCGGATGTCCTGCTGGGTGTCGGCGGGTGCCACTGGAAAGTACCCCAGCTTATGGCGGATCTTCCCCCCCAGGTTGAATCCCTCTTGCCCCATGTTCCACGCGCCTTCCTCCGAGTCGAGGAAATAGTAGCCGCTGTGGCTGGTTTGATCGTAGCGGGCATGGTCGAAGATGAAGAATTCCGCCTCCGGCCCCCAAAAGGATGTGTCGCCAATCTTAGTGCTCTGCAGATACTTCTCGGCCTTCTGCGCGATAAACCGGGGGTCGCGCTCATAGTTCTCGCGAGAGATGGGATCCACCACATTGCCGATCAGGCTGAGCGTCGGCACCGCCGTAAATGGGTCCAGACAGGCTGTCACCGGATCCGGCACCATCAGCAAATCGCTGTTGTTAATGGCCTTCCACCCCCGAATGGACGACCCATCAAGACCTGAACCGTCTTTGAACAGATCTTCGGACAGTTCGCTGACAGGGATGGTCATATGCTGCCAGACGCCCGGCAAATCCACGAACTTCAGGTCCACCAATTGAACCTTGTGTTTCTTGGCGAACTCCAATACCTCACGCACGTTCATCCGCTCCTCCTTTACAGAGATCCTTCACCGTGATCTGCCGGTCTCATGAACGAGGCCACGTTCATCCTACACCTGCCATCACAACGCTGCGTCTCCGGTTTCCCCCGTCCTAATCCGCACAGCATCAGCGAGGTCGCGAACAAATATCTTTCCGTCCCCAATGCTGCCTGTTTTGGCTGCCCGTATGATCGCCTCAATCACGCGAGGAACCGCCGCGTCGGCAACAGCCACCTCAATTTTGACTTTCGGGACAAATTCGATGGTATATTCCTGCCCCCGATACGTTTCCTTGTGTCCCTTCTGCCGCCCAAACCCTTTGACGTCCGACACGGTCATGCCCTGTACGCCTATTTCCAATAAGGCGTCTTTCACTTCCTCAAGCTTGAAGGGTTTTACGACCGCTTCTACCAGTTTCATCTTTCCCGCTCCTTAGCTTGATCGGTCAGTCGGCAGATTCTAATGACACCGCATGAACGTAAACCATGAATTTGTCTACACAAACACCTTCCCCTCCCCGCTCATAGCCTACCTTGCGAATAGCTCGCATACCCGAAGAGCCGCGCGCGATAATTCCGAAACTGGACTCCGACAATGAGTGGGGCCCCATCATAGCTTAATCCTCCCGTTCGGCACAACGCCGAAAAGCGTGTTTTGCGCAACGGACGATTGTTAGGGAATGTCTGAGGGGGATACCTAATTGATAGTCAAGGAACAGGGCTACGAGCTGCGATAGCCGTTCGTGATCGGCATACGCCGATCCTTCCCGAGGCCACGATGGGTAATCTTGATACCCACTGGGGCTTGTCTCCGTTTGTATTCGCTCCGATCGACCAGACCCACCACCTGAACAACTGTGCCGCGATCAAACCCGAGGGCAATGATTTCCTCAATCGACCGGTCTTCTTCGACGTAGGCTTTCAAAATGGGATCCAGGACCGGATAGGGAGGCAGACTGTCTTCGTCTTTCTGATTCGGCTTCAGCTCCGCCGTCGGTGGACGGTCGATGACGCGCTTCGGAATCGCCGCTGTGGGGCTTTGCCGGTTCCGCAGATTGGCCAATTCGTATACCATGGTTTTCGGCACATCTTTGATCACCGCGAATCCCCCGGCCATGTCGCCGTACAGCGTGGCATAGCCCACGCTCATCTCGCTCTTGTTTCCCGTCGTCAGCACCAGATGGCCGAATTTGTTCGAAACGGCCATGAGAATATTGCCCCGGATCCTGGCCTGGAGATTCTCTTCTGTCGTATCAGTCGGTCTTCCTTCGAAGGTCGGCGCAAGCGAACGGATGTAGACATCCAACGCGGATGTAATCCCGATGGTCCGGCACTCAATCGACAAGCGACGGGATAATTCGGCAACATCTTCCTCGCTGTCCTGTGATGTGTAGGGAGAGGGCATGAAGATGCCGAGCACATTTGCACCGCCGAGCGCATCCGCCGCGATCGCAGCGGTCAGCGCGGAATCGACCCCTCCGCTTAATCCGATGACGACTTTCTTAAACCCGTTCTTGTGAACGTAATCTCTCACGCCCAGTACCAGCCCTTTATACACTTCCTCCAGTTCGCTGAGGGTCGGCTCCACGTGGGGAACGGCCCGCGTGCGCGCCCTGATCGGAGCAGCGCTCTTGACCACGACGCGCTCGATCGATTCGGACACTCGTCTACTGAGCCCCTTGGTCCGTCCGGGAACCAGACCACCCCGCGTCACGCCTTCCACATTGAGATCCGCCACGAGCAGATCTTCTTCGAACGCCTTCGCGCGGGCGACCACTTCACCGTTCTGATCCACAATCACGCTGTTGCCGTCGAAAATCAGCTCATCCTGTCCGCCGACCGTGTTCGTATAGGTGACGATGACGCCGTTCTCCCTAGCCCGTGTGGCCAGCATCTGCTCGCGGGAGCGGCTCTTGCCGATATGAAATGGAGAGGCGTTGATATTGATGATCACCTCCGCGCCAGCCATCGCTTGCACACGAGTCGGTCCTTCGGGAAACCAGATGTCTTCACAGATGTTGACCCCCAGGGTCACACCACGAAGCGTGATGAGCGACAGCCTTCTACCGGGATGGAAGTACCGTCCCTCATCGAAGACTCCATAGTTCGGCAACAGCTGCTTGCAATAGGTGGCGACACAGCGCCGCCCCGCCATGATCGCCGCCGCGTTGTACAGTTCATGCTGGTCCCCGCAAATAACCGAAGAGGCCAAGATTGATTGTTTCAATGCTGAGCCTTGCCCTACGTAGCCCACGACGGCCACGATGTCGACACACTCACGCGCCAATTCGGTCAGCGCCTGGCGATTCTCCGTGATGAATCGTGGTTTCAAGAGCAAATCTTCAGGAGGATATCCCGTCACCGCCAACTCCGGAAATGCCACCAGGTCGGCGCCGGCCTTTCGCGCCTGCTTGATCCACGACTTGATGAGCCGCGTATTCCCTGCGAGATCACCGACCGTTGGATTGATCTGTGCCAAAGCAACCCGGAGCTTGCGCATCTGCAATGCCTACTTTTCCCGGACAACCGTCCTTGTTTGGAACGGCCTCCCGCCTGAATTCCCCCGGTGTACAGCTTTGTGCCATTGCCGAAATGACTCCTCGTCTATTGGCATCATGCGAACCTGTCCAATTCGTTCGGGCCACACGCCCACCACTTGCCCGTGAGACACTTTCTTGTCGTGGAGCATCGCTTTCCAGATTTTGGCGGACTGCCAGGGAGGCAAGCAATCAGAGAGGCCGGCGGCCTGGACGACCTTCCGAATTCGTTCCACGACGCTTCGATCGCAGAGTCCCAGATAGCAGGCAAGATCGGCCTCCTGAACCAGGCCAATCCCGACCGCCTCACCGTGAACGAGTGACTGATACCCGCCCAATGTTTCGAGCGCATGGCCGATCGTATGGCCGTAGTTGAGGATGCGCCTGCGGTCCGACTCCCGCTCATCCGATGCCACGACGTGAGCCTTGAGTTCGCAGGAACGCTTGACCGCAGCAGCCACGGTGGCAGATTCCCGCTTGCGCAGACCCGGCATTGTCCGTTCTAGATATGAGAAAAACTTTTCATCGGCGATGATTCCGTACTTGATGACTTCCGCAAGCCCGGCAATCCATTCTCGCATCGGCAATGTCCGGAGCGTCAATGGATCGATCCAGACCTCCTTGGGCTGATAAAACGCGCCGATGAGATTCTTCCCAAGCCGGTGATCAACTCCGGTTTTTCCACCGACACTCGAATCGGCTTGCGCGATGAGGGTCGTCGGGGTCTGGATGAACGGGATACCGCGCTGATAGATCGCCGCGGCAAATCCGGCCAAATCGCCGACCACCCCTCCACCGAGCGCAAAGAGATAGGAAGAGCGCTCAAACCGGTGCCGTGCCAGCACATCCAGAATGTGTTCGACGGTATCCAATGTCTTGGACTGTTCTCCGGGAGCCAGCACGATGGGCACCGCATCGATGCCGCTCCGCTTGAGTGTGTGCACCAACCGGGGCAGATAGTGCTGCGCGACATTCCGGTCCGTCACAATCCCCGCTTTTCCTCTTACACCCAGCTCATCGAGCCTCGTCCCAAGCCGTCTCAACAACCCAGCCTGGATCAGGATTTTGTAACTTCGTTCATTGAGAGATACAGGAACGATTGAGGCAGCCATCGCATTGCCTTATAAAATGGGGAGCAATGGGCTCGCCCACGAAGAGCAGCGCCATCACGCCCCTTGTGAATGTTTGCGGCGAGTCCAAAAGGGGGCTGATCGTAGCACGGCCTCGCCCAAACTAAAAGAACCCTCTCATTCGATGTGCGGGGTGTCTCTGATGAGTGAGTCAAAACGTGAGGCCAGGGAGAGGCTACCGAAAGACACGGGGGCTCTCGCTCATCCGTCACAAACGAGGAAGGCGGCGTGGTTCAGCTTGGAACCACACCGCCTTCTTCTCTGATCACGAGAGAATGAGGACCAGCGGGAAACGATTAGGTCTTGACAATGCTCGGCGTCAGGAAAATGAGCAACTCTTGTTTAGAGACCGACTCCGACTTGTTCTTGAACAGCCACCCTAAGACGGGAATGCGGGACATATACGGCACTCCCTGGACGTTGTTATTCTGGGTATCGACGAAGACACCACCGATCACCATGGTCTCTCCATCCCTCACAAGCACCTGAGTATTCGCCTCTCGTCGATCAATGCTGGGACCGGCCGGATTGCTCCGGGCACCGACTGCATTTCGAGTCGCCCGCACACGTAACAGGATTCTCTTTGACTCTTCCTTGGGGTCACGCGACGTGATCTGTGGCGTCACATTCAGTTCCAAGTTGGCATCGACAAACGTCGTCTGCGTACCTTGCAAAGACGTCGTTTGGAACGGAATCGACTCACCCTGGGAAATTTTCGCCTCCCGTTTGTCCAATGTCGTGATCTTGGGGGCGGCAATAACCTTGGTTAACCCCAGCAATTCACCGGCGGACAGACGCATGTCCAACGCAAAATCCCCGCCGAGCTTTCCAAACGTCCAACCGAGCGAAGGCACAGCCGGCAAGCCGCCTACCTGCGCTGGCAAGTTCACCAAGAAGTTTCGTGCGATCGTGCTGGTTCCCGTCCCCCCCGCTGCTTCTGCAAAAGGACCGGTAATATTTGACACCAGTCCAAAATCTGAGAGAGTCCGATTCCCTGCTTGGAAACCCCATTGAATCCCTAATCCTCTGGCATAGACCGTATCCGCCTGGACAATGCGCGCCTCAATCTGAACCTGCGGAACTTCCAGATCGAGCCCTTCAACAAGCTGCCTAATAATACCGAGTTTGGTCTCCGTATCACGCACAATCAGCGCATTACTTCCCGCACTGAATTGCATGACGCCCCGCGGGCTTAAGTTCTGCCGCAAAGAGGCCATCACCTCTTGCGCCGGAAGATTCTTGATATAGAACACCCGGTCAACTAATTCCTCGGCCTTGACCTTGGCATCTTTAGCCCTTGCTTCTTCATCTTGTTGTCTTGCAAGATTTCCCAGAGTATCAATCCAGACGATAGATCCTTGGCGAATCATTCCAAGCCCATTCATCTTTAGGAGCATATCCAGCGCTTGGTCCCACGGCACACTGACGAGCTTCATCGTGACCTTGGCTTTGACGCCTTCTCCAACCACAATATTGAATCCGCTGACTTCCGCAATCAATCTCAGGATATTGCTGATATCAGCCTGCTGGAAATCGAGGGAGATCCGTCGCCCCACAAAACGGGTCTGCCCTACGACAACGTCATCTGCGCGGTTATCTTTCTCAGGAGCAGTATTGTCTGAGACCATCTGAACTGGCTGCACTCGGAATGTGGATGGTGCAGGACTGATCATTCTGGCAGTACTTTTCACAAGACGAGTAGCCGGTTCGAAACGGACCTTAAGCTTTTCACGGTCGGCTGCTGTTACATCGACAGCTCGTGCTGGCTGGGCGAGAGGGAGAGGAGTCACTCCCTCTCGATCCGGCTTGAGCGTCACCAGTAGCGTGTCCCCGTCCTCCTTGATGGAATAGACCGGGCGATCAGTCAAGTCGAACACGAGCCGAGCTTTGTCGGCATGGTGCCCCACTCGAATCTTTTTCAGCAAACCATGGTGCCCGTTGATGACAGATTGGCCAAGCGCCGAGGATACCGCCGGCAGATCGACAACGAGACGGGTATCATCCACCAACCAAGCCGCAGGAAATAACTTGCCATCACCGACGATGGCCACGGTGATCTGGTCTTCCTCGGGACGCAATTCGATGTGAGTCACTGATTGGGCTGGCAACCCACGTGTAGCGTTTTCCGTGTGCGCAAGGTTTCCTTCCACCCGAGACTGGTCCACCCCTTGCTGATCCTTAGTGCCAAGCGGCATTGCACCGGCCTGCACGCCTAGGACAATCAGTACAAGCCCGAAGGCTCCTAACAAACGCGTAGCCATCATCCCGCCATCTGTTCTGGGTCGTAGTGGTTTCATTCTGAGCCTTCTTTCGGATGGAGGAGCTTGACGTGCTCACGCTCCTGCTTCTTGCCATACACATCGGTGAACCGTTCTTGCACGATGATCCCTCGCTCTGTGACTGCACTGACAACGCCATTATTCTGTCCGACCCTTGTACCCCGCCTGACAGTATACCCATGCCCCTCGGGAGTCTGGACCATGGCCGTATACCCATAGGCTCCCCACACGATGGCGATCAGATTGAGCTCGGTCAATGTGACGCGCTGGAGTGGGGGAAGATTCTCATCAATCTTGCCAGGCTGGAGGTCCAGAATCACCGGAGCAAAGGGGTCTCGACGGCCTGAAGGATCGTACCCTGACCCAACCATGCCATCGATGGGTGGCGCCATCGCCGGGAGCTGCGCCACTCCACCGGACGAAAGCGCATCAGCTGCAGGCGAGATCGTTCGTGGGCTATCCGGTATGGCTGACGCCTTGATAGATTCCTGTCTCATCGAACCGATCTGCGCTTGAGCGAGAAGAGTATTGTCCTGCGCACACCCGATCTCCGGACCCACAAGCAACAGAAGAGCCGCTACGCCTCCCTGAACGAGGAATCGGTTTCTCATTGATGGTTCCGAGTTATGGTTTAGCATCCCTGTGCTAGCCCCTTACTTACCTGGTTGCAGCGGTTGAACAGGCGCACCAGGCCTGGCAGCTGCCGTCGGCTTTTCTTGCGGAGCTGCGTACGCAATAAGGTCAAATGTCGTTTGCGACACAATCCGTCCCTGATCGATTTTTGGAGACCCCATTCTCAACCCTGATACGGTGACGATTCGCGGGAGTCGGTTGATACGATCGAAAAACAAGGCCGCCGTGTGATAGACGCCTGACACCTCCACGTTGACGGGCATCCTGACAAACAGTTTCGACGCATCTTCAGATGGTGCCCCAGGCTTCCACAACCGGATATCCAGCCCCAGTCGAACTCCAAGGTCCGACACTTGTTTCAACAACATGATCGCTTCTTCTTCAGGGGGGAGACGTTCCTTCTTCTTCGCCAACTCGACTTCGAGCTGCTTGCTCGCAGCCATTAACTCATCAAGATGCTTCACCTTGATGGTCAGTGTCTGAATCTCGTTTTCCAGTTGACCATTCCCGGCCTGAAGCGTCGCTATTTCCCCCGATTTCGGCTCCGCAATGTAAAAGTAGAACCCGGCAACGATGCTTCCCACCATGAGAAACAGCAGCGCGGCCTTCTGCGGGGCCGGAACATTGCGAAGCGCGTCAAGGTTAGCCGACGGCCATTCCATGCTCATCCCTTCAGACGGAACATCAGTCGAAATTGATACACATTGATCTTGTTTTCGACCGCCGCCTTGCTTTCCTGAAGATTGATTCCGGTGAAATATTCCGTCCGACGTAAATTGTTCGCAAACTCCACAACGTCATCATTCGTGAGAGCTCTGCCCTCCAGCTCGATAGAGTCGCCCGACATACCCAGCTTGGTCAACCATAGCTTAAGAGGCTCGATACTCTGGCTCACGTGATCAAGCACCTTGACTGGTCCAGTCCTCGACTGTTCGAGCTGATCAATGATCCGATTCTTGTCCTCGAGCAATTTCTTCTTTTGTTCGAAGTCCTGAACTTGCTTGACCTGCTCTTTCAACTGAGCGATCTGTTTTTCTTTGGTTTGTTTCTCCTCTTGCAGTGTTTCGATTTCGCTATCGAGCGCGGCTGAATACCACCAGCATCCCGCCACCGTGATCGCCAAGACCCCCACACCGAGCAACACTTGTGCTCGCACGTCATATTGTGGCTTCGCCTTCTTCGCTTTCGGCCCGACGGAGAGAAGATTGATGCGAATCATCGGTCACCCACAGCTCTCAACGCCAATCCAACACCGACAGCCGCAGAAGATCCACACTCGGCGAGCATATCGGGGTCAATGTCGCACCCAGTAAGATCAACTTCCCCAAAGGGGTCGGCCACTTCGACGGATATTTGCATCCGGTCCCCAAGCAGCTGAATCAACCCCCTGGTTTTTGCGACTCCCCCGCACACAAGGACCCGATCCAATTCAGCGTTCGCAGCAGATGTCTTGAAATAATCCACCGTCCTAGCGATCTCAGAGGCGACCTCCCCATTCACGTTGTTGATGACGCTGGCCATCGCGCCGGAGCTGGAGTCGCCCGAGAGCTTTTTCTTGCTTTCTTCCGCCTCCTCATATGACATGCCCATTTCTCGCTGAATCGCCTCCGTGTACCGATTCCCTCCCAGAGGAATGTCCCGCGTGAACAGAGAGGATCCGCCACGGATAATGTTCACATTCATCACACTGGCTCCGATATTGACCAGCGCCGTGGTTTCTTCCTGTGTCATTGGATAATTGATGGCATGCATGTTTTCGACAGCAAATGCGTCGACATCCATGACCATCGGTACCAGACCCGCCCCTTTCACCAGCTCTGTCAGCTCGTTTATCTTGTCCTTCTTCGCGGCTACCAATATGATCGACATCTCTCCCTGGTTGTCCTCTGATGCCGTCGCTGGCAACACATGAAAATCGATATTCACTTCGTTGATATCGAACGGAATGTACTGCTCGGCGGCCAGTTTCACTTGACCTTCCAATTCTTCGTCCGGCATCGGAGGGAGGCTGATTTTCTTCACAATCACGGCATGACCGGAGATTGAGATTGCAACCTGTTTGTTTTTGACCTTGGTTTCATCGAACAGTTCGCGAATGGCGGATACGACACGTCCTTCGTCCATGACAGTACCGTCCACAATGACTTCCGGCTCAAGCGGCTTATATCCAAATTTCTGAAGGGAATATCGTCCCTTGCTTTCCTTCACTTGCACCAACTTGATCGCACTCGAGCCGATGTCTAGCCCAACCAACTGACGGCGAGGCGTTAAGTATGAAATCAGGTCGGTTTCAAATACGTTTTTGAACGAGCTCATTAATGGCATGACCGTCACCCTACACCACAATCTTTCGTACGCGAATAAGTTTCTCGATTTCTGACACGTTGCTTTTTGTATTCTGCCTCAAGCTTCTCCATTCCCGAGGAGACCCCGTGATTAATCTCTCGCGTTCCCAGCAAAAGAGCGTTGCCCAAAAGCTATCCAACAGCCGACTGCTCTTGCGCGGCATGAGACCAGCCCGCTTTGAACTGTGCAACAGGTGTTATACGTCAATACTTCCACTTAAGAATTCCGTTTTTGTTCTGCACACAGGCAAGTATAGTCAATATGGTCTGTCTGTCAAGAAAACCGGAAGAAACGAAATAGGTGGCGTAGGCTCAACAAAGGAAGGATGCTCGCGGGCTATGACTTCTGGATGTCTCGATGCTTGAGGGAAACTTTGTAGCCGATGGCCGCGAGGCTTTCCTGCAAGCGGCCGGCCACGGCAACGGAACGGTGGCGTCCTCCAGTAGGTCAGGTAGCTGCGAGGCTCACGTTCAAACAACGGAATGAGAAACTGCAACAGCTTCTCGAGATGCTCAATGAGGACGACGGCATTGGGGTCCGTAAGGACGAAAGAACGTACGCGCGGATCCTCCCCTGACAGAGACTTCAGGTCTGGGACGAAGTACGGGTTTTTGAGAAACCGCACGTCAAAGAGCAGATCAATTTCATAGGGGATTCCGAACTTGTAGCCGAACGTCAACAGCGATATGGTCAGCTTCTTCTCGCTCTGACCTTGCCGAAACTGGGTTGCAAGAAGATCTCGCAACTCATGCACGGTTAAATCGGACGTGTCGATCACGCGGTCGGCGTGTCGCCGGAGTTCTGCCAGCCGTTCCTTCTCGAATCTCACACCTTCTGATACGGGCAACTGGGGCATCACTGGATGCGGCCGTCTGGATTCAGAAAACCGCCTGAGCAGCACTTCTTCGCGTGCCTCAAAAAACAGCAGCTGAACAGAGTGGCCGAGCGCTTTGACCCGTTCCAGAATGCCGACGAGATCCGAAAAAAACACGCGCTCTCGAATGTCAATTCCCAACGCCACGTTGGTAATCTCCCCGTGCTGCCGATTACAGAGGTCGGCAAATGTCGGAAGAAGGGCTGGAGGAAGGTTATCGATACAGAAATAGCCTGCGTCCTCAAAGGCCTTGAGCGCGTGGGACTTTCCGGAACCAGATAGCCCGCTGACGATAACTAAATTGAGCCGCGCCTCATGACGTTCAGGCACAAACACTCCTATACCGGCCATGCCAGGAGCAAGGATCTACGCTCTGTTTTCGGCGCCAGAGTGGCCTCAGATGCTGGAGGAGCTACGGATGCGACGTGTCTTGCCGGGTTTGTGGTCAGCCAATCGCTCCTTCCACTTTCGAAGCTGCGCATCGACCCGGTCGACGAGGGCATCAATCGTGGCATACATCTCTGAAGTCGACGTTTTCGCCTGCACCGATTTGCCGTTGACGGTTCCGATCGCTTCGGCCTTGTGCTGGAGTTTTTCCACTCCCAGGACAACCTCAAGCGACTCGACTTTCAACCCGTAGCGATCCAGCCGACCGAACCGTGTTTCGACATAGTCTTTTAGCGCAGGGGTGATGTCCATGTGCCGGCCTGTAATTTTGAGCCTCATACGCGCCTCCAATTATTCGAAGAATGGCATAACCAGGCACCATCAGAAAAAACGTTTACGCTGGCTGGCAGATGGGATGTTCTCCTCCGCTCGATACTTGGCCACCGTGCGCCTGGCGATCAAGACTTGTTGCGTCCGGAGACGGGCGGCGATTTCTTCGTCTTTCAACGGCCGCTTGGCGTCTTCCTCCGCCACCATTTTTCGGATCATTTCTCTCACGGACACAGACGAATGCATGTCCGACAGCTGATCCGCCCGCTGCAATCCCGCGTTAAAAAAGAACTTCAACTCCAACATGCCTTGCGGACAGTACATATACTTGTTGGCCGTGACCCGGCTGATGGTCGATTCGTGCATTCCGATATCTTCCGCCACCTGCTTGAGTACGAGCGGCTTGAGATATTGCACCCCGTGGTCGAAAAACTGTTCTTGGAACTTGACGATGCTCGACACGACTTTGACGATGGTTTTATTCCGCTGCTCGATGCTACGAATGACCCACTGGGCAGCGCGCAACTTTTCGTCCATATAGGCCTTCGTCTCAGGTGTCCCACCTTGGCCCGAAGCCATTAGTTGCTTGTAATAGGGGCTGATCCGCATGCGAGGGAGCCCTTCGTCATTCAGCAGCACGACCCATTCCCCCTCATTCTTCACCACAAATACATCGGGAACGATGACGTAATTCTGCGTGTTCGTGTATGGCCGGCCCGGCTTCGGCTCGAGATTTTCGATAATCTTGGTGGCTTGAAACACTTCTTCCACCGTCACATTCAATGCCTTTGCGATCTTGGCGTATTGTTTCTTCTCCAGGTCCTTCAGATGATGAAGAATCACACCTTCTACAACCGATCCCTTCAGCGCTCCGGGCCTGGCGCCTAGCGATCCGATCAGATTGCGGCCCAAATGCCCGAGTTGCAACACGAGACATTCGGAAAGATCCCTGGCTCCCACACCGGTTGGATCAAAGGTCTGAATGTCCCGTAGAGCCGATTCGGCATCGGCCTCTGTGAAGTCGGTCCCCGCGACGACTTCGGTCAGCGGAATTCGCAGGTACCCATCATCATCGAGATTGCCGATAATCAATCGGCCAAGAGTTTTCGCTCGGTCTGGCAATCCTGACAAGGACAGCTGCCAGAGAAGATGCTCTTCAAGGGAGGTCGGCTTCGCGACGGTTTGCTCGTAGGAAGGGAACTCGTCTTGAGAAGACGAAGAATATTCTGAGGCGCCGGATCGCCGGTCACTCCCGAAATACTCCTCCCACCCGGATGCGGTGAATTCTTCAGGCGATCCCCGTTCTTCCGGTGTCCCCTCCTCCGGCTGGTCTGAGCTGGTAGCGGCCGGTGCTTCCTCGGCCTTGTCTTCCGCCGCACCCGTTTCTCCCTCCTCTGCTTCCGTCTGCAATTCATCCAAGAGCGGGTTTTCCATGAGATGTTGCGCAAGACTCTGTTGCAATTCGAGGCGCGACAGCTGCAACAGCTTGATCGCTTGTTGCAACTGCGGTGTCATAATGAGCTTTTGGCTAAGCTTGAGATCCAGACGCAATTTCATGACAAAGGTCCTATTCGGCTATAACTTGAACCCTTCTCCCAGATACACCGCCCGGGCGGTCTCGCTCTTGACAATGGCATCAGGAGGCCCCGATTCCAGAATCGACCCTTCGTTGATGATATAGGCGCGATCGACGATGGAAAGTGTCTCCTGTACATTGTGATCCGTTATGAGAATACCGATACCTTTGTCTTTTAATCGCGTGATAATCTGTTGAATGTCTGCGACGGCAATGGGATCGATCCCGGCGAACGGCTCGTCCAGAAGCATGAATGACGGGGTTGTGGCCAGCGCACGAGTGATCTCCAAGCGACGTCGCTCGCCACCAGAAAGCGCATAGGCCATACTTGTCCTGATATGGGACAGGTCCAGTTCTTTCAACAATGCCTCTACCTTCTGAATCCGTTCTTCGCGAGCATACCCTAGCATTTCAAGAACCGCCAAGACATTATGTTCGACCGACAGTCGCCGGAATACCGAGGACTCCTGCGGCAAATAGCCAATCCCCCGCCGTGCCCGCTTGTACATGGGCAGATTCGTGATGGCCTCACCGTTGAAGGTAATCTGTCCTTCATCTGGCTGACACAGCCCGACCATCATGTCGAAAATCGTTGTCTTCCCTGCTCCGTTTGGACCGAGCAGCCCCACAACCTCGCCTGCCCGGACTTCAATGGCAACACCCTTGACGACTTTGCGACCGCGAAAACTCTTGACGAGCCCGCTCGCCCTGAGACATTCCGTGCGCTTGACCGCCGTCATATCAGCAATCGGATCCGCACCCGAATGAATCCCCGGCCTCATGGCGCGCCTTGGCTTTCTCCCTCGATATGAACACGAGAGTCTCCTTCCACGACACTCCGCTCCTCAGTGAGATAGATCGTGATCTGTTTCCCGCTGACGCGCGTCCCCTTTTCCCACGCAACAGGATCTCCCGTCAGAACGATCTTATCACCGTCGCTGAAGTACACCGCCTTTTGGCATGTCGCATTGCCCCCGGCATACTTGATCTGGACATGGTCAATCGCTTCAACTCGGTTCACTGAATGATTGGACAATCCCGGCGGTGGCTCATGCGGCTTGGCTGCAGAGCGCCCTTGAGACTTCGCCCCGCGTGCGGTCTTACCTGAGTTCGTCTGCCCAGCACCATTCTCTTGTCCCTCGGCATGGAACAAGACGACCATTTTATCGGCGTGCACGAGAAGCGGCCCCCTCGTGAGGACCACGGTGCCTTCAAACACCGCCTGGCTGTCCTGTTTTCGAACCGTAACTTTTTTTGCCGTAATGGTGGTTGGGATGGGGGCGGTTTCTCCAGTCTTGGAAGGAAGACCCGATTCCGTCGCGTACACATCTGCTGCACTCGTTGCCAGAACGGCGCTAAGAAGCAGGAAGAAAATCCACATGCACATCCTCTAAGATCTGAAACTCTTCCGAATCCATTCTTCCCAGCAACCCGCGTCCTGTGACCGTGACGCCATGACCGACAATACGGATCAAATCGTTCGTGTGAAGCTCTTTCGTCGCATCTTTCCAGGCCACATGGTTCGTATAAATCGTGTATCCACCTTGAGTCTCGACAACCATCGGTTCACTTTGATTCGCCAGCATGAGATTTTTTGTTGCAATATCGAGGGTACCCTCTTCGCCAGACAGCGTCAGTTCTTTTCCCTGTGCTCCATAAAATGTGATGTCGACACCGGTAAGCAACGCCCGCCGCTCTCGTTCGAACAAACGTGCCTCCTTGGCCTGCACATGCCATTGGATGGCATCACCTTTGGACTGGGTAAATGTAAAATCGGAAATCTTGGCATCCGCCTGTTCGATTGACCCAGGGGCAACCGATTGAGTCAGTGGGGCTGAGTCCGCGTTGATATAGAGGAGGTAGCACAGAAAGGTGGCCAATACCGCACTCAAAGCAAGGAGAGTTCGTCTCGCAACACGCTCCCACATTTGATTACCGCTCTTTCCATCAAGCCGGAATAGGACTGGCACGATCGTAGCATGCATACATGGGCAAGTAAATGTTCTCGGCGGATCATGAAAGCAGGACGGCCTCTCCGTGTCTCCACGGAGAGGCCGTCCGGATCATCGGGGCAAAACCAATCAGACTACGCTAGGTTCATTTGTCGGATCCTGAAGCCGGGGCTTGAGCGGGTGTTTCAGCCGACTTTTTCGACGTCGACACCTCCGGGCGCGAAACCAACTCGATTGCCACCATTTCGCCCCCGTCTCCAATACGACGGCGGGTTTTGACGATTCTGGTATATCCGCCTGGGCGATCTTTGAAACGTCCGGCCACGTCGCTGAACAGTTTGGACACAACGGCCTTGCTGCGCAAGAAGCCGAGCGCGCGCCGGCGTGCCGGCAGCGTGCCCTCCTTGCCCAGGGTAATCATGCGTTCAGTAAACCCACGGATTTCCTTCGCCTTGGCCTCCGTGGTCTCAATCCGCTCATGATCCAACAGTGACGTCACGAGACTGCGAAAGAGCGCCCAGCGATGCTTCGTCTGTCTCCCGAGTTGTCGTCCATTTTTCCTGTGTCGCACGGCGTTCCCCTCGGCTCAAAAGTTACTCGGATTTCGGGCTACCATTGTGAGGCGCTCCAGCCTCGATTTTGGTGCCCAGCGAAAGCCCCATTTCTGTCAGAATTTCTTTGATTTCATTGAGGGATTTCTTCCCAAAGTTCTTCGTCCTCAGCATCTCGCTCTCGGACTTCTGTACCAGATCGGCAATTGTCTTGATGTTGGCATTCTTCAAACAGTTGGCCGCGCGGACAGACAATTCCAGTTCATTCACACTGCGGGATAGATGCTTGTTCACTTCATGCTGAGATTCCTCAGTCCCTGCATCAGCCCTTCCTGCGGTACGCTCTTCCGGATTAATGAAGATATCCAAGTGTTCCCGCAAAATGCCGGCCGCCGTCGACAGCGCATCGCGCGGACTGATAGTGGCATCAGTCCACACTTCCATCGTCAGCTTGTCGTAGTCGGTCATGCGGCCGACGCGGGCGTTTTCAACTTGAAAGTTCACCCGCTTGATTGGGGAGAAAATGGAATCGATCGCGATGACCCCGATCGGCAATCCTTCCTCTTTGTTACGCTCAGCAGGGACATATCCTCGGCCATGTTTGACCGTCATTTCGATATCGAGCGTCGCATCCTTGTCCAGTGTGGCAATGTGGAGATCTGGCGTAAGAATGGTGACATCCGCATCGTGAACGATATCAGATCCCTTGGCTACCCCAGGCCCCTTCTTCTTCAACCTGATTGTCTTGGGCTTATCAGCATGGAGCGCGAGGCGCAGGCTCTTTATATTCAGAATGATCGCCGTCACATCTTCCGTAACCCCAGCGATCGTCGAAAACTCGTGCACCACTCCTTCGATCTTCACAGTGGTGACGGCGGCTCCTGTGAGTGACGACAACAGCACCCGTCGGAGCGCGTTGCCGATGGTCGTGCCAAATCCCCGCTCGAACGCCTCCGTGGTGAACCGACCGAATGTCGGGGAATTTGCCTCTTTGTCGACTTCCACCCGCATTGGGACTTGAAAGTCTTTCATCGCTCTGATCATAACTCCCCCTCCGTTACCTTCGGGTGACTCGTTGGCTGAAAGAATGGAGCGCTGCGTCCAAAGAGCGACTACACTCCATCGCAACAACGGCTACCGTGAATACAATTCCACGACCATTTGCTCGTTGACTGGCAATGTAATCTGTTCCTTAGCTGGCAACGCACGGACGATCCCCTTGAATGCCCCCTTATCAAGTTCCAGCCAATCCGGGATCCCACGGCTGTCCACAGCCTCCAACGCGCCTTGGATCGCGGCCAAGTTCCGGCTCCGTTCACGCACTTCGATCACATCCCCTGCCTTCACCAGTGCGCCCGCGACTGTAATCTTCTTCCCGTTCATCATCAAGTGGCCATGGTTCACGATCTGGCGGGCTTGTTTGCGCGACATGCCGAATCCCAATCGATAGGCCACGTTGTCGAGGCGGCATTCAAGCAGCCGCAGCAGCGCATCGCCTGTGACCCCGGACTGTCGTTCGGCCCGCTCGAAGACACCGCGGAACTGCCTTTCTTGCAGCCCATAGATGCGCCGCAACTTTTGTTTTTCCCGCAGCTGGAGGCTGTAGTCCGACGTCCGTTGCCGTCCCTGCCCGTGTTGGCCAGGGGGATAGCTTCGCCGCTCGATGGCGCACTTCTCCGTCATGCAGCGGGCCCCTTTCAAAAACAGCTTTTCGCCTTCTCGCCGACAGAGCCGGCACACTGGACCACGATACTTTGCCACTGCATCCTCCTCGTTATTTCACCCTGCAGCACTCGTGGGAGACAGTACGTCCACCGCTCCAACCTTGACCGATCGACTACACGCGCCGGCGCTTGGGCGGCCGGCACCCATTATGAGGAATCGGCGTAACATCGCGGATCAAATTGATCCGCAGTCCGGCCCCCTGCAAGGAACGGATAGCCGACTCACGGCCGGACCCCGGTCCATTCACATAGACATCAATCTGCCGCATCCCACTTTCCATTGCCTTCCTGGCCGCGGCTTCTCCCGCCCGCTGGGCGGCAAACGGAGTGCTCTTGCGGGACCCTTTGAACCCCTGGTTGCCTGCGCTGGCCCACACCACCGTATTGCCACTCATATCGGTGATCGTCACAATGGTATTGTTGAATGACGCTTGGACGTGTGCGATGCCGCTTTGCACGATCCGTCGCTCTTTCTTCTTCCCCTTCTTAACGCTCATGCGAACTCCTTCAATGTCTGTTCAACGGATCATGCACTCGATCACGCCTTAGTCATGGTCGGCCTTGGCTTGCTGCCGACGCCGGCACGCCGACCCTTCCGTGTCCGGGCATTCGTCTTCGTCCGCTGTCCACGCACCGGCAAACTTTTTCGATGACGCAACCCTCGGTACGTACCCGTATCGACCAACCGCTTGATGTTCAAGGACACTTCCTTGCGAAGATCTCCTTCAACCCGGTAATCACGCTCGATGATTTCTCGCAGTTTGACGATCTTGTCTTCGCTTAAATCCTTGACACGGATAGCCCCATCAACGCCGGCTTCCTTGAGAATTTGCGTCGCGGCAGCCCGTCCGATTCCATAGATGTAGGTCAAGCCTATATCTGTCCGCTTGCCTCGTGGCAAATCGACTCCAGCAATACGAGCCATACTTCCTCCGTACTACGTCCGGCGTGCTAAGCCGCCAAGTTCCCCGCTGAGAGCCCTGCGTCTCGGCCTCAACTCAAAACTCAGCACTCACGGCACGTCCTATTTATCCCTGCCGCTGCTTATGGCGTGGATTATCGCATAGTATGCGAACCACCCCGCGCCGGCGGACGACCTTGCATTTGGCACAAATCGGTTTGACCGACGATTTCACTTTCATGAGAACCCAAAGCCCCCGCTACTTGAAACGATAGGTGATTCGCCCCCTGGTCAGATCATAAGGCGACATTTCCACCGTGACCTTATCGCCGGGGAGAATACGGATGAAATGCATCCGCATTTTCCCTGAAATATGCGCCAAGATCACATGACCATTGTCGAGCTTGACCCGAAACATTGCGTTAGGCAAGGTCTCCGTCACGGAACCCTGCACTTCGATAATATCTTCTTTCGCCACGTACTCCTGGACTCTTTCCTGATGCCCTTAGGTTGTCCCCTCCAAGCGCCGGCTCAGAATACGGGCCGGGCCGCTCGGCTGTATCGCAATCGTGTGTTCGAAATGGGCCGACCAACTTCCATCGGCGGTAACCGCCGTCCACCGATCAGCAAGAATCCGTACCGCACTGCCCCCCATATTTACCATCGGCTCAATGGCCAACACCATCCCGCTCTGTAGCCGAGGCCCTTGTCCAGCTTTCCCATAGTTGGGGACCTGCGGTTCTTCGTGCAACTGTCTGCCGATTCCGTGTCCGACAAACTCCGTGACCACCGAATATCCCGCCGACTCAACGTGGTGTTGCACGGCATGAGAGATATCCGTCAATCGGTTGCCGACCACCGCCTGCTTGATCCCCAGATAGAGTGCCTCTTCCGTCACCTGAACCATATGACCAACCTTATCAGCGATGGGGCCAACCGCCACAGTCACGGCCGAGTCGCCGTAGAATCCCCCCACAATGGCGCCCAGATCCAATCCAATAATGTCGCCCTCTTTCAGCTTGCGGCCAGAAGGAATACCGTGAACGACCTGCTCATTCACCGAGGCGCAAAGCGTCTTCGGGTACTTTCGGTATCCTTTAAAAGCCGGCGCCGCTCCTCTTGCCAGAATTTCTTTTTCAGCCAACTGGTCAAGATCGTCGGTACTCACCCCCGGACGCACTTCCTTCCGTATGATCTCCAGCACTTCAGCCACAACTCTCGACGCCTCCGCCATGATTTCGATTTCAGCAGGCGTTTTGAGAATGATCATGCCGAGTGGTATACCGCCAGTACCTTCGTCAAGTTTTGATATACTGACTCGACCGATCCCACACTGTCCAGATGCGACAGCATATGCTTTCCATCGTAAAAGCTGATCAACGGCGCCGTCTGTTCTTCGTAGACCTTCAACCGCGTTTCAATCGCCTCCCGCTGATCGTCGCTTCGCTGCACCAATGGCTCGCCGCATCGATCACAGGACATCCCCTTCTTCGAAGGAGCGAACTCCACATGATACGTGGCCTGACATTTCGGGCAACTGCGCCTTCCGCTCAGCCGCTTCACGATCTCCGCTCGGGGCACTTGAAAATTGATGACCCGATCCAAACGGATTCGCCGCTCATCGAGAACTGTGGCCAGTGCTTCCGCTTGTGGCACTGTCCGAGGAAACCCATCCAGGATGAACCCCTTGGCAGAACTTGGGTCGACCAACTTATCGCGAACCAATCCGATGACCACTGAGTCTGGAACCAGCTTGCCTTGATCCATATATGACTTGGCCTCAAGCCCAAGACTCGTCCGGTTCCGAACCGCCTCCCGGAGCAGATCTCCGGTTGAAATTTTCATGACACCGTATTGAGCCGAGACTTTGTCGGCCTGCGTGCCTTTGCCAACACCGGGGGCACCGAGAAACACCAGCTGCATATCCCGTCACCCGCTTCGTCCTCGTAACGGAGCCATACCTTTCCCCAAAAATCCTTCGTAGTTGCGCATCAGCATGTGCGATTCGATTTGCTGCGCCGTATCGAGCCCTACCCCGATGACGATCAACAAGGACGTCCCGCCGAAGTAGAACGGCACATTGAGCTTGTAAATCAACAGTTCCGGAATGACGCAGACGACGGCCAGATAGATTGCTCCCGCAAAGGTAATTTTCGTCAGCACGTTATAAATGTAGTCAGACGTTCGTTGCCCTGGACGAATACCGGGAATGAACCCCCCGTACTTCTTCATATTGTCGGCCATATCCACCGGATTGAGGACGACGGCTGTATAAAAGAAACAGAAAAAAAGGATCAGCCCCACATACATCAAAGTGTAGAGCACCGAGCCTGGTGACAGTTGCGTCCCAATTGCCTTAATCCACGGCGTTTCAAAAAATCCGGCGATCGTCGCAGGAAACGCGATGATGGACGAGGCGAAAATCGGCGGAATGACACCCGCTGTGTTGATCTTCAACGGAATGTGGGTACTCTGCCCACCGTACACCCGTCGCCCGATCACCCGTTTGGCATATTGCACCGGAATTTTCCGTCGGCCGCTCTCCAAAAACACGATCGCCGCAACGACGGCGACCATCAAGACCGCCAAGGCGACCAGCAGCACGATGCTCAATTGCCCGACCGTATACAGATCGAATGTCTGAGCCACGGCGGACGGCAATCGCGCCACGATACCGGCAAAAATGATCAGCGAGATCCCGTTCCCAATTCCCCGCTCGGTGATCTGCTCACCCAACCACATCAGGAAGCCCGTACCCGCCGTCAGAGTGATCACCGTCATCAGACGGAAACCCCATCCACCGTGGAGCACAAACGCGCCCTGATTCATCTGTTCTAGCCCGACCGCGATCCCGAATCCTTGGATCAACGCGATACCGATCGTCCCAAATCGGGTGTACTGAATGATCTTTTTTCGCCCCCGCTCACCTTCCTTCGCCAGTTTGGAGAGATGGGGCACGACCACCGTCAGCAGCTGCAGAATGATCGACGCGCTGATATAGGGCATGATGCCGAGCGCGAAGATCGTCAACCGCGACAGCGAACCGCCGGAAAAAATATCCAAGAATCCGAGGAGCGAGCCCCCTTCCTTCTGCAAAAACTCAGAGAGGGCTTCGCCGTTGATGCCGGGAGTGGGGATATGGGCCCCGATCCGGTATACAACCAACATCCCAAGCGTGAACAGCACGCGAGTGCGAAGCTCGGGAATCTTGAAGATATTCTGAACACTGGTCAGGAGCCGTTCAAACACCGCCGATAACCTCGACTCTCCCTCCAGCCGCTCGAATTTTCTCTTCCGCAGACTTGCTGAACTTGTGGGCCTGAATGACGAGCGCTCGCTTCAGTGATCCGGTTCCGAGGATCTTGATCGGCAGTGCCTTTCGCTTCACCAAGCCTGCGTCCACCATCGCTTGCGGACTGACCGTGTCTCCTCCGGACCAACTCTCAAAGCTTCTGACATTGACGACGGTATACTCAGTACGGAACGGGTTGGTAAACCCGAACTTCGGAAGGCGCCGAATCAGCGGCATCTGTCCGCCTTCGAATCCAGGCCGCTTTCCCCCACCGGACCGAGCCAAAAGGCCCTTATGTCCTTTGGTCGCAGTCTTGCCATGGCCTGAGCCCGGCCCCCGTCCGATACGCTTTCGTCGTTTCTTCGCGCCTGGCGCCGGCTTTAGATCATGCAACTTCATGGCTTTCCAACCTCGAGCAAATAGCCCACCTTGCGAATCATCCCGCGAACCTGATCGGTGTCCGGACGGACCACGGTCTGCCGAATGCGCCGAAGGCCAAGGCCTCGCAGCACAAGCCGATGCGACTCGGGCGTTCCGATCGGGCTCCGCTTCAGCGTGACACGCACACCTGCCGAACGCGATTTGCTTGTTTTGGATTCAGCCTGCGCACCCATCAGATCGTTGCCCTTTCCTGCCGCTCTGCTGAAGGTTGACGGCGAAGACGCAGCACCTCGTCGGGATTCCGCAATTGAGTGAGTCCATCCAGTGTCGCGCGGACCGTGTTAAACGGATTCCCCCGGCCGAGCGTCTTCGCAATCACATTATGCGCCCCAACCAGTTCGACGACAGCACGTACGGCGCCTCCGGCAATAATCCCTGTTCCATCGACAGCCGGTTTCAGCAGCACATGCTCTCCGCCGAACAGGCCATGGACTTCATGGGGAATCGTTCCGCCCTTCAGGGGGACATGCACCAGGTGTTTCTTGGCTTGCTCGACGGCCTTCGAGATAGCGACCGGGACCTCGGCAGCCTTGCCCTTGCCGATCCCCACCCAGCCATGACCGTCGCCCACGACGACCAGTGCACAGAAGTTAAACCGCTTGCCGCCTTTCACCACTTTCGCAACGCGATTGATGAAAACGACTTTGTCTTTTAGGCTCAGTTCATCAGGATTGACTCGCACGCGTATACTCCCGATCGGTTGAGGTCAACTAGGCGTCACTAGAATCGCAGCCCGCCTTCGCGCGACGCGTCGGCGAGCGCTTTGATACGACCATGGTACATCCGCCCACCGCGGTCGAACACCACGGCACTGACCTTCGCGGTTTTGGCACGCTCGGCGATCAACTTGCCGACCGCCTTTGCGGCTTCGATGCTGCTGGTTGATTTCAATGAGGTCCGCAGTGACTTGTCCAGGGAGGACGCTGACACCAACGTTTTCCCTTCGATGTCATTGATGATCTGCGCGTAAATATGGGCGCTGCTCCGGAAGACGTTCAAGCGAGGACGTTCCGCCGTTCCCATGATCCGGTTGCGCACACGCTGCCGACGTTGTTCGAGTTGCCGCCTTTTTGCTTCCGTATTCATCGCCAGTTCCTACTTCCCTGTCTTGCCTTCCTTCTTCCGCAGTGTTTCACCCGCGAATCGAACACCCTTTTGCTTGTAGACATCGGGCGGTTTGATCGCACGGAGATTCGCCGCCACTTGGCCGACCAATCGCTTGTCGATTCCCTTCACATTGATGAGGGTCTGCTTATCCACCTTCACATCAATTCCAGCCGGAACCTGATAGACGACCGGATTGATGTACCCGACATTGAAGCTCATCGTTCTGCCCTGAATTTGCGTCTTGTAGCCGACACCCGTGATTTCCAGTGATCGTTCATAGCCTTTGGTGACGCCATGGATCATGTTATTGAGCTCGGCGCGCACCAAGCCATGCAGCGCACGGACTTTTCGGTCCTCGCTCGATCGGCTGACCACAATCTGACCCTGGTCCACGGCCACGCTGACTCCCCGTGCCACGGCCCAGTCCAGCTTTCCCAAGGGCCCCTTGACCGAGACATTAGCCCCGGCCACCTTGACTTCCACTCCACCAGGAATTGCGATTGGTTTTTTTCCTATGCGCGACATGCTTGTGTATGCCTTTGCTTGACCGTCGAAATTCGCTCACACTACCAGATCGAACACAGCACCTCACCGCCCAATTTATTTTTGCGGGACTCTTGGTCCGTCATAATACCCTTCGAAGTAGACAGGATGGACATGCCGATTCCGTTTAGAACTTTCGGGATGTCTTTGCTCCCGACATACACTCGGCGCCCCGGCTTGCTGATCCGCTCCAACCCGGTGATCATAGGCTGTCCCTCCGCCACATAGCGCAGTCTCACAGTCAGCATGGGATGCCCTTCGTGCACCTGCTCTTCGATGGCCTCAACGTAGCCTTCTCTTTTCAGAATCTCCAAGATCGCACGTTTCAATCGCGAGGTCGGCACCGCCACTGTCTCATGACGGCGCTGCGCGCCGTTCTTCAATCGGATTAGGAGATCACTGATCGGGTCTGTAAGCATCTGGTTTCCTTCTCGCTTCCGTAAACAGTCAGCCGAACACCGGCCTCATCCTACCAACTCGACTTCCTCACACCGGGGATTTCCCCGCGAAGACTCAGGAGCCGAAAACAAATTCTGCACATTTGAAACCGGCGGAGGTAGCCCCGGACGCGGCCGCACACGCCGCAGCGGTGGTACTCCCGACATGGAAATTTCTGTTTGGCCGCCGCCTTATTTCTCAACGCTAATCGTGCCACGAATACTCCTCCCCTTGAACTCGAAAGACGCCCGAACCGATGCGCCGCTATGTGCGGAACGGCATGCCCAGATGTTTTAACAGGGCTTTCCCTTCTTCGTTCGTCTTGGCCGTCGTCACAATCGTGATATCCATGCCGTGGATGGACGCGACTTCGTCGTACTTGATTTCCGGGAAAATCAGCTGCTCCTTCAGTCCGAAGGTATAGTTCCCGCGTCCGTCGAACGCTTTCGGGGAGACTCCGCGAAAATCGCGGATACGCGGAAGCGCGAGCGTCACCAGCCGATCGAAAAATTCGTACATCCTCCGGCTACGGAGCGTTACCTTGGCACCGATCGGCAATCCCTGGCGCAGCTTGAATCCAGCGATAGCCTTCTTGGCGCGGGTCACCACGGGCTTCTGCCCCGTAATGGTCGCCAATTCCGTCACGGCGCTTTCCAGCAGCTTGACGTTCTGAATGGCTTCGCCCATGCCGACGTTCAGCACAACGCGCTCCAGCTTCGGCACCTGCATGATATTCTTGTAGCCGAACTCCTTCATCAGTGCCGGCACGACCTGCTGCCGGTAAGCATCGCGGAGCCGCGGACGAAACTTCGACTCGTCGCTTCCCTGGTCAAGCTGCTGGGGAGCCGGACTGTCTTTTTTCGACGGCTTTCGCTCCGACGGCTTTCCGGTGCGGCCTTTTTCTATCTTCGCCATCCCTAGCTCTCCACCCTACTCTACGGTTTCGTTGGATTTCTTACTGAATCGTACCCGCCGCCCATCTTCCAATGTCCTGATGCCCATCCGCGTAGGTTTCTGCGTCACAGGGCATAAAAACATGACCTTGGAAATCTGGAGAGGGGCTTCCCGCTCGATGATCCCACCCTGTTTCACTTTTTGGTTCGGCTTCGTGTGCCGTTTGATGATATTCAGCTTTTCCACGACCACGTGGCCCGCACCCAGATCCACAGAGAGAACCTTCCCGGTCTTTCCCCGGTCTCGACCGGAAATGACTACGACGGTATCGCCTTTTCTGAGCCTGCTCTTTCGAAGTGCCTGCACAACGTCCTCGCTCACTGGCCTCTACAAGACCTCTGGGGCCAAGGAAATAATCTTCATGAATTTCTTCCAGCGTAATTCACGCGCGACCGGACCGAAGATGCGCGTCCCGATGGGTTCACCGTCTTTATTGATCAGCACGCATGCATTGCGATCAAACTTGATATAGGACCCATCGTCTCGCCGGACTTCCTTTGTCGTTCGCACAATGACCGCGCGGCTGACATCGCCCTTTTTGACACTCGCTTGCGGAATCGCTTCCTTAACGGCAACGACGACCACGTCGCCGAGCGAGGCATACCGCCGCCGCGTCCCTCCGAACACATGAAAGCACATTGCCTGCTTCGCGCCGGAGTTGTCGGCCACATCCATATACGTATAGTTCTGAATCATAAAACGGGTTTTCCTTGTCCCCCTCAGCCCTTCGCAGCACGCTCACCGCTTCCGATGACTTCGACCACACGCCAATGCTTGTCCTTACTGATGGGACGAGTCTCGACCAACCGGACCCGGTCTCCGATCCGGCACACATTCTGTTCGTCGTGCGCTTTCATCTTGGTCACCCGACGTAAGACTTTTCGATACACCGGGTGGATCACCGACCGTTCGACCGCCACAACAACGGTCTTGTTCATCTTGTTGCTGAGCACCCGACCAACCCACTCCCGCTTCTTTGTAACTTCGTCCGCCACGATCACGATCCTCCGGCTTTCGCCGCTTGCCTAGACACTTCCGACATCACTGTTTTTACCCTGGCGATATCGCGTTTCGTCTTTCGAATCTGCATGGGATTCTCGAGACGGCCAGAGCCGAACTGAAAGCGAAGATTGAACAGCTCCTGCACAAGCTGCTTTTCCTTGTCCGCTAGCTCAGGTCCGGTCAGTTGTCGTAGTTCTTTGAGATCCAATGCCATGTCTCTTGCCTCTCAGAGCGCGCCCATCCCCTATGCAAACTCTCCCCGAACGACCAGCTTGGTGGCAACCGGCAGCTTGTGAGAAGCCAACCTAAACGCCTCCCTGGCCACGTCAGGCGTGACTCCATCCATCTCATACAAGATTCGTCCAGGCTTCACGACGGCCACCCAGTATTCCGGATTGCCCTTTCCCTTACCCATTCGAGTTTCCGCCGGCTTTTTCGTAATCGGCTTATCAGGGAAAATGCGAGTCCACACCTGGCCGCCCCGCTTCACATACCGCGTGATGGCAATGCGCGCCGCTTCGATTTGGCGGCTGGTCACCCACCCGGGCTCCAACGCCTTTAGGCCGAATTCTCCCAGCGTGATCTGCCCGCCACGATACGCCTTGCCGGTCATCCGGCCCTTTTGCATTTTTCTGAATTTGACTTTCTTCGGCGCTAACACGACAGCATCTCCTTACCCAAACCGCCTCTCCAGAGCCGATTCAGACTTCACTGGTTGAATCGGAAGCAGCTCTCCCTTATAGATCCACGTCTTGACCCCGATCTGGCCCATGGTGGTGTGGGCTTCGGCAAAACCATAATCGATTTCAGCCCGGAGGGTATGCAACGGCACACGCCCCTCGCGATACCATTCGGTTCTTGCGATCTCCGCGCCCCCCAAACGACCTGCGACCATAATCTTAATCCCTTGTGCACCCAACCTGAGTGCGGACTGGACACTGCGCTTCATCGCCCGCCTGAACGCCACCCGCTTTTCCAGTTGCGTCGCGACGTTTTCACTCACCAGCTGCGCATCCAACTCGGGCTTCTTAATCTCCTTGACCGTGATGTACACCTGGCCGCCGTATTGTTTCTCAAGGTCTGCCTTGAGCTTGTCGACTTCCGCTCCCTTGCGGCCGATAATAATCCCCGGACGTGCCGTGTGGATAATCACTCGGGTCTGGTCTCCGGAACGTTCGATTTCCACCTTGGCCACGCCAGCGTGATACAGCTTCGCCTTTACCACCTTCCTAATTTTCACGTCCTGGTGAAGCAATTTCGCATAGTCTTTGCCGGCATACCAGCGAGAGCTCCAGGTGTAGTTGTACCCTAGTCTGTACCCAATCGGATGTGTCTTCTGACCCATGTGATGTCCGCCTCAAGTAATCGAGCCCGTGAATGTGCCTCTACTTCTTCTCTTGACTTGTCGGTGCCGCGACCACCACCGTGATATGACTGGTCCGCTTCTGGATCGCATTCGCACGGCCCATGGATCGGGGACGGGCGCGCCGATAAGTCGGACCGCAGTTGACGAAGGCTTTTGACACCACCATCGACTCACTGTCGCCCATTTCCTTTTGCTCGGCATTCGCTACGGCGGAGCGAAGGATTTTCTCAACCACACGGGCAGCATGCCTTGGCGTGTGCTTCAGCATCGCTAACGCTGTCGGCACCTGCTGCCCGCGAATCATATCAATCACCGGCTTGGCCTTACGCGGCGCTACTCGCACAAATCGAAGTATGGCATGAGCTTCCGTCATCGTCGCAATCCCGTCATCGGCCACCGGTCTTGAGCACGAGCACCCCGGCAACGAACGACTCTGATCTCCTATTTAAGGGCCACAGCTTTTTCCGTCCTGGCCTGACCGTGCCCCTTGAAAAATCGGGTCGGTGCGAACTCGCCAAGCTTGTGGCCTACCATGTTTTCCGTCACGAATACGGGAATGAATTTTTTCCCGTTATGCACAGCGAACGTATGTCCGATCATGTCAGGAACGACCGTCGAACGGCGCGACCACGTCTTAATCAGCTTCCGGTCTTTCACCTGATTCATCTGCTCAACTTTCTTGAGGAGATGGCCGTCGACAAACGCGCCCTTACTAATGGATCTAGGCATTGCGCACTCCTGACTTCCGTCGAGCGATGATGAACTTGTCGGTCTTTTTGTTCTGCCTGGTCTTATACCCCTTCGTCGGCAATCCCCACGGCGACACAGGATGCGGATTCCCCTGACCAGACTTACCCTCACCGCCTCCATGCGGGTGGTCGACCGGATTCATGACGACACCGCGGACATGCGGACGCTTTCCCATCCATCGCTTCCGCCCGGCCTTTCCGACCGTAATATTTTCGTGATCCGTATTGCCGACCTGCCCAACCGTCGCCATACAGGTTGCCAAGATCCGCCGCATTTCACCGGACTTCAGCCGCACTTGAACATAGTCTCCGTCACGGCCCATGACCTGAGCGAATCCCCCGGCGCTCCGAATCAGCTGCCCACCCTTACCGAGCTTCAATTCGATATTATGAATGGTGGTCCCCAACGGCATGCTCGCAAGAGGCAACGCATTCCCCGGTCTGATTTCAGACTGTGGCCCCGATTGCACCTCATCGTTGAGCGCCAATCCGACCGGAGCAAGGATGTACCGCTTCTCTCCGTCCTTATACTTCAGCAGCGCAATGCGGGCGGACCTGTTGGGGTCATATTCGATCGCTTCCACACGCGCCGGAATCCCGATCTTGTCGCGGCGAAAATCAATCGTCCGATACAGCCGCTTATGCCCAGCACCGCGGAAACGGACGGTCATTCGTCCATCGTTATTCCGTCCGCCGCTCCGAATATGAAACGACGTCAGCAACTTTTCCGGTTTCTTCTTCGTCAATTCTTCGGTCGTGACGGCCGTCATGCCCCGTCGTCCAGGAGATGTCGGCCTATACGCTTTCAATCCCATAACACTAACCCTACCTTCTCCAACGCACCTACGCGCTTTCGTACATTTCGAGCTTTTCGCCCTTCTTGAGCGTGACGAATGCCTTCTTCCAATCCGAACGCCGGCCCGAGAAACGTCCTAATCGTTTTACCTTTCCACGAATGTTCAGGACGTTCACCTTCTCGACCTTCACTTTGAGCAACGCCTCGACAGCTTGCTTGATCTGCACACGATTCGCGTTGGGATGCACAATGAAACCGACCGTGTTGGTCTTTTCCCGAAGCGCCGTAATTTTTTCCGTTAACAACGGCTGCACCAGCACGGCATGTGTCTCGACTTTCACGACCAGACCTCCCGAACAGACCCCAGTTCCCGTTGCGAAACCACAACCATTCCGGCACGGACAATATCGTAGACATTCAACTGATCGATACTGAGCACCTTCACCGTGGTCAAATTCCTCGCAGCCTGCATGACCGGTGATTGATCCTTCCCGATGACGACCAGCACCTGATCGCCTCCGCTCAGCCGGTCCAATGCCCGCGCCAATACCTTGGTCTTCGGTTCTTGAAGCGAGAGATCGGACAACACCACCAACTTATTCTCCGCCACTTTGGCCGAGAGCGCGCTTTGCAGAGCCGCGCGGTACTTCTGCTTCGGCATCGAATACGCATAACTTCTTGGCTTGGGACCAAAGACGCTGCCACCATGGCGCCATACGGGAGACCGCACAGACCCGGCCCTGGCACGCCCCGTATGCTTTTGCTTCCAGGGTTTTTTGCCCGACCCTCTGACTTCTCCCCTCCGTAGCGTGGAGGCCGTTCCCTGCCGCTCACAGGCCCGTTGCATAATCACTGCCTCGTGCACCAAAGCCGCACGCGGCTCACACCCAAACACTTCCTGCGGCAATTCGACGGTTCCGACCTTTTTATTTTCTAAATTAACGACGTCGACTGTGGGCATAGCTCAGCTCTTTTTCGACTTTCTGATTTCAACGATCCCATTCGCTGCACCAGGAATGCCGCCACGGACAAAAAGAAGGTGCTCGTCAGGACGCGACTCAACCACTTTCAGCCGCTGCGTCGTCACCCGTTCGGCCCCCATATGGCCTGGCAACGTCTTCCCCTTCCACACACGGGAAGGAAATGAACTGGCCCCGATTGATCCAGGATGACGATGGAACATCGATCCGTGCGATTCCGGACCGCCCGAATAATGGTGGCGCCGCACGACGCCCTGAAACCCTTTCCCCTTCGACACACCGATAACATCCACCCAATCACCGGCCTTAAACATCCCGACCGTGACAGACTCCCCGACAACGGAGTCGCCTTCCTTCTTAAACTCCCGCAACACACGGGTCGCCGGCGCTTGATTCTTCTTCAAATGCCCCAGCTCGGCCTTGGAAAGCTTGCGCTCCTTGACTTCCCCAAAGGAAAGTTGGACCGCCTCATACCCGTCACGCTCTTTCGTCTTCACGGCGACGACTCGACACGGGCCGGCCGCAATAATCGTTACGGGCGTCAACCGGTTCTGGTCAAAGACCTGCGTCATCCCGAGCTTTTTTCCGAGCATTCCATTCGTCATAATCAACGTCCCGTCTCAAACGCTGAGTCCCGGATCAGGAACTCACCACTGAGCATTCAACACTCACAACTTAATTTCCACGTCGACCCCGGCCGCCAGATTCAGCTTCATGAGGGAATCCATGGTTTCCGGCGTGGGCTCCATGATGTCGAGCAACCGCTTATGGGTCCGCATTTCAAACTGTTCGCGCGACTTCTTATCCGCATGCGTCGAGCGCTGCACCGTAATGCGCTCCACCTTCGTCGGAAGCGGAATCGGACCGATGATCTTGGCCCCGCTCCGCCTGACCGTCTCGACGATTTCCATCACCGATTGATCCAACACGCGGTAATCGAACCCGCGAAGCCTGATTCTGATTCGTTGATCGACCTTCACTTCATACTCCTTAGCTGACAGCTGTCAGCCGATAGCCCTCAGTGTCAGGCTAAGATTTCCGTGACGACGCCGGAGCCGACGGTCTTGCCGCCCTCGCGCACCGCGAACCGCAACCCCTGATCCATCGCGATCGGGCTGATCAA
>JABMDL010000112.1 GCA_015903945.1 Nitrospira sp. | reverse complement strand
TAGAGCATTTTCATAATGACTGGAGTTAGGTTTGTGTATTTCTACGATTGATTTGTGATTCACTATTCATAGGCCGTAGGAGGGGCTTATGGATGGGACGGGCGTATTCGCAGGATGTTCGGGACCGCGTGTTGGCGGAGATCGACGAGGGGACACCGGTGTACGAGGCGGCCGAGCTGTACCGGGTCAGCGTCTCGTTCATCTACAAGTTGCAGGCGCGGCGGTTGGCGACGGGGCACACGGCTCCTTGTGCAATCCGGGGCCGTCCGCCGCGGAAGCTGGCGGGCCATATTGAGGCGCTACGCGGATATGTCAACGACCACAATGACGCGACGCTGCATGAGATGCAGGAATGGCTTCGGGGCCGTGGCGTTCGGGTCAGCATTGGTGCGTTGTGGAATACATTGGCGCGGGAACAGTTCCGCTATAAAAAAAACGGTTCACGCCGTCGAACGGGAGCGTGACGATGTCGCAGCGGAACGAGCCGCGTGGAAGGACTGGCAACAGACCTGCGATCCTACACAGCTGGTCTTTTTAGATGAAACGGCGGCGGCGACGGACATGGCCAGACGGTACGGACGCAGCGAACGGGGTGCTCGCTGCATCGGCCAGGTTCCCGGCGGACACTGGAAGACGACAACCTTCATCGGAGGGCTCCGTGCCTCCGGCATGACCGCCCCCTTCGCACTCGATGGTGCCTTGGATGGCGAGGCGTTCCTGGTCTACATTCGAGAGATTCTTTCGCCCACCCTGGCCGACGGCGATATTGTGGTGATGGACAATCTTCCCAGCCATAAAGTCGCGGGCGTGCAGGACTTGATCCAGGCAAAAGGCGCAACCCTCCTCTATCTACCGCCCTACTCGCCCGACCTCAACCCGATCGAACAGGCCTTCTCTAAACTCAAAGCGGCCTTGCGAACGGCTGCGGCACGCTCTGTCGATGCCCTCTGGAAAGCCATTGGACGTATCGTCAATACCTTCTCAGCCGAGGAATGCAAACATTACTTCGCAAATGCTGGATATCTACAGTCATAATGAAAGTGCTCTAGACGTCGTGAGGCAGGGGGATTAGCACCGCCAGACCTGGCGATGGCGATCGACTGCCTGACGGTAATTCAGGAATGAGGGAAAATGGAAGCTAGGCTGCAGTCCGTCCGCAGCTCGAATGTGGGAAAGCCCATGAAATCAATCCGACCCTGACCCCTTGCTGTCCAAGGTGTCTTCTCATCCTGACGCGTCGGTCTTTATCAACGTGAGAACGTCAAGGCGTAGGCGAGGACGTCGCGTATGGCCTCCTCAGAGAGTTTTGATTTCCAGGCATCCATAGCGGTATTCGGACGCCCCTCATGGATGCTCTTCAACAGACGGGAGTCCGGCTTCGTGAGCACGTCACTCGACGTCAGATCTGCCACTGGAGGATCAAACTGCGTCGTTCCATCTCCCCGGCCTTGCGAGCCATGGCAGGCCAGACAATACTTCTCATAGAGCGTCTTGCCTCGAGCCAGATTTCGTTCATTGGCGGCCAGACTGTTTGTGAAAGCCATAAACCACCAGACTGTCGTCAGCACACACAAGATAGAGAGGCTGGTACTCTTCATGACGTCGATCACCCCATCAACGACGGCATGCTGGCGAATGCTGCACGCATTGCCGAAGCCACGAGCCGATTTCATCGAGCAACACGGCAACCGCTCGATTGGCCGCGACCACGCCACCATAGGCGTTCTCGCTCAGCGCAGCTTCAATGGTTTCAAAGCGCTGCATCCCCACAATCGTCGCCTGTTTGAGATCCACCAACTGAGCACGGGCCGTCACTCTGACTCGGCTAGGCTGCTGAAGAAATTCATGCTGTAGAGCAAATCCATATATATCAAGTCGATAATCGCCCGGCACCAGGCTTGGCAACAGCACGACGTCCCGCCAGATGCCGCTCTGACTCAAGCTCTGAGCCAACAAGGGGGCAACCATGTTCGCCGGCGTGTCGGCACCAGCACGCGATATCGTCTTGCTCAATGCCGGCATCGCACTGTGTGTGGCCGGGATCGCGGCCGA
>JABMDL010000036.1 GCA_015903945.1 Nitrospira sp. | reverse complement strand
TTCACGGCGTGACAAAACCCGACATCGAGGTGGGGATTGGCAAAGGCTCGCTCCATGTTCCGGACTCACTGCTCGACAAAATGAAGAACGCTGCGGCACAGCAATAGCCGCCGTTCTTGCATCTTTCCAGCTATTCATTGACTCCCTTTCCTTATCCGCTAGACTTTCACCAGTCTTCAACGCCAGACCTCTATGACGACGACATTTCATTGGACGCTCCAATACGCCATCCTCGTCCTCGCAGCCCTCTTCGCGGGTCCGGTATTGAGCAAGCTACAGACGGTGGAGTCGCTTTCCGTCACGGTCTTCGGCTTGAACGCGTCACAGACCGTCCGTCTGATTGTCGAGGCAATCGGGTTGGGCCTCCTTTGTTTATTCTCGATCCGCACCTCCCTGCAGATGCCCGATACAGGACGCGGGTGTTCGTTCATCCGTCGGCTTATCCTTCCAGTCACCGGCCTGTTCACGCTGGTCGCAATGGATAAGACACTCCAGGCTGTCGGACTTTCCCTCATCGATCGAGTCGGATCACAGCAGTACGCCATCGCTTACACCGCCGCTCTCATCCTGACGGCCCTGTGGACGACGATTGCATGGTTCTTGAATCGAGACTCGCTTGAGCGTTTTTTCTCGAGCCCGGTACCACAAGTGACTCACTCTGCTTCAGCTTCGGTTGACGAAGACACCGGCGAGACGGAGTCCGAGGCCAGTCGCGATGACACAGACACGGTCACCGCCGTTCCCAAGGCCAACGGAGGCCAGCCGAGTACCCTGGGGCGATATAGAGTGCTCAAGGAATTGGGACGGGGAGCGATGGGGGTGGTGTATTTAGGAAAAGACCCGACGATTCAACGATTTGTTGCCATCAAAACGATGCGACTCAATGAAGTCGAGGACGCAGACAAGCTACAGGAAATTCGAACCAGATTCTTTCGCGAAGCTGAATCGACCGGCCGGCTGTCCCATCCCAATATCGTCACCATTTATGATGCCGGAGAAGAAGACGATCTCGGCTATATCGCGATGGAGATGTTGCAAGGGACAACCCTGAAAGCATGGACGCGCCCATCAACTCTTCTTCCTGTCGAAACGGCACTCCCCATCCTCGCGACCGTCGCTGATGCCTTGGACTATGCCCACCAGCAAGGCGTCGTGCATCGCGACATCAAGCCGGCCAACATCATGCTGACGAACAGTCGGGTTGTGAAGGTCATGGACTTCGGCATCGCCACACTGGCGTCTTCGTCGCGGACCAAATCCGAGATGGTAATGGGCACGCCCACTTACATGTCGCCGGAGCAGATCGCTGGAAAGAAAGTGGACGGACGCTCCGATATTTATTCCCTTGGGGTCGTCATGTTCGAACTATTGACGGGCCATCCACCCTTCTCAGCAGCCAATGTCTCCGCGTTGTTGTATGCCGTGGCCCATACGCCGCCTCTCAAGTTGTCCGCACTCCGCTCAGACCTGCCCCCTGCCGCCCAAACCATCTTGGACTGCGCGCTGCAGAAAGACCCGGTGCACCGGTACCGGCGTGCCAGCGAATTCGCCCAGGAACTCCGTAGTTGTCTTGAAAAACTGGCCGCTTGAGGCAGGCTAATTCCGTAACTGGATCTGGCCTTTGGGAAGACTCTGGTAGCACCCAAGCGACAGCTCCTGCTCACGCATTTGCAAGCAGGCGAGCAGGCTCCCGTCCTCTGCATCGACTCCCCGGCAGACCCGTTTCACATCCTCGGCACAGCTGACCTTGTAGGCCTCGCCTTCTTTCCACCGCACCATCCGTTTCTGCGCAATGGCTTGGCACGGAGCAGACAATTTGCTCATTCGCCGCTCCAGGCACTGGTGTCGCTCTTCCTGCGTCAACGTGTCAGGACAGGCTTCCTGCACTTCCGCAGCGCATTTCACCTCGGCAACTTGTCCAACACGCATCGTCCTTGACACGACATCGCCGCCAGCCGTTTTCGAATTCGTCGCTCTTGCCATGCCTTTCCCTTCTCCGTCCGACCGGCTGGGTGTATGGATTGGGTGTGCCGGAACGCCTGGGATTGTCAGATCCAATTCAGGCACCGCCGGTAGGGCGGGAACGCGCGGTTGGGTCGATCGCAATTCGTCCCAGGATGGCAAATTCGCCCAGACGACACTCCAGACCAGCGCCAGCCCAACGACCGATGCCAGCGTTGCGAGTGATTTCCCGGAGGACGCCTGTTCTCGTGGCTTGTTCATCTCCGCCGAGAATAAAACAAGGCGGCACGAAAATCACTGAATCGCGCATTTTGCGCAGGCGTGTGACGGGCCTCCTTCCACTCATGTTGCCGATGGAGGAGACTGGAAGGAGTACGCACGCAGGCTAGTTGTCGGGTGTTTCGACGATATGATTCTCGAACCTGGTACATCCTTCGGCCAGCAATCGGTTGGTCAGCATCTCACCGGGCCATTCGATCGGCAGATCGGCCGTAAAAACCCAGACGTCGGGTGAGGTCCAGGCCGGCCCATGTTCGTCCGGCAATTCAGGATCAAACAGGTCGGTCCATACCGGCATATACACCCCATTGCCGCATTGCGTGTGCAGATGGACGACGGTGCGGGAGCGCACGAGCGGATCCAACTCTCTCCAGACGGCGGCGGTTTCATCGGCCAAGTGATGCAATCGCACCGCATTCTGCGCATCGAACATCGCGTAGGCGGCATAGACCGGCGCTTCGATCATATGCGGAGCGACCGCTAACTCCGGGCACTGCTCCACCAGCCCTTCAAGCATCGCGCGCCGATGGCGGTCTTCCCACGATTCAGGCAAACCGGGATCCGGCGCGCCAATCAATTCGAACAATAGGAACGCCGTATTTTCAACCGGCGGCAGCACGCGCGCCGCCACCGCCTGCACGCGGCGGGAATCGGCGACCGTGGCGATGTGGTCGTGGAGCGCCTGCAGCGTAAGAATCTCCAACGTGGCATCGGTGAGCAGACGGGGCTCCACACGAACGACGGTTCCCACTGGCAACCGTAGGTGGCGGTGCAGCAGATCAGCCGTCGCAATCGGATCGATTTTCAATTTGAGAGGCGCCGTGAGATTGGCTTGCAGGGGAAGCGCGAGAGCCCCCATCACCGCATAGGACGGTTTGTCATCATCCGAGCCGCCCATGAGCAGCGTACAGCTGGCCTCGGCGACAAGGTCGAACAGCCACTCCGCCATCTCCTCATCGAGCGCGGCAAGCACCGTCAATAAATCGTGCTCGCGTCCTTGTTCGAGAAAGGCCTGGAGCGTATCGATGGCATCGTCGGTATCGCCATGATCATGGCGGCGGGCGTTGATGAGGTGAATGAGATCACGCGTGAGGGGATCAGGACGAGACCAGGCTAACATCGGCACTCCCTATCGTTCAAAAAGACCGATCTCACTTATCTTGCTTGCCAGCCTCGAGTAGTACCCATGTTGACAAAATTCATCCCATCGCGCAAGCGCCGGAATGGTTCCTGCCACAGCCCGTACGCCGATATGTCAAGCCTATTCTCCGATGACTTTTACCAAAACACGCTTGCGCCGGCGTCCGTCGAATTCGCCGTAGAAGATCTGTTCCCAGGGACCGAAATCCAGTTTGCCGTCGGTGATTGCAATGACGACTTCACGTCCCATCACTTGCCGTTTCACATGCGCGTCCCCGTTATCCTCACCCGACTCGTTGTGCCGGTACCGGGCTTCATGCGGGGCAAGACGTTCGAGGAAGTCATCATAATCGCGCAGCAGTCCTTGTTCATCATCGTTGATATACACACTAGCGGTAATGTGCATCGCGTTGACAAGCACCAGCCCCTCGCGCACGCCGCTCTTCCGTACAATGGTGTCGACCTGTGGCGTGATGTTGAGGTACGCCCGCCTGGTCTTCGTTTCGAACCACAGTTCTTCTCGATAGGACTTCATACAGAATCCGCGCGGGCTGAATTGTGCCCACCGGATCATGAAAGATTCAAGAGGAAGTTGCTTCTTTCAATAGGCGTGGAACCAGACCGGGAAGAGGCTATAATGATTCCGGCATGCGGACAACTCCTCGGCTACCTCCTCCTCGATTGTCGCCCAATGCGCTGACGGTCCTGCGCCAGCGCTACCTCGCTAAGAATGAGCGTGGCACTATCATGGAATCGCCGACCGAGCTGTTCTGGCGAGTGGCCGACGATATCGCATCGGCCGAGCATCACTATCCCACGGTGGGGCGCCGGCAAGGTATGGCTCGCCGATTTTACGAGCTGATGGCCTCCTTGGTATTCCTGCCGAATTCGCCGACGCTCATGAACGCGGGACGGTCCCTCCAGCAGCTGTCCGCCTGCTTTGTCCTGCCGGTAGAAGACTCGTTGGACTCCATCTTCGATGCCGTGAAGAATCAAGCGCTCATCCATCAATCGGGCGGGGGCACGGGATTCTCATTCAGCCACCTCCGTCCGCAAGCCGACCGAGTCGCGACGACCAGCGGAGTGGCATCCGGTCCTGTGTCCTTCATGCGCATCTTCAACATGTCCACCGACGTCATCAAGCAAGGAGGCACGAGGCGCGGCGCGAACATGGGCATTTTGAGAGTCGATCACCCGGACATTCTCGACTTCATCGCGCTGAAGCGACAGCCGAACGAAATGACGAATTTCAATCTCTCCGTCGGCATCACAGACCGGTTCATGCATGCGGTCAAACACAACCGATCGTACGCACTGACCAATCCACGCACCGGGAAATCCACCGCGCGCCTTCCGGCCACACAGGTCTTCGACCGCCTGGTCGACGCCGCCTGGCACTGCGGCGAACCGGGTGTTGTGTTTCTCGATACTATCAATCGGGCGAATCCCACGCCCCGCTTGGGCACCATCGACGCCACCAACCCCTGCGGCGAACAGCCGCTCCTCCCCTATGAATCCTGCACGCTCGGCTCCATCAACGTGGCCCGATGCCTCACCGAGCAAGATGGCGTGCGCACCATCGACTACGATCGGCTGGCAGCCATCATTCCCCTCGCTGTCCGCTTTCTCGACAACGTGCTCGACCGAACCAGGTTTCCCTTTCCACACATCGAGACCCAGACCAAATTGACGAGGAAGATCGGCCTGGGGATCATGGGATTCGCCGATCTGTTGATTCAACTGGGTATTCCCTACGACACGGACGAGGCATTGCAAATCGCCGACCGGTTGATGGCCTTCATCACATCCCATGCGCACCAGGCTTCGCATCGGCTCGCCCAAGAACGGGGAGTCTTCCCCGCCTACAAAGGGAGCCGCCTGCAAGCCATAGGGCTTCGGCGCCGCAATGCCACCGTGACCACCATTGCGCCGACCGGAACCATCAGCATCTTGGCCGATTGTTCCGCCGGCATCGAACCGCTCTACGGTATCAGCGTCGTCCGCACGATCATGGAAGACATCCGATTGGAAAGTCTGCACCACGAATTTGCCGTACAGGCTCGCGCCAAAGGATTACCGCTGAATGATTTGCGCCGGGAGATCGGCCTGCGGGAATCGATTCAGCACCTGACCAAAATTCCTCAGGACCTGCGCCGACTCTTTGTCACCGCCCACGACATCGCACCGGCTCACCATGTCCGGATGCAAGCGGTCTTCCAACGGCACAGCGACAGCGGCGTGTCAAAGACCATCAATCTCCCCCAGAACGCCACGCCAAACGACGTGGCCTCTGCCTTCTTCCTCGCACATGAGCTCGGCTGCAAGGGCCTGACCGTCTACCGATCGGGCAGCCGTGAGCATCAAGTGTTAGCCTGCTCCCATGTGCAGTCGTGCTGACAAGGCGTCGTAATCTGTTCCGCCAAAAAACCCCATAAAATTGACACCCCTCCCGGTTGATGATAAGTATTTTCCCAGTTTCAATCATTGGGAAAAGGTTGTCACAGGGAGGTGCCTGATGTCCGCTACCGTTGGAGACCCGTCGCTTGCCGGCAGCCCTCTGGCCTGGAGTCTCCTTTTCGCCCGCCAGCCGGAACCGGATTTGGAATTTACAGAAGAAGAGTTGGAACAAACGACAAACATACGTTCCTCACCTCCCATGAAGTCTCCCAAGAAATCGGGTGGCCGCTCCCTCCTCTGGATTCTCTTGGTGTTGCTGATCGGGGGCGGAGCCTATGTCGCCATGGAGCCAGAATTGGTCACGGATCTCGTGGGGCCGCTCCTCGGTGAACCGTCGGAGCCCCCGGGGCAGGTCGCGGTACAACCGCTGACGCGCAAGCCGCCAGCACCGAGCGCACCGCCCAGTCAGCCTGGACCGGCAGCCGCCGCCCCCGCTGCACCGCAATCTCAGGCGCCACAAGCCGCCGCACCGGCTCCAGAACAATCAGCCAGCACACCCACAGCTGCTGCCCCGGCCCCAACGACCCCAGCACTCCCGCCGGCACCCGCGGCAACTGCCCAGTCGACTCCAATCGAAACTGTCTCGCCCTCCTCGGCCTCGCCGGCTCCGCTGTTCGGCGAAGGACAGCGGGTCACTGTGTTACCAAACCCGGCCGCTCCGCGCGAGAAAGTGGCGCTCAAACAGGATGCCGCAGGCACGAAGCCGGGACCGGCCATTCCACCGGGAACCGCCTTCACGATTCTCGACGGCGATTTGCAAGACAGCGGATGGGTCTACTATGTTCGCAGCGATTACGGCACCAAGGGGTGGCTGGAAGAAAAACAGTTGCGGCTGAAGCCCTGATCGATTCGTCGGCGATCTGTCGGATTTTTAAATGCAGAGGGCGGCGGTACAAGCTCATGTGCCGCCGCCCTCTGTGCTATACTGCCGCTCCAGTCCACACCCTTTCTCGAACTCACGTGAGGAGAACACTCCGCATCCATGCGCGCCGTGATTTTCGATTTCGATGGAGTCATTGCCGATACTGAACCGGTGCACTTCGAAGGCCTGCGCCAGACACTGGCCAGTATTGACATTACGCTGACCGAAGCGGACTACTATGCCACCTACCTGGGCTTCGATGACCGCGGCTGCATCCTGGAAGCACTTCGAGTCAACCGGCGCCCGATCACCGAATCGATCGTGCGGGACCTGATGCGAACGAAGGCCACGGCCTACCTGACTGCGATCCGCGATCGCCTCGTCATTTTCCCCGGTGTCAGAGAATTCGTGGAAGCAGCCGCGGCGGCCTATCCGATCGCCATCGCCTCCGGCGCGCTCCGACCTGAGATCGAACTGATTCTGGAACAAGCCGGTCTCCGAAAGGCATTCCGCCATATCACGAGTGCGGAAGATGTGACCAGGAGCAAGCCGGACCCTCAGCCGTTCTTGCACGCCTTAGCCGGCCTAAATCGGCAACAGGGCCACTCCCCACTGACGGCGGACGCCTGTTTGGTCATTGAGGATTCGCTTCCCGGGATTAGGGCCGCCAAGGCAGCCGGAATGAAGGTGCTGGCCGTGACCAACACCCACACGGTACAAGACCTGCACCAAGCCGATGCGATCAGCACGAGCTTGCGCGAGACAGGGCTCACCGAACTGCGAGGCCGGCTCTGGCCATCATGACTGCCGCCGACGCCCAAGCCTATTGCACAGCCTACACGAAGCAGAGTGGCAGTAACTTTTACTACTCGTTCCTCTTCCTGTCCAAGGCCAAGCGCCAAGCGATGTACACCATCTATGCCTTCTGCAAGGCGGTGGACAGCGCAGTCGACGAACCACCGGCCGGAAGCAACCCCAAAGACGAGTTGCGACGGTGGCGCCGGGAACTGGACGCCGTATACGGCGGCACCCCGACCCTTCCGATTACCGTGAGCCTCGCGCATCACGTCAAGGCCCTCTCCATCCCCAAAGTTTATTTCGAAGAGCTGGTGAAGGGTGTCGAGATGGACCTGTCCAATAACCGCTACGCCACGTTCGACGAATTGTCGCTCTATTGCTATCGGGTGGCGTCGGTCGTGGGCTTGATTTGTCTCCACATCTTCGGCACCACGTCGCCCCGCGCGCAGGACTATGCCGTGTCGCTGGGCATGGCGTTTCAATTAACGAATATCCTGCGTGACGTCGGCGCCGACGCATCCGACAATCGCGTGTATCTTCCGCTCGACGATCTGCGCAACTGTAACTACTCTGAAAAGGCTCTGTTGCAAAAGACCTATTCGCCTGAATTCAAGATGCTGATGCAGCAGGAGGCGGCACGCGCCCGCCAGTATTATGAGAAAGCGCGCGCCGCCTTAGCGGCATTGCCTCCGTCCGAACGCCGGGCTCTCATCGTCGCGGAAATCATGCGCGGCATCTACAGTCGCATCTTGGACAAGATTGAACGGTCCGGCTATCAGGTGTTTGGACCGCGCATCAGTCTCTCCACAAGCCAACGGCTGGCCATCGCCTTGAGCATTTGGTTGCGTTCCTAGCCCTCGTGACCACTCCGGTTGAACAGACGGTTCTTGTCTTGGGCGCGGGTCTGACCGGGCTGGCGGTGGCGCACTTCCTCAATCGACAGGGGTATCGAGTTACCCTCCTCGATCATCCTGATTGGCAAGACAGCTATGGGATGAATCCAACCGACGCCGCCCCCGTTCTGTTCGGACGCCATCAGGCAACATGGCTCCTGCTCCGCTCAATCGAGAGCACCATCCCTTCTCAACCGGACCGGACAGTTCCACTCGAATTTCTTCTTCCCACCGGACGGATCGCCGCCTATCAGGCCACTCACCTTCCGGGCGCGCTTCAGTGGATGACCAGCCTCTTCAGCTTCCATGGCCTGTCGTGGCACGACCGCTGGACACTGTTCTCGCATCTGGAACAGATCTGGGAGCAAGCAGAATCACTTCCAGCGGACCTGGACAACCGTCTTGCCAACGAATGGCTGACGTCGATCGGCCAGAGCCAGGAGGCTCGTCAGTGTATCTGGAACCCGCTGATTCTATGGCTGACCGGCAACGAGTTGGGATGCCTGTCCGCCGCGATGTTCGTGCGGCAGCTGTCCACTCTGTTTTTGGGCCGGACAATGGACGCGCGGCTGACATTCCTGCATGGGTTGGTCACAGACCGATTCCTCGGTCCTCTAAAAGAGGCGGTACAACGACAGCACGCGCAGATTCTGACCAGCTCGCTGTCACCTGAACTCCGATTTGGACCGGACGGGGTCACCGGCGTCCGGCTTCAGGATGGACCTGTGCTTCAGGCCCAATGGTATGTCGCCGCCCTTTCCCACCGAACGCTGCTCCCTCTGCTACCTGAACGCCTGTTGACGCGCTATGCCTATTTCGCACAAATCAGTGAACTGGAAACCTTGCCTCAAACGACCGTCCAGTTCGCACGGCGCTCAACGACGGCGTCACCACGGCTACTGTTGCTCGCGGACCGGCCGTTTCACTACCTCACCGTCGCCCCATGTGGAGCCGGTGAGATTCGCTACCGGCTTTCGGCCATCGGTAGTCCTGCGCTCATGGAATTGGAAGATGAACAACTGACCAACCTCGGACTGGCCGAGCTTCGCCTGCTGGCCCCGAAAATCAGCCAGGAGGAGATCCACTCCGTGGAAATTGACCGGCGGAGCCACGCAGCGCTGTCACTCAAACCAGGCGCGGCCCTGCTCCGGCCCATCCAACAGAGCCCCGTGGGTAATCTCCTGATCGCCGGTGCCTGGACCGACACCGGATGGCCCGCCAACATCGAGAGTGCGGTTGTCAGCGCGCAACGCTGTGCGGAAATCATCAGCGGGAGTAGGCTTGGGCAGGTATGAGAGGTAAGCCGAACGTATCGCACCTTCGTGTGACCGGAACCTCAGTTTATCTTGCTTTCAGATAACACCGATCTTCAAACCGCTCTCCCCCCAAGTACTTCGCGATCACCAGCCATTCACCCTTGGCATCTGTCAGGGCAACGTACGCCAACGAATCCAGGATGAACGGGTGGGCCGTGAACATCGTCGCCAATGCGGGGGGAATCGGGCTCCGTTCCATCGGGAGGGATACAAGCGGATACGTGCCGCCAGTCCGTTCGAACTTATCATTCGTGGCCAACAACGGCCCCAGATCCTGCCAACTTGTACGTTCAAGGACAGAGCTGTCGGCTGGAAACACAGAACGTCGTCTTGACGACGAGGTCCTTCGTTCCGCTGTTGTCCAGATCAATGATCGCCCTGTCGAGACTGGAACACTGTCTCGTCTTCGGCCCCAGTCCCTTCAGTTCCACCGGTTTCCAGTCCACCGTCTTGATCAACTCGGTATCGGGCGCCAGCCGATCTCCGAAAAACTTTGCCACCTTCTCACACAGCGACGGATCTTTCCATGCCGCCACCTCAACCCAGGCGGCAGACACCAGCGCCGGCAGCGCGATTGTCCAGAGCACAGTAAGAAGGAGCACGCTTCGTTCTTTCATATCCTCACCCTCTCATTGACAACGCTAACCCACCTTCCTAAGATACCGCCGTTTTCCCCGATCAATTCTATTCAACCATGATCCTGACACCGCTCCAAGAACTTGCCAAATCCCTTCACAATTGCCAGCGGTGCAAACTGGCCAAGCTTGGGCGCAGTCAAGTTGTGTTCGGCGTGGGCAATCCGCACGCGAGCATCATGTTCGTGGGTGAGGCCCCAGGCTGCCGTTCGTCGGCGCGGCGGGCAAACTGTTGAACGATCTCCTTGCCTCAGCAGGGTTATCGCGCGATCAAATCTACATTGCGAACGTCATCAAGTGCCGCCCCCCAAATAACCGCGACCCGGAACAGGATGAAGTCGAGACCTGTAAGCCCTTCCTCTTGCAGCAGATCCAGCTGATCCGTCCCAAGCTGGTCTGTACGCTCGGCAACTGGGCGACACAAACGTTACTGGAACGCAAGGTGGGCATTACGAAGGTGAAGGCGCAGGCCTTCTACATGAAAGATTTTGTGATCTTCCCCTTGCTGCATCCAGCCGCGGCCCTGCATCAAGGTAACTTGATGGACACGCTGAAAGAAGACTTCAAGAAGTTGAAAGAGTTCCTGGACCGGAACACCAAACCGACCGAACCTTCCACAGCCGCTTCACCAGTTGCCCCAACCTTACAAATCGATCCGCCCCATCCCGCGCAGATGGATTTGTTCGGGTCATAACCATGATTTCCAAAACAACCAAACCGCGCGCCGGTTGGGCCGAACCCGCCAAACGCGTGCGGGCACGGAACGATGACCATGAATTGCTGCTAGGCCTCCTCGCTGAAGACGCCAATAAATCGCTGGCCCACATGATTGATAAGCTGAACGAAGCCCATACAGCAATCAGCCACCTCAAAAAAAGCCTCATGGCAAGAAAACGATCTAGGTCGGCGAAGCCTTAGCGGCTGAGTGAGAAACCACGCCCCCGCCGCTTACCGCCTCACGATTAGCGAACCCCTGCCTTAGCCGTCGCAAATGAATCTGTTCGGATCATAACTCTCACGTTGTTTCCCTTTCACGTCATAGAGCGACACCTTTCAAATCAACAGCTGAGAGGACAGCCTCGGCTGACCAAGCGTGGTCAGCTCCGGCTTCACCATGATGCGATGGAGTAAGGCTGCAAAGAAGTGTTTCTCTGTTCGCCATGCTCCCTACCGGACCAGAAGGACGGCGCCACGGCACCTGATTTGGCAACTGGTTTGGCATCTGGCGCCATGGCGAACCCTCCGTGCCCATCCCTTCCATCCGAGGCTCGATCAAGGCCCGCGGAAATCGCTGTCTATCCCGGTTGGTGGACAGGACAAAGCATTGAACAAGTATTTAATTCCCAAGTAGACTTGCTTGCACAGGGTGCCAAGGTTACCGTGTTACACGGCAAGGTCGCCCGCAGCAGATCTACTAGTCGAGCGCCATCGATATGAATCCGGACGAGGTTACGTGGCGGTTTGCGCCTCAATTCGATGAACAGCGCCGTGTTGCACTAGAACGGCCAGCAGCGTTTTCGGAGATTATTGAACACGTTCTCGCCGAATCGTCGGTGGTGAAATTCGAAGTCTGTCGTGGCAAAACCGGATGCTCAGGCTGTGCCACCGGCCCGAGTTCCAGTTGGCACTACCTGGTCATATTATCGATCTCTTCTTCAACAGTCCTGCTGGATACAGAGCTCAGTATCTTGCCGATCCCAACGAAGGGCAAAAACAGAATGCGAAGCTGATCGCCTCCCTTTTAGATCGGCTGATCTGCTATGCGGAAGCCCACCCGCCCAGGGTCCACATGTCCGTTGATCGCGTCCGCCTTGCACTTACAGCTTGTTCGGCAAAAGTCTGGTTGCCTGAGGCATCCTTTGCCTTCAACCACTGCCTTATCGAAGAGATAATAGTTCCGCTATGGCGTCACAATGCACTGGCTGCCCTCGATGCCTTTGCACGTAAAACTCGTCCCGATCCAGAAGAGCAAGAGAAAGCCATTTGGGGCCTACGCGCATCTCAGGCCACTTCAATCGAAGTGAAGGGCGCCTTTCTCAGCGACGAGAACGAGGAAATCGTGCCACATGACAAAATTTGCCGTCGCCATGACATCCACAGATTCGGATACGCGTAGCATGCGGAAGGAACCTGGAATGTTCTACTTTTTAGAGTGATGCCGAGGCGCAGAGCGGACTTCACCAGAGGAGCGGGGGCCCGTCGAGGCTCCGCTGAGAAGGAAGACGGAAACTGACAGAGTCTGCGAAGGAATTTCCGAAGGTTTCCGCTCAGCGGAGTCCGAACGGGTCGCTCCGGGAGGTGTGGGAGCGGTTGAACCTTGGCATCGAGCAAGGGCCAAACACAGGAGGGTCTAAGCCTTTAACTTCGCGGCAGATGGTGAGTCTGACTCCTCGGCCTTCTCCCCGCCTGCTTCCTCGGCAGGCTTCTCTTCCTCCGGCACGTCGAACCACTGTACCAGCATGTCATCCCACCAGGCTTCGGTGACGTCGCTGCCGGGGTCAGTGCCGAGAAATGCGACATCATCTTTCTTGATCGTGGGCCCGACGAGCTGGGGCTGGAATTTGGCGCGGTCGATGACTTCTTTGGTCGCATACCCCCCCAGAATCCACGAGTCCGGATCGGCCCGGCGGGACTTGTAGGCTTTCAGCCCCAGCTTGAGAAAAACAAAAATCTGCTGCTGGATGGGATCGGTCACGCCGGACTGAGGGAGGCTGAGGGTCTTCTCAATGCGCTTCCGCCAGTGCCGGTCGTCGTACCGCGACGTGACCAGCTGAAGCATTTTCTTTGCAATCTCGGCATCAAGCGGCATGGTGTTGCTCTGGATGGCACAGAACGAAACTAGAGGACATTTTCATCAGCCGAGATGTTTCTTAAAGAACGCTTTTGTCCTCGCCCACGCGTCTTTCGCCGCTTCCGGCCGGTAGACGGACGGATCGTTGTCCCGGAAGAATGCATGCGGCGCGCCTGGATAGGTCTTGATCTCACCCACTTTGCCGTATTTCTTCAACGCCGCCGCCAGCCGTTGCACGTCCGCCTTGGTGATCCAGCCGTCATCCTCTCCATAAAAGTACAGCACCGGCGCCGACAGCTTCTCGATCGGCCTGTCCGGATTCGGCACTTGGCCATAAAAAGGCACCGCCGCCTTGATGTCGGCATTCACGCAAGGCAGCAGCAGTGCATAGGATCCGCCCATGCAGAACCCGGTCACGCCGATCCTCGTCCGATCAACTTCCGGAGACGACTTGATATACCCCACGGTAGCAATCAAATCTTTAAGCCCGTCCTCCTGCTTGAGAGCATTCATCAGCTTTCCCGCCTCGGCGGGATCGGTAGTGAGCGCGTGGTCCAGGCGTGAGTACAGGTCCGGCGCAATCGCCACGTATCCTTCCGCCGCATAGCGCTTGGCGATATCCTTGATATGCTCGGTGAGCCCCCACCATTCCTGAATGACAATGATGGCAGGCAGTTTTTCGTTGGTGACCGGAGCAGCCACAAACGCTTTCATACTGACCGTGCCGCTGAGATATTTGACTGTGGTTTCCCTGATCGATGCAGCCATGATTCACCCCTTGTGGACTAGGAGCATATGGCTGATAGCTGATGGCACAAGCGATTCTGCGCTTTCCGATTTCGTGCCATATGCTATACGCCCTACGCTTTCAATTTCCGGCCACCATCATTTCGGAGATCTTGAGCGTCGGGCTGGCGATGCGGCCGCGGAAGACCAAGTCGCTGCCAACCACTTCAATGTCCTTCAGCATCTGTTTCAGATTGCCTGCGATGGTAATTTCCTCGACGGGAAAAGCCAGTTCGCCGTTTTCGATCCAGAATCCGCAGGCCCCTCTGGAGTAATCCCCCGTCACCATATTAATGCCGAACCCGATCACCTCGGTGAGATAGAGTCCTTCCTTCACCGATCCGATTATCTCCTCGGGGGTCTTCACGCCCGGCACCAAATAAAAATTGGTCGGCCCGACAGAGGGGCTCTCTCCGACACTCCGAGAGGCATTCCCTGTTGATGGAAATCCCAGCTTCCTCCCCGAGTAGGTGTCAAGAAGATAGTTCTTGAGGACTCCCCGCTCGACGATCGTGTTCTTGCGCGTAGCCACTCCCTCTCCGTCGAACGGACGCGACCCCAATCCACCGGCCATGCGTCCGTCGTCGTAGACTGTGATCCTATCAGATGCGACGGCATGGCCGAGTTGATCGAGCAGAAAGGAGGCCCGTTTATACAGCCCGTAGCCGGAGACGGCGCTGCACAGATTAGCCAATAGACTGCCCGCGGTCTCCTGATCGAACACGACCGGCACGCGCTTGGTCGCCACCCGCCGCGCACCCAATCGGCGGACCGCACGCCGGGCCGCTTCCTGTCCAATCGATTCCGCGGAGGCCAATCGTGCAAACTTGTGTTGAACCTCGTACCACGCATCACGCTGCATTGCGCCGGTTTCGGCTTCGGTCGCAATCGGTGACACCGACAAGGAAAAACTGGAGCTCTGATACGATCCGACAAACCCGTGACTGTTAGCCAGCACCACCCGGCCCGACGATGAATCGAACTCCGCGCCTTCTGAGTTCGTCACCCGTGAATCAGCGGAGAACGCCGCCGATTCGCCGCGCTTGGCCCAATCGATCTGAGTTTCCGGACCAAGGACCGTCTCATCATAAAGGTCGAGATCCGGCCGATCGCCGGCCAACTCTGACGCCTCCGGCAACCCGGACACCGGATCTTCGACGACGGCTTTCGCCAGTGTACAGGTCTCGGACACGAGCCGGTCGAGGGATGCTTTCGAAAAATCGGAGGTGGAAGTGGTTGCCGAGCGTTTCCCCACGAACACGCGCAGACCGAGCCGTTTTTCTCGCGCCTTGGTTAATCGATCGACGGCGCCAACACGGACCTGCACCGAAAATGTTTCTCCATCCGCCACGACAATATCGGCCTCGGTTGCACCGCATTGTTTGGCACAAGTGAGCACATCCGCCGCCAATTGGGCGTAGGTGCTCTGGGTGGCTCTGACAAACCTACCGGTTTCTTGTTTCTGAATCATTACTTCTCCCCGTCATGCGTCATGCATCATTCGTCAACCGTGGCACGGGTTCATCTCGATTGACGTTTGACGGTTGAAGACTGACGTGTTGATCACCCTTGCGTTCCACCCACGGTGATTTCGTCGATCTTGATGGTCGGCAGGCCGACCCCGACAGGAACCGACTGGCCGTCCTTGCCGCAGGTCCCGATGCCGTTGTCCAGTTTTAGATCGTGTCCGACCATTGACACCTTGGTGAGAATCTCGGGGCCATTACCGATCAACGTCGCGCCCTTGACCGGCTTCGTGACCTTGCCGTCCTCGATCAAATAGGCTTCGCTGGCCGAGAAGACGAATTTGCCGTTGGTGATATCGACCTGTCCGCCGCCGAATGACACGGCGTAGAGCCCCCTCTTGACGGAACGAATGATGTCCTGCGGGTCCGACTCTCCGGCCAACATGAAGGTATTCGTCATGCGGGGTAACACCACACTCTGATAGCTCTCACGCCGGCCATTGCCTGTCAGGGCGATACCCATGAGACGCGCGTTTAACTTGTCGGTGATGTAGCCGCGGAGAATGCCGTTTTCGATCAGGGTCGTGCAGCCGGTGGGCGTGCCCTCGTCGTCCATGTTCAGGGACCCGCGTCGAAAGGGCAGTGTCCCATCGTCCACGATCGTACACACCTCAGACGCCACGCGTTTTCCGATCAAGTTCGAAAAGGCTGAGGTTTTCTTCCGGTTGAAATCCGCTTCGAGCCCATGGCCGATCGCTTCGTGCAGGAGAATGCCGGGCCAGCCTCCGGCCAACACCACCGGCATGGCACCGGCAGGCGCATCAACGGCAGACAGATTGAGGATCGCCTCACGCGCGGCTTCCCGCGCATAGTCCAGATGGCGGTTGTTCTCACGATAAAATTCGAAGCCGACGCGCCCGCCCCCGCCGAAGCTCCCGACCTGGCGATTGCCGTTCTCTTCGGCAATGCAGGTGATTTGCAGACGAGACAGCGGCTGCACGTCACCAACCAGGGTCCCGTCCGACGTCGCCACCGCCACAATTTTATATTCCGTGTTGAAGGACGCCATGACGTTCTTGATCCGGGAATCATAGCGTCTCGCTTCGGCGTCGATTTCGTTTAGCAGCAAGACCCGCTCGGGCGTAGCCACATCGGCCTTGGCCCGCTCGATTGGATACAGGTCCCTCGTCGGCCGCCTCTGCGCAGGTACCGGCACCGCCCGATCTCCCTTGGGCGAATGGGCGATGTACCGAGCCGTGTCCGCGGCGAGTTCCAAATCTTTTTTCGTCAGCTCGTCGGAGTAGGCAAAGCCGGTCTTTTCACCCGCCGTCGCCCGGACTCCGACGCCTTGCGAAATGCTCTTGGCGGCGCGTTTGACAAGCCCCTCTTCCATCGACACCGACTCCGACACCCGGGACTCGAAGTAGAGGTCCGCGTAATCCACATCGCGAACGTTGAGCCGATCCAGCGCATGCTGCGCTTCGAGCTCCGTGATTCCGAAGGTGGCCAATTGACCGTGATCCGTCATATGTTGCACTTTCTCCATGAACACCAGGCGCCGCGAAGTATAGCCCATTCATTTCCGCAGCCGCAATGTGATGATCTGGGCGTGTCCTCGAAGCACGCCGTTCTCCAGGATTCGTTTGACATTCCCTACCCTCACCAGTAGACTTCTTTTCGTCCATACCTTCGAACCGAATAGTGACAAGGAACGCGTTCAAGAGTCCATGACGCACCGGCTTGCCTCAAACCTCGACCAACTCTCAGAGCAGGAACTGACCGCTAAGCTGGAGCCGGAGCTCTTGCCGAAACATGTCGCGGTCATCATGGACGGCAACGGACGATGGGCGGAACTCCGCGGGCTTCCTCGCATCGCGGGGCATCGGGAAGGCATCAACTCCGTCCGGGAAATGATTTCACAGTGCCTGGAACTCGGCATCCAGGCCCTGACGATCTATGCATTTTCCCAGGAAAACTGGAACCGCCCGACACAGGAAATCAGCGCTTTGATGGGCCTCCTGGAACACTATCTTTCCACTGAGCGAGCCAGTTTGATCGAGCAACGCGTTCGCTTTCAGGCCATCGGTCGGCTCGAGCCGTTACCCCGGTCGGCCCAACATTGGGTGCGTACCACCGAACAGGAAACGGCCCATTGCGACAGAATGGTCCTCACCGTCGCGCTCAGCTACAGCGGCCGCGCGGAGATCGCCGATGCCGTCAAGGAACTGGTGGCCGATGTCCGCGCCGGCGTCATCCAACCGGACCGGATCGATGAAACCTTGCTCCAACAATACCTGTACACCCATCCCCTTCCCGACCCAGACCTGCTCATTCGGACCAGCGGGGAAACACGCATCAGCAATTTTCTCCTCTGGCAACTGGCCTATACGGAACTGTGTTTCACCCCGACACTCTGGCCGGACTTCCGCCGGCGTGAGTTTCTGCTGGCCCTCTTGGAATATCAAAAACGGGAGCGCCGCTTCGGCCGGGTTCTGAGCGTGGTCTCATCATAATCTCTGTGGAAGCCTCGCCTGTTACTGATATGTCACAACACACACCCCGACGCTTGTGACGACCCTCCCGACCGGCGCCCGACGCTTCGACCTCAGGCGTGTCTATACCGCAGCCTTGCTGATTCCAGGCGTCTACGCCATCATCCGCTACCTTCCTCCCTGGGCCTTAACGCTCCTCCTGATGGTCGGCGGAGGTCTGGCCTTGCTGGAACTGTACCGCATCAGCTTTCAATCCCGCCCCAACCGTGCACTTGTCGGCACCGGATTGGCGCTCTCCGCACTTGTATTGGCCCGGCATCACCTGTCCTATGACCTGACGGATCTGCTCGCCGTTGGAATATTGACTCTGCCGGTCGCCCTCTTGCTGTCACCCGGCCCGGCTGAGCGCCGCATAAAGGATACGGCTATCACCGCGTTCGGCGTTATTTACGTCGGCCTGACATTGAGTACCGTGGCATCCGCTCGCTTGCTGACTGGCGGCGAGTGGCTCGTGCTGTTCCTTGCGCTCGTCACCTGGGCGGCAGATACAGGCGCCTATTACGCCGGCACGCTCTGGGGCAAGCACCTGCTCGCGCCGAGGATCAGCCCGAAGAAAACGGTCGAGGGCCTGCTGGGAGGTATTGGCCTGGCCGTTGCTGCCGCCCTCTTGGCCCAAGCCTGGTTCATCCCACAATTGCAGCCGATGGACACAGTGATTCTCGGCGTGGTACTGACTGTGGCCGGGCTGTTCGGCGATCTCTGGGAATCGGCTATCAAGCGCCGCGTAGGGGTCAAGGATTCGGGAAGCATCTTACCGGGCCACGGAGGGATGTTGGACCGAATCGACAGTCTCTTGTTCACCGCCCCTGCCTTCTACTACTATGTCACCTGGGTTTGCGGCATCGCACCGTCCCCCTAACGAGGAGAGCATATGAAGTCCATTATTATCCTGGGTTCGACCGGATCGATCGGTACCAATACGCTCGATATCGTCCAGCGATTTCCCGAGGAATTTCGAGTCGTCGGGCTGACGGCCGGCGGCAACGTCGACAAACTTGAAGCACAAATCCGTTCGTTCAAACCCAAGGCCGTTGCCGTCTCAACCGAATCGTCCGCGGCCACACTCCGGACACGGTGTGCAGGCCTTCCGGTTGAAATCCTGGCCGGAGAGGATGGCATCACTCAGGTGGCTGCGATGCCCGGAGCCGAACTCGTCATTTCCGCCATCGTAGGAGCCGCCGGCCTCGTCCCAACCTTGGCTGCCATCCGCACCGGGAAGCATATCGCGCTGGCCAATAAAGAACCCATGGTCATGGCCGGCAAATTAATGCAGGACGAAGCTCATAAACACGGGGTCCGGATTTTTCCCGTCGATAGCGAGCACAGCGCGATTTTCCAATCCTTAGAAGGCCATCGACTTGAGGACGTCCGCCGGCTGATTCTAACGGCGTCCGGCGGCGCCCTCTGGACGCTCACGAAAGAACAGCTGCACTCCGTGACACCGGAGCGCGCGCTCCAACATCCGAATTGGAAGATGGGTTCGAAGATCACCATCGACTCGGCTACCTTGATGAACAAAGGCTTGGAAGTGGTCGAAGCCCGCTGGCTGTTCGGCATCTCCGAGTCCCGCATCGACGTCCTCGTGCACCGGGAGAGCATTATTCACTCCTTGGTCGAATACGAAGACCGATCGATGATCGCCCAACTCGGGTTACCCGACATGCGAACGCCCATTTCGTACGCCATGCGGTATCCGGAACGGATGCCGCTGGACTTGCCGTCGCTGGATCTGACCGAGGTAGGCAAACTGACATTTGCTAAGCCCGACCATGACCGGTTCCCCTGCCTCAACCTCGGCTACGAATCGCTTCGAGTCGGCGGTACTATGCCGGCCGCTATGAATGCTGCCAACGAAGTCGCCGTCGAGGCGTTCCTCAACGGCGGCGTTCGTTTCATTGAGATCGCCGACGTCATCCGCAGCACGATGGAGGCCCACGCGCAGCGGGAGATTGCCGGACTCGATGATGCGCTGGAAGCGGATCGCTGGGCGAGAGAGAAGGCCGAATCGTTGGTCCACGCCTTACCGCGCTGACGAGTTTGATTTTGAATTCCGGCCGATCGATGTTAGAGTAAACTCCGGCAGTTTGAACAGGAGATCGTGACGATGTCCTCCGCCTTTGCCTGGTCCCCCGACACCCTCTGGCTGTTGATGCAAAAAGCCGGATGGTTCCTCCTCATGATAGGGATTCTCATCGCGTTCCACGAGCTCGGCCATTTTCTCGCTGCTCGCTGGGTTGGCGTAAAAGTCCTGAAATTTTCGCTTGGTTTCGGTCCCAAGCTGATGGGCCGCCAGGTTGGAGAAACCGAGTACTTGCTCTCCGCCGTGCCGCTGGGAGGCTATGTCAAACTGTTCGGCGAAGAAGAGACCGAAGCGACGACACCGGAAGATCGCAAACGCTCCTTCGTTCATCAAGGGGTGTGGGGGAAGGTGCTCATCGTCGCGGCAGGACCTGGCTTCAACTTCATTCTCGCCTACCTGATATTCAGTATTTGGCTCGCCTTCGGAGGCGGTTTACCGACATCAGCGATCGGTTCTTTGATGCCGGACATTGAAGCACTTCGTCCGGATTCACCAGGGTACGTGGCTGGATTGCGGGTGGGAGACCGTGTTCTTCGGATTAATCAAAAAGAAGTGACGATTCGCAATGAAGTGTTCGACATCATCGAAAAGAGTCAAGGGCTGCCTCTTGCCGTAGAGGTCCGCCGAAACGCTGAGGTGCTGACGTTCGAGGTGACCCCTCGAGCCATCACTCACAACGGGACGAACCTCAAAGACCCACGCTACTCGATTGGGATCGAGGAACCTGCGCCGGTCATTATGGAACTCACCCCCAAGTATCCTGCAGCTGAAGCGGGGATTCAGGAACGCGACCGGATTGAAGCCATCAATGGAGAACCCATCTATACCTGGGTTCAGATGACCAAGCTCATACGAGACAACCCGAAGAAACCATTGCAGCTCGATATCAACCGGAATGGGCAACGCATCACCGTACAGATTACCCCGCGCCTTGAACAAGAAACGGTCGATGGGAATGTACGGGAGATCGGACGGATCGGGGCCGGTCCCGGCCAAACATTATTGCATTCATCAACGCCTCTTCTCGCAGTCACTGACGGCCTTAAGGCAACATGGTCATGGACGGAGTTCACCGTCGCCTCCCTCTACAAGTTGATTACGGGAGACATCTCACGAAAGAACATCGGTGGCCCTCTCATGATCGCCAACGTATCTGGAGAAGCGGCAGAGAAGGGCGTTTCAAGTTACATCTTCTTAATCGCATTGCTCAGCATCAACCTCGGCGTGCTCAATCTGCTGCCCATTCCCATCCTGGATGGAGGCCACTTGCTCTTTTTCTTGATTGAGGGCATCCTGCGCAAGCCGATCGGCGAACGCCAGCGGGAATTCGCACAGCAGGCCGGGCTGGTCCTGCTGGTCGGTGTCATGATTTTTGCCTTCTGGAACGACCTGGAGCGTATGTTCTCCCGCTAAGCTTCCATGAAAACCACCCAGCTGCTCATTCCCACCCTGCGGGAAGATCCCGGCGAGGCGGAGACCGTCAGCCACCGGCTTATGTTGCGCGCCGGACTGATCCGGAAAACGGCGGCCGGTATCTATACCTATCTCCCGCTTGGCCTGCGGGTCATCCGCAAGATCGAACAGATCATCCGTGAGGAGATGAACCGAGCCGGGGCGCAAGAGTTGTTAATGCCCATCGCCTCCCCCGCTGAATTATGGAAAGAAACGGGCCGCTGGGAGTATTACGGTAAAGAGCTGCTGCGCTTCAAGGACCGTCACGAGCGGGATTTCTGTCTCGGTCCGACGCATGAAGAGGTCATTACCGACCTTTTCAGGCGCGAGGTCCGCTCGTATCGCCAGCTGCCGTTGAATTTCTATCAAATCCAGACGAAGTTTCGTGATGAAATCCGCCCCCGCTTCGGCCTCATGCGCGGGCGCGAGTTCATCATGAAAGACGCTTACAGTTTCGATGCCGATGACGCTGGCGCCAAGATCAGCTATCAAAAGATGTACGACGCCTACACCAGGATCTTCACGCGATGCGGCCTTACATTCCGTGCGGTTGAAGCGGATACAGGCCTGATCGGCGGTGACGTCTCGCACGAATTCATGGTCCTGGCCGAAACCGGGGAAGCGACAGTGGTCTATAGCGACCAGGGTTCCTATGCCGCAAACCTTGAACGAGCCGAAGTCCTTCCTCCTTCGGAACTTAGCGATGTTCCGCTTCGCCCATTGACTCCCGTGGCGACCCCGCAACGCCGGACGGTGGAAGAAGTCACGGCGTTCCTAACAATCTCTCCACGGCAGTTGGTCAAAACGCTCCTGTATCGTGCGGACAAAGACACCGTCGCTGTCCTTATTCGCGGAGATCACGATCTCAATGAGGTCAAACTGGCCCGGCTGCTGCGCGTCACGGAGGTCCAGCTGGCCGATCCGGACACTGTATCTCGCCTGACCGACGCGCCCGTTGGATTCGCAGGCCCGATCGGCCTGAGGGGTGTACGCATCTTGGCGGACCATGCCATCAAAGGGTTGAGAAATGTGGTGGTGGGGGCAAACCTGGCCGACACGCATTATGTCGATGCTAATTGGGACCGCGATTTTACAGTGGATCAGTTCGCGGATCTTCGCAACGCGCAAGCCGGCGACACCTCGCCGCGAGGGCCTGGGCTCTTGACGCTCGCCAAGGGCATCGAAGTGGGACAAGTCTTTCTCCTGGGGACAAAATATAGCAAGAGCATGAATGCAACCATCCTCGACGATCAGGGGAAAGAGCGCCTGGCCATTATGGGTTGTTACGGCATCGGAGTCGGCCGCACTGCCGCGGCGGCGATCGAACAAAACCACGATGACAAAGGTATCATATGGCCCTTTCCGATCGCACCCTTTCACGTCCATCTCTTGCCGGTAAGCCAATCGGCCGAGACGGCCGACGCGACGGAGCGCCTCTATGCCGACCTGTCGGCGGAAGGCTTCGAAGTCTTGTGGGACGACCGCACCGATCGCGCCGGCGTCAAATTCAATGACGCCGACCTCATCGGAGCTCCATTCCAAATCGTCATCGGCGACAAAGGACTGGCCGACGGCGTCGTGGAAATCAAAGTTCGGCGGAGCGGAGTGAAATCTCGTGTCGCGCCGTCGGATGTCGTTGCGCATCTCCGCCGATTATCTGGCGAGGCCGACCTGGCACTGCGTCTGGACTCCACTTCCTGCGCATAACTTATCCACCGACAGTCCACTCCTTTTCGTTCGGCCACCAGTGAGCCTCAGAGAAATTTGCTTTTCCTTGCCTTCCCGCACCGTTGGGCTAGACTGAAACTCGATTCTCGATCTCGACACGCGTTGCGGCCTCCCTCCTGGGATGTTCGGACCGCCCAGCAACGCTGTCCACCAGACGGAGTGTAGCAAACATGCAGGCAAAACCCATCCCTCAGAACCTTCAGGAACTGCAGCTGAAGGTCGAGCATGCCGAGCATGTCAAAAAGATCATCTCTCAAATAAACGCCGCCGCGAACCTCGATCAGATTCTTCTGGACCTTCATAAAGACATCCTGAGCTTGTTCGACGCCCAAGATTTAACCCTTTTTGCCTTCGACTCAGAGAAGAAAGAGATTTTTTCGAAAGTTCCTCACGTCGACTCCGTCGAAGAACTCCGGATCCCCATCACGGAACAGAGTCTCGCGGGCTTCTGCGCCAAGTACCTTCGACCGGTGAACATCGTCGACGCCTACAACGCCGTCGAACTGCGCACCATTCACCCTTCACTCGTCCATGACAGTGCCTACGACAAGCGCACTGGATTTAAAACCAAGCAGGTCCTGACCTATCCCATCGTCGCCGACAACAAATACCTGATGGGAGTCCTTCAACTGCTGAACAAAAAGAATGGGATTCGGTTTACGCGCAAAGATGAAGAATCGGTCGCCGAGATCACGAAGGCGCTCGGCATCGCGTTCTTCAACCTCCAGAACACCGCCAAGAAAAACCCCACGAAGTTTGACCTGTTACTGAGCAGCAACCGTCTCACTCAGAATGACCTTGACGCCGCGACTGCCGAGACTCGTAAAGGTCTCAGCGACCTTGAGAGTATCTTGATCGAGAAATACAAGGTCCCAAAAATCGACCTTGGTAAATCGTTCGCACAATTCTATAAATGCCCGTATATCGAATACAGTGAGCGCACCCTCGTCGACATCGAACTCCTCAAGAATCTCAACGTCGATTACCTGAAGAAGAACCACTGGATGCCTCTCAAACGGGACCGGACGGCCATCGAAATCTTGACCGACGACCCAGGCAATCTCGACCGTATCCAGGACATCAAACGGACATTTCCAGGCCTCAATATCCGTTTTGCCGTCAGCCTGCGCCGCGACATCGCGCAATTCCTCGGCTCCTCGACCGGGCAGTCCGACGGAGGAACGCGCAAACTCGATGAAAATGTTTCCGACATTCTCGGCGAGCTCGTCACCGAAGCACAAGCCGAAGCGATGGAGGATGCCTCCGCAAGCGGGGGACTGGACGAGAACGACAGCGCGATCGTACGTTTGGCAAATCAAATCATCGCTGATGCCTACCGGCAGAGCGCTTCGGATATTCATATCGAGCCGTATGGCGAAAAGCGTGAGACCCTTGTCCGGTTCAGGGTGGATGGCGACTGCTTCGAGTACATGAAGATCCCGCAGAGCTATCGGCGCGCAATCGTTTCCCGGCTCAAGATCATGGCCAATTTGGACATCGCCGAGCGGCGCAAACCTCAAGACGGCAAGATCAAATTCAAGCTCTCCGAGTCGAAAGAGATCGAACTCCGTGTCGCGACACTTCCCACAGCCGGTTACAACGAAGACGTGGTGATGCGTATCCTGGCGGCCAGCGAGCCGCTGCCGCTCGACAAGATGGGATTTTCAGATCGGAACCTCAAGGTGCTCAGGGACATTTCCCAGAAACCCTACGGCATTATCCTCTGCGTGGGACCGACCGGATCAGGGAAGACGACCACTCTGCACTCGGTCCTCGGCAACATCAATACACCCGACATCAAGATCTGGACGGCGGAAGATCCGGTCGAAATCACGCAATACGGCCTCCGACAGGTGCAAGTTCAGCCCAAAATCGGGGTGACGTTTGCTGCTGCCATGCGCGCCTTTCTTCGGGCCGACCCGGATGTGATCATGGTCGGCGAAATGCGAGATAAAGAGACAGCTGACACGGGCATCGAAGCGTCGCTCACGGGGCACTTGGTGCTCAGCACATTGCACACCAATAGCGCAGTCGAAACGATCACCCGCCTGCTCGATATGGGCTGCGACCCTTTCAGCTTTGCTGACGCAATGCTCGGCGTGCTGGCGCAGCGCCTGGCCCGGCGTATATGCAAGGACTGCAAGGAACAATATGCCGGAACCAAGGAAGAGTATGAAGAACTCCGCCTGGGCTATGGGCCAGACCGGTGGGACAAACTCGGCATCCAACCGGACAACACATTCAGACTCTTCAGAGGCAAAGGCTGTGAGGTTTGTAATCGTACCGGATTCAAGGGACGCGTCGCCTTGCACGAACTCCTGCTAGGCTCGGACCAGATCAAGCGGATGGTGCAGCAGAAATCTCGCACGGAAGATATGCTCAAGGTCGCACTCGATGAGGGCATGACCACTCTTGTTCAAGACGGAATTGAAAAGGTTCTTCAGGGCCACACAACCTTCAAAGAAGTCAAGGCCGTCGCGATCAAGTAAATCCAGGAAGATCCGCGTCCTCGTCCCAGGATGTTCCCGACCGGCAAGCTGTTTCTGCCCACGGCTTCTTCAAGCCCTAAATCCCTTTCCTCTCATGCACACGATTCGGTAGAATCTCCCTGCCACTCACACGCTTACAAAGAGAGCTCACCATGCACTACCTCCGTCTGGTTTCCAGCACGACCCTCTTGCTCTTATCAGGCTGCGAAACCACCGACAAGACACTCTCGACCGCGGAGCGCATGCTCCGCTCGACGACGGGACGCACGGTAATCGACCTTGCGCAAGGGAAAGATCCCAAACAAATCCTCAAAGAACGTGCCGCGGTGTACCAGCGCAACCCCGAGGCGGCGATACGGGACTTGCGGGCCATCCAGCGTGATTTTGAAACCCTGATGGCGGCCTTGACGGGAAAAGTCCGGAATACATGGGGCGAGAAAGAAATCAAGATCCCTGAACGGAAACGCTATGTGAAATACACGCAGAACTACATGAGCCGAGCCATCGTCGATTTCGACAGAGGCACCGTGCACGTCGAAACACTTGACGACAAACAGCCGAAGGACAGTTTGAAGAACGCCATCGTCACAACGCTCCTGACACCCAATGATCCCCGAGCCGTCGATCTCTTTTCCGACAAGGGCGTCTCCCTCACGGGGGACAATGATCCGTATCTCCTGGGACTCGTCACAGACCAGCAAGGCAAGGCCATTAGAACACCGGAGAGTGCTGATCGATTTGCCGACTACCTGATCGAACAGCAGGCCAAAACACGCATCGTTGATCTGAACGGAGCCTCCAAGACCGCGCTGTATACCACCATTCCGATGGTTGCCAATTTCAGCAACCGACAGGCAGAGAAGTACCGGCCCGTCGTCACAAGATTTGCCGAGCACTACAAGATCAGCCCAAGTCTTGTCTTTGCCGTAATCAGGACCGAGAGCAACTTCAATCCCTTCGCGGTGAGCTCTGCTCCAGCCTACGGCTTGATGCAACTTGTCCCGACCAGCGGAGGCCGTGATGCCTATCGCAAGGCTAAAGGCCAAGACACGGTACCTTCACGCGACTACCTGTTCGACCCTGAAAACAACATCGAGCTGGGCGTCGCCTATCTTCACGTCCTCTCGTATGACCAGTTGGAGCAAATCGAGAACCAAGTCTCACGCGAGTACTGCGTGATTTCCGCGTACAACACCGGGGCGCGCAACATGTACAAGGCATTTTCCTCGGACTCAGTGGATGCGGTGAACCGGATTAATGGGCTGGAGCCCCCTGCCGTCTATGATCGATTGCGCGCCAACCTCCCCTATCAGGAAACCAGGGACTATCTGACCAAGGTTGTGACCTCTCGCAAGCAATTCATCTCGTCAGCAGAAGGCTCACCCTGAAGCACCAGGGCTCGGATCAATTAAACGGCGGAGAATGACCCAGAGGTTTCAGCCAGAGGGAATCTATCCTGTCGCAGACGTCAGGGTGCAGAAACAGCAGGAGGCATCGAGAGTCGATCCACAAAAGTCTGAAGGCGCGTATCAGCTGGCGACGACACACCTTGAAATTCTATGCCGTAGGTCTGTCCCTTCCCCCACCGCACGGTCGCAAGCTCGATGAAGGTCGACATCGCCTGATTGGGCAGGCGCAGATTGATAGCGATTCGATCGCCCGGACTGATCAGCACCTGGGTCATCACCCGCGCGCCTTTCGCCGACACATCATACACAACGCCCAAGCCTCCCTCGTCAGAAGTCAACCATCGTTTCAATCCGACAAGAGCGAGAGAACACGGGAATGGCTCCACCACACGGACGCGTGGATGCTGGCGCACCTGCTCGGAGGCCGGAGTCTGGACGATACGTTGCTCAGAGACCTCCATTTTTCCTTAGTCCTTTCTCCTTGTCGTGAGGGCCATATACTTATTCAGCCGGCTCAGAGAAGCTGGAGAGATCTTGCGGAAGGCAAGCCCGTAAACTTGGTCTTTGGTCCACCGGACGGTCGCGGCGGTAATCCTGGCTGGGGCAAGCTGTTTCGGCAACCGCAGTGTAAGCCCCACCACATCCCCGGGCTTCATCTCGGCTTCGGTGCTCACACGGACGCCGCGCAAGGAAAGGTCGTAGACGACGCCGACGCCTTCGTCCGGAACGCGAAGCCACCCACCGATGTTGGACTCCAATCGGGTGAGCGTACAGCTGAACGGCGTGGAGATCCTGACTCTGGGATGGCGACGAAACTTATTGAGAATGGATCCGTGATGATGCGTTGTCTGCATGCGAACCCGACCTCGTGAGCATCACTGTACCTCACAAAGCCTGGTTCGCGTACCGATTTTGGATTTCATGCACCTATCGCTGGTGGACACTGCGACCGGATCGGCCGGCTGATGCGTCTCCGTAATGCGGACGCCGCGCAGCGGACCGATGGTGGGCCGCAGACGCTCGCTCACCTCTACTCGATGCACTGTCTCGCGCATGATCCCGAATTGGAGGCGTTGGTTCACCACTGCCAGGGGCAAGTGGAACCGCGTGTCCCAGGAGGCGCTCGATGTCCCTGAGTTGCTCCCGATCTTCTCTTGTGACAAAACTAGTTGCCCGCCCGGTGGCCTTCATCCTGGCTGTTCGTCCGATTCTATGCACATAATCTTCTGGACAGTTGGGCAGGTCAAAATTGATCACATGGCCGATGTTCGCCACATCGATCCCACGGGCAGCAATGTCCGTTGCCACCAACACGCGGAACGTCCCTCGTTTAAACCCCTCCAGGGCGGAACGCCGTTGCGATAAACTCCGATCCCCATGCAGTACGGCCACTCGATGTCCTGCCCCTCCCAGCATACGCCCCAATCGGTCGGCTCGATGTTTCGTCCTGGTAAAGACCAGTGCCGTGTCTTTGTCGGCACCAAGTAACGCTAGGAGGAGATCGGCTTTGGCCTCATGCGAAGTATGATGGATTGCCTGCGTAATGCCGTCGGCCGTTGTAGCGGGTGGGGTTACCATCACGCGCACAGGGTCGTTGACGCTTGCCTGAACCAACCGTGCCAGGTCTCCTGGCAATGTGGCTGAAAACAGCAATGTTTGCCGCTCTTCCGGCAGCGCATCGAGAATCTGATTGATTTGTGGCGCGAATCCCATATCCAGCATCCGGTCTGCCTCGTCCAGCACCAGAATTCTTATGGCGGACAACAGAATCGTGCCATTCCACATGTGATCCAACAACCGGCCGGGAGTCGCCACCAGCACATCTGGTTGTTGCCGCAAGCCTCGCACTTGCGCCTGCATATCCGCGCCTCCCACAATCAGGGTCGCCGACACGCGTCGGCTTCGTCCGAGCTTTTCAATCGTCGTCAGAATCTGCAGCGCCAATTCTCGCGTGGGAGCCAAGATCAACGCGTGCGGTTGCCCCTTTGGGAGGGTCGCTAGCCGCTCGATCATCGGAATGACGAACGCGGCGGTTTTTCCGGTTCCGGTTTGCGCGCAGCCGATCACGTCACGGCCGGCGAGAGCCGGAGGAATCGCTTGCGCTTGGATGGGAGTCGGTGCGGTAAGTCCTGCGGCCGTTAGATCCCGTAAGAGAGTCTCGGACAAGCCGAGGGTATGAAAATGACTATGAACAGACGTATCCACTACACTATCCTTTCAGTTTGATCGCATTAAGACGGGATCAGAGAACCGAGGGGAGAAACAACCGGGAAGGGTGCCACTCCGAACTGGACCTGGTCGCGATGCGATCGCGAAGTCCGTTATGATTGAAGCATCGTCTTCGCCGGACCACTACGAAGCAAATGTAGGTACACCATACAGCACGCAGGAGCCGGCGTCAACCTATCAATAGAATTCGTCCACAGCCATACCCTCACTCAATAGCGGCCCTTTGGCACCAGCGTGACTGAAGTGAACTCTTTGTACAGGCGATGAAACTCTTCGGTGGTAAGGTCTGGATTCTGCAATTTAGCTAACGCACCCCGGTCGATGGGATACTCCACCGTGTCATCATAATTCGACGACGCAATCGTAATGAATCGGGGAGGAAACAATCGCTCCGGCAGCAGGATGCCGACCCCAAGATTGTATTTCAGCGCCAACCGGATGGCTTCCCTTGCCTTATCGGCCGGCACATCCCGTCCTACACCGATATTCTGCGGAGGCTGCCCCCGTTTGGCAAACTGAAAATGCACATTGGGCATCCCTGCCTGAGCAAACTCCTCCTTCAGGGCTGCCACCTGATTCCGATATTCATTGGCAAGCACCACCTCAACCCGACTTACAACTGGGACCGGCGTACTCTCATCAGCCAAACTTGATGGAGAACCCACCACCCCTACCACGCCATAGGCCATGGCACTCAGCAGGCACGCGGTCAACAAACGATATGCGAGAGCCATCATCTTAAGTCTTGAGGCAAGGAAAGACGTACGGGAAATGTTGATCGCGATGACGAGGTCTGAAAAGGAACGGCGGTGTCTCTTCTACAGAGACACCGCCGCCGCAACCGTGACTCTTACTGCCCGCTGAAAGACGTCGGGGACACTACGCCTTCATCCATCAGCTGCTCCGCCGTTTTCGTCGGCGGCACCTGCGGCATTAAGGACTTAATGCGTTGGTCACCGATGGGAAGGACCTTGAAAAGTCCCCACTGACCGGCATTCGCAAAGGCCGGGCGCTGATTCTTCCAGATATAATCACCGACGATCCGATTGGGACCACCGGCTCCTCCGGTCAGGTGCGCGTTGATCACCTCAGACCCTCCGAATTCCATGGTGCTGACCTGGTCGGCACCCTGCATGTAGGGTTCATGAGGCCACTCGTGACCGTCTATAGTGAACAGCTGCACCTGCTCGCTGAACGCGCCCAACACGTGAATAGCCACCGGGTCTCCGACATGGGCCTGCAACAGCGGAGTCGCAGGAACCTCGCCGGCTTTCACGCAGCTGAAGATTTCCGAAACTTCACAGCCCTTCTCCATTCTCCATGCGGTGGGTTCTGACCGGTAATTCACGGCCGTAATTCCCGCCACCTGTTGAATATAGGGCATGAAGCTCACACCGACAATGTTGTCTTCATCTTGGAACATGAGCGAGAAGTCGCGGTAGTTCTTGCGATTCTCGTTTCCGGAGATCGTCCGATCCACCACCACATCAGCACGCCAACTGCTTTTCAGCGTGATGTCGTCCCCTGTAACAGGATCGCGATACGTAGACCCCTTCGGTCCGATGATGATCGAGCCGAACAAGCCGTTTCGCGGATTCTCGACGACGTTCCCCCAGTCCTGAATCAGGGCCGCGAGCTCGCCGTATTCCGGGTGAGCATAATACGTATACGTCTTGCTCTGGCCCGGCCCGATCGTCTGATCACCGGGGTTGTTGCCGACATTGGCGCCGAACGACTCTTTCGGATCGAACGCCATCATATCGACGTGGAACCCGGCCCGTTCCTTCGCCATCTCATTCTTGAGGTTGATCTTCACGCAATCCCCGACGTTCACGTGTAAAGTCAGGGGGCTCGGCTTCAGGTCGCCGGCCTTGACCTTCCCACGATCTCCATCGAGCACGTACATTTTGCCTTGCTCGTTTCCAAACACCATCTTGCGTTCGAGATCGACTTCCATCACACCCGGCGCGCCATCGTGGTACCGGATCTGCTGGTCAATCGCCGACACGTTGAAAGCCTTCACTGGTGCTTCGGCTGGACAAACCGACGGAGCGGATTTTTGAATCTGCTCCCGACTCGGCAAGGGCTTCAGATCTCCCTGCAATTCATCGAAGACTCTAAAGATGCCCCAACTGCCTTCCGCAAAGTGCGAGGCCCGGCCGCTATAGTAGAGATAGTCACCGGCCTGCTTCTGCGGACCGCCTGCGGCGGGAATCGCCGGGTCATACCGTTCACCGATCACCAGATGGACCGTGCTGCGCGGCATCGCGTCTTTCGCGTACCGCTCCATCGGGAACCAATGTCCGGTCACATGCCACGTATGCACCTCATTGGCCGATCCGACCAATGCACGTACCAAGATCGGATCACCGAGGTAGGCACGCAAGAGTGGCGTGCCGGGATCCCCGTGAATACCGGACACAAAAAGCTTTGAGGGATCTGGATTGTTCATGAGCCGCACGCTCAACGGCTCGACCCGCATGCTGTAGCCGCTCCCCGTGGTCGCCTCACCTCCGTTCAAAAACCACATCGGTGATTTATTGATCTTCTCGGGGAATTGGTGCGACGGTGGGCCGTCCACGGTCACCGCGCCGATCTTCGCCTGCGGGTTATCCGTGGTGATGAGCTCCGCCGTTCTGGCGTTGCTGTCCATAATATGCATCATCACTTCGCGGAAACTGCCGCGAATATGAGCCGACACTGGTTCCAGCGTATGGATGTCCGCAATGGGACCACTGCGGATTTCCTTGCCGGTCACCGGATCATGATACGTCGACCTCGGCGGCTCCGTGATGAAGGCCGAGAACAAGCCGTGTCCCCACGTATCGGTGCCGAACACATGGTCATGCCAATACACCGTACCCAAATCGGCATCGACGTACCAGCGCTCACGGATGAATTCCACGCTGGCAATGTCGTCCTTTTTATGCGCGTACTTCAACGGTGCATCGAACGTAATGGTCTTGCCATTGATAGACTTGATTCGAGCCACTTCAAAGAACTTCGGATCGTCCATGCCGACGCCCAATTCGATATTGGCATGGAATTTTGACGGATCCGCGACCGTGATGCTCCGCGCACCGGCCTTCGTATCAGCCGTCAATACCGTGTTGGCCGGCAAGGGCATGCCCTTGTCCGGCTGTGGATCCTTCAACATGGTGAAGGCCCGCAAGGACATGTCATAGGAGAACCCAATCGTCGGACCGTCCGATGCGCTCGTATCGAACTGGAAGAAATGCGGATGGAGATTGATCTTGTTTGACCATCCAGTTCGGGCGTCGTCCGGAATCTCGTTCTTAAAGATCACGTCCACGCAATCGTAGACGTTGCCGCGAATCACCAAAGGAACCTGTTTCTTGGGATTTTGTCGCACTTCTGCTTCTTCTTCGTGCAACACGTAGATCATACCGATTGGATCGACCAGGGCGGCGGAGTTCGCCGTCGCCGGCTTCAGCGTGATCGGCAGCGTAATGGCATGGGTCGTGAAGTATTTCCGCGGAGCATTCTCCGGGCACAAACTCCACGGACCCTGCTCACCAGGCCGGGCTGGTTCAGTGCTCTTGGTACCATCCTCCCTCACATGGAAGGGCTCCAGCCATGGCGCGCCGCCATGGTTCGGGGCAAACGGCGGGCGCTTGCCGAGATGCGGTCTGAGCCATGGGAACGCCAGCTTGCCGGTCTGAGGATCGAACGTGATCGGCGGGCGCTTCAACGGGGCCGGCGAGACGTAGTCCGCCCACTTATGAGGAGTTTCCGGCTCGTTAAGGGCGAGAGTCCCTTCCCACTTCCAATTCACCACCGTGGCATCATTCGCCTGAGCCTGCTTGACTTGATCTTCGGTCTTCCCAGGCAAACCCTGGGGCGGGAGCATGTATTCGACCCAATCCTTGATTGAAACCTTGACTGGATTGGCTTTCCAGTCGGTCTTGTCCTTGGTAATTTCCCACTTCTTCCCGCCATACCAATCCACCGTGGTCCCAACCAACTTGTCGGAACTCACCGCGGGCTTAATCTTGCCTTTGCGATCCGGCAATTCCACCAGCGCCTTCATCACATCGGTTTGGAAGCCAGGTGCTTGCAACGTGTTGTACACACGCCAGAACCCCCACATGCCAGTGACGTAGTGCTGCGGAATGTGGCAATGAAACACGAATTCTCCGGCCAATGCTTGTAATCCACCGGATCCGCCCTCGGTCACTTCATCGTAAATCTCCGACGGGCCGATGGACTGAACGTCCAACCGGTCAGACGTGTCATTAATCATCGGGAACTTCACCGGACCGTTCTTAGAAAGGGTCGGGTCCAGCTTGCTGGTCCCCGGCTGTCTGGCCCAGCGGATCGACCCACCGTGCAGATGGTGCGAATGGACGATCTCCGATCCGCCGACCATCCGGAACGTTGCCGGATCTCCCAGATAGGAACGCGGAATCGTAGTGGCGGGATCGCCGAATGTATAGGATCCGTAGCCCTGTGACTCATCGGCAAATCCGACCAGATGCTCCTGCATCTCCAACCGCGTGCCGTGCGGCTCACTGCGGTAGTTGAGCAGCCTCGCTGCCGGCCTGTAGGTATCAGTATGGGCATCGCGCTGCGGCAGCATATCGCCCTTGCGATTCAATAGGCGGAATGTCTCGTCACCGGCCTCGTGATAGAAAATGACGAATTCGCGGAAGTCCGATCCGTTCGCCACATCGATCATGGCCTCCCAACCGCTCTTCATTTCTTCCCCGGTAAACGGGCTGAGGAACCGCGACCCGCGAGGCTCAACGACGAACGAGCCCAATAACCCCAACGAGTATTGTTCCCGCGTAGCATGGCTGTGAAATGCATGGCCGCCTGCCTGGGTATCGGGCGGAATGTACCATTCGAATTCACCTGTCTTCCCAGCCGCCACCAACGCATCAGGATTGTTGGCGGTCGCCGGCTTACCGGTGCGAGCCACATGATCATGTTCGTCGGCTCACCGTCGATCTGGTTACGGAGGGTGAGCTTCAGGCAATCGCCCTGGTTCGCCCGGATGACCAGCGGCTGAATCAGGTCGCCCTGCAAGCCGTTCGACACGGCCCCTTCGGCAAACGTCGGATCGTCGCTCTCGCGCGCTGTCTTGTTCTTGGCTTCTTCCTCACGCACACCCGCGACGTTCTCGGTGAGCGCATACATGTAGCCCGGATAAAAATCACCGAACCGGTTCACGGTAATCTCGACATTGATCGCCGTCACATCGTAGGTGCGAACGGGCGCGTACGCCGGACACCGGGCACCCTGCGATACCCTCACCTTGTCCGGGTCTTCCGCCACCAGGAGCACGCCCTGTTGCATGGCGTGGGCGCTGGCTCCCTGGAACGGGCCTTTCGACTGTACTTGCCGTTCGATCTGCTCAACGGCCTTCGACATCTTATCCATGAGCGCTGGACCGGCCTGCGCATGCACCGGTGTAGCAGCGTCGGCATTCGAGCCGTCCGTCACATGCGTGTCATGCGACATCACCGCAAACGCGGGCGCGGCCCCGATCAGGGCCAAGCCTGCGGCAACTCCGAACCATCTCGACCACCACAGTTGTTTTGTTGAAGCAGCCATACAATGAGCCTCCTCCATACAATCAATCGACACAACAACCTATCAATGACCCTATCTCAGTTCAATCTCGCAACCGTTGCGTAATCAAACAAGGGGCTTGTCAAGGCCCTCATGTGCATGGGGAAATCGTTCAGGAAAGCCCGGCCTACCAGACAAGCTGTTTGTTCACTGGATAAAAAGTCCGACTCTGCTTGGCTCTTGCCTACGGCAAGACACTCCTACTCAACTTCTTAATCAGGGATTTGCTATATAGCCATTTTAAACAATTATTGCAAGACCATTTTTCGCCGGTACCGATGAACGTTTCCCGTCTCATCTCACCCTCATTTCTCATGGAGTACCAGCCAATCGCGGAGGCCGTGCCTGGTGGCCGGCACGTCGCAACTCCCCTCCCTGCGGATCTTACTCACCCTTGCGTTCGGTTTCAACTTTGGCTGTGTTGCGAGCCATCTGCACGCAACCAATGACACCTCGCCCGGCAAGCGCCAGCGGAATGGTTTGCTCCTGAATGGGAGTCGGTGGAGTCCCGGGGCGCGAGATCCGTGGCTCATGCGTAGGCGAGTGAAGAATACCCTGCGGCAGCATGGCCTTGCCAGAGAGCCTCGGACAGGCCGAGAGTGTCACAATCGGCATGAACTGATGTACCACTGCATTACTCTCAAAGCTTGATCGCATTATGAGGGGATCAGAGAACCGAGGGGAGAAACAACCGGGATAAGCGCACTCCGAACCGGACCTGGTCGCGATGCGATCGCGAAATCCGTTATCATTCAACCATGTCGTTCGCGGGACCACCACAAACGACTTGCGGGCACACCTTACAGACAGCGTCACAACCCTGACATCAACCGGTCTTCGTTCATCCGACTGATCTCGGACTCACTGCATGCCAACCAGCACACGGGCTACAATTTCGTTCGAGTGGCTGAGGCAGTAGCCGCAGCAAGATGTTCCTGAATCACAGTATGTGTGGCCATCGTATGTCAGTTGAGTTGTACGGTGGCCAGCTGCATGATCGCCGAGCCCAACCGCTCCTGCGCCAAAGCCGAACTCCTCGTGCTGGCTTGAGTGGCACCCACAATGGCACGGCCGAGATTGGCCTGCCAATCAACAAGGAAGTCAGCGTCCATCTGTTGCCTCCGAGCATCAGCTTGATCAATCATCCGAACATTAAAATCGAAGAGATCCCCCTCTGATGACAGGATGTCGCTCCGAACCCCGCGCTGGGTGAACTGCACAATGGCATGTCCCATCACCACCTGAACTCTCGCTGCATGATCGGGTTCCACCCACATGGCAGATGACCGAATCGAATCCAGGTAACTGAAAGGCGCCTTCTGCCCACGCTTATACTCTGCGCTCACTCCCGCTAACCGCATCCTCGCAATTGATAGGACAATCGCGTGTCGGCGGTCGAGGAGGTCCTGATCAACGATCGCCTGACCCAGAATCGGCTGTAGCCATCGTGCGTCATCTAGCCCCATGACTACCTGTCCACCTTCATTAGCAAGATTCTCTGCAGGTGAAATAGATACCGTACCATTCGCGGCCATGAACAATAAGCCAGCAGCGGCAATCGTGGCACAGAACCCGATAACCACGACCATGTCAATCAACTCATATCGTCGTCGCATACTCCCTTCTCCAGGCCACTCTCCCACGGTGCTTGGTAGGGAATCTATGCTCCTTCGCCACCAAACCCTCATCCACACGTGCTGCGACAAGCCGCGTTACAACGTCTTCTCTTGAACCAGTCTCTTCGCAGGCACTTTCTCTTCGGTCATGAGCACCTCTCCTGAAACGGCATCGACATAGACCGCCCTAATCGATTCGTCAGCGGTCAGGATTTCGACCTTCCATACCGTCTTGTCCCCCCGCTTCTCCAATTCCGCTTGAATGGCCTGCCCTGCGGTGCTTGCCAAAGAGGTCTCTACGGCTCCCCCGATCGTGACCTTGGCGGAAGTCACCATAGCGACAACTTCTCCCTCCTTGAATTTCCCCTTATCAGCGCTCCAGACCATTTCACCGACAATCCCTGCTAAACCGATTACCATCACCGCAATCAATATTGCTCGCCATATCGTAAAGGTTTTGTTCGTCATGGCTGCCTCCATTGGGCATGGCTTACGACAGAAGAACATGACCGCAAGCCTCCCGTTATAATTGAGCCCACTCCCGTACCAACGACGATTCTCAATCGCTGTACAGCAGCACCAATCACTAATCGGACTCCCTGCCCGCGTTGACTCGTTCCCTCATCTGCAACATTCCGATTTCCTGGTGACCACACCGAGAGGTACCACTACTGGCCTATTTCTTTGGTATCAGCACGCCCTCTCTTTGAGGCTGTCCAACCGCCTGTTTTGATGGGGCGACCGCTTGTGGCCCCAGTATCGCGGTATGCTTGGGATCAATTGGCACCGTTCCCATGGTGATATCTCCGGATCTCGCCGCCTCCTCCATAGACTGGCTATAAGTCAAGTTCTTCCGGCCCGTATCGTTTGCAAATTCTCCGCTTGACGGATACCCGGGATGCTGAGGCAGCATTGCAGGATTCGCCAGCGCAAGTACGGGCATCCCTGCACACACGGATCCTAAGATGGCAATTATGATGAATCTCATAATAAATACCTCCTCTTTGTTGAACTCGCCTCCACCACTCTGACCGATGGCCACCCCGATCAGCGACCGGGAAATCACCGCATCGGGGCCCAACGGACTGACCTCCGAGCGAACCAGCCATCGGAGACCTCTCAAGCCTGTCTCAACTTCACTGGCACTCTGGCATTGAAGCGGCGGAGACTGGGGAATCGATCGCGCTAGGAAGGAACAGGAAGCGCAAGGGATGGGACAGTCAGCGAAACTGGAACGTCAGAGCTCGCATAAATACGCCAATGCTCATCCACAACTTTCATGGCACCCACGAACCAAGAAACACATGGCCTCTCTTCTTTCATAACCATCTCTGCTTCCATCTGACGAGTCGCATCTTCCTCTGGAAATCCACTCTACCCGATGCCGGCATTATTTCTTTTTTTCGCAAATTTCCACTGTTGCCTCCACTCGGCCGTCTTTCGGACTAATCATAAGGAACATCCCTTTGTGTTCCGGTGATCTTTTAAAGAATATGGCGTAGTCCTCATCGTATCGGTGTTCCGTGATCGTGGTTTCACCGCTCTTGCGGTCGTACAGAGCTTCAATGACAATTGCGGCGACGGTCTGCGTGCCATTTGTCCGCACCTTACTTGAGACTCGCCAGTAGACGTTCTCTGGATCAAATATCCCTTTCGATTTATCCAGGATGGCGTTAGCACAAAGCTTCGTGCCTTTGACCATCGCGACAAACTCACCTTTATCCACGACTTGCGCAAAGCCGGCCAGGGGATATCCGATAACGATTGCAAGAACCAGCATGTACAGGGCCATGTGATCTTCCTTCTAGAAGCGGTGGGCAGGCATTCGTGCCTAATCTCGACAGACCTCACGAGAACGGGCTACACCACCCACTCGACCCCTCAGTCCACTGAGAATCCTCTTGACGGCTTAACACTGAAGTCGTCTCTTCTTCTCGAACCCTGATCCACTCGCCTACTCTCTTGCCTCGGAGAAGATGTGATGTCGGCATATGAGCTCCGTCGCTCTCTCGCGTGAGGGATCCCTGGCAAATCCGGCCGGAAAGGGAAATCCCCAGGGCGTCGGTCCAGAATCAGGCCGGCTTCGGAAATCCTCCTCGTCGCGTATCAATACACAGGCACCCAAAGACACTCGCGACAGCTATCATTTATATTACTCTAAGGAAGATGGGCGGTCTGTTCAGAATTGCTCAGTTTGCGCGGGACCACCAGTTTCCCTGTGCCTAGAACGATCCTTCTCATTATTTTTCATCAATGGCCCTCATACGACCCACTTTCTGCCATGGGCCTACTCCAGGGCCGGTGTCCCAAAGGAGGATAGGGCACTCCTGCTTCGATGACCTTTCGCCAATACTGAAGGTGACTCTTCCCAATACTTGCCCGCAGTACCTATCCCAATCCAAGCTCTCAGAAAATGAGGAATATTGCCACAATGGCGCATCTCGGCCCTTCCGATGTGGATCATCCGAGTACGACGCGAATGTGGTGCCCGCCGTCTTTGGCAAGAGGGATATGGTCGCGGGTGCTCAATGGCTTGCCATCAAGTTCCGCCAAGGCCACCCCGCGATTCATATGGCGTGGATTTTCCACCGTGATGTCATAGACCGCCGAATGATACCGGAAACGAATCGAGTACCCAGGCCAGTGACGCGGGATGCACGGATCGATGCAGAGCGTCTCGCCGCGCAAGCGGAAACCGAGTATCCATTCCATACCGGCCCGGTAGAGCCAACCCGCCGCACCGCTGTACCAGGTCCATCCCCCGCGTCCGACATGCGGTGGCTCGGCGTACACGTCGCCGGCTACGACGTAGGGCTCGACTTTGTAACGCTGGACATTCGCTCGCGAGGAGACCCGATGAACAGGATTCAACATATGGAACAACTCGCCGGCCTTGTCCCCTTCACCCAGCGCCGCGAACGCCAGCACGGTCCACACGGCCGCATGGGTATATTGACCGCCGTTTTCTCGAATGCCCGGGACGTACCCTTTGATATAGCCGGGATCACTCGGCATCTGATCAAACGGTGGCGTCAACAGACGGATCAGCCCGTCCCGCCGGTTCACAAGATGCCGTTCCACCCCGGCCATGGCGCGCACGCCGCGGTCTGGATCTGCACCTCCGCTGATCACCCCCCAGGACTGAGCAATCGAATCGATGCGGCATTCCGGGTCTGCAGCGGAACCGAGCGGCGTCCCATCATCGAAGTACGCGCGGCGGTACCATTCTCCGTCCCACCCGTCCCGCTCAATCGCGGCCTTCAACGCACTCACATGGAGCCGCCACATTTCAGCACGAGCACGCTCACCGCGCTGAGCTGCCACCTTGGCAAACTCCCAGAGTACCGTATGCAGAAACCAGCCGAGCCAGACACTTTCACCCCTGCCCTGCTGGCCGACACGGTTCATCCCGTCATTCCAGTCGCCCGTGCCCATGAGCGGGAGGCCGTGGCTGCCAACCGCAAGACTCCGGTCCAACGCACGCGCGCAATGTTCAAAGAGGGTGGCACGCGTCGAGGACACCCGCGGCTCAAAATAAGATTCCGGTTGTCCTTCAGCTAAGGCCGGGCCTTCGAGAAAAGGCACCAGTTCATCCAGCACCGTCACGTCCCCGGTGACTTCGAGAAATTGGCAGACTGCATACGGTAACCAGAGCAGGTCGTCCGAAATTCTGGTTCGCACCCCGCGTCCGGACGGAGGATGCCACCAATGCTGCACATCCCCCTCGACGAACTGCCGCGCGGCGGCCCGCAGTAGATGCTCGCGTGTGACATCGCGCGCCGCCACACTGAGCGCCATGACATCCTGAAGCTGGTCACGAAACCCATAGGCTCCGCTCAACTGATAAAAAGCCGCGCGCGCCCAGACTCGGCACACCAGCGTCTGATAGAGCGCCCAACGATTCAACAGGATATCCATGGCGCGCTCCGGCGTATGAACCTGTACGACACCCAACACGTCGTCCCATCGGCGGATAACCTCACGCAGGAGTGCGTTCACATCCGCCCCACGATAGTGCTCGAGCAACAGACGAGCCTGTTCCCTCCCCGCTGTCTGGCCGATGAACCAGACGATCTCCGCGCATCCTCCCGCCTCCAGTTCAATCGACAGCTGAAGAGCCGCACAAGGGTCGAGACCGGCACCGACCCTGCCGGATAACGGCCCGCCCAGTTCAAGTGCCAGTGGATCCTCAAGAGTCCTATTGCGGCCCAGAAATTCCGCGCGATCACCGGTCCACGATGTCTGCTTGCCGGCAAGGTCGGCAAACGCAATGCGCCCCCCGAACTCGCCGCCCCACGCATTCCTCGCAAACAGCGCTCCGGTCCCGGGATCGATCTCCGTGACGATGTACGGATGGGAGTCACTCCGGTTACTCCCCAGCACCCATTCGGCATAGGCTGTAATGGAAAGACGACGTGAGCGACCGGAGGCGTTCTGCAGCGTGAGTCGCGAGATCTTGATCGAGTCTTCGGGTGGGACGAATTGCAGCAATTCGGACCGAATACCATGTGAGCCATGATGAAACCTTGTATAGCCCTGCCCATGACAGGCGACATAGGGTGCCGGGTCATCGCGAATCGGCAAGGCCGTGGGACTCCACACTTCCTGTGTATGGTCGTCGCGGATATACAACGCCTCCCCGGAAGGGTCGGTGACCGGATCGTTCGACCAGGGCGTCAGCTGATTTTCGTGGCTGTTCAGCGACCAGGTGAACCCGGAGCCTGACTCAGACACGAGAAACCCGAACGAGGGATTCGCAATCACGTTGATCCACGGTCGCGGCGTACGCAGACCTTCACCGAGAATGGTGACATACTCGCGCCCGTCGTTCGCGAAACCACCCAAACCGTTGAACAATTCGAGCTCCTGCTCCGGCAACGGCACATCCAGGCGTTTGCGGGCACGCCGTATGGGCCGGGGCGGGAGCGGCGGACTGTGCCGGCGCTGTAGTCGAGTCACCTGCTCCGCCAACGTGCCACGCCGGCTCAGCAGGACGACCCGGGCAACCTGCTGTATCAGTTTCTGATTTTGTGCCGAAAGCAGGTCGGTCCGCAAAAGGTAGATATTGCCCCGTGCCCCGCCGGTGTCCGGACAGAGGCGCAACCGACTACCGCGTACCAGAGACTCCAGCGAGCCTTGCAGATCCTGCTCGTAGGACGGCGGCTTCTCGTTCAGAATGATCACATCGGCCGATACCTGCCGCATCCGCCAGTATTCATGTGCCCGGAGCAATTGCCGGATGAGATCGACATCCTCCGCCCGATCGATACAAGCCAGCACAATGGGTAGATCGCCCGAGATGCCCTGCGCCCAGAGTGCCGCACGGTCCAGCGTGCTGTGAGCCAGTGTCTCTGAAGAAGGCCGCAGTGAGGCTTCGACATACAGCACGGCATTCGCCAATCGCTGGAACAGCTGCGCTTCGTCGGCCCCGATGCCGAGATGGTGCAGCTGGACTTGCGCCTGCGTCCAGGCGAGCGAGACGGCCCGCTCAAACACTCTCGGGTCGCGATACTTGTCCGCCAGATCCAGCACCTGCTCACGGGTGGGGCCCGCAATGGTCGAAAACACCAAACGCACCGTCCCGCCGGCGGGCACATGCAGAGTGCGGCGCAGGCTCAGCACCGGATCGAGGACCGACCCGACGGTATTCGAGAGGGGCCGCCCGTCGATCATCGAGACTGCAGTACGGGCATGCTGCCCGCGTCCGAGAAACCGGGCGCGATCCGTTTCATATTGCACTGCGCCCACGGTGTCGCCTTCGACCACCACCACCTGGGCCACCCACACCGACGTGTCCTCATCCGACCGCCTGCGGCGGGTGGCGAGCAGCGCACCGATCTCCGGCACGAATTCCGTCTGCACAAAGAGATTGCCAAAGGCCGGATGCGCCATATCGGCGGCCTGTGGAGCCAGAGACAGCTCAGCATAGGAAGTGACTTGCAGATCGCGTGCGCTGGCCCCCAAGTTGGTGACGGACAGGCGACGGACTTCAGCATCGTCTTCGGACGACACCACCACCTCGAGCGTCGTGGTCCAGTCGCCATCCCGTCGGATAATCTCAGCCCGCTCTTCGGAAAAGGACACCTCATAGTCGTCGGCCTCGACGCCACTGGGCTGATAACCGGCCGACCATACAGACCCAGTGTGGATATCGCGAAGAAAAATATAAGAACCCCAGCAGTCCCGCGTCGCATCCTCGCGCCAGCGCGTCACCGCTATATCCCGCCACCGGCTATATCCTGATCCGGCTGTGGTCAACATGACGGCATACCGGCCGTTGGACAGCAGATGCGTCCGCGGGGCCTCCTCATGCGGCGTGGTAAATCGCCGCATGACGGGCGGGATGAGATCGCGGACATGGGACGCGGCAGCGACTTCTTCCGCGCGCGGGCGCGTCACCGGTACGTCGCGCGGAGTCCGTTCTTGCAGCAGGAGTTCTGTGGCCCGGACCATCGGCTCGGCGTGGAACCGGTCCCTCATCACCCCATCGTTCAACACATTCGCGATGGCGACTACCGTCATGCCCTGATGATGCGACATATAGGCCCGCACGATCGCCACGTCTGTTCCTTCTGGTACCCGTGTCCCCGTATAATCCAGTGCTTCATAGAACCCGTAGGCTCCCCTCCCTCCGGCCTCGGCGAGGCGCCCGAAGCCTTGCGTGGCTTCCATAGGATTGATCATCGCCGCCAGTGCCGTGGCATAGGGCGCGATGACTACATCCTCACTGAGGCCTCGCTTGAGTCCCAGACCCGGCACCCCGAAGCTGGAATACTGGTACGTCAAGTCGAGATCGCGCGCATGATAGGCTGACTCCGAGACACCCCATGGCACACCTCGTTCTCTACCGTATTGAATCTGCCGATGGACGATCAACTCATACGTCCGGCTCAGCAAGCTGCCTGCTGGGAAACGCATCACCAACGCCGGCATAAGGTATTCGAAGATGGAGCCAGACCAGGACACGAGCGCCGAACCGTCTCCCACGGGCGTCAGGGCACGGCCCAGGTGAAACCAGTGCGATGACGGCACGTCGCCCTTGGCGATGGCGATAAAGCTCGCCAGCCTGGCTTCAGACGCCAGCAGGTCGTAGCAACTGGGATCCAGACTGTTCTCAGTTATGCGATAGCCGATCGACAACAACTTGCGCGTCGGATCGAAGAGAAACGTGAAATCCATGGCGTGCACCATCTGCTCCGAAGTCTGGGCGATGGCTGCAAGACGGCGCGTGAGGGCGCCGATGTCCGCGGCCGATTGCCGTATGGCATCAGCCAGCAGCGTGATTCTTGCCAAGGTGGCCCGATCCTGCGAGGGACGACTGCGCAAGTGTTCCCGTAAGCGCCCAAGTGCACGGAGCGCATCCGCAAACCGTTCAGGGGCAACCGCTAGCGTGGGAACGGGACGGAAAAACGGCGCGATAACCTCCCACTCCGGCGATGGCCCCGACGGATGGTCGAACATAGCCGCCCGGTCTTTTGCACTGAAGCGGACCCATGGAAGCAACAATTCGACGTCCCGGAGATGGCTTTCCACGCATGCCTGGACCGCATCAGCCCAGGTACGCAACTCCCCATCAGGCTCATCACCGCACTCCTGCCCCAATGCCTGAGCCATATCAGAGACCGTATGCGACAAGGCGGTGAGCCTTCCAAACCTGGCGGTCCAGCCGGCGGCATCGACCGGTCTCGACAAGAGCGCCATGGCCAGCACATCGACGGCTTCGCTCAGCTGCTTCCTGGTCACCGTGTGGGTCTGTCGCTGATCTGGAATCTCCTCCAATGCATCGCGTAACAATTGGATGGCATCATCAATCCCGGCAAACAAATCGCCTTCGATGGTAGTTTGTTGAATCAGCTCGCGGCATCCGTTCCCTAATACCAATAAATGTCCCGCGAGATTCCCACTATCGACGGAGGATACATACTTGGGATCCAGCGGATGAAGAGTACCTGTGTCGTACCAATTGTAGAAGTGTCCACGAAGCCGCTCGAGACGGTTCATGGTCGCGAGCGTCGCTTCCAGTCGCTCGGTCGCATCGAGAGTCCCCAACCATCCTAGGTCGCGGGCAACCAGGGTTGAGAGCAGATAGAGTCCGATATTGGTCGGCGAGGTCCGGTGGGCTACAACGGGTTTTGGATCTTCCTGAAAATTATCAGGTGGCAGCGCATGGTCCTCGGGAGACACGAACGTTTCGAAGAACCGCCAGGTTCGACGCGCAATCAATCGGAGCGTCCGCGCATCAGCCGGAGACACAGATCCCGCCCCGGTGAGTCGAGGCGGTAGACTGACCCACCGTGCCACGGCAGGAGCCGATAGCCAGAGTAGTACGAACGGAGCCGCTGCAGCCCAGGACTCAGAGCGCCCGAACAGTGCCACCCCACCAGCCGCCACGACGGCGAGCGCCACACTGCCGGCCATGCGGCGGTACATCCCCGTCAGATTGCACGTATAGGCATCCTCGGCTTGAGCCGCAGTGACCCATTCCAACATTCGTGTGTGCGTAAAGACGAGCCGGCCGAGAGTACGAAGAATCGCATCCGTCATGAGCCAGGCCTGATGTACGAGGAAGGTGACGGTCAACGCGATCTGCCTGGCGGCCAACCTGAGGTCGTTGCCCAACCCACGAAAATGTGTATGCAGGGCCACACCGGGGCGGCGTGGATAGAGCCCAAGCACGAAGGATAACAGCGATGGAATCGCCATCGTGGTCAGAATGAATCCCGACCAGACCCAGGCAGATTGTTCCGGCAGTATCCACCCAACGATCAGTGTCAGAAACGCGGCGGGAGCCGACAGGGTGCGGCGGAGGTTGTCTAGGATCTTCCAACGGCCGATGGCGGGAATCACCACCGCGCGATGCGGGTCAGACCCGGTATGCCCTCGCCCGAACAGCCAGGGCAGCAGCTGCCAATCGCCGCGCGCCCATCGGTGCTGCCTGGCTGCCGCTGCTTCATAGTGGGCAGGAAAGGCTTCGAACAGCTCGATGTCGGTCGCCAGCGCTGCGCGCGCGAACAGGCCTTCAAAGAGATCGTGACTGAGCATCGCATTGTCCGGCACCTTGTCCGCCAGCGCCGCCTCGAATGCGTCGATCTCGTAAATGCCTTTGCCCGTGTAGGACCCTTCCCGAAACAAATCCTGGTACACATC
>JABMDL010000073.1 GCA_015903945.1 Nitrospira sp. | reverse complement strand
AAGTCGACGCCCTGGCCGGCGATCCCGACTGCGCTCGAAGGCCAGGAATTGGACGATTGGATGAAGGCTCGCGTGCTGGTCTCCCGGGAGGCCAAGGTGACAGTGGTCGTTCTCGAACCCTGCAAACATCGGGAATTGACGAGAGCCGGAATGACGGCACTCGGGAAATGGACATTCGATCCTCAGATGAAAGGCGACGATCCTGTCGACGGCGAATTGACCGTTCGCATCCATTTCCGCACACGCTGACGCTGCACGGTACTGATGGCTATTGCAGTACAACGGATAGCTCGGCGAGACCTATTCCGACCAACCAGATAGACCAGATAAACGAGATAGACAAGACAGACCGCTTTTGAAGTTGACGGTTAACGACTGACGCTTGACGCTTGACGAGCAACATTCTATCGTCTCTCACATGAGTGTGGACGAATCCCTCTTCTTCGCCATCAACGGACTTGCCGGCCGGTCACAGGTCGTTGATCAATTCTTTCTTCTGCTGGGAAACCGCAGCACGCTGTATTTTCCCGGGGCGCTTGCTATTGGGTACTGGATTTGGGCGAAACACTGGGAAGCGTTGCTGGGAGGGCCGGTGCTAGCCGGTGCGGTTGGTCTCTCGGATTTTTTGGGGGGGCAGCTCAAGTGGCTGTTTGAACGTGTCAGGCCCTGCCGTGCATTGAGCCAAGCGATCAGCGTAGAGCCGGGCGGCTGTGGAGGCCTCTTCAGTTTTCCGTCCAACCATGCCATCAACACTGCCGCGGCGGCTGCGTTCATTCAGGTGCTGTATCCCCGATCCGGTTGGATCAGTTGGCCGATTGTCGGGTTGATCGGGCTCGCCCGCGTGTATGTGGGGGCGCACTATGTGACGGATGTGCTCGGCGGTTGGCTGATCGGCGGAGTAATTGGGGCGGGTGCCGCGTGGCTCTTGTTGCAGTGGTCGGTCTTCAAGAAAAAGACGGCATCGGCGCTCCCCAAGCCGATGAACGAAGCAGGGGCCAGTTCCTCCTAGCGGGCAGGGTGTGTGCTATCGAGCTTCGACACAGTCCAACAAACTCCTTCCCAACGTATCCACATCGTACCCTCGGCCGATCAGCACAACCGCCGGGTCCGGCTCGTCCAGCAGCATGATAGGCGCAGTCGTGGGTTGGCCCGGCGGTGCATATTGAAATTCCTGTAACTCCGGCTCATTCACAAATCGGAAATATCCCTTTGCCCGTTCAAGCTCTTTAGGAAGGGTCTTCAGCCAGGCGAGAAAACGGGCGCGATTGAGTGGACCCACCAGGCGGATTGTTGTGGCGATCGGATGGTAGGCGGCTCGAAGGCGACTGCCGGACAGGGAGGGTGAAGCAAAGGTCACATTGGTCGGCGCTGCCGGCTTGACCGATGCCCGCGGAGCTAACAGCGCGGTGGGATCAAGGCGGGCATGCGACGTCTCCCACAGCCGCGCATATGGATTCAATTTGATGATCGAATCTCTGAACCCCTCCCAGTGCATCGGTACGTAGAGATCACGTTTGTTGAGGATCACCTCATCCGCGCAACGGATGGCCTGTGCCGTCACATAGGCGCTGGAGTGGCTGTCGTCCGTGGATACGGGGTGAAGCAACGCAATAACCCGTTCGAGCGAAGCCAGCCGGGCCGTATAGAGATCCGTGACGGCATCGATCACTTCCGCCGGGTCAGCCAGGCCGGAGCATTCCAAAATCACAACATCCGACGCATAGTCCTGCACGAGTTGGGCGAGGCCCCAGGAGAGGTCTTCCTTCGTGTCGCAGCACACGCAGCCCCCCGCGAGGTTCATGACTTGCTCGGCGAGGCTGCCGGCGCGCGGGCCGTCGATGCTGATCTCACCGGCCTCGTTCATCAGCACGCCGGCCCGCTTCCCCTGCGATTTCCAATGTTCCAGTAAACGCATGAGCAGTGTCGTCTTTCCGGCGCCGAGCGAGCCGCAGAGCAGATAGAAGGGGACAGGCATGGTCTCATCCGGTTGAGATAGCGGCTCGTCGAGAGCCGAGGGTTGTATTGTACCGAGAGAGGCGGTCGCTGGAAAGGTCAATGGTGGTGCGCAAACATGTCGGCTTCGTGGTGGTGGTCGGTCAGCTTGCGGAGATCGCAATGGATGTCGTCGTGGTCGCAGCACTCGGTTTCCAGCTGGATGGTCATGTGCTTGATGCCGAAATCCACGGTAATGCGCGTTTGGATGACGTGCAGCAGGTCTAGGGAGGAATCGGTCCGATCGATCATGACGTGGGCGGTGAGCATGACCAAGCGTGGTTCTACCGCCCAAATATGGAGATCGTGGACGTTCTTCACGCCGGGAATCGACTCAACGGTTGCCGCGACGTGTGAGGCGCTAATCGTTGGAGGCGTGGATTCCAGCAGTACGTCGAGGGATTCCTTGAAGAGGGGCCACGCGCCATGCGCGATGACGCCCACGACGAGGAGGCTGATCAGTGGGTCGAGAATGTCCCAGCCTGTCAGGAGAATTGCACCGCCGCTGAGGACGACCCCTAAGGACACCCAGGCATCACCCAACATATGCCAAAAGGCGCTGCGGATGTTCAGATCATCCTTCGCGCCTCGCTGGAGTAGCAGGGCGATGCCGAGATTGGCCACGAAGCTTCCAGCCGCAATTCCCATAATCCATCCGCCGTCCACGGGTACCGTCTGCCAGAGCCTTTTCATGGCGATGAGCGTAATGCCCAGTGCGGTCAACAGCAGGATGAACGAGTTGAGAAATGCCGCAATGACACCGGCGCGGTGGTAGCCGAATGTGCGGGTTTCGCTCGACGGTCGTCTGGTGATGAGGTGAGCGTAGAGCGCCAAAAACAGCGCGCCTTGATCGACGAAATTGTGACCGGCATCACTCATCAGCCCAATGCTGTCCAACAGCAAGCCGCCGATGAATTCCCCGGCAATGATGAGGCCGTTCAAGGCCAAAGCAAGGTAAAGGCGCGAGCGCAGATGTTCGAAGGAGCCGAGTGTAGGCATGCCGTAGTGTTGCACGGCCGTTGCCCCCTGGCAAGTAGTTGGAGGAATGGATGGGGTCTTGGCGGAATGGTGCGCTTTTCTTTGGCCGGTCAGGCAGTCCTGATAGAATCGCATTCAGAGATTTCCTATGGGTCACATCAAACAACCTCACCTCATCTGCGATACGCCCTTGATTCCGCCTGCCGCCTTAGTCTCAAGCGAAGAGCGCCGTCCTCGGCAGATTCCCTGGCGAGCGGTCTTGGCTGCCGCCTTCGTCAAACTGGCGTTGGGAATTCTAATCGGGATGTACTACCCGCAAGGAGTCTTGGAAAGCTCCGACTCTCTCGAGTACCATCAGCTTGCGATCAACCTCGCTGAGCATCAGGTGTTTTCGCAGTCTCCGGAGTTCCCGTTTGAGCCGGAGACAATCCGGACCCCCGCCTACCCGGCACTGATTTCCTGCGTGTATCAAATTGTGGGCGTTCATCCCCAGGCCATCGTTCCCGTTCAGGTCTTGTTGAGTATGGTGACGATGCTCGCCGGTTTTGCGATTGCGTCGCTGCTCTTCAACCCGCGAGTCGGGGCACTGACAGCGGTGTTGCTCGCCTGTGATCCTCTGTCACTCTATTATGCGCAAGTCATGCTCACGGAAACATTGTTCGGCACGTTCCTGACGCTTTCTGTGCTGTGTCTCTTATGCGCCTGCCGATATCCTGCCTTGCGATATCCGGCCGGCGCGGGGATTTGTCTGGCGCTGGCGACATTGACACGTCCGACCGGGTACTACCTTGGGGCGGTGTTCACGCTGATGCTCGTGTTCGTCGCGGGCCGTGCGAGGGGATGGCGCCACGCGTACATTTCGGCATTGATCCTATTTATAGTCTATGCCGTTCCGATCGGCGGTTGGCAACTCCGCAACTATGTTCAGACCGGTTCCGCAGAGTTCAGCCAAGCCAAGAACCAATATCTGTTTATTGCCCACGCCTCCGCCATTGTCGCGTTGCGCGATGGACTGTCCCTCCAGGATGCCCAGCAACGGCTCGCCCAAGAACATGCGGCTTCTTTACCCCGGGAGTTTCAGCCGTCGTCGCCTGTCGTGATGTTGGAGAGCCAGGGACGGTTTGCGCGGGCCGTCATGTTGGAGCATCCCGCGTTGCTTGCTTGGACAATTCTAAAAGGCTCGGCTGCGAACCTCTTTGGTCCATCAAATCTGGCTCACTTGATCGGGGTGGATAATGTGGCGCTTCGGAACGCGGCCATGCAGGGTGATTTCGCGCGGTTTGCGCCTCTGCATTGGGCCATCGCATTCTCCTCCTGGATCTACGGCATCCTCTTTCTGGGCGTGCTCTACTACGGTGTTGTGGTTCTCTTGGTACGAACGGGCGTCAACAACTACGGTCTCGCGTTGCTGGTTCTCACCACGGCGTATGTCATCGTCGTGAGCAGCGGGCCGGAGGCCTATAGCCGATTCAGAGCGCCGATCATGCCGCTTCTGTGTGTCATCGCCGCGGGTGGACTGATCTCGTCCAAGGCCCCCTTCTCAACCCGCGTCGACTAGAAACGATGTATTGATGTGTTTGAAGGAAGCCGACGCACCATCGGAGTGGAGCGCGTGAATCGTCCGCGCATCCTAAGGCTGTGTCGGCACTTCCAGGATATGCACGCTGTTCTTAGAGAACAGCGTAGTCATGTGCTTCGGTAACTGTCGGAGGCGTTGGTCGTAGCGTGGGCCATCGGGTCCGCTGAAGGCCAGAATCCCGTATTGTTCTTGGAGGCGCTTGAACTCTCTCGTATTCAACACGACGTGGGTAAACCCTTCCTGGCGGATTCTGTCGAGTAGCGCCTCGGGGGAAGCGGCTTCCTGGACCCACTCAAAAAGCGGATGTTGATGAAATGGATACGGTGCCAGTCCACTGCGATCAAAATAGAACGGACGGGACTCACCAATGAACAGGAGATGTGCATCAAGGGGAAGCTGTTGTTGAACAAATTGGGCGGCTTCGTAGTGGTCGAGGATTCGTGCCGCAAAGGCTGATCTACTCTCCTGTCCGATGGCAATCTTATTCGAGGCAAACACTTGATTGTGAGTGGTGAGAAAGCTGACGGTTCCCGCTGTGCCAACTGCTGAGAGGGCGATGAGGAGGGGCACAAGGCCTCTGTTGGGGAGCTTGAGCAGCATGACGGCTAGAATGCTCAGGCCGGTCATCAGTGCAGGGGCAAAAAACCGCGTCGTGGTCGTGGTCAGGAGCCACGCGCTCCCGGCGATCACAATAAACACTCCAGCGGCGTAACATCGCCGCCGTGTCACCAGGTCACCCTTTACGAAGAGCGCCCACAGCGGAAGGATCAGCATCAGACACACAGCGGACACGGCCAGCCACCCGCATTCCGACGCGGAACCGAATCGTCCCGGATCCGATACCATATCCAAGGGAAGACGAAGCAGGGGCTGGAGGTTGGTGAAGTCTACGGATGACGGCAAGTCACCTTGTAGGCGAGCCTGACTCGCATCATCCCAATATCGATGTCCTATCCAGCGATGACCCAGCGGGTACACAGGATTTCCGGTCATCCACCATGCTCTGCCCCACCAGGGTAATTCCATGATGCACGCAAGGAGTCCGGCCCGGATGAGTGAGGAAAGCGGCCAGCCGATCACCAGGGCGGCTAGAGCGGCAGCAGTGACCCACGAGATGCCGGACAGCTTGACTGAGAGGGTCAACCCCCAGAGGAGCCCGACCGGAATCCATGCCGCGTGAGCCGAGCATCCCACAATCAATGCGGCGGACGCCAGAACGGCAAAGGTCAGGGATGTTTCTGCAAATGGAAGCGTTCCGAGAAACAGAAACGTCGAGGATGACGCGAACATGCCGGCAAGTGCCCATGCGATCCAAGGTGATGGGGTTGAGGCGGTCAGTACCTCGACCAGGGCCCAAGCGGCAATCCAGATGGCAATCCAGAACGTCACGTGCAGCGCCCGCGCGCCGATGTCTCCTGCCAGAGCCAAGCCCCAGCCGAGCAACAGATCGGAAAGGTGAGGCATGAACGTGAAGAACAGCCAGGGATTGGCGGGAATGGTTCCCGTTTTCAATGCAGATTGCGCGATGGGGAGATGATAGGCCAGTTCGTCGTAGAAGGTGGAGGGGATCGTGGCCCAGAGCCAGACAATCGCCCACACGATCCCGATCGCCGTTCCCCCGATCGCCGTGGGTAGCGAGGGGCGAAAAGTCTGAAGAGAAGGTAGCGTTCTCCCTATGTTCAGGACGCTCCAGGCGATGGCCGGGAAGAACAGCAGGCCAGTAGTTCGGTAGAAACCGAGCTGTCCGAGGATGGTCGTGAGTAAGCCGATGATGGCTATGCCGGTGCCAAGCCGCGCGGTCAATAGCAGCATGGGCAAATGTGCGGGGGGAGGGAGCATCCACCGTTGGGTCATGCGTTCCAACAGTAGTCCTATGCCGTGTGCGGCCAGGAGAAATGAAGCGGGGATCAGCAGCAGGACCACTCGGTGTGCATCGATCAAGGCGGTGGCGGTGGTGACGATGAGAACCGCAATTGAAAATGTGGATAGCGCTGAACTTCCGGAGTCGACCCGTTCCATGGAATTGCCTGAACTCCAGAGATGGATCTGTGGGAATGACAAGTGGTGCGAGTGCAATGGTTACCCTGATGATATGAGCCGAATGCCTTTGCGCGGCCCGTTGGCCATCGAAGGGCTTGAAGTCCGTAGCATGAACGGCGGGAGTCCGCTCTGGCCCATTGAATGTTCGTAGCGCATCCCGGGGTTGGCGCCGTTGAAGGGAATCGAGAGCTTCGCTCGCACGTCAGCCTCCAGCCGGTCCCGAAGGTCGACGAGCTGTACGCTGGTCAGGCTGTCGGTATAGACGAACGCGGTGTAACTGCCCGGTGCTCCTTTGTAGTATTCGGCGACGCGGCAGTAGTCGACTTCGACTCCATGCAGCCGGTCTTGGGACTTGGGGCACGTATAGGTCCACACTCCCGGCGCTGTTTCCTCTGCTTCGTCGAAGTACGGCGTGCCCGGATACGTCGTGATCACTGTGGCATCGAAATCATCCGGCCGTACCTCGATCAGCCAGTCGCGCGTCGCACGAATGGTCTCCTCGGATTCTCCCGGATGCCCCAATGACATGAGGGCCTTGACCTTTAAGTTGTGCCGCCGAGCGATCTCCATGCAGCGGGTATTGTCGTCACGGGTGGCTTTCTTTTGAATGTTGTCGAGTATCCGGGGATGGCCCGATTCGAATCCGACAAGTATCCACCGGAAACCGGCTTCATACATCGCGCTGGCTTGCTCGTCCGTGAACAGCTCGGCCTTGATAAACCCGCGGAGGCGAAACTCGACGCCAATCCGACGCTGAGCCTCTATGATCAGCTGCATCAGCGAGACCACCTTTGGGTTCACGTTGAGTTCGTCGTCGTACAGCATGAACCCGGTGATGCCGTACGTCGTGTGGAGATGGACCATTTCGTCGACGATGTGCTGGGCCGACCGTGTTCGAACTCTTCGAAGAACATTCTGCCCCCGCAAAAGCCGCAGCCGAATGGACACCCCAGTTGGGCGATCATCGAGAGCGCTGGAGTTCCGTCGATGCTGTATCGGTACGTCGAGACGTCGATCAGGTGGCGCGCCGGGAACGGCAGCTCCTCGATGGCGGTGGTGTTCAGAAATAAAGAGGACTTTGGATCGTCGCCGTCCACAATGGCCGGCGGGTTATTTTTTAACGCTTCGAAGACGGCCAGTTCGCCGTCACCCGTCACGAGTACGTCGAACATCTCGTTTAACTGCTTGATGGATCGGGCGGCGCGGCCGATGATGCTCCGTTTTCGTTCGTGTTTGACTGCAGCATACACCAGCGTGACGTGCGGCCCTCCGAGGATGATTCTGGCGGATGGGCGTATCCGCCGGATGGTTTCCTGAATCTTGGCGGTGGCCGGCATTTGCGGGGTGGTTGCGGTGATGCCGAAACATTGTACCGTGCTTGACTGCAGGTGGGCGGATAACGCGTCTTCGTAATTCGACACGCCGGAAAGGTCCAGCATCTCCACGGCTATGCCTTCCTGTTCGAGAACCGCCGCCACCTTCAAGATGCCGAGGGACATGAACACGCGCTCGTCAAGGAGGAACAGCGAAGGGGGGATAATAAGGCAGATGCGACGGATCATGAGAACACCCAGTTGCCCGATGCCTGAAATCTCCGCATCTATGCTGCTTCCTTCTGCGCGGTCACGGCGCGGCTGGATTCGATGCGAGCGAACCGCCACTTGACAATGGTCAACAGCATCGTCAGTCCGTGGCGCCAGGTAATTTTCTTCCCTTGCGCGTAGGTGCGGGGGAGATAGCGGATGGGCACTTCTTCGACGCGGACACCCTTGCGCAGGAGTTTGCACATCAATTCGTTGTCGAATTCAAATCCTGCCGCTCGCACCGGTGTCTCGAGCAGCACCGAACGAGTAAACGCCTTATAGCAGCCCTCATAATCGGTGAAGCGCTGGCGGTAGAGGAAATTGGTCGCCCAGATGATCAGGAGATTGCCGATGTAGTGGGTGAAATAAGGAGACTTACGCTTGCCCCAAAACACGGGACGTTCGTGTAAAAAGCGCGATCCCATGACGACATCGCAGCGTTTCTTGATGAGGGGCTCGATCACAGCCGGGTAGTCTTCCGGCATGTATTCAAGGTCCGCATCTTGAAAGATGATGATGTCGCCGGACGCCATAGCGATGCCGGTGCTGAGCGCGGCGCCTTTCCCTTTGTTCGTCTGATGGCTCGCCGTGACGATATTCCGCAGACCTTTCAACACGTCGCGGGTCCGATCCTTGGAGGCGTCATCGATGACGATGATTTCTTTCTGAATCCCTCTGAGAGGGACCGCCTCCACCCGTCGAACCACGTCGGCGATGGTGTCTTCTTCGTTATAGGCGGGAATGATGATGGACAGTTTCATGGCAATGGCCTTGATGATGGCCCTATGACCGGATCGTGTTGTGAACATTACGCGCAACGCCGCTAATGTCAAAGAAATCCGTTGTTTCGCCTGCAACGGAGGAGAGGCAATGTGTAAACGCAGTGCGGATTAGTGACGGTTGGGGCGCAGTCGTTCGTTGAGCACGGGGAAAATCTCTTGGCCGATGCTGAAATTGCCGCCGGCCGGGTCCGCGGCAATGACCCGAAGTGTGATGCCGTTCGGGGCGTCTTTGGGGAGTGGGACGAAAAACGGAGCTTCAAATTCGGCGTTCCGTCCGCTGTAGAACATCTGTAATCGTTCGTGGACGCGGTTGCCGATCAGTACTTCGCCATAGATGCGAATCTTTCTGGAGTCCCAGTCGCCGTGCGGTCGCACTAACGAGCCGGACAACGTACGGACCGATGCACGCAACATGACGTCATCCCGAGCGATGAGCGGCTCATGTGGTTTGGGATGCTCAATCTGCACAATGTATCCATACAAGGCGAGCACGATGCCGTCGTTGGTTATGTCCTGTCCTGGAATGAGCCAGACCCGATGGCTTGATCGTTGGGCCGCTGCAGGATAGTCCAAAGGACCTTCTGCGGTAATGTCCACGAGAGTTGGATGAGTCAGATTCAACGTCGTAATGAATGAGGCGGAGGCGCGGGTACTGTATTGCGGCTCGTCCATCATGCGAGGGGTGCGCATGATTTGATTCTGGTCGCCGGCCTCGCCCTGCTGTATTCCGGTTGCGAGGATCTCCCCGCTGGCCACGTCGGTAATCGTCACGCGGGCGCCGCCGACTTCCCGGCCCAACACCATCGATCCGTGAGCCACGACCCGCACGATGATCCTGGTCGGCTGTGGCTCGTTCAGTCGTAAGGGGGGCGGAGGGTCCAAGGCAACGGGGCCGGCCAGGCCATGGGGAGTGCTGCAGAAAAAGAGGGAGAGCAGGACCAGGAACAGCGTTGTACCGGACGGAGTCATTTCACTTTCGTGCCGGGATCGACTTCCTCGATAATGGTGGCGAGGCCTCGCACCTCGCTGTCACCGGCGGCTAAAACCATCCCTTGCGATTCGATCCCCATGAGTTTCGCCGGCTTCAAGTTGGCCACGATGACGATGGTCTTGCCGACCAGCATGTCAGGTTCGTACTTCTTGCCGATGCCTGCGACGATCTGCCGCTGCTCCGTGCCGAGCGATACTTGCAGCTTGAGCAACTTTTCCGACTTGGGGACCCGCTCCGCGCTCAACACCTTGGCTGTCTTCAGCTGAATTTTCATGAATTCGTCGATCGTGATCTGAGCGGGTGTCGCCTGTGTAGGGGCGGCGGGCGCTACAGTGGTTGTCGGTGTCGAGGCAGCAGGAATCGGTTGCGGAGTCGCTGGTGTGTCACTCACGGGTTTGGCTCCTTGTGATGCTGATCTTTGTGGAGAAACTGAAAGTGATTCTGCTGAGGTTTGTATTCTTGGAAATAAGGCAGATGGTTTTTTGATCTTGGTTCCCGGAATGAGCTGATACCACTGCCGTTTCTCTGGCGGAATGGGTTTTGAGAAGTCCAAGTTAATTCCCAGATGTTGGCTTATAAACTCTCCTGTACTGGGCATGAACGGATAAATTGCTATTGACAATAAGCGAAGCGCATCCGCTGCTCTGTACAAAACTCGGTCAAGAAGCTGTTTCTTGCTGGGATCCTTGGCTAAGGTCCAGGGAGCATGGATCTCGAGGTATTGATCTGCAGCGCGTACTAATTGCCAAATTCGTTCGAGGGCGCGACTGAATGCTAATTCTTCAATGTCTGAATCCGAAAGCTTAAATGCCTCGATGCCTGCGATAGAAAGTTTTTCTTCGATATCTGAATTGAGCGGAGCGGGAATTTCTGGAACTCTTCCTGAAGAAGACCGCTCGATCAAGGTTAGGACTCTGCTCAGTAGATTCCCAAGTCCGTTGGACAGGTCACTATTGGTGCGTGCTACCAAAGCTGTTTCGGAGAAGTCGCCATCTTGCCCAAATGGCACTTCCCGCAGCAGGAAGTAACGAAATGGATAGACCCCGTATTTGTCTGCCATAGCGTATGGGTCGACGACATTCCCGCGGCTCTTCGACATCTTTTCGCCATCCACCGTCCACCAACCATGAGCGAAAATGGTTTCCGGCAGCGGCAGATTCAGCGCCATCAGCATCGTGGACCAATAGACGGCATGAGTCGTGAGAATGTCTTTCCCGACAAGGTGCACCGAGGCGGGCCAATATGTTTCTAGCGAGGGCGCCGCAAGTTTGTATTCGAGGGCAGAGACATAGTTCACCAGCGCGTCGAACCAGACGTAGGTGACATAGCCGTTGTCGAAGGGAAGTTCAATGCCCCAGGAGAGTCTGGATTTCGGCCTGGAGATCGACAGGTCCCCGAGCTTCTGTGTGTGGAGAAACCCCAACACTTCATTCCGGCGCGATTCAGGGCGGATAAAATCAGGATGATCGAGGATGTGTCGCTGTAGTTGATCCTGATACTGCCCCATCTTGAAAAAATAATTATGTTCGCTGATCCGTTCGACAGGCCTCTTGCAGTCCGGACAGAGGCCGTCGGCTACGTCCTTTTCCGTCCAGAACCGCTCGTCGAACGTGCAATACCAGCCTGAATAGTCAGCCTTATAAATCAGCTGCTTGTCGAACAGCTCTTGAAGGTAGCGTTGGACGACTGTCTTATGCTGAGCGTCGGTCGTTCTGATAAACGCATCGTTGGAGATGTTCAGCCGTTTCCAGAGGTCCTGAAATTGCGGCGCGAGTTTGTCGCAATGGATTTGCGGATCAATCCCGGCCTTGGCCGCTGCTTGCTGCACTTTTTGCCCATGCTCATCCAGGCCGGTCAGGAAAAATACATCACGCCCGCGCAAACGCCAATAACGCGCGAGCACGTCGGCGGCGATCGTGGTGTAGGCATGACCGATGTGCGGGACGTCGTTGACGTAGTAGATCGGCGTCGTGATGTAGAAGGTGCCGGGCTTGCTCATGGTCGGAGAAAGATACCAGGTTGGAAAGATTGAAAGCTAGACGAGCGCCGGGGCCGTCGCGAGTCCCAACGCCTCTCGCAAACGGAGCAAAATGTTTTCCAGGGCCATGTGGAGATTGAGATGGCGTGTGGCCTGCTGTTCCGTGCGTTCGATCTCACTCAGCAGGTCCAACAATGCATCGGCATCGGCTTGTTGCGCGTACCGGCGGAGTTGGTCCAGCTGGTCAAGATGCAGCAGCTGCTCCTGATTGCCGCCGGCAAGGACAATGACGAGATCGCGGATCCACCGGCTGAGCCAGCCGAGTATTTCCGCCCCCCGGTCGGCTTTCGCCAAACTCTCGGCTGCCGTCAGAATGGCGGTGATAGATTTCAACGTGGTCGGAGCGACTAGATCGAGGCAGTCGCGCTGTTGCGCACGTACGGCGGTGGGGTCCAGCGTCAGGGCCTCTCCAATTCGTCCTTCAGCGACAAGCGCCAGGAATCGCGCCTCCGTCGGGGGGAGTTCCCGTTTCAGAATGACCGCGGCTTCCACCTGCGTCTGAGCAGGAGGGGTAAACCGCAGCGACTGGCAGCGGGAGCGAATCGTGATCGGCAGCGCTTGCGGGCGGCTGGAGACCAAGATGAACAGCCCGTGTCCCGGGGGCTCCTCCAGTGTTTTGAGGAGGGCGTTGGCTGCGCCGATCGTCAGCCGGTCGGCGTCGTCGATCAGACAGATTTTGCGTTCTCCCATGAGCGGCCGGTAGATGAACTGCTGTTCAATCTCGCGCACCTGTTCGATCTTAATTTGCGGGGTCGCCAACTCCCGGTCCGGCTCGATCACAAAAAAGTCAGGGTGCGTCCGCGCCGCGATCTGGAGGCAGGAACGGCAGCAGCCGCAGCAGTCGTGATTGCTGACGGCTGCCGCCTGTTCACAATTCAACGTCTGCGCCAGATTCAGGGCGGTCAGCAACTTGCCGATGCGCGCTTCGCCGTGGAAGAGATAGGCCTGGGCCACACGCTCTTGTTTCAGCGCGGCTTTGAGCAGCGTAATCGGCCGTTCGTGGCCGGTGATGTCGTGAAACGGCATGGTTACCGGTGTGTTGGCGGTTTCATCCGCAGTGATCCTAGCCGATCCAGCACGAGGGTTTCCACTTGCAGGGCGATGGCGTCCGGTGACTGCCGAGCGTCGATCATTTTGATCCGGCGTGGTTCACGTTTGGCCAGGGCCAGGAAGCCGGCGCGGACTTTGATGTGAAACCGCTCGGTTTCCAGGTCGAGACGATTTTGTGATACAGCCTCACTGCGCCGCCGCGTGAGACCGGCGGTCACCGGAAGGTCGAAGAGCACCGTGAGGTGCGGCGTGAGTCCTCCTGTTGCCCAGTCGTTCATCGTCCGCAGGAGTTTCAGATCGAGCCCTCGCGCGTATCCTTGGTAGGCCAGCGTGGAGTCTGAGAACCGGTCGCAGATGACCAGCGCGCCATGTGCAAGCGCAGGTCGGATGACCTGATCGGCATGCTGGCGGCGGGCGGCGAGAATGATCAGCGTTTCCGTTTCCGACGCCATCGGTTCAATCGATCTCTCGAGGAGGATGCTGCGTAATTGTTCAGCGACAAGCGTTCCCCCGGGTTCTCTTGTATGCAGGACGTTGTAGCCCCGCTGCGTCAGCGATTGGCACAGGCGAACGGCCTGTGTGGTTTTCCCGCTGCCTTCGCCTCCTTCGAGCGTAATGAAGACACCTGAAACGCGTCGTGATCGTAAGGGCAACTGCGGCTCCTGAATGGGGTAATAACCGGGCCAATAATCGGGGTGGGATCCTATGCCAGGCTGCCGTGAATAGCAAGGAAGATTGAACCGTAGAGGTTTTGGTGGTGAGACCGGTTCAGAATTGCTAACTCATTGAAAATAACAAGAAAAGGCTTGCGGCACCGGCGAAAAAATCTGTATGATGAGCCTCCACAGTATAGGGGCCCGTGCACGGCCCGAAAGAATGCTGAAAACCGCTTTAAAACGCTATTTTCTGACCGGTCTTCTGGTGGTGACTCCGATCTGGGGAACCGTCCTCATTTTGAAGACGCTGTTCGTCACAGTGGACGGTATCTTGGGCGATATCCTCGCGCGCTGGGCCCCCAACCATTACGTCCCTGGGGCCGGTGTCGCGCTGCTGATTGTCTTGATCTTTTCTACCGGGCTGTTCACGGCCAACTTCATGGGGCGGGCGATCGTCAAGATCTGGGAAGATTGGTTGAACCGCTTGCCGTTGGTCCGGGGGATTTACTCGACGTTGAAGTCAATGATGGATATCCTGTCGTTCTCCGATCGAGGATCCTACCGCCGCGTCGTCTTGATCCAATTTCCCAAGAACGGCCACTACTGTTTCGCGTTCGTGACCGGGGTGACGAAAAGTGAGTCGTCGGTGTTGGGCCGAGAACCGTTGGTTCACGTGTACGTGCCGACCTCGCCGAATCCGACCTCCGGGTATTTTCTCCTGGTCCCCGAACGCGAAGTCACGTCGGTCGAGATCAGTGTCGATGAAGCCATGAAACTGATCGTGTCCGGCGGACTCTATTCCCCGTCGACCCCGCTCGCGCCGCTGCTCAATCCCGATCCGAAGTGGAGCCACGTGAAGCAGCCGGACGCGGGTGTGCCCATCGTATGACGTGCGCTGCCGGACAACCGCCATGCGGAACTTGACGAGCGAGCACCTGAGATGAAACGGCCGACGAGCAAGCATGCGACAGCATCGCAGATCCAGGGCCTCGGCGTGGTGATAATGGCCGCCGGCCTGGGCACACGGATGAGGTCCAAGCGTGCAAAGGTGCTGCATCGGGTCGCCGGCCGTCCGATGGTGCTGTACGCCGTTGATCTGGCATTGCAAGTGGCCGGACACAGGATTGCGGTGGTGGTCGGTCATCAGGCCAAGGATGTTCAGCAGGTCATTCAGACGGGAATTGCGGGGAGGACGGGGGCCGAATTGGTCGCCGTCGTTGAGCAGGCAGAACAACTGGGGACCGGCCACGCAGTGCTCCAAAGCCGTCCGGTATTTGCCGGAGCCAAGGAGCCGCGTCCGACAAATTATCTGATTTTGAACGGCGATACTCCGTTGCTGAAAGAACGGACAGTGCGCGAACTGATGCGGGTCCATCAAGCGGAAGGGGCGATGGTGACCATCCTCGCAGCTGCGTTGGATGACCCCACCGGCTATGGCCGTGTCATTCGTCGGCAGTCGGATGGCGGCCATCAGGGCGGATTGGCTTCATCCGAGGTGCTCAAAATCGTCGAAGATCGTGACGCGACACCGGCTGAGCGGGCTGTCAAGGAAATCAACGT
>JABMDL010000035.1 GCA_015903945.1 Nitrospira sp. | reverse complement strand
CGCCAGGGCGAGATGGGTGCGGCCCTCGGAGTCCGTCTTCGCGAGCAGATCACAACCCCATACCCGATTCTTCCGCATCGGCCGCGGAACGCGATGTTTCAATCTTCGCCGCGCATGGAGGATTCGGTACTGCTCTTTCCGGCAGGTGTCCGCGACGTAGGTCTTGCTCACCGTCATCTGTCGGCGTGCTCTCCATCGCCGATTGAAGTGATGGGCAATCGTCCGGCAGCCTACCTGCGGCATGAGCGCTTTCAATCGAATGACCTCTTGCTTGACCCATGCCGGTTTGGGTTGGACAAAGGCTTTTCGTGGGGCCGCTGCCGTAGCACGCTGCGTCCACCGTCGTGCGTCTGTCCGGCGCTGGAGCCACAACAGGAGCCGTCGCCAGAGTTGCAGTCCCATTGCGCACAGCTGCCCCAGCCATCGTGCCATGGGTGCCCTTATTTCTGGTGTAAGGGGATTGGGGGGGGGCGGAGTTAGCGACGTCGGAGCAGGCGGGCAAACTCGGCGGCAGAGATGACCGGGACGCCGCTGTAGTGGGAGGCCTCAAAATCCTTGTCCCCCGTCACGAAGTATTGCGGTGGGGGGATCGTGGCGAGCAGATCGAGGAAGGGGCGGTCCTGCTCGTCGCGAATCACGGTGGTGGTGGGACGGGGAATCATCAGATCAGCGTGCAGCCGCAGCTCCGCCAGAAATGCGGCGGGCGTGATCGCGGAGTGGCTAAAGTACCGGCGGACGGCGGGGCGTTGGAGCACCTGCGCCAATTCTGCCAAGGTGGCCTCGCTCATCACGGCCACAATCTGGCCCGCTCGGAGAGCGTTGAGGATCTGGGCGGGGGGGGGCTGCTCACGGACATCAGCCCTGAGACGAGGATATTGGTATCAAGAACGACGCGCACGCTCGGCTCGCACCACGGCCACCTCGGCGGCAATTTGTTCCGGAGACAGTGGACCGAGTTCTTGGGCGGCGCGGCGGACCTTCCGGATCATTGTGGCGAGTCGCTTGCGACTCGCGGCGCGAGCCGGAGATTCCAAGACCACGACCTCGGCACTCCGATAGGCGACGACGGGTTTGCCCCAGCCCTTGACCCAGGCCGAGGGAATGACCACGCCGTCTTTGGTACATTTCACCGCTTTCATTGCCAGGCTAGCCTCTTTCCTTCGTTGGCGCCGAGTATAGCATACCTGCGTAATGCTCGCCTACCAACCATCCCACATCTTCACGACCATTGATCCGTTGAACCGCACCACGCTGATCGAACGGGATCCGCAGGGGAATCCCACGAAGATCACGCGGCCCAACGGGGCCGTCTCCACCATCGAGACTAGAAAAGAGGTCAGGTTGAGGTGGCCCCGACCCTGTAGCGATTACGTCTGACGGATGATATTGTGTGGGCGGGATGTTGGCAGAGCCTCCATCCGACTCATATCTATGGAGAACAATTGCCCGTGGCAGCGTTGACAAATCAGGACGTACAAGACACGTGGTCAGCGCTGACGCAGGAAGTCCGCACAGCCGTGTTGCTCATGGCACACCTTCAATAAGACCTTTTATCAGGTGTTACCCAATCCAAACACTCATACGTTTCATGCCTGTCCACCTTCGTCTAACGCGAGATATTCATCGATCAGCTGCTCCAGCTCGTCCAGCTCCTGTTGCCGAACTTCCAGAAACCTGACCCCGAACGTTTGATCGTGAATCCATTGAACCTGTGCGTGTTCAATATAGATCGGTGCGTCGGTGCCTGGAATGACCAGCTTCACGGTCACCTCCTTGCCGGGCTCCACCGTGAGCGAGCTTTCAAACTTTGCCCCGCCGATCGACAGATCAATGGTCTCGCCTTCGATTTCGTGGGAATTCGCACACAGCCAACTCTTGAGTTGGGCATGAACCCGCCGATGCCGACGCCGTTCCATAGCTCTGTACCATACCTCTTTCAGGCGTGAAACGCACGGCAAACTTCATCCGCCGCTACTCTCTCGTTCCCTTGCAAGTCCCCAACGCTTTCGTTATCGTAGCCCGCGATGGACCCACCCCGCTTGCGCCAACCACTCCTTGCCTGTGCGAGCGGTATTCTGCTACCCCTGTGCTTCCCTAACTTTGAATTCGAGTGGCTGGCTTGGATCGCGCTCATTCCCCTCCATCTTGCGCTCGATCAATGCTCACAACGCCGTGCGTTCTGGCTCGGATGGCTGACCGGCATCATCGCCTTCACCGGCATTATGGCCTGGGTCGTCACCGCCATGACGACCTACGGCAAGGTGCCGCTGCCCGCCAGCTATGCCATCCTTTTACTGCTGACTACATACCTTGGAGTCTATGTCGGGCTGTACAGTCTCTCCATCGTCTGGCTGCACAGGCTCATTCCACGATACGGCATTTTCTTCGCGCCCTGTTTCTGGGTTGCCTTCGAGTTGCTCCGCACGTATGCCCTTTCCGGACTTCCATGGTGCCTCCTCGGGTATTCACAATACCGGGAGCTGGACCTCATCCAGATCGCGGACCACACCGGGGTCTACGGCGTTTCATTCTTGATCGTGTCGGTGAATGTGGCACTGGCCGAGTTGGTCCTGTGGCTGATGCCGTTCTTCCGAGGGTTTCACCCGGCCAAGCTGCCGTGGGAGCTGCTCACGGCAACAGCGGCCCTCATGGTGCTGTCATGGGTCTATAGCGCCAGCGTGCTGTCGGAGGAGAGCCCAAAGCGACCCCCCTCCTCTATTACCGTGGGCGTCGTCCAACCTAATATCGATCAAGCCGTGAAGTGGGATGCCTCATTCCGCGACGAGACGATGCGCCGGTTCGACCGGCTGACCGCCATGCTCGGCGCCGGAACGGATTTGATCGTGTGGCCTGAAGCCGCGACACCGTTCCTTCTCGAGCGGGAGCGGGAATACCAGCTTCAGTTAATTGATTGGGCGGCGCGCGCGCAGGCCCCGATCCTCTTGGGGAGTCCGGCCTTGCGGTATTACCCGGATCGCAGACCCTATCTATTGAACAGCGCCTATCTGCTGGGACCAGACGGGACCCTTCTGGGCCGGTACGACAAACACCACTTGGTGCCGTTCGGGGAATACATTCCGCTGAAAACATCGCTGTTGTTCTTCCTCGACAAGCTGGTGGAAGGGATCGGCGACTTCGAGGCAGGACCTGGCGCCACACTTCTGTCGTTCACCCCCAAATCGCTCAGCGGCGGCAATCCGTCCAGCTCGCGGCCCGTGAAGTTCGGCGTGGCCATCTGCTACGAAGTGATCTTCCCGGATCTGGTCCGCCGGTTCGCCGCCAACGGTGCCGAGTTTTTTGTCACGATCACGAACGACGGATGGTTCGGACCCTCGTCGGCGCCCGCGCAACACTTCTCCATGGTGGTCTTTCGCTCGGTGGAAAATCATCGGGCCTTCGCACGCTCCGCCAACACCGGGATCTCCGGTTTCATCGACCCCTTCGGTCGCATTCTGGACGCCACCCCGCTGTTCACGGAGCATGCTCTGCGGGCCTCCATTCCCGTCGGCTATTCCCGAACATTTTATAGCTGGTATGGAGATGTGTTTGCCTACGGCTGTGCTATAATCAGCGCGCTCTTGTGTCTGTACGGCTACTTCCGCACCAAGGAACCCGCCCCCGACACAACCGCCATTGAACCCGCGTAATTGAAGAAGGATCGTTCTATGTTGGATGAAGTGCAAGGTCGAGTCCGCGTCATCGGCGAACAGATCTCCGAGTTACGGGGGCATCTTTGACCTCGCCCGCATGACCGCCGAGCTGCAAGAGTTGGAAGCCCAGATGGGGCAGCCGCATTTCTGGAGCGATGCCCGCACCGCTGCGGCCGTCAGCCGGAAGAAAGCGACGATCGAGCGCGAAGTAGAGACCTGGCGCGACATTGAAGCCAAGCTCGGCGATCTAAACGCCCTGCTGGAGCTGGCCACCGAAAGCGGCGACGCCGGGCTTGAACAAGAACTGGCCACCGAACTGCACCGGTTGGAGCCGCGCGTGGCGGCCCTGCGTCTGGAAATTCTCCTAGCCGGCGAACTGGACCCGAACAACGCCATTCTCGAAATCCATCCTGGCGCCGGCGGTACGGAATCGCAGGACTGGGCGCAAATGCTGCTGCGCATGTACGTACGCTGGGCGGAGGCCAAGAAATTCAAAGTGGAGACTCTGGACTTGCTGGCGGGTGATGAAGCCGGCATCAAGAGTGTGACCCTCTCGATCACCGGCCCCTACGCCTACGGGTATTTGAAGGCGGAAGCGGGAGTCCACCGACTGGTGCGCATTTCCCCGTTCGACTCTAATAAGCGCCGGCATACGTCATTCGCATCTGTCTTCGTCTACCCGGAGCTGAGCGACGATCTCGATGTCGCGATCGAAGAAAAGGATCTCCGCATCGACACCTTCCGTGCGGGCGGCGCCGGCGGCCAAAACGTGAACAAGGTGGAAACGGCGATCCGCATCACGCACTTGCCGACCGGAATTGTCGTGCAATGCCAGAACGAGCGGTCGCAGCTACAAAACCGTAACGGCGCAATGAAGATCTTGAAAGCCCGTCTGTTTGAACTGGAGCAGCAGAAAAAAGAGGCAGAGTTCAATGCGATCGTGGGCGAGAAGAAAGACATCGCGTGGGGCAGTCAAATCCGATCCTACGTGTTCCAACCGTATCAAATGGTCAAGGACCACCGGACCGCTCATGAAACCGGCGATGTCTCCTCCGTCATGGACGGTGAGATCGATGGATTCATCGAAGCCTATCTCACCAAAAGAATCGCAAAGGGGAGCAATCAGCTGACAGCAATCAGCGATCAGGGTGACGATCTCTAGGAGCTGATGGCTGCGAGCTGAAAGCTGAGAGCTATATAAATGGATGAACTGAACGAACAGCGACAGCAGCGGATCAAGAAGCTCGACCAACTCCGCCAGGCCGGCGTGGCCCCGTACGGGTCTCGCTTCGAGGTGAAGGACCGGGCCGGGCAGCTCATCAGCCTGCACGGGGAAAAGACCAAGGAGGTCCTCGAACAAGAACGCATCTCCTGCACCATCGCGGGCCGCGTCGTGGCCCTACGTCGTTTCGGCAAGGCCGGTTTCGCCGTGCTCCAAGACGGGTCCGACAGGCTCCAAGTCTATCTGAAAAAGGATCTGCTCTCGGAACAGGCCTACACTGTGACCGAGCAACTCGACCTCGGTGACTGGATCGGTGTCACGGGAATCCTGTTCCGCACCAAGACGAATGAGTTTACGGTCGAAGTCCATCAACTGACGTTTCTCAGTAAAGCGCTCCGACCCCTCCCGGAAAAGTGGCACGGGCTCACCGACGTGGAAACCCGCTACCGGCAGCGCTACGTCGATCTCATCGCGAACCCGCAGGTGCATCAGATCTTCGCTGCCAGAAGCCGGATCATCGCCGGCATCCGCGCGTTTTTGATCGAACGGGGTTTCCTCGAAGTCGAAACGCCGATGATGCATCCGATTCCCGGCGGCGCGACGGCCAAGCCCTTCGTCACGCACCACAACGCGCTCGGCGTCGACCTGTATCTGCGCATCGCGCCGGAACTCTATTTGAAACGCCTGATCGTCGGCGGATTCCCGAGGGTATTCGAGATCAACCGGAACTTCCGGAACGAGGGCATCTCGACGATCCACAATCCCGAATTCACAATGCTGGAGTTCTACGTCTCTTACGCCGATTACCACGATCTGATCAGACTGACCGAGGAGATGATTTCGACCCTCGCGCGACAGATTCTCGGGAACACCGTCATCACGTATCAAGGCAAGGAGATTATTCTGACCCCCCCGTGGAGGCGCTGGTCCTATCACCAAGCCATTTGTGAAGTGAATGCACTTGACCAGTCCGTCCTGCATGATCGAAACAAGGCGCTGGCTGCGGCCAAACAACTGAACGTGCCGGTGGATCCCGAGGCGTCGTTGTTCAACATTGTCAATGAGATTTTCGAGGAGACCGTCGAGCCCAATCTCCAACAACCCACGTTCATTACGGACTACCCCATCGAAATCTCGCCGCTGGCCCGGCGTAAGGATTCGGACCCCACCTTGACCGACCGGTTCGAACTGTATATCGCCGGACGGGAGATCGCCAACGCCTTTTCCGAGTTGAACGACCCGCTGGACCAACGCGAGCGGTTCGAGGGCCAGGCGGCCCAGCGGGAAGCCGGCGACGAAGAAGCCCATCTCGTCGATGAGGACTTTCTCCGTGCACTGGAGTTCGGCATGCCGCCGACGGCAGGCGAAGGCATCGGCATCGACCGCCTGATCATGCTCTTTACCGATCAAGCGTCCATCCGCGACGTCGTGCTGTTCCCCCAGTTAAGGCCGGAGAAATAGCGATGGCCCTCCCCTATGAGATTTTCGTCGGCCTCCGGTACTTGCGCGCCAAACGCCGTAACCGGACGATCTCGCTGAACACCTTCGTGTCGATTGCCGGCATCACGCTGGGCGTGGCGGCCTTGATCGGAACAGTCGGCATCATGACGGGATTCAAGGAAGATATTCAGGCCAAAATTCTGGGCACCACTGCGCACGTCATCGTCCAGGAGCGGATGAAAGAGAATGTCACGGACTATGATCCGCTGATTGAGAGAATACGCACCGTGCCCGAGGTCGTGGCGGCCACGCCGTTCGTCCTCCGGCAAGTCCTTCTGACCACCCAATCAGGTGTACAGGGTATCGTCCTGCGCGGCATCGACCCGCAGCGCGAGGCGAACGTCACCGAACTGGCCAAGAACATGTCGGCAGGGCAGCTGACCGACCTGCTCACACCGGTCAAGGTCAGACAGGCTCCGGTCGACGACCCGCAGGGAGAGCCCCAGGTGGTCGACAAGCCCGGCATCATCCTCGGCAAGGAACTGGCCATGCGCCTGGGTGTATTTCCCGGTGATACGCTCAACGTGGTATCACCGGTCGGCCCGATCAGCGCGATGGGTATGGTTCCGAAAATCAGGACCTTCGCCGTCGTCGGACTGTTCCATTCAGGCATGTACGAATATGATTCCTCGCTCGCCTATATTGAACTTAGGGAGGCGCAGAAATTCTTCAACATGGGTGACGGCGTCTCCGGCATCGAAGTGAAAGTGACGGATGTGTTCCGCGCGGACGAAATCGCCCATACCATCGAACAGGTACTAGGGTTCAGCCACGGGGCCAGGGACTGGATGCAGATGAACCGCAATCTCTTCTCGGCCTTGAAACTCGAAAAAACAATGATGTTTCTGCTGCTCGTTCTCATCACCATCGTCGCATCGTTCAACATTGTGAGCACCCTCACGATGATCGTGACGGAGAAGCAAAAGGAAATCGCGATTCTCAAGGCAATGGGAGCCACCAGGCGGAGCATCCGGCGGATCTTCATGTTGAACGGCTTGATCATCGGGCTGTCCGGCACGGCTATCGGCATTCCGCTGGGGTATGCCTTTCTGTGGCTGATCGAGAGGTTTTGGACCTTCGATGCAACGGTGTACTACATCTCGAAAATTCCCGTGCACGTCCTGGCCGAGGACGTACTGCTTGTGGCCGGATCAGCGATTCTGATTAGCTTCGCCGCCACCGTGTACCCGGCCAACCAAGCCGCCAAACTCGAGCCCGTTGCGGCGCTGCGGTATGAATGAAGGCCCGGCAAATAGCTGCCAGCGACCAGCTATCAGCTGTCGGATCCGAAACTGATGACTGATTGCTGGCTGCTGAATGCTGAACGCTCTATGCACCCGTTATGATCAAAGTCACCGACCTTCATAAGTCTTTCTCGATGGGTTCCTACGACCTGCCGGTGCTCAAAGGCATCAATCTGGAGATTCAGCGTGGCGAGCTCATTGCAATCGTCGGCGCGTCCGGAGCCGGCAAGAGCACATTGCTCCACATCATCGGGACGCTCGACAAGCCCACCAGAGGCACCGTGACGTTCGACGGCCAAGACCTGTTCCAGTTGACAGAGAGCCAGCAAGCGGAGTTCCGTAACACACGCATCGGTTTCGTATTCCAGTTTCACCATTTGCTGCCGGAGTTCACGGCCCTGGAGAACGCCGGCATGCCGGCCTTGGTGCAACGGCGCGACGCCGCCTCCGTCGAAGCCGACTCCAAAGCCCTGCTTACGGAAGTCGGCCTCGGCAAGCGGCTCCACCACAAGCCGGGAGAGCTGTCCGGAGGAGAGCAGCAGCGGGTCGCGATGGCGCGGGCACTGATGCAGAAGCCGGATTTGGTATTGGCCGACGAACCGACCGGCAATCTCGACACCCATAGCGGCGACGCCCTGTTCGGGCTGATGCGGGACCTGAATAAATCCCGTGGCACGACGTTCGTCATCGTGACCCACAACGACAAACTGTCTGCCCAGTCGGACCGTATTGTTTACATGCAGGACGGGTTGGTCGTCTAATTACGGAGATTGCCTCGCAGCGAGGCGGATTCTCGGTTACAATACCTCCGGCTCGTGAAATATGGTGAACATGAACCGAACGCTTTCCTACGTACTCCTGTCGGCCGCACTCGTCGGAGTCCCAGCCCAAGCAGTGGCAATGGAATTCGTGATTGCCGGGCCACGCGCGACTGGCATGGGAGGCGCCGGCGTCGCAGTGACAACGGACTCCCTCGCCACTTATTGGAACCCGGCCGGCCTGGCAATGACGCAGACGGTGGATATCCGTATCCAGGGCAGCGGCCTCGCGATCGACCGCCGAGGTCTGGGTGAGGCCATCCGGGATCTGGAGAACTTCAATCCCAATGGTGCGTCAGCGGCCAATATCGCAAGCGCGCAGAATATTGCTGCACGCCTCAACCAGCCCGGTGCCACCTTGTCTGTGAATGGAGCCGCCGGTCTCTACCTCAAAGGCCATCTTGGCGAGCATGCCTTCGGGATCAATGTCTCGGATGTGGCGACTGGTGGCGGCTATATCAGCTCGCCGATTCAAGTTTCCGGCGTGGCTCCAATCTCCCTCACCGGCACAATGGCCTTGCGCGGATTTGAAGCCAGACAATTGGCTTTTTCCTACGCCTATGCCTTTTCAGACAAAACGTTTGCGATCGGCGTCACCGCGAAGGTCATCCAGGGGGCGGCCTACTCCGGATCGGTCAATCTTCAGGGCGGCAGCGGCGTGACGATCACGAACCACTTCGGCAAGCCGGAGATTTCCACCACGTATGGGATCGACCTGGGTGCTATTTATAAGCCCATGTCATGGATTCGGTTCGGCATCGTAGCAAAGGATATCAACAAACCGGTGTTCGACGACACGGGCGGCGGAGAAATTAAGCTGGAACCGCAAGTTCGTGGCGGTCTCGCGCTGAATCCCTGGTCGACCTTGACCCTTACCGCCGACGTCGACATCACCAAGAACAAGACCCTGGTACCCGGCGTCAAAAGTCAGCTCTTGAGTTTGGGGGCGGAACAAACATTCCTCTCCGAATTCATCTCGCTGCGAATCGGCACATTCAAGAATATGCAGGATGCCGCCACGCCGTTCATCCCCACGGCGGGCTTGGGCCTGCGATTATTCTTCTTGCGCGCCGACGTAGGGGGCGGGTATGACTTCCGCGAACAAGGTGCCCTCGTGTCCGGCTCGATCTCCGCAACGTTCTGACATGGTATACTGGAGTCCCATGTTACGCTCGGCACACAGACGATTCGGTTTGACGTTTGTCGCTCTCGTATTGTTGGCGGGATGCAGCGGCCTTCAGGAAGTATGGGAAGGTCCGGGCGCCAAGGGGTTCGCCCCTCAGGCCATCGCCGTGCTGCCTCCCATGGCCAGCCAATACGACAGCGCGCGTGAAGACATCCAAGAAGTCCTCGCCGTGGCGCTGCGGAGGCATGGGCACATCGAACGTGTCATGCTGCCCGAGAGTGTGACGGATATCTTTCAGAGTTCGAAACCCGCGTTTGATTCGCTGGTCTTCTACTTCTCACGCTTGGAAATGACCGGCCAGTCCGACAAAGATTCGGCCATGGCGCTCGGCAAAGCCCTCTCTGTCGATTCATTCCTGGTGGTGCGGGTCAACTCGTGGGAATATGTCCGCAAGGAAGGCGATAACGTGGGCCGGGTGGGATTGAGTCTGCGCCTCGTGGATGCGACGACCGGCACCACGGTGTGGAAAGCGCGCCACGAACGGTCCAGCAGTTACATGTTCTTCAAGCCGAATCTAAAAGACATCGCCAAGGAACTTGCCCTGGAAATGATCTCCTACATGCCTCCCCAGCCGAGGCAGTGATCGCGCTGTAGACCAAGTCAGGTGCAGGGGCAAGACAGTTCGTCAGCCTATTGCACAGTTACGTCATTTGCAGCCTCCAATTATTATTCTGCCTTGAGCGACTCGTGCCCCTTGTGGGGTGTCCGTCAAACAGAGGTCAGCCCAATCTGACTCTAACTTGGTTTTGGGCGAGATCATAGCGGATGGACCGCTACGGGCAGGCTTGGAACTCGGTTTCTTTCGTGTGGTCATCCACAAACACCTTGAAGCAATTATCAAATGTGTGCGACGGCTCTTTTTCTTCGAAGGAGGCGCGCCATCGCCCGTATTTCGGTTGAAACTCCACCACGTGAAGCACGTATTCTTTCATCTTCTCACCGACCTTTATCCTCGCGGCGCTACGCGCCAACGCCGCCGCTTCTTCGATCGCGAGCATCGGGGCCTCTACCGATGCCCCCTCACGCTCCGCTGGCGATGATGTTAAGCCGAGGAAACTCAGCACGCCGCATACGGCGATGATGGCAAACCAGCCCCTTCCTCTACCGTGGCGGAGGACCGGTTGACTTTCGAGGTCTGATCTTACTCTGTGCATCAGGGGCACTGTGAAACGCGCTTCTCTCTGAACAGCTCGGGCTGTTAGATCAGCCCGGCCATGGCCGTGCGGAACGCCCGTAAATCTCCGAGTCTAGTCGTGATCACGTCATAGACCTGCCCGTAGTCGATCTTCCAATACACGTGAACGAGCAGGTTGCGGAAACGCGCCATCTGCTGCAGACGGCTGGAAAGATCTGAAGGGATGAGTCCTGCCTGTTCCAACGCGGTAAAACAGCCCGCATATTCTTCTGGTACCTGATGCAGTCGCTTCGCCGACACATGAAAGCACAAGGCTAGTGCAGCCTCAATCGCAATCAGAAGTCGATAACAGGCCACATCAAGGGTGTCTTGGTTGGAGAGGAAGGTCTCGCGAGACAGCCGACCGATCTCTTCAAGCCGGCTCAACGATGTGTCGATTTCAGTGCAACGTGCCCGGATGAGGTCCGGATTCAGGCTCATGCGGCGAAGGCATCCTTCGTGCTGTTACGGAGGAACGGGGCAAGGTCAAGGTAACGGCGAGCGACATCTTCCAGCATATCGGTCAAGAAGGTCTCATCTCGACACAGTACCAGCCGCCCTCTCAGCACATGGTAGAGAAACGACAGCGGCGCCTCGTTGAGCACCCGAATATCAACTGGCAATCTCACAGCGGCTAAGAGCTTTACCGAGAGTGCATCCACCAAGTCCTTCTGTTGTGCGACTGCCGTCTCATCAAGACAAATTCCGACATCCACATCATGAATCCTGTCGGACTCAAGTACCGACCCATACACATAGGCAAACCGCAGTCCAGACACCCGTTCCAATTCAACACGGAGCTTCATCAGCACATCCTCCCGTTGCTCAGGACGAATGGTATGGAGGGCGCTCTTCATGGTGTCCCCGACTACATCCGACACGCACAATTTATCGACAACATCTTACACCGGCACTATCATGAGGACAAGAAACGAAGAGTCTATCCCAGTATAGTTGGTTAGGCTGGCGCCATTGCCGCTTTCAACGACCGCACAAACTCGGCGACATGCCCCACCATGCCGGGATCCTGTTGGTGGGACGCGATACGTTTCACGATAGCACTGCCGACGATGACCCCATCGGCCATTTTGGAGACCTGCGCGGCATCCTCCGGCGTCGCCACGCCGAAGCCGACGGCGACCGGAGAGGCGGAGACTTTCTTCAGTTTCTGAACATTCTGCTGGATATCCGTCACATTGCTGAGCTTGGCCCCGGTAATGCCGGTCAATGAGACGTAGTAGACAAACCCGTGAGACTCTTCGGCCACCAGCCTTCGCCGACTTGGCGTGCTGGTCGGCGCCAGTAGAAAAATGAGCGGCAGGCCGGCGGCATCAGCCGGACCCTTGAGCGGGCCCGCTTCATCCGGCGGCATATCTGGGACAATCAATCCATCCACTCCGGCAGCTGTTGCGGCCTTGCAAAACTGTTCACAGCCCATGGCGTGGATGCTGTTGTAGTACAGCATCAACACGATGGGAATGTTCGTCCGCTTCCTGAGCGAGGTCACTGAAGCCAGAATTTTCCGCAGTGTCGTACCGCTCTTCAACCCCCGCTCGGCGGCCTGCTGAATCACCGGCCCATCCGCAATTGGATCGGAGAACGGCACACCGAGCTCAATGATATCGGCGCCTGCCTGTTCCAAGGCCACGACCAGCTGTTCGGTCTCAGCCAATCCAGGGTCCCCCGCCATGAGATAGGCGATGAGGGCTTTCTCTCTCTTATCACGCAACCGTTGAAACGTGGTTTCCAGCCGCCCGCTCATAACTCCACTCCTCGCATCCTGGCCACTTGCTGGACGTCTTTATCCCCACGACCGGACAGGTTGGCGATGATCACTTGTGACTTCTTGAGTTGTGGGGCTAGCTTGATGACCTGTGCAATGGCATGGGCGCTTTCTAACGCGGGAACAATGCCTTCCTCACGAGCGAGGAGATCAAAGGCGGCCAATGCTTCAGTATCTGTTGCATAGGTGTAGTCTATGCGCCCCTGATCATGATAGAGGCTATGTTCAGGACCAACCGCTGCATAGTCTAATCCGGCCGAGACGGAATGGGTCAAGTTGATCTGCCCATTGTCATCCTGCAGCAGATAGGTCATGGTCCCTTGTAAAACACCCGGTTTTCCGCCGGAAAACCGCGCAGCATGCTTCCCGCTCACAATCCCGCTCCCTCCGGCTTCGACACCCACCATCTTCACCTTGCGATCACCAAGGAATGCATGGAAGAGCCCGATGGAATTGCTCCCACCCCCGACACAGGCCACGAGATAATCCGGCAGCTTCCCCTCCGCAGCCAGAATCTGTTTCCGTGCCTCTTTGCCAATGATTGCCTGAAAATCTCGGATCATCATGGGATAGGGATGCGCCCCGAGAACCGAACCGAGGATGTAATGGGTCGTGCGAACATTTGTGGTCCAATCGCGCATCGCTTCGCTGATGGCATCTTTCAACGTCCGGCTTCCGGCATCGACGCCTGTCACTTTCGCGCCGAGCAACCGCATGCGGAAGACATTCAAGGCCTGGCGCTGCATGTCCTCCGTGCCCATGTAGACTTCACAGTCCAGCCCGAACATCGCGGCTGCCGTGGCAGTTGCCACCCCATGCTGGCCGGCCCCGGTCTCGGCGATAATTCGTCGCTTTTTCATGCGCATCGCCAGCAGCACTTGACCGATCGCGTTGTTGATCTTATGCGCGCCGGTATGACACAGGTCTTCCCGCTTCAGATAGATCTTGGCCCCGCCAAATTTCTTGGTCAGTCGATCGGCACGGTAGAGACTCGTCGGACGCCCGACATACTGTTTCAGATAGTAGGCGAGATCACGGCGGTCTTTCTTGGCTTTGGCGTATTCCTCTTCCAGTTCCAGCAATGCTGGCATGAGGGTTTCCGGCACATACCGTCCCCCATAGGGTCCGAACCGGCCATGGCTATCTGGAAGTATTGGCATGTAAACAACTCCTCCCCAATAAATCGACCGCAGTATAGTCGTCCTTATTTGACCGGAACAAGCCTGGCCGCTTCGATAAAGGCTCTGACTTTCTCCGGATCCTTCCTGCCCGGACTCTTTTCCACCCCGCTGCTGACGTCGACTCCGTAGGGCTGCACCAGCCGAACCGCTTCGGCCACATTCGACGGTGTGAGCCCCCCGGCCAATAGAATCGGCACAGACCGGGCCGCCTCCGCCGCCAACGTCCAATCAACCGTGTGTCCCGTGCCACCGTAGGCATGCTCCGAAAACGCGTCGACGAGAACCCCTCGAACACGTGCCCGTCCTTGGAATTCGGCGAGAGCGAGGAACGACCCGCGATCTTTCACACGCAGGGCCTTCAGCACCGGACGTCCGAGCTGTTGGCAATAGGCTGCGGATTCGTCTCCATGCAGTTGGGCCAACGCGAATCCGCATTCGTCCATCAATGTCCGCACGGCGGCGGCCTCTTCGTTGACGAAGACACCGACCGGCAACACAAAGGGAGGAAGGTCTGCAATGATGGCGCGCGCCACGGACGGTTCCACCCAGCGAGGACTCTTCCGGTACATCACAAAGCCCAGTGCGTCCGCGCCTGCTGCCACGGCAACCTGGGCATCGTCACCGGTGGTAATCCCGCAAATTTTGACCTTGATCATATCGTCGTCCCACACATCTATGCCGACTGCCGGTTGCCTGCTTCGACTCCGAGCAGCTCGCGCACCTTGTTACCGGTGTGCTTGGCGCGAATGAGCGACTCCCCGATCAGCATCGCATGGACACCGGCTTGGACTAACTGCTTCACATGGTCACGCGTGTGAATCCCGCTCTCACTGACAATGAGCTTCTCGGCCGGAATCCGCTTGGCCAATCGAAACGTCACGCCCAAGTCGGTCGTGAATGTCTTCAGATCGCGATTGTTGATCCCGATCAGCCTCGCGGCAGGCACCCATTCCAGCACCAGGTCCAGTTCCCGTTCATGATGCGTTTCAAAGAGGACGTCCATCCCAAGTTCACCGGCCAGCGCATGGAAATCTACCAGCTGCCGCCGCTCTAACGCCGCGACGATCAGCAGTACCGCATCGGCGCCGTGGGCCCGCGCTTCATAAAATTGGAGGTCCTCGACCATGAACTCCTTATTCAGTGCGGGTAGCGGCACAGCCTTCTTGATCTCCGCCAAATAGCGCAGGTCGCCCTGAAAGAAATCCTTGTCCGTCAGGACGGACACGGCTGACGCACCATGTTCGTGATATGCGCGGGCAATGGCCAGATGATCGAACTGCTCGGCGAATTCCGGCCGCAAGAGCCCCAAGCTCGGTGAGGCCTTCTTGACTTCCGCAATCAGGGCCGGGCTCGTTGCGGTCCTGGTGGCGTCGAGCGTCACGGCAAACCCCAATGGCGGCGCCAGATCCCGAATAGCCGACTTCAACTCGGCGAGATAGGCGCGGCTCTGCTTGTGCCGCAGCTCGGCTTTCTTATGTTCGAGAATGCGATCAAGAATCATCGGCAGTTAGGCCTTGTTCGTGCAGGCAATGAGCCGCTCCAGTTTCTCGGCTGCGGCACCCGAATCGATAGTCTGTTGCGCGAGGCGGAACCCGTCTTTTAACGTCTTGGCCTTGCCCCCAACGACCATCGCGGCGGCCGCGTTGAGACAGACGATGTCTCGCTTCGGACCTTTTCTTCCCCGCAAGATGTCGTGCGCAATGCGCGCATTGTCCTCAGGCAGGCCGCCGGCGACCTCTTTTCGCGCCGTGCGCGGCAGATCGAACTCTTCCGGAGCGATGAAATAGCTCGAGACAATGCCACCCTTGCCTTCGGAAATTTTCGTCCGATCTGAGACCGTGATCTCGTCCAGCCCATCCATGCCATGGGTCACGAGGCAATGTTGCGACCCCAGCTCCAGCAGCACCCGCCCGAGAATCTCGGTCAAGCTCGCATCGTAGACACCCAACACTTGATGTGTAGCCCCGGCCGGGTTCGCCAGCGGCCCCAAGATATTGAGTAGCGTTCTGATGCCCATCTCCTGCCTCGGCCCGGCGCAATGTTTCATTGCCCCGTGATAGAGCGGAGCGAACAAGAACCCAATGCCCACTTCATCAATGCAGTCCGCCACCCGGTCGGGCGACAGATCGATCTTGACGCCAAGAGCCGTCAGCACATCGGCGCTGCCGGACTTGGATGAAATCGACCGATTGCCGTGCTTGGCCACGGTGAGGCCGGCCCCGGCTGCCACAAAGGCCGCCGTGGTGGAGATGTTGAACGTGTGGGCGCCGTCGCCGCCGGTCCCACAGGTATCCACGACGACTTTGGCGCCGACTCGGATCCGAACGGCGCGCGAACGCATCGCCTTGACCGATCCGACGATTTCCTCGACCGTTTCGCCTTTTTGTCGGAGGCCCATGAGATAGGCCGCAATCTGCGCCGGCGTCGCCGCCCCGTCCATCATTTCGGCCATGACGGCCTCCGCTTCCGATTCGGAAAGATCGGCCCGGTCGGCTAGTTTGGCAAGCGCGTCTTTGATCATGATCGTAAATAAGGAAAACGGGCACGCGTGCTAAAGTTTTAGAAAGTTTCTGAGCAGATCTTTTCCAGCGGCCGTCAAGATCGATTCCGGATGGAACTGGACCCCTTCGGCGCCCAGCGTCTTATGGCGGAGTCCCATGATTTCCCCCTCGGCAGTCTCCGCCGAGATCTCGAAGCAATCGGGAAGATTCGTCCGATTCACAATCAGCGAATGGTAGCGTGTCGCCTCGAATGGATTGGGAAGCGACCGGAAAATTGTCCTGCCGTCATGCTTGATCTGAGACGTCTTCCCGTGCATCAAGCGCGGCGCGCGGACAACTTCGCCGCCGTAGGCCACGGCCAGCGACTGATGCCCCAAGCAGACGCCGAGGATGGGAACCTTGCCTCCGAAACGGCGGATCGTCTCGACCGAAATGCCCGCCTCATTGGGCGTGCAGGGCCCTGGAGAAATCACGATCCGATCCGGACGGAGCGCCTCGATCTCTTCAGGAGTAATGGTGTCATTGCGATAGACCTGGACCTCCTCGCCCAGTTCGCCAAAATATTGCACCAGGTTGTAGGTGAACGAATCGTAGTTGTCGATGACGAGTAACATGTGAATCCAGCCTTTAGCTTTCAGCTCTCAGCGTTTAGCACAACTATGGAATCTCGATCTTTCAGGACCGCCAGAAGCTGATGGCTGATCGCTGGAGGCTCCTCTATTCCAACCCCTGCTCAGCCAATTCGATGGCGCGCATCATCGCGCGCGCCTTGTTGCATGTCTCTTCGTACTCATGTTCCGGATTTGAATCGGCGACAATGCCGGCTCCGGCTTGAATGAAGGCCCGATGGCGGGACACTACGACCGTCCGAATATTGATGCACATATCCATGTTGCCGGAAAAACTGATGTATCCCACCGCCCCGGCATAAGGACCGCGCTTGGTGGGCTCCAACTCTTCGATAATCTCCATCGCTCTGATCTTGGGCGCGCCGGATACAGTGCCGGCCGGGAAACACGCCTTCAAGACATCGTAGACGGTCTTGGACTTGTCCAGTTTCCCAGTCACGTTCGACACGATGTGCATCACGTGCGAGTACCGCTCCACGTTCATCAACGATTCCACCTGGACGGAGCCCCGCTCGGCGACCCGTCCAATGTCGTTGCGGCCCAAATCGACCAGCATGATATGTTCTGCCCGTTCCTTGGTATCCGCCAAGAGCCGGCGCTCGAGCTGCGCGTCTTCCTCGGCCGTCGCTCCTCGTCGCCTCGTCCCGGCGATCGGACGCACCGACACGACCCCGTCCTCGCATCGCACGAGGATTTCCGGGGACGAGCCCACGAGTTCGACCCCAGCAATCCGCAGGTAATACATGTAGGGCGACGGATTCACAACGCGCAACGCCCGATACAGCTGAAACGGCGGCGCCTGCAAGTTGGTCTCCCATCGCTGAGACAGCACACACTGAAAGATGTCACCGGCCTTGATGTATTCCTGCGCTCGGGCGACCATCTTTTCAAAATCCGCCTTGCTCATGTTCGGTGTAAAGCGAATAGAGGACCGCCGCCGCTTCGGCGCGGTCTTCCGAAGAGGCCGGCGCAGCCGGGCGATCATCCGTTCGATCTTGCCGGTCGCCTCACGATAGGCCGAGCGAATGTCGCGGTCCGATACGGATTTCACATGCGCGTTGGCCACGACTTTGATCTTCTGCGAAACGTTGTCGAAAATGAGCAACGTGTCGGTCAACAGAAAGGCGAAGTCCGGTAGGCCGAGGTGGTCCTTTCTCCCGGATGGAAGCTCCTCGAACGTTTTCACCATGTCGTAGCCGAGATAGCCCACCGCCCCGCCCACGAAGCGGGGCAGGCCGGCAACCGTTACCGGACGGTAGGCCTCCATGAACTCCTGTACGCGGTCCAGCGGAGCGCCTCGGCTGGGGATTCGGCTGGCCCGCGCGCCCTTTCGGACACAGAGGTCTCCACGGTCCTCGACCATGACGATGGGAGACCCGCTCCCGAGAAACGAGTAGCGCGCCCACTTTTCTCCGCCCTGGATGCTTTCCAACAAATAGGCCGACGGGCCGTGATCGATCTTTGCGAACGCCGACACGGGCGTGTCCTGGTCCGCCAAGATTTCCCGGTACAACGGAATGAGGTTGCCCTTCTTCGTGTATGACCGGAACTCGTCCAAGCTGAGTGAATAGACCGGCGCCGCCATCTCGCTCCGTTCGCTATTCCGTCCCAACGATAAGCTTTTGGCCGACTTCGATGATGTCGTCGGGCAATTTATTCATCTTCATCAACTTCTCCACTTCGATGCCGTAGCGCCGGCTGATACGAAAGAGGGTCTCGCCCGGCTTGACGACGTGCAGCGTTGGGCCAGGCTTGGCGGCCGACGCCGTTTCCGCACCACCCTCGGCATCGCGCACCTTCGGCTGGGAGGCCGACTTTGCGATAACTTCGTCCAGCGCCTCGAATGATTCCGCCGGCTTTTTCGGCTTGGCAACCGCAGGCCCGCTCTTGCGCATGTCGTCCATCGCCTTTCGCTCGAGCACCGCCGATTCCCTAATCGCTTCGGTTTCTTCCTGAAGCCGTGTCATCTGTTCGCGTACGGTCTGTACTTGCGAGGCCAACTCCCGATTTCTTGCCTCGAAATCGGCCAATTCAATCTTCGTCCGCTTGACTTCACTTTCCAGTTCAAGCGACCGTTTTTCCTCCTGGGCCAACAGGCGCTGAAAGTTCAGACTTCTTGCCTTTTCGGCGTTGTATTTTTCCTCCAACACGACGCACCCGCCGACTATCGGACTCATGCCAATGATGATGGCTCCCATCAACCATACTCTTGGCACGCGCCCATGCCCTCTCGGCTTCGCGACTCCCATACACCCCTCCTTTGACACGCCTGCTGCCCGTCGATGTCACGAGCCGCAGGCCTCTCAGCCGATATCCATCCACCCAGAAAATAAAGTAGAATAGAGGCCAACGATGATGAAAGTCAAAGCGAAATGGGCCAGCATTCTGGTTTGACCGTTTCCGCAGTCCTATGCTACGGTCCTGCCCGTTGAGTTGGCTGCGGCCATCCCGATGCAGCGCGATCTCTTCGATAACAACACTGCTTCTACACCGGCACCCGCTTCATCTGTCCAAGAGCGGCTGGCCTACCTCAGGGACCGAATCAGACACCACGACTACTTGTATTACGTGAAAGACCGTCCGGAGATTTCGGACGGCGAATATGACCGCCTATTTCGCGAACTGGTGGAGCTCGAACAGGCCTACCCTATTCTAGTGACGGTCGACTCCCCGACTCAGCGGGTCGGCGCCCCTCCGTTGGACGAACTCGGCAAAGTGCCGCACGAACGGCCGATGCTGAGCCTCGACTCCCTGGTTGATCCTCAGGATGTGCTGGTCTTCGATCAACGGATGAAACGCGAGCTGGAACGCGATCACATCGGGTACACGGTCGAGCCAAAATTCGACGGTCTTTCGGTGGAGTTGGTCTATGAGCAAGGGACCTTCGTCAGAGGGTCAACCAGAGGCGACGGGATGACAGGTGAAGACGTGACGCTCAATCTCCGCACCATCAAATCCTTGCCGCTACAATTGCAGCTCGGCAGCCGCCCGCCGGGTCATGTGGCGGTGCGAGGTGAAGTCTACATGCGCCTCGACGACTTCCATGCCCTCAATCGCCGCATGATGGAACGGGGGAACGAGGCGTTTGCCAATCCACGCAACGCCGCCGCCGGCTCACTCCGACAGCTGGACTCTCGCGTGACAGTGGATCGTCCGCTGGTCGTGACCTGTTACGAAATCATGGCGATGGATGGAACGCCTCCACCGTCGCATTGGGATGAACTGGATTGGCTGGCTTCGTGGGGACTTCCGATTCCCCACCTTCGCACGCGGTGCGACACAATCGAAGACGTCATGGGGTTTCATCGTGACACCGAGCAACTGCGCGACACTCTCCCCTACGAAATCGACGGGATCGTCGTCAAACTCGACCGACGTAGTTGGCAAGACCAGCTGGGGATGAAATCCAGAAGCCCGCGCTGGGCGATCGCGTACAAATTCGCTCCTCGAAAGGAAATCACGAAAGTCCATAAGATCATGGTCTCGGTCGGAAGGACCGGCACCTTGACGCCCTTAGCCCTGCTGAATCCGGTCGAAGTCGGCGGCGTGACCATCAGCCGAGCCACCTTACACAACGCGGATGAGGTCGCTCGGAAAGATATTCGCGACGGGGACACAGTCAAGGTCGAGCGGGCGGGAGATGTTATTCCGGCGATCGTTGAGCGGGTGCCAGTGCCGGGGGAGGCTAGATCCGCCCCGTTTGCCATGCCGGACCGGTGCCCCGTATGCGGTTCGGCTGTCGCTAAGGAAGGTGCGTACGTGTACTGCACCGGCCAGGCCGTCTGTCCGGCCCAGTTGAAAGGAGCCATCGAGCATTTCGCCTCAAAATCCGCCCTCAATATCGACGGACTCGGGAAAAAGACAGTCGCGCAGTTGGTCGATCATGGACTGGTCCGAGACCTGGCGGATCTCTACCAGCTCAACCGGGAACAGATCCTCGGCCTGGAGGGGTTCGCCGAACGATCCGCCACGCTCCTTCTTGACGCCATCGGCCGGAGCAAACACGTGTCGCTGGAACGATTTCTCCTCGGCCTCGGCATTCGCCAAGTGGGACAGCATATCGCCACGGTATTGGCCAAAGAGTTCGGTTCCTTGGACACCATTATGTCGGCGGATCACGAGCGCTTGCAGGCCGTCAAAGAGATCGGGCCGGAGATCTCGGCCAGCTTGGTGTCCTACTTCCAGGAGCCGTCAAACCGGCGCGTGATCGACCGTCTGCGGGAGTTCGGGGTGTCCATCGCTGCCACTTCCCCGGTCTCAGATGGAGGCTCGCAGCCCTTTACGGGAAAAACCTTCGTCTTTACGGGTGGACTGGAAGGAATGAGCCGCGATGCAGCCAAGTCCCTGGTGGAACGGCTCGGCGCCACCGTCGCGTCCAACGTCAGCAAACGAACGTCGTATGTGGTGGCGGGCGCCGACCCGGGCTCGAAACTCGATCAAGCCAGAAAACTGGGGGTTCCGGTCCTCAACAAGGATGAATTTCTGGCACTGGTCGGCGAGCAAACCAACTGATCAACTCACCGGATTCAGGTGGGTCTCTTCGACGGGCACTGCGACTTTTTCATCTTTAAAGATTTGGACGCTTCGGATCGAGCGTGGGTCTGCCTCATGGACAACCAGGCGGCAATTCTCGATGCGGAGTTCTTCCCCGGCCTTGGGAATCCGGCCAAGGCTTTCCTGAATCAATCCCCCGATAGTCAACGCCTCATCGCCCAGTTCGACCTTGAGAAAATCGTTCACTTTTCGGACTTCCGTCCGGCCGTGTACCAGGATCTGGTTCTTCCCGATACGCTTGATCAGCTCCTCGGTGATATCAGTCTCATCGACGATTTCGCCGACGACCTCTTCCAACAGATCTTCCAGCGTCACCAGCCCCATGACGCCGCCGAATTCGTTGACCACGATACCCATATGCCGTTTTTCCTGCTGGAACTGCTTCATCAGATCATCCGCGGTCTTCCCGGCCGGGACAAAGAGCGGCGGATGGGCAATATCCCGTAATCGCACATGGGACCGGTCCTTTGCCAATTCCGTGAGTGCATTCGTCTTATACAGGATGCCGGTGACGTTATCGAGCGTGCCGTCGTACACGGGAATCCTGGAATATTTCGATTGGTACAGAAGTTCCTGCGCTTCTTTAAGCTGTAGATTGCCGTCCAGGGCAAACACGTAGATCCGCGGTGTCATGGCGTCTTCCGCCGTAATATCCTTCAACTGAAAGACGTTCTTGATCATCTTGACTTCTTCCGACTCGATCTCGCCGGCTTTGCCCCCCTGGTCAAGCATGATCTTCAGCTCTTCCTCCGTGACCAAGGGAAGCGTCAGCCCCTTTCCGCCGGTCAGTTTATGGATCAGGGGTACCATGAAAAAGAGGAGCGGCGTAAGCAGCAATTCCACCCAATAGATCGGATAGGCCATATTCAGCGTCACCGGCACGGCAAATTTGGCAGCCAGGGTCTTTGGAATGACGTCCACGGATACCAGGAGCACAAAGGTCAAGATGCCGACCATCACCGCAATGGCTTCCTCAAACACACTCTGGCCACCATAGATGCGCAATGTCATGAATGTGGCGAACATGGGGATAGCTGTCCCCACCAGACGATCGCCAACAAGGATGGTCGAAAGGAGCTTTTGGGGATCGCTCCTCAGCTTAAGCGCCTTGGCGGCCCGCTTGTTGCCATTCTGAGCCAGGGCCTTCAACCGCGTTTCGTTGACCGAGAAGAAACCGATCTCCGCGGTAGAAATAACGGCAGATAACCCTATTAATCCCAAAAGGATTAGGATATCCATAACAGTCGTGTATTACGGACGTTGAACCAGAATGGCCGGCCTAGCCGGAAGGCAGGTGTTACTGAGAGGATGCCTCTCTGCCCACCCTTCAGAGGGTCTCAATACAAGGATGATTCGGCTGCTGTTCATACCGTTCATAGGCAATAGATCTACCATAGGGGCCAGTGTGAGGCAAGCAAATCAAACAAAGCCTCAGATAAATCAATGCCTTCTGTGAATGACGCGGAAGCAGGATGCTCAAAAAGGCCTCTCTTCTCACCCGCCCAGCCCCGGCGAGCCAAGACTCGCCGCTCCGCAGGCGCGGCCGCAGCGAGCGAAGAGGCGAATCGTACCCTGCCCTGTACGTTGATCCTCTAAGCGATGCGAGAACGCCGCTGGCGGACTTTTTCAGCATCCTGCTAGCCGTCATCTCGCACCACAAAAGATTGGAGATTAAACTTGCGATCGAGACGGGCTGAAGCTGCCTGGGCGTCGGCCTCCATCATGAACTGTCCGACTTGAACCCGGTAGCGTCGGCCCTCCGGTAGATCGACTTGTATGATCCTCCCCCCCTCAAACTCTCTCCGGACCTGTGTGAACAGCACCCTGGCATTTTCGAGGTCAGCAAACGCACCGACTTGTATCCTGAGCACCCCCATACCCTCAGGCCTGGGCGAATAGCCAATTACTTTTAGTTCGATCTGATCTGTCCCGTTTTCTGTCATCCCGATGGCTTGCGCTCCGGCCAGCGACAGGTCCAAGATTCGCCCCCGCGCAAAGGGCCCGCGGTCATTGATTCTCACCTGCACGTGGCGTCCGGACGTGAGAGACCTGACCACAGCGATGGAGCCAAGCGGCAGTGTTCGATGAGCAGCGGTCAGGTGGTGCATGTCATACCGCTCACCGTTGGCGGTCTTGTTCCCATGGAAACCTGGCCCATACCATGAGGCCACACCACGCTCAACAAACCCAATGGGGTATCCTGGGAAACGATGGACCGGCGGGGAGGAGGCTCGACAGCCCTGAAACGCAATCGTGCCGCACAGGATGACCGCGACGGCCACTCCGTGGGAGATTCTTGGAAGCGGCTGCGGCCGCATAGGTTAACCCGCCTTATTCATGAGGGTTCGTCGCGAAATCGCGCAATCGCATAGCAAGACGGGCACGCGGAGCCCAGGGGACTGACACTCTTCCCCGCGTCTTCGCGGGTGTCTGTCCCCGTCCAACGGGACAGGCACTGTCGCAGACGACGGAGCCAGTCCCCGAGCAGTACGTTGAGGGTGTGAGGGGCGAGCCTGCCCGCTAAACCGAGCTTGCTCGTGCCGCCGCGTTCGATCACATCGCGGCGGAGAGGTTTTTTGCCATCGATTATCAGTCGCAGCTGCGAATCCGCGATTGCAGCAGAAGCGTTCATGGATAAGGCGGGCTAAAACTCGTCGAGCGATTGAGTGCGCAGAATCGTCAATGCCTTGTCGGTATTGGAAACGGTCAGAACCACGATCGCCCGTTTCCCTTCTCGTGAAGGGGTGCAGTAGCCACACTTGATGTTAATCCGGCTCTTGGTCAGCAGGTCGGCAACTTCTTTTAAGGCGCCTGGCTTATTTTCGAGACTGAGCAGAAGCGCTGTTTCCTCAGCAAACTTGATCTTGGCCGTTTTGAGCGCAGACCGGGCCGCCTCCACGTCCGCCACGAGCAATCGCAACTTGCCCGTTCCCGTCACCTCGGGAGCGGAAAAGGCCTTGATGTTCACCCCGGCCTCTCCAAGCACCGACGCCACCTTGGCAAGGACGCCTGGTTTACTTTGGCAACTGATCACAAGCTGAGTGGTTGTAGGCATATCGGCGCCTCCGGCTCCCACTTAATATATGGCCATCTATATATAGATGGATGGTCATCCTGTCAACGCTAACAATAGTATCAATAAATTTTCTAAACGCCTTGCCAAATGAGTCGAGTGCGTTTGCCACCATGAGCAAAGGCGAGATTAACCCCAAAATATATCAAGGATGCTGGCGAGTGCCCGAGCAGGGCAGGCTCATGTGACCAATAGTGTGGAATACCAGACCGGCACGAAAGAGGCGGCAGCGGACAGGCTCGGCCTACGGGAGGCTGAATCATATTCCCTACTCTACCTTTCTCACTGATTGCCTGATCCCCCTGCCCGCATACTTGCCATTCCTGCAGGCATCCGTTTATAGTTCATGTACAGACCATGTACATATGGAGGCATGATGGGTGCCGCGCTGAAGCATAAACATCTCGTGCTGGATCAGCGGAAGATTGACGCCGCGAAGCGCTACTTCGGAGTGGATTCCGAGCAGGAAGCCATCGATAAGGCCCTGTCGCTGCTGATCGAGGAACAGAGGCTCAGCAAAGCGTTGCGGCCGCTGAAGGGGATCTTGCGGGGTGACGAGAAACCATGGCCCTACCAGTAGTCGGGAAAGTCCTCCTCGACACCAATGTCCTGATCGATTTCTTGCGCGCAGGCCTGCACACAGAATGGGTCCTGGGCGGCCAGGGGACCGTTGTGCGGTTCATCTCAGCTGTCGCGCTGCTGGAACTCCGGCTCGGCGCTGACACACCCAAACGCAAGAAAGCCGTCGACCGGATTCAGCAAGCCTTTCAATCCGGGCGCACCCTCGGCCTCACAGCCTCGACGCTTGACCATGCCGGACGACTCTTTCGAGCCATGCATGGAGACGCCTCCGGGTTGAGCGACCGTCTCGGGCCTATGAATGATGTACTCATCGCCCTGACGGCGAGGGAAATCGGCGCCACCGTGATCACCAATAACCTGTTGGAGTTCCGCCGCATCGCCGGGAAACTCCCCGGTCTCAAAGTCACCACGCCCTAGCCCACCCTGCTCCGTTGGCTCTCCCTCACGGTCAACAGCGGTCATTAAATCTTGGAGCATTGGGGGGGTCAGCGTACATGTTCCAATCAGCCAACCTATTTCTGCTCTCGTCGCGTTCCCCCACTTTAATGAAATAGTTCTCTGACGCTATATCATTCTAACGAGGCTCGCATGGCAGTAGCGTCAGAGTAGTCGAAGGCCAGGAATCGTTCGTGAAGAGTAGGTGTGCAGGATTGTAACAGAGAGAACGTGATCATCCCCCCTTGTCCGTTTCAATTACAGAACTTGCTTGCATAGCATTCACAATGAGCGTACAAGTATTCTTGTAGACCTACCAATCTGCTTCTTACCTTTCCGCAATGGAGGAGGGATCATGAAGCACACAATCAACCAATCGTCCGGTTCACAATCAGTTGACCGAAAACTGCTTCGTCTGCTTAGGCAGAACGGGGCTCAAACAATCAATGTGCTCGCCACGTCGACGGGTTTCGCGTGGGGGCAAGTCTTCCAGTCAGTAGACCGACTCAGCCGGAGAGGGAAGGTCTCACTGACCGCCGTGTACCCCAGCGAGTATTGCGTGTCAGTCCGTGACGCGGCGCACCCAGGGTAGCGACCTCCACAATTCGGTCCACAGCAGAGCAGCGGCCAGCAGTGGCCACAATTGGGGGAGAAACCTACAGGAGAATCGGCCTGCACGGTGTATCACCGCGCAGGCGTATGTCGGCGGGCTCCACTTAACAGTGGAGTCAGTTCTACTTTACGAGCATCCGCTGGTCGAGCCGCAGCTGACACACTTCAGGCAGGTGCCGTTGCGCACCATGGTGAATTGTTTGCACTCAGGGCATGGATCTCCCTCATACCCCTTCACCTTGGCGGTTTGCACTTCGGTCAGCGTGAGTGTTTCGCGCATGATTTCGACTTGTCGAGCGACACCGTGGCCGTGCCCATGACCGTTGCCGTTGCCCTTGCCGCCGTTCCGGCGGATCGGGAGATGCTCCGTCAACACCGACGACTTGGCCAAGGCATCCATATCCGCTTCTTCGTCAAAACACTCTGGATCCAGGTCGTCCTTTTTCATCGAATCCATCCGCAGATCTTCTTCTTTGACTTGCGCCAGGTCGTAGCGGTCCAGATAGGTGACCGCCAGTTCGCGGAAAATGTAGTCGATGATAGAGGTCGACATCTTGATGCGGTCGTTCAATTTCACCGGCCCGTTGGGCTCGAACCGAGTAAAGACGAACGCTTCGACAAACTCCTCGAGCGGCACACCGTGCTGTAACCCCAGGGAGATCGCGATGGCGAAGCAGTTCATGAGGCTTCGGAAGGCCGCTCCTTCCTTATGCATGTCCAGAAAGATTTCTCCGACCGTTCCATCTTCGTATTCGCCGGTGCGGAGATACAGTTTGTGTCCGCCGACGATCGCTTTCTGCGTATACCCGTTCCGCCTGCTCGGCAACGGCCTCCGCTTGGCGAGATACCGAACGAGCACGCGCTCGGCAACTTTCTCCGCTATTCCCACGACAGTCGCAGTCCCCGCAACTTCAACCGCCTGTCCGCTGTCGGTCGAGGCGTTCAACGGCTGGCTGAGTTTCGAGCCGTCGCGGTAGAGCGCCACCGCCTTCACCATGCTCTTCCACGCCAGCAGATACGCGGCCTTGACGTCCTCGACCGTCGCGTCGGCCGGCATATTGATCGTCTTGCTGATCGCGCCGCTGATGAACGGCTGTGCCGTGGCCATCATACGAATATGGGCATCAACAGCGATCGAACGTTGTCCGATTCTGCCGCAGCGGTTGGCGCAATCGAAGACCGGCAGATGCTCTGCCTTGAGATGCGGCGCTCCTTCCACGGTCATCGTGCCGCAGCAAAAATCGTTCGCCGCTGCAATTTCTTCCTGCGTAAAGCCGAGCGCCTTCAGCATGTTGAAGTTGGCTTCGCTCAGCTGCGCCTCGGTGAATCCCAGTTTCTCCACGCAAAAGGCTTCTCCGAATGTAAATTTGTTGAACGTGAACTGAATTTCGAAAGCCTGGGCCAGGCTGCCTTCCAATCGCTCCAGCGCCGCGTCGTCAAATCCCTTAAGGCGCAAGGACTGGTGATTGATAAACGGCGCATTCTTGAGGGTCTGCGCGCCGACGCAGTAGCGCACGATGTCCCGCGCTTGTTCATCCGTATAGCCCAGCGTTGTCAACGCAGCTGGAATACTTTGATTGATGATCTTGAAGTATCCTCCACCGGCCAGTTTCTTGAACTTCACGAGGGCGAAGTCCGGCTCGATACCGGTGGTGTCGCAATCCATAACCAGCCCGATCGTACCCGTCGGAGCAATCACCGTCACTTGAGCATTACGATACCCATAGGCCGTTCCCAGTTCGAGCGCGCGGTCCCAGGCCCGTCTGGCGGCGATCAGCAAATCGGGCGGGCAATGCTCCGCCTGAATCCCTGCCGGTGTGATCGTCAGACCTTCGTATTCTTCTCGGGGAGCATTGTAGGCAGCCCGCCGGTGATTGCGGATCACCCGCAGCATGGACTCGCGATTTGTTGCATACCCCGGAAACGGCCATAACTCAGCAGCCATTTCGGCGGACGTGCCGTACGATTCGCCGGTCATAATGGCGGTCAGCGCGCCGCAGATCGCCAAAGCCTTGGGCGAGTCGTAGGGAATCCCTTGCCGCATGAGGACCGTGCCCAGGTTGGCATAGCCCAATCCGAGCGTGCGGAATTGATAACTCTTTTCAGCAATAGACCGGCTCGGGAACGACGCCATCAACACACTGATTTCCAGCGCGATCGTCCACAACCGCACTGCGTGACGGAAGTGTTCCAACTCGAATTGGCCGTCAGGCGTATAAAACGTCGCCAGATTGAGCGACGCCAAATTACACGCCGTATCGTCCAGAAACATGTACTCGGAGCAGGGATTCGAGGCGTTAATCCGGCCATCTTCAGGGCAGGTATGCCATTCGTTGATCGTCGTATCGTATTGTGTCCCAGGATCGGCACACACCCACGCGGCCCATGCGATCCGATCCCACAATTCGCGGGCCTTGACAGCCTTGCAGACCTTGCCGTTGGTACGGCGTTTCAACTGCCAATCGCCGTCCGCTTCGAGCGCGGCGAAGAACTCATTCGGGATTCGGACGCTGTTATTCGAATTTTGTCCCGAAACGGTTTGGTAGGCCTTGCCGTCCCAGTTCGTATCGTATTCGTGAAAGACGAAATGCGTAAAGCCCTGCTTCGCGTAAGAAAACATCCGCTGAATATAGGCTTCCGGCACCATGTCCCGCCTGGCGGACGACAGGGCATCCCGCAACACCGGATTGGTCTTGGAATCGAGATCCAGCTTCAGCCCTCCCTCGCTATCGACGGCATGGCAGGCTTTCAGCACGGTGTTCAGACGCTGGGCGCAGACTTTCGAGCCCGTCACCATCGCCGCGACTTTCTGTTCCTCAATGACTTTCCAATCGATGAATTCTTCGATATCCGGATGATCCAGGTCCAAACAAACCATTTTGGCTGCACGGCGAGTCGTCCCTCCGGACTTGATGGCCCCGGCAGCCCGATCGCCGATCTTGAGGAAGGACATCAGTCCCGACGACCTCCCGCCTCCGGAAAGCCCTTCACCGTCTCCCCGCAGTTTGGAGAAATTCGTCCCGGTCCCTGAACCGTACTTAAACAGCCGCGCCTCACGCACCCAAAGATCCATGATTCCGTTTTCGTTCACCAGATCATCTTCGATCGACTGGATGAAACAGGCGTGGGGCTGAGGGTGTTCGAACGCGTTCGAGGCCTTGGCCACTTCCTGAGTTTTGGGATCGACGTAATAATGCCCCTGTGCAGGACCGGACAAGCCATAGGCATAATGGAGTCCCGTATTGAACCATTGCGGCGAATTCGGGGCGGCCATTTGGCACGCCAGCATGTAACACATTTCGTCATGGAAGGCTTCGGCATCTTCCGGCGTTTTGAAATAGCCGTACGACCTGCCCCAATGGGTCCAGCAGCCGGCCATCCGGTCGAAAACCTGGCGCGCATCGCGCTCTCCTCCGAGCACAGGCTTCCCATCCGCCCCTGTCATTGGCTGCCCTTGTTGATCGTGTTGCGGCACGCCCGCCTTCCTGAAATACTTCTGAGCCAGGATATCGATGGCCAGCTGGGACCATTGCTCCGGCACGTCGATATTGTCGAGTTTGAACACGGTGGATCCGTCCGGGTTGCGAATCTCGGACGAACGCTTGACGAATGTAATTCCGTCGTATGGACCTTGTCCGCGACGGGTAAATCTCCGCTCAATTCTCACAGCGTTCCTCCTTCCAGAGGCAGATTGACAATCAGCTCAGGCATGTCGAACGGCTCATACTCTGATAGCGGCGGGGGCTGTCATACATCATGGAAAGTGATCGATTTCGATCGAGGAGACTACATATAGCTATCTCAATCTTTTGTCAACACTAAATATTGTGGATGGGCTGTGAACTGTGAGGGAAAGCTGTGGATAGCCGTTGAGTGTGTCTTGGCGCGTTATTCCGTCCTGTTACAGGAGAGTTATCCACAGAAACGACTGCGATGACAGGGCCGTACCCAGGCATTTTCTTCGTTCTTGAACATCCTAAAAGGCCATCCGTCCGATTTTCAGCGTGGCCTCATCCACACCCTTGATTGGAACGAACTGCCCCCCGATGCCAACGACGACCACCTTCGTCTCAGCCACTCTGGTCTCATATCGGCTCAGCAACCCCCAATTGTGTCGAACCGTCGATGGCCGGACAATACCCTCGATGAGCTTCTTACCCTGAGAACGAAATACCTGGCGAATCACCTGTTGCTCTTGGGAAGGCGTGCCTTGATCCATCCGGTCAAGCGCCTCATTCAATTCCCGTTCGATAAATTGCAAATAGTCGTCCGTCGTCGGATTCGACAACGCCAAGCCGATTGCCCCGGTCAGTACTACTACCATCCATGCTAACCGGGCAAGACTCATAGTCCCCTCGTTGGAACTCCACTATTACGGGAGCACGCAAGACTTGTGACAGATAGGACGTCAAGATACCTGATCCGCTGCGCATACACGTGATTACACGGCATGAGACAATGTCTGCGTTCTCCCCTTCTGCTCTTGTTCGATGTGATGCCGAAGCCACCATACAGCCAAGAGTCCGGGCAGGGCCACTACCAGCGTCACAACGAAGAACTGGGCCCATCCCATCATATCGACAAGACCAGCCGAGGGACGCCCCGCAAAGACCCGACCCAATGCCTCCAAGGAAGACAATAATGCGAATTGAGTAGCTGTGTACCGTGGGTCACAGAGCGACATGACCAGCGCAACGAACGCGGCCGTGCCCATGCCGCCCGTCACATTCTCGATCACGACCGCTGCGGTCAGAATCGCCGTATTTTTCCCGGCCGCCGCCAACACGGCAAACCCTAGGTTGGACACCGCCTGCAGCAGGCCGAAGAGCAGCAGCGATGGAACGAGGCTGGCCCGCGTCATCATGACGCCTCCGAGCAGTGCTCCGAATAGCGTGGCAAAAATGCCGAGGCCTTTCACGGCTCCGACCTCCGTCGCCGAAAATCCCAGTCCACCGATCAGAAACGCCGTTTGCAACGAAGAGGCGAACGCATCGCCGAGTTTGTACAGCACGATCACAGCCAAGAATCCCAGCGCTTGTGGCCGGGAAAAGAATTCCCGGAGCGGCGCTCCAACGGCTTCGCCGAGACTTTTAGGAGGATCGGCAAGCCGAGTGGGTTCCGGACTCGCGAGAATGACAGCGACGCCCGCCAACATGACGGCCGCCATCGTCAGATACGCCGTGGGCCAGCCGACAGAGTCGGCCAGCCACAAGGCGCCGGCGCCGGCCACCAAGAGCGCGATGCGATACCCATTGACCCACACCGCCGCACCCAGACCTCGTTCGTGCGGCTGGAGCGTGTCGGTTCGATAGGCGTCGAAAACGATGTCCAGCGACGCGGAAAGAAACGCCACTAATAGCGCATACGCGGCCAAACGTTCCGGATGCGTGCGCGGGCTGGTCATCGCCATCAGCACCAAACCGACCGCGACGCACAATTGGGTGAGCAGCATCCAGCCGCGCCGCCGCCCGAGCCACGGCGGCACGATTCGATCCATGAAGGGCGCCCAGAGGAATTTCAACGTATAGGGAAGTCCGACCAGAGTGAAGATGCCGATCGTCTTCAGATCGACTCCCTCAACTGTCAGCCACGCCTGCAACGTCCCGGCGGTTAGGGCCAACGGCAGACCGGAGGCAAAGCCTAAGGGCAACATCACGGCGAGACGCCGATTCATCAATGCAGCCATACCGCTGGGAGGTTCGTTCACGTGGACTACTCACATCGAAAGGAGATGATGAAACCCGGTTGTCAGCACAGCCCTAGACTGCCAGATGGAACGCAGAATACCATCGGGCCCCGTACTTTCTCAGAAGAATCTCAAAAGCTTGCGGGAGACACTCTCACCGACCGGTGCAGAGACTAACAAGATTGGCCGTTGAAGAGACAGGGTTTGTAGCGCGAGATATCGAACTCAGTATTCTCTTGATAGACGCGTTCGTTGCCATTCACCCCATCCTGTTCCGGATCGTTCCACATCGTGTGGTTCCACCAATAGAACAGCGGCTGGGCTTCGGTCTGATACACGGGATTCCCGTAGGCGCTGCGGGCATGCTCCCGAACCAAGCGGCCCGTCACGTAATCGACTTGGCCGTTCCCTGCCAGCGAATAGAGGGTGATAAAGAGCCGGGCTTCGTGATCATAGAGTTCATCGACACGGGTACTGACATCAGGCTCGGCAGGAAGGAGACCTTTGGCCTCCCCCGTCGGAAGCGAACTACCCAGCGTCAGTAGGAGTAGGAGCATGAGAACGAACTCAGGCTGACGCGCCATTTTATCCCCACAACGGCAACGTGATCGCAGGAACTGCGGGCATCCTAGCATGTAGAATTTCTGCAATCAAAGGACGATCCGGACAACAACTGCTCTCGCAGGCGCAGCCTTGCCGGAACCGTTGCAACCTCCCTATAATGCCTGCCATGACACAGGCGCGCGCGTCGATTCACACGTTAGGATGCCGGTTGAACCACGCTGAAACGGCGGTGCTGGGAGAAGGGCTCCGCCGCAGAGGGTTCGCACTGGTCGAATTCGGCCGGCCGACGGACCTGCTCGTGCTGAATACCTGCGCGGTGACGGAAGAGGCCGAGCGTACATCGCGGTACCTGATCCGAAAAACCCTCAAACATTCTCCCCATGCATTCGTCGCCGTGACCGGCTGTTACGCCCAAGCGGGGCTCGAGGGGCTCAAGCGACAGACGGGCATCGATCTCATCGTCGGCCACCAATTCAAGCTCGACTTGCCGTCCTACTTACCCCCCTCCCATGCCTTGCAGAAACGCACAGCTCCGGAAATCCGTCACACCAGAACGATGGCGCGGGAGGACTTCGACCTGCCGTACTTTGGAGAGCCGGATTCCACAAGGGCGCCGTTAAAAATTCAGGATGGCTGCAGCACCATGTGCAGCTTCTGCATCATTCCCTTCTCGCGAGGTCATGAGCGGAGCAGACGTGTGGAGGATATTCTTCAAGAGGCGGCCAGTTTGGCCGCGCGCGGATACCGCGAGATCGTGCTGACAGGAGTCAACATCGGGCAGTATTGCTACACCCACCATGATTTCTGTTCATTGCTTGGCCAGCTTGATCACGTACCAGGCCTCGACCGCATCCGTATCTCCTCGATCGAGCCGACGACCGTCAGTGACGAGTTGCTGGACCTCCTAGCTGGTTCAACGAAGTTCTGCCCTTTCCTACATATCCCGTTACAGAGCGGAGACGACCATATTTTACAGAACATGAACCGTCGCCATACCGTCAAAACCTATGTCGGATTGATCGAGCACGCCACCGCAAAAATTCCTCACTTGGGGTTGGGAACCGACCTGATGACGGGCTTCCCCGGCGAAACCGAGGCTGCCTTCCGCAACACTCTGGCGGTCGCCACCGACCTGCCCTTTTCCTATCTGCATGTGTTCCCTTATTCACCACGACCAGGTACGGCTGCATCCCGCATGACACAGAACACGTCACCCGCCGGCGCCAGAAAGCGCGCCGAGATTCTGCAGGACCTCGGCCGTGCCAAACGGCTCGCGTTCCATCAGAAGCCCATTGGGACGACCATCTCCGTTCTCTTCGAAGCAGGCACAGAGGACGGTTTTCGTCACGGCACCACCTCAAACTTCACCAAGGTGGCCGTGGCGGCGTCCGACGATCTGCGGAACCAGATCAAGCCGGTCACCATCACAGCGGCCACCGAGCGCTGGGCCTTCGGCCATCCGGCGCCCGAAAAACAGAAGAGCCTTTCCCTCATCCAGCCATGACACAGAAGCCTATTCCTCAGGTCCATATTGAAACGTTCGGCTGTCAGATGAACGAATCCGACAGCGAGCTGGTCCGGTCGATACTGAAGCAGGAAGGGTTCACCTTCACACCGGATCGTGAGCGGGCCGACGTGGTGCTGGTAAACACCTGCGCCATTCGAGAAAACGCCCACAACAAAATATACGCACATCTCTCCGAGCTGAAAGGGCTCAAGAACAAGCGTCCGTTAGTGGTCGGTATTCTGGGCTGCATGGCTCAGAATTTGAAAAACGAGCTGGCAGAAAAAGAGCCGCTCGTTGATATCCTCGCCGGACCGGACTCCTACCGGCAGCTGCCCATGCTGCTCTCCCGCGCCCTTGAGACCCAGGAACAGGGGTTTGATCAAAAAGGGTTTGCGCTCGACCTGTCGGAGTATGAAACCTACGAAGGCGTGCTTCCGGACCGGGATAGCGGAGTCAATGCCTGGATCACCGTCATGCGGGGCTGCGACAACTTTTGCTCGTTTTGTGTGGTTCCCTATACCCGTGGGCGGGAACGATCCCGTCCCCCGGAAGCCGTCCTGGCTGAAGCACGCGACGCCGCCGCCCGAGGATTCAAGCAAATCACTCTGTTGGGCCAGAACGTCAATTCTTACCGGCACGAGGACTGGGATTTTGCCAAACTGATCAGGGCGGTCGCGGACACATCAGGCATCGATCGTGTTCGGTTTACCTCTCCCCACCCCAAGGACTTCCCGCCGGCGTTGATCGACACCATCGCCACCCATCCAACTATCTGCAAACACATTCATCTCCCGCTTCAGGCAGGAAGCGACCGGATCCTCGGCCTGATGGAACGAACCTATACGGCGAAGGACTATCTGGCCCTGGTTGAACGCATCAGAACTGTCATACCCGAGATCGTGCTCACCACGGATATCATCTGCGGATTCTGCTCGGAGTCGGACGAAGAGTTTCACGATACCCGCCGCATAGTCGAACAGGTGCAGTTCGATTCGGCTTACATTTTCAAATATTCTGAGCGAAAGAACACGATCGCCGCGAGAAAGTTCGCCGACGATGTCCCGGATTGGGTCAAAGGAAACCGTGTCTCGACATTAGTGGAAATCCAGCGCCGTATCACGTTGGAACGCAACCGACGCTACATCGGACGGGATGTCGAAATCCTGGTCGAAGGCGATGCCACCCGCTCCTCGACCCAAGGAATGGGGAAAACGGACGGAAACATCACCGTGGTCTGGGATAAGGGAGCCGACCCCTTCGAACCCGGCACTGTGGTGACAAAACATATCTTCGAGGCTTCCGCCGCTACCCTGTACGGGGAATGATCCTCAGACGTTCTCCGCCTCTCACCGTTCTGCGGAACAATTCTGCACGTTCATCTACCCCTAGTGGACATATTTTGGCTCTCTTCAAACCAAGCCTACTGCCATTCCCAACGATCAGACCTTCCCTATCAGGGATTCGATCATCTGTTGAGGCAGGTACCTGATGATGCCATTCATCGGCGAAACGCTTCATGTGTTGATCCTAACAATCTGATTTCACACGAAACGTCGCTCGTTATCCTGCAGTCATAAGGATGTCCCAAGAATCTGGCTTCCTCAAGACGTTGACGCTTCGATATCTGATCCTCCCCTTGTAGGCAAAATTATCATCTGGGGCAATCTAAAGGCATGGTCCTTGCTGAGAATTGTCCACACATTCAATATGTACACGTTCAACAAACTAAAAAGGAGTGTTCTCACGCTATGAAGCCCCTCAATGCCGATCCAAAGAACCCTGCCTCAGAGTCCCGAGTCACGCTCGAAACGATTATTTCCGTCGGCGTGATTGGCTGGCTCGCCATGGGCATTGTGCTGATGGGGCTCGGGATCTGGTAGATCGTGCACGGCACATATACCGGTACCGGCGCGACTCGGGGCTGCAGCATTTCAGAAATCATTTCCTCCCCATCCACTATCTTGATACCGTAATGACACTGATGAGGAGAACCGTCATGCACACATTCTTTCGAGCGCAGACAATCCGCTATGCCGGCGCATTGGTTTCCCTCAGCCTCCTGGCAACTGGATGTTCGACCCTCTATGGCTGGTCGAACGTGCACAAAAGCGCCAGAGGATCGGTGTATATCAAGGATGTCGCCGATTGGTCGTTTGAAGCGAACCACCCGGCTGTGGTCGACCAGGCCACCCTACTGAGTGCAGTCAAAGGGGTGGTCGCCGATGATGCGACGAAATCGTCTCCGAAAATGCCCGCCAGCGGCAGCAAGCCGATGAGAGTATTCAGCGATGAGGACGCCGAGTTTCTTGCTCCCCTGCTAGCCCAAGGGCTATCGCAAGCGAAACCGGAACAGATTGTCGGTTTCACGGTGTCTCCATCGGCAGGGTCAGGCGCTGAACCCGCAGCGGGCACCCTCTATGTCTCCCGAGGCTCTCTCCATCTCACCATCACTCCGGGCAACAACCGAAGAATCTCGGGGTTCATGCCGAGCGGGGTAGCCCGTATTGAACGAGCACCGGCCTACAACGAAGACTGGACTCCCGGCACCCTAGCCATGATCATTGATCCGCAGGCGCTTGCCAAAGCATCCCTGCCTGGGACCATTCCCGTTGCGGCTGCCGAATCGAAATCTCTGCCGGCGCCGGCAATATTGCCCGTTCCGCTCGCGAAAACGAAGCCCGCACAGCATGATGTTCCGGCAGCCACTCCAACGTTTGCCGCCAATACTCCGCCAGCCACAGCCGGCCAGTCGGAGGACCTAGAGACGAAGAATGACGAACTGCTGGTCAAGAAGTTGGACGAACTTCGGCAGGTCCGCGAGGCCAACCGGATGAAGGAATCCGAGATCGCGATGCTGAAGAAAGAAGTTGAATGGATGAAGCAAGAGCTCCGGGAACGTTCGGCGCAAGCCAAAACCAACACCGTGTCCAAACCTTCGGTGCCAAAACGAAAACCAGCTGAGGCCTATCCAACCCGCTAAGTCGGCCAATCGTTCAACCGACGTCAAGCAGCTCAGGCTGCAAGAGCACGACTTCACGGGACAGGGGCTGCCGGAAGTTCATACGGCAATAGCACGCATACGTGACATACGTATCTTGCAGGCAATACCGGGCGAGTTCGAGCCCCTGCCCCTTCTCCCACATCTCAGCCACTTGCTCGCCACTCCCGGACTTTGTCTCAACCTGTAACGCCCGGGCCAGCACGTCCAGCTTGACCCACCCTCGCGTATCCCAGTTACTCCAAACCGCCATCGTGTCGTAGACCGGCTCAGTCCTAAACTTCGCCAAGTTGATATCCAGACTCGGCTTCACTTGATGAATGATCGACCGCTTCTTGAGAAAGGGGAGGTCGAATCCCAACCCATTGTGCGTAATGAACAGCGTCGCACGATCCTGTGCAAGACGCGCCCAAAAGCGGCGGAGCAGTTCCCGTTCGTCCCCGCCGTACCATGCGACAGCGCTCCGGGCCTCCATCTGATCGGAAAACTCCAGCAACCCGATGCAGACGATGCGGCTGAAGGTGCCGTCGAACGCCGATTTGGCGTACAATTCATCCTCTGCTCGCCGCCGCTCTTCAGCCGCCCCTGCCGTGAAGAGATCGCCGCTTTCGTCG
>JABMDL010000111.1 GCA_015903945.1 Nitrospira sp. | reverse complement strand
CACCTGCGCCTCGATGATGCCAGTGGAAAAATTGCCGGTCGCATCCTGGCAATCGGCCATGGGGCTCGGTTTCATCTCCGCGGTGTTCGACAACATCCCGCTCACCGCGCTCGCACTGAAACAAGGCGGCTATGACTGGGGCATGCTCGCCTACACGGTGGGGTTCGGCGGCTCGATGATCTGGTTCGGCTCGTCGGCCGGCGTTGCGTTGTCCAACATGTATCCGGATGCGAAAAACGTCGGCCGCTGGGTGTATCACGGCTGGCATGTCGCGGTCGCGTATGTCATCAGCTTCTTTGTGCTGCTCGCGGTCATAGGCTGGCATCCCACTCCCAAACGCGGCGATCCGCCGGTCACAACGTCTTCTGTTGCACAACCGACCGATGCGCCGGTGCGCTAGAACCTCTCATCCTTCGTTGTCGGGTTGAGTTTGGCGTAGAAGGCCTCAGGCAGCCTGGCGAAGGTGTTGTCGAATGAGAGGGCTTCGAGTGCGCGTTCGGCCATGCCGTAAGGGTGCCGGGTCCAGCACGCCGCTTTCAAGCGATGGGAGTACGAGTCTTTCCATCGCACGTCGTTCCCCTACCGCACTCCGCTGAGCGGCTCCCGATCCAACGTAAAGACGAAAACCCGTTCCCCCAATTGCGCATCGATGTCGGTAAACACGCCGAGGACCTTGGCTTTCGTGATTTCACCGACTTGCTCGCTCAGTTTGTCACGACCCTGTGCGATCAAATTCTGCCGCAGCTGTTTCACCATTTCGACGCCCTCCGCAGTTTTTGCCAGCTGCCGTTCGGCCGGGGTCAGCACGCCTTTTAACCGGACAACGACTAAATCACGGACAATGGAGGCCCGCACGTCGTCAGGCCCACGGCCCATGAACTCCTGCTCGAACTTGATGATGGCGTTGCGGATGGCATTTTCCATGGCCGAGCCTTTCTACCACTCTACCGCGAGATTATACGAGTCGCGTGAGCGAGCGGACAAGCACAATTGTAACCCTTTGGCCTCAACCGCCCGCCGATCATGGGTCTTTCGGGCCATGTCCTTCCGATTCAAAGACCTCATTCACCTTTTCACCCTTGACGCTGATCGGGTCGACATATTATTGATGGACGCGTACTTACAGGCTGGCGATGTTGCCCATCCTCACGATTACCAAGGACGGGCAGGGCGCCGAGTGGTCGTACCACAGGTCGTAGGGTGACCGGCAGTTCGTGCGAGAGGCCGGTCGCAGTACAAGCCAACCGAACATGTCTCGATCCAGCATCGAGCAGGCGGTTGGCTTTTGTGTTTGCAGAGCTTTGAGGTGATGATGTCCGCGGTGTTGCTCGTGCCGCTGCTTCCATTGATCGCCGCTCTTATCGTGAGCGTCGGTAGCGAGGCCACACGCCACGCCCGCGCGAAGATCGCCGCCTGGCCGATCGGCGCAGCCTTCTGTGGCGCCATTGCCGCCCTCTTTGTTGTGGCCGCGGAAGGCCCGATTACGCTCCGACTGTACGATCCGGGCGCGTCCACTGTGTTGGCCGTCCCGATCGGCCTGTACATCGATCGGCTCAGCGCAGTCATGATGGTACTGATCTCCGGCATCGGCACGATCATTTACACCTATTCCGTAGAGTATATGTACCAGGATTTGCACGAGCGCCGGTATCTCGCCTTGATCGGGCTGACCGTGTTTGTCCTCCTCTGCATGGTGTCCAGCGCGAACTTGCTGATGCTGTTCGTGCTGTGGCAATTGCTGAGTTACCTCCTCTATCTCCTCGTCCACAATCATAGCCACCAAGAGACGCTGAAGAGCGCGTTTCGAACCTTCACGCTCTTGCGGGTCGGTGACGTCGCCTTCTTGGGCGGGACTGTGCTGGCTTACTCGCTGTACGGCACATTGGAATTTCCTGATCTGTTTGCCGCGGCCGGGCAATCCACTGTCACCGTGTCCCTGTTCCCCGGTGTCGAATTGAACGGCTCGACGGCGGTCACCTTGCTGCTCCTGGTCGGCGGAATGAGTAAGTCCGCCCAGTTTCCACTGTACGGATGGCTTCCCCGGTATCTCTATGCCCCGACGTCCGTGACTGCCTTACTGCACGCGGGCATTATCAATGCCGCGGGCTTTCTCATCAATCGCCTGGCGCCGCTCTTCGGGATGAGCTCGACCACGCTGCACGTCGCCCTCGTGATCGGGACGCTGACGGCCATCCTCGGCGCAACCATGATG
>JABMDL010000110.1 GCA_015903945.1 Nitrospira sp. | reverse complement strand
AAGTATGAACCGGAGTTATTGGACCGGCTTTGTTTGAGCGGCGCCGTGAGCTGGGGACGCCTCTCACCTCATCCGCGTATGTTGGCGCAGGATAATAGTGAACGAGTCCGCCGCATCGTGCCGACAAGCGTGGCGCAGATCGGCATCTTTCCTCGCGAGGAGAACGCATGGTTGCTAGGGGCACTCCAAGACGAGCCTGCGGGAACGAGACCCGACACGTATGCAGGGCTTAGTGCCGTGGCACAAGATCTTCGCCGTTCCCTCCACGAGCGAGGCGCGAGTTTCTTCACTGATCTCATGCGTGTGACCGGGCGTCTGGCCAGCGAAGTGGAAGAAGGGCTGTGGGAACTCGTGGCAGCCGGTCAGGTGACGGCTGACGGATTCGACAACCTCCGTGCTCTGATCGATCCTCATCGCCGCAGGGCGGAGGGACGTGAGCGGTCACGCCGTCCGCGCCACGCCGCCGGACGATGGTCGTTGCTCAGACAAGCTGAGAGCTGTCAGCTGTCGGCTGTTAGCATGAGTGAGCATATCGCTCGCCAATTATTACGCCGTTACGGGGTGGTCTTCCGGGATGTGCTGATGCGCGAGACCCTCGTACCGTCCTGGAGAGATCTGTTGGTGCAGTATCGGCGGATGGAAATGACGGGGGAGGTCCGAGGCGGGCGGTTCGTGTCCGGATTTATCGGGGAGCAGTTTGCGCTGCCTGAGGCACTTGAGGCCTTGCGTACGACCCGGAAGAGCGGGGGTCATGCTGCTTACGAAGTCAAGGTTTCCGCCTGCGATCCACTCAACCTGGCCGGGAGTATTCTCCCGGGGCCGCGCATTCCCGCTGTAACCACGAACTTCTTGGTGTTCAGCGACGGTACTCTTACCCGGGTGATAACAGGACGCGGCGAGATACGGGGCGCAAGTCATCTTACCGCGGCAACTGGATAGGCCAGGCTACTGCGGTGCCGGGATAGCCAGGAGCGGGCAGCGCGCGCCACGCAGGACGCGCTCCATGGTGCTGCCTCGCATCATGTCGAGTATCGAATGGTGTCCCTCGGTCGTCATGACGATCAGATCCACGTCGAACTCCGCTCCCATTCCCAAGATGACATCGACAACATCCCCGTGGCAGATCATAGTGCGCCACACCACGCCATTGTGCATGGGATAGCGAAGTGCGCTAAGCAGTCGGTCGTCTCCCATATGGATCAGGAGACCGGTCAGTCTCTCGCACCCCAGCGTCACCGCCAGCCGTGCAGTCAGATCGATGGCTATCTGGGGATCGGGCTTCTCATTGACAGGAATGAGTACGCGGCGGAGTTTTGGCCCCCCCGTTTCTTTCACCACGAATCCTTCGACATGCGTCGGCACGAACAGGGTAGGGGTATGACTGATGCGGGCCACCGGCTCCGCGACAGCCCGATGCTGCCACCGCTCGAAGGCCCCGAACTGATGCGTTGCCATGACAAGAAGATCGGCGGGATGAGCGGCCAACTGGCGAAGCAACGCCTCAGTCGGATTGCTTGATGTGGCGCGGGTTTTCTGCAGTGACAAACCCGCTTGAGCAACGTGTTCTTCCCCGCTGCCAGGGGGAAGGAGTTTCCACTGCGCGAGAATCGGACTGACCCGGGGAAAGTCCTCGAAGTCACCCCGTGCGACTTCCGGATCGACGTGCATGATCGACAGCTCGGCCTTTGTTGCCGCGGCCAGCTTCACAGCGTGCAGCAGTGCCGTGTGGCTGTCGAGAGAGAAGTCCGTCGGGTGGAAAATTTTCTTCCACGGCAGCGGCGTGTCAGTTGATGGTGCGGACATCAGATCCCGTCTGACGAACGATCGACATTATCGGAAACCTTCACCCCCCGTATTTTGAAGGATCGGGAGCAAGGTTTCAATCGCCATTGGCTGTCGATCCGTCGCCTGGGCATACCGCGCTTGAGCAGCGGAAAAGAAGGCCGACCGCCGCTCTTCAGGAACCCCCAGCAGCACGCTCATGGACGTCAGATACTCGCCCTTTCCCGCGGCGATGTCCTGCTCAAGGTTCCTGTAGTTGGCGGCTGCGAATGCGGCGGCTTTGAAGCCCGGCTTGATCTGGCCGTCTTCATTCCACCAGGCAGCTCCCGAGGTGGTGCCGGTCACGTTAGACGTCGTATCCGTGATCTGGTTGATTGTCCCTTTAATGGTGCAGCCGGTCGTTTGAAGGACGGCCAGCATCGCGGCAGCT
>JABMDL010000072.1 GCA_015903945.1 Nitrospira sp. | reverse complement strand
CCGTACGGCTCGCATAAGGCGATGATGGAGAGTTTGTGCCGGCTTTATGCGGGGAACTTTGGTCTCCGCGTGGCGATCGTTCGCATGTTTTCCGTGTATGGCGCCGGGCTCGAAAAGCAGTTGATCTGGGACTTGTGCGGCAAGTTGGCGAGGAGCGGGAATAGCCCAGTGATCTTGGGCGGTACCGGGGAAGAGTTGCGCGATTGGCTGCATGTCTCTGATGCGGCGGCGCTACTTTGGCTGGCGCGTGACCGATGCGATGGACGTGCCTCGGCGCTAAACGGAGGGACGGGTGTTGGGACCTCGATTCGTGATGTGGCCGGATTGGTCTGTGAGGCATGGGGTGGGGGAGCCGGCGTCGAATTCAGCGGTATTGCCAGAGCGGGCGATCCGCCCTCGTTGGTCGCTGATTGTTCAGAGGCTTTTGAAGTCGGGTTTAGGCCAGGGGTGATGCTTGGCGAAGGCATTCGTGAAACTGTCGGTTGGTTTAAAGCCAGGACATGACCCATCGAGTGGCGTTTGACTTGATCGAGAGCGTGAGGTGGGCAGGCGGCTATAACTATCTGCTGAACCTGTTCAGGGCACTCCGGCATATGGACGCTCTTTTCCTATCCCGACCATCGCTATCTTCTCAAGATATCCTGCCAAGGTGCTGGAGTTCCTGGCCAAGTGAGGGGCACGCGGGATTAACCAGTGCCATGCAGATTGTCAATATAATTGACAATCTGCATAGTATTGGCTAGCCTCCTATTATGATTTCCCGTGAAGTGGAGGCGCCGCTCCGGAGACTCTTGCGAGGGTTTCCTGTCGTAACGGTCACCGGGCCGCGCCAATCAGGCAAAACGACCCTGGCCAAGACTGTCTTTGCCGAGAAGCCCTATCTTTCCTTGGAAGATCCGGATGTGCGCCGGATGGCGCTGGATGATGCGCGCGCGTTTCTGGAGCGCCTGCCAAATGGGGCGGTGCTCGATGAGGTGCAGCGCGCGCCGGAACTGTTCTCCTACCTACAGACGCGGGTTGATGCGGATGGCCGCATGGGGCTGTTTGTACTGACGGGATCGCAGCATTTTGGCCTGATGTCCAAGGTGACGCAGTCGTTGGCCGGTCGAACCGCGTTCCTCGAGTTGCTGCCGTTTTCCGTGGACGAAGTGGAACGGGCCGGCGTTGGCCTATCAGACCTTGATGCGATGCTGTTCACCGGCGGTTATCCGGCTTTATACGACAGGCGCCTGTCGCCTCGCGAATGGTTTCCCGCCTACGTGACGGCATATGTAGAGCGTGATGTCCGCCAACTGCTCAAGGTGCAGGAGCTGGAGACGTTTCAGCGGTTCGTGCGTCTCTGCGCCGGCCGCAGCGGGCAGATTATGAATCTCTCCGCGCTGGCAACCGACTGCGGGATTACCCACAACACGGCCAGAGCCTGGGTCTCGGTTCTGGAGGCGAGCTACATTCTGTTTCAGCTGCGCCCGCATCATGCAAACTTCAGCAAACGTCTGGTCAAGTCACCCAAGCTCTATTTCTACGATACGGGTCTGCTGTGCTGGTTGCTGGGGATTCAAGAGGCGGCCCAGCTGGCCACCCACCCCCTGCGTGGACATATCTTTGAAACCTTTGTCGTGTCCGAGTTGGTCAAGACCCGCCTCAACCGGGGAGAGCAGGCGGCGTTCCATTTCTGGCGGGATAGCAACGGCAATGAGGTGGATGTCATTGTCGATAACGGGATGAAGCTGATGCCGATCGAGATCAAGTCGGGGGAGACCCTCAATCGGGACTTTTTTACGGGCCTGGAACGGTGGATGGCTCTGGCAGGCGATCGAGTCGCGTCACCGGCGCTGGTTTACGGCGGTCCCGACAATCATGTGCATAAGGGGATCAATGTCTTTGCCTGGAAGGCAGCGGGTAAGGCGCTGCCTTCTTCAAGAACCTCGAGGCATTGAAGGAATGGTCACGTGCCTCAATCAACTTGCGTGGCATTTCTGGGTATTAGCGCGATAAGCGATGGCCGATGTGGTGCTCGTCACGGGTGCGAACGGATTCGTGGGATCGGCGCTCTGTCGGCGGTTGCGCGACGCCGGGACGCGTGTGCGGGGAGGAGTGCGGGATCGGTCGAACATCCCGATGGGCGGCAGCTCCGAGGGCGAGGGGTTCGATTGGGTTGTGCTGCACGATCAATCGTCGGAGGAGGAGGTGGGCCAGGCGCTGCATGGGGTCCAGGCGGTCATCCATCTGGCGGCGCGAGTCCATATTATGGAGGACCGAGCTGCCGATCCGCTTGGCGAGTTTCGCCGGGTGAACCGGGATTGGACCGAACGGCTCGCGCAGGCTGCTGCACGACAGGGAGTGCGCCGATTCGTCTATCTGAGCTCGATCAAAGTGAATGGCGAGGAAAGCACCGTGCCGTTCACGGAACAGGATGCGCCGAATCCGCAGGACCCGTATGGGATTTCCAAATGGGAGGCGGAGCAGGCGTTGGCGGCAGTGTCGTCTGAGACAGGGTTGGAGATTGTTGTCGTTCGGTCTCCGCTCGTCTACGGTCCGGGTGTGGGAGGTAATTTCTTGCAACTGCTGAATGTTCTGCGTCGTGGAATTCCGCTGCCGCTTGCTCTTGTAGAAAACCGCCGCAGTCTGATTTTTCTGGGGAACTTGGTTGATGCCCTCATGCACTGTGCGCAAGATACGCGGTTGGCCGGCCGGACCTATTTGGTCAGTGATGGAGAGGATCTGTCCACCCCGGAATTGATCCGGCGGATCGCCAAGGCTTTGGGAGTCAATGCGCGCCTCTGGAACTTTCCCCTGCCGCTGCTTCGCTTGATAGGGCAGGTTCTCGGGAAATCGATGGTGACTGACCGGCTGCTCGGGTCGATGCAAATTGATTCGTCCAGGATCAGGCGGGAATTGGACTGGCATCCCCCGTATCCTGTCGATGACGGTTTAGCCGAAACAGCGGCCTGGTTCAGCGGGACCGGGGTGCGGCTTCCGCGGGCAGCGTGACAGCCGGACGCACGTTGATGATGCGGCGCGGGCAGCAAAGATGACCGGATCGCTTCCAGCCTACGCGTTCGGCGCGCCGGTCGTCTCCTTTGCCGTGGCGTGGGTGACGGTTTCCGTGTTGCTGCGGACGTTCGCCGGCCGCATGCTTGACCACCCCAACGAACGCTCCCTTCATCAGCAGCCTGTTTCGAGAACCGGTGGAATCGGCGTCGCGGCCGGTATTGCGGTGAGTGTGCCGTTGGTGTCACCGATCGACTGGTGGCCGCTGTGGCTGGGGGCTGCGCTTCTTGTGGGCGTCTCCTTCATCGAAGATCTTGCCGGGCTTTCCATTCTCGGTCGGCTTGCAGCCCATTTTCTCGCCGCAGGCGCGTTGGTCGCCGGCCTGTTGGCTCAAGGCCTTGAATGGGGATGGGCCGCTGTGGTGATCCTGCCGGTCGTGTGGATGATCAATCTCTATAACTTCATGGACGGCATGGATGGCTTGGCCGGCGGGATGGCGGTCTTTGGGTTCGGATTTCTGGCGATGCTGTCCTGGGTCGGACATCATCAGCCGCTGATGTTCGCCAGCGCCTCGATTGCCGCGGCTGCCGCCGCGTTTCTGCTGTTCAACTTTCATCCGGCCCGCATTTTTCTGGGCGATGCCGGCTCGACGACATTAGGGTTTCTTGCGGCGGGACTGGGCCTGACCGGTTGGCACTACGGGGTGTGGTCGTTCTGGGTCCCGCTGCTTGTGTTTTCGCCTTTCATCGTCGATGCGTCGGTGACCTTGGCGCGGCGGCTGATGCGCGGAGAGAAATTCTGGCAAGCCCACCGATCACACTACTATCAGCGGTTGGTGCTCAGTGGGTGGAGCCATCGCAGAACAGCGCTGGCCGAATATGGCGTGATGGTGTGTTGTGGGTGCGGCGCGCTTGTGTTTCAGCTGGCGTCGGACACCGTCCGTTACGCGATTGTTGGAGCTTGGGCTGCGGGATTCTTCGTGTTGGGCCTGGCGGTCGTGATGGTGGAGCAGAAGGCGGCGGGTCGAGCATCCATGAATCCATCGTAATCCGCCGATGATCATCGCGCCGAGGCTGCCAACTGAATAATTTGCATGAGCGAGATGTTAATGTCTGATCGAGTGCGACCGAACGTGGACGGTATTCTCGTCATTAATGTTCGGAGTTTCGTCGATCGCCGAAGAAATATCGAACGCCAGCTCGATTCTCTCGGCCTCAGCTACGAGTTTATCCATGCCTATGATGCAGACGACCTCAGTTCCGAGTCAGTGCGCAAGTACCTCCGCGGCTCCGGGCTGAGTGCGGGTCAGCAGTCCTGTGCCATGAAACATTTTCATGCATTCCAATTGATGCTCGAGCGGGACTGGCAGCGGGTGTTGATATTGGAGGACGATGTCATCGTCGCGCCCGATTTTGTCGAGGGGATCCAAGACGCGATCAGAGAGTCGTCAGGGATTCAGGGGCCCCATGTGCTCTTTATCGGCAGCGGCGGGAATCTGTATACGCCTCGCAGCGTCCGTATTCCCGGAAAGCGGCTGTATCGAGCCGCCAAAGGGCGCTTGACGGAGGCCTACATTATCGGACGGGAGGCTGCGGAAATACGGACGGCATGGATTGAGCGGAACGGAATTGTGTTGCCGGCGGACAATCTGTTCGATCGCATCGATCAGGAGATGGGCATTGTCCCCTATTGGCTTGAAGAGCCTGTGGCGGTTCAGGGGAGTAAGAAAGGGGTGTTCAAGTCAACATTGGAGCCGGCTCCGCCGAACCTTGTGCAACGGGTGAAGTTCGAGCTGCAAAAATTGCGGAGGAAACATTTCTACTGAAAGTTCGGTTCGGAATATGTCCGGCACGAACGGTTTCGCGGCAGCCGGATGGCCGGCATCCTATCGGCTTGTTGATGTGGCCAGACTATCGGTGATCGTCGCCCTCGTGGGGTTGTTGTATTCGCCTACGGTGGCGAGTGTCGGATTGATCGCCGCATATGTGGCCTTTCTCGCCAGCGGTGAGGCGCTGGTGCGAATGCGGCGGGTCGTGTCCTCGCCTTCGGTCTATTGGGGGCTGGCATTTCTCGGTGTGGTGATCGTGGGGGTTGCCTATGGCTCCGCCTCCTGGCCGGAACGGTGGACTGATGTGCTCAAATGGCGAACCGTATTGTGGTTCATCTTGCTGTTCGCGCTCTTCGACGACGAGCGATGGAAGATGCGGCTGCTGATTGCCTTTCTCATCGGGACCGGTGTGGGACTCATCGCATCCTATGCGGGCGCTGTCGGCGGTGTCACATTGTGGAAACCTCCCCGCGAGCTTCTGCGCAATCATTCCACGCAGGCTATGAGTTTCTCGGTTGCGGCGTTGATTGCCATCTGGATGGTGGTACTCGGACGATGTGAAGGGCATAAGCGGTGGGTTGCGATCGGCGCCGCGGGTTTGTTTGTCGGTAATGTGTTTTTTGTGGGGCACTCTCCCAGCGGGTATGCTGTGTTTGTGCTTGGCATCATTGTTCTCGTGCTACGCTACGGCACTCCGAAACACATGATCGCGGCTGCCGTCGTGCTGCCGGTGTCGGTTGGAGCTGTGCTCTTCTTGTCTCCGGGGATGCAAAAGCGGTTAGCGCAGGTGCAGTACGAATGGGAGCACGCGGGAGAATCCCCTAAGCTGACATCCATGGGGCTCAGAAAGGTTTTTTACACCCATACGATCGAGGTTGTGGCGCAGCACCCGGTACTGGGGGTTGGGACGGGCGGGTTCAAAAACGCCTATGCCGAGGAGATTGAGGGGAAGTACAGTCCGTCCGATTGGCGGTCCGTGATTACAGGCGATCCCCACAATCAATATTTGGCGATTATGGTCCAGCACGGTTTGGTAGGACTGGCGGTCTTCATCGCCTGGCTTGTGGCCGTGTCAAGAAATCCGGCGGGTCCGTCGGCCTATCACGGATTAGCCCTGGCGATTTTGTGCGGTTGGTGCGCGACCAGCCTGTTTAGCTCCCACTTTCGAACGTTTGCGGAAGGTCATCTTGTGACGACGTTTCTTGGTGTGCTTCTGGCCCGGAGTGCTTCATCTCAGGACGATCACGTTGTGTCTCCAACTTGATCGCCGATGGTCGACCGGATGTGATGCTGAAACTGTCCGCCTATATCATCGCCTATAACGAGGCCGAGCGGATTGCCGATGCCGTCAACAGTGTCTTATGGGCGGACGAGATCGTGGTTGCCGATTCCCATAGTACTGATGGGACTGATCGGATTGCAGCTGATCTGGGGGCTCGGGTCGTCCAGATTCCGTTCCAAGGATTCGGCCATCTTCGCAATCGGGCAGTCGAAGCCTGCACGCATGAGTGGGTGTTGAGCATTGATACGGACGAGCAGTGTACGCCGGAGGTTAGGGACGAAGTTCTGGCGCTCTTGTCCGGAACTCCCGCGCACGATGCCTACCTGGTGCCGAGACGGAACTATTTTATGGGGCAGTGGGTTGCCCATTCCGGCTGGTACCCCAATTATCGCCAGCCGCAACTGTTTCGCAGAGGTGCCATGACCTATATGGAACTGCCCGTGCATGAAGGCTATGACTTGCTGACGCCGAAACCGGTCGGTCGGCTGCAGCATGCGATCTGGCAGATTCCATTTCGAAACTTTGAGGAAGTCGTCAAGAAGGCCAACCGCTATTCCACACTTGGAGCGCAGAAACTTGATAATAGGCGTGTATCAATGGGGATGGCGTTGTTGCACGGGATCTGGTCGTTTCTGAAGCACTATGTGGCTAAACGAGGGTTTCTCGACGGCTGGGCGGGGTTCGTCATCGCGTTCGGCAATTTCGAGGGGACCTTTTACCGCTACGCGAAGCGATTCGAAACGCAGGAACAGTGGACGTTTCCCAAACAGTCCCCTTTGAGGCGACCGGATCGCGCCTGATCGGAATGAAGACCGCGGTGATTGTGACGACCTACAATCGGCCCGATGCCCTCGCGGCAGTGCTGGAAGGGTTTTGTCGTCAAAGCGACCGGGACTTTGCAGTGACCGTTGCGGATGACGGATCCACGGAGCAGACGGCGGCAGTTGTCCGTTTGTTCGCGGAGCGCAATGAGATTCCGGTGGCTCATGTGTGGCAGGAGGACCGTGGGTTTCGAGCCGCGGCCATACGCAATCGGGCAGTGGCTTCGACGGATGCCGATTATATTATTTTTACCGACGGTGACTGTGTTCCGTCCCGCGATTTCGTCAAGGCACATAAGACGCTGGCGGAACCCGGCCATTTTCTCGGCGCCAACCGGGTCTTGCTGGGCGAAGCATTCACGAGCCGCGTATTGCATGAGCGGCTTCCGATTCACACCTGGCATTGGTTGGCTTGGGCAGGAGCATGGGTGCGGCGAGATGTGAATCGCCTCCTGCCGTTGATGGCGCTTCCCGATGGGGCTTTTCGCAAGCGAACACCCGATCGCTGGGAGGGGGTGAAAACCTGCAACCTTTCCGCCTGGCGGAGCGACTTGGTTCGCGTCAACGGCCTTGATGAATCGTATGAAGGCTGGGGGCTGGAGGATTCCGATCTGGTCATCCGGCTCCTCCATGCCGGGGTGAAACACAAGAGCGCGCGATATGCCGCGCCGGTCTTTCATCTGTGGCATCGGGAACAGGACCGCCGGGCTCTTCCTGAGAACCAAAAACGTCTGGATGAGTTGGTGCAGTCTTCAACCGTCAGAGCCGCCGTGGGACTGGATCGGTACGGGCAGGCGCCATCATAGAGGTCCTTTGAACAGGAATCAGGCTTGTCGAGTTGTGTGATACGACGGCGGGATGGTCTGAATGGGTGTATCAATAAAGCGGACGGTCGCCAGCGCACTGGTCATCTGCACGAGGCGAATCGGAGACGTGTTGTTGGCAACGCCGGTCGTGCGGTCGATCAAGGCTGCATATCCGGATGCTGCCGTCGATATGCTGGTGTTCGAAGGAACGCAAGACGTGATTGCCGCGAATCCCGACATCCGTCGAATTTGGACGCTCGCCGAACGTGCAACAACCGGGGCCCAGCTGAGGATGATTCGCTCGCTCTGGCGACAATACGATATGGCACTGTCCGTTTTAGGCGGTGATCGTCCTATTCTGTATGCCTGTGTGGCCGGGCGCTATCGAATCGGGACGTTGGGTACATACAATAACTCCTGGTGGAAGTATGGGTGCCGTTCGATCGGGTGGGGACTCATACCGTGGCGATGAATCTTCGCCTGCTCGAACCGTTGGGGATTGAGCCCCGCGCGACACCGGTTGTTGGATGGACGCGTGCGGATGAAGAGGCCGCCGAACGATTGTTCATGGGCGCGGGCAGTGGTCAGCGGTACGCCGTGTTGCACGTATCGCCGAAATTTGCCTATAAGATGTGGACCGCGGCAGGATGGGCCGGGCTCGGACGGTGGCTGACGGACCAAGGGCTGACGGTGGTGGTGACAGGCGGGGACGGACCGGCGGAACGGACCTCTTGCGAGGATGTCACCCGGCGATTGCCGGAGGGATCGGTTAATCTTGCGGGTCAACTGGGGCTTCCGGCGCTCGGCTACCTTTTAAGCCGCGCGGCGCTCTATGTGGGGACGGACACGGCGGTCAGCCATATGGCGGCAGCTGTTGGCACTCCGACCGTCGTACTGTTTGGGCCTTCAAATCCGGTCAAGTGGGGGCCATGGCCGAAGGACTTCCCTCCGGACAGCAGCAGTCCTTGGAAAACCAAGGGGTCACAGCGGCAGGGCAATGTCTGGCTGCTTCAGGGAGAAGGGGACTGTGTCCCCTGTCTCGCTGAAGGCTGCGGACGTCATGTCACCAGTGTGAGCGACTGCCTGCAGAACTTGCCGGTCGACCGTGTGATCCAAGCCGCTGAACAGATGCTGGTGATTCGAGAAGATCGAAGGGACCTGACGGCTGTCCGGTGAGGCCGATCCTGTTGCTCGCGAATATCCTACTCTGGGCATGAAGCACATCGCCGCACAACTGTTCCATGCAATCGCCCGACGATACGGGCAACTGCTGCTCGATTACCGTTCGTTGGTCGTCATCGGCACACAGTTGACCCTGATTGTGGCTGCCAATCTCACCGCCTTCGCCCTGCGATTCGATGGCGACGTGCCTCCGCAGTACCGATTGATGATGTGGAAGCATCTCCCGGTGGTCTTATTGGTCTTTGGCTCGGGATTGTGGGTCTTTGGGATTCAGCGTGGACTCTGGCGCTACGTCGGCCTTCACGATTTGGGAAGGATTCTCTGGGCATCGCTCGCCGGAGCGACGGTTTTTTACGGAGTGACGCACCTGTTGCTGGGAAACACGGGCTACCCTCGTTCGGTCATTATTCTGACAGGCGTATTGAGCGGATTGTATTTGGCGGGCATTCGTTTGGCCGTACGCTGGTTCCGGGAGTGGCTGCAGATCATCGGGCCGACCGCCCGGCGGGTGTTGATCGTCGGAGCGGGCAATGCAGGTGAGCAACTGGTCCGGGACATGCTGTCGGATCCGGACTACAACAGCCGGCCGGTGGCTTTTGTGGACGATGATCCGGTGAAGCGGAAGATGAAAATTCACGGCATTTCCGTGTTGGGCACGACGGCCGACATCAAGGCCGTGGCGGATCGTGTGGGCGCCCATGAGATCATCGTGGCGATCCCTTCGGCCCCGACTCAGCTGAAACAAAAAATTCTGGCCGGGTCCGAAGGCTGCACCGCGCCGATCAAGATCCTGCCCAGCGTCAAACGGTTGCTCGGCGACCCGGTCTCGCTCCAACAGGTCCGGCCGATGAGCCTCGAGGACTTGTTGCAGCGCGAGCCGATTCAAACGGATCGCCAAGAGCTGCATCCGCTGATTGAGGGGAAAACCGTGTTGGTGACCGGAGCCGGAGGTTCCATCGGGTCAGAACTATGCCGGCAGATTGCGCAATATAGACCGGAGTCGCTGATCCTGTTCGAACAATACGAGAATTCCCTGCACGCCCTGTTGCTCGAATTGCGGGCGGCGTTTCCGCACGTCGGCGTGCTCCCGATCGTGGGGGACATCACCATGTCCGATCGGGTGTCGGAGGTGTTCCGGCAGACGGGTCCGGACCTGGTCTTTCATGCGGCGGCGCACAAGCATGTGCCGCTCATGGAACTGAATCCCAAAGAGGCGGTGCGCAATAACATCCTGGGAACTCGTGTGGTGGCCGAGGCGGCGCTGAGGACCGGCGTCGATCGATTCGTGCTGATCTCGACGGACAAGGCAGTCAATCCGTCGAGCGTGATGGGAGTGACCAAGCGGATTGCGGAGCATGTGGTGCAGGGATTCAGCCACAAGGGCATGACCAAATTCACGGTGGTCCGGTTCGGCAACGTGTTGGGGAGCAACGGCAGCGTCGTGCCCTTGTTCGCCGAACAGATCCGTAAAGGCGGTCCCGTGACCGTCACCGATCCGGAGATCAAGCGGTTCTTTATGACCATCCCCGAGGCCGTACAGCTGGTGCTCCAAGCGAGCGTGATGGGGCAGGGCGGAGAGGTCTTCGTGCTTGATATGGGGGAGCAGATCCGGATTGCGGACCTTGCGAGAAACATGATTGTGCTGTCCGGCCTTGTGCCGGAGAAAGACATCGCGATTACCTACACCGGCTTGCGACTCGGAGAGAAATTGTATGAGGAGCTGTTCGAGGCGGGCGAGGAAGTGGCGTCCACTTCCCACCCCAAGATCAATCGGGCAATCGGGACCCCGCTGTCAGCCGGCGACCTCGATCGGTGGATGGAAGAATTATCCGACAAATTGTCCGGCAGTGATGACGACGAATTGCTCCAAGACCTCAAACGGCTTGTCCCGAGCTTCCAACCCATGCTGTCACATCGCGTGTCCTAAGGTCATGGTACCGAGCATGAGGAGGCCGGGTGCACAAGAGGTCGTTGCCACAGGGGTCGCTAGGACTCTCTGCCCCAAGCGGTCTGTCAAGTGGACGAGAACTGATGTTGGAGGACCCGATGCAACAAGGACGTAAGGCGCTGCTTGTCACCACGGAGAGCGGCAAGCTGATTCAACTTGATGTGGCGTCTCGCCAATTCGATGTCCTCTTTCAACATCCTGATCGCGAATCGGTGTTCGGTGTCACGTACAACGAGGATCAGATCTTTTTGTCGGGGGCGACGTTTTTGGCCAGCGGCCGGCTCCGAGAGGATCGGTTACAGGATGTCCGGATCCGTACCCCCTTCCCGTCGCCTCTACGGGGGCAAGCCAGACAATTGATGAGATGGTTCTGGACAGCTCTCGGCGCCCACTCACGCGTGATTCCATACGATAAGCCCGGCCTCCACCAGATGAACCTCTATGGCTCGTCATTGTACATCGCCGCGACGACATGGAACGAAGTCTGGGTGGCGGACCTGGACCTGAACGTTCGACGACGGATTCCACTGCAACCGCACCTCTTGGATTATTTTCACCTGAACAATGTCTTTTGCGACGGGAAACACTATTACGTCTGCTTGAATCGCTATGCCGGTCGACCAGGGCATGGCGGGTACGCAAAGTTTGATTTGGAATGGAATGAGATGGAGCGGCGTGCCCTTGGCTGGGAATCTCATGCCTTCTCCGTCATCGAGAACCACCTGTTTCACCTCTCCTGCTTGTCTTGGAGATCTCGCGCCCAAACCGCTCATCCGCACCAGGCCGGACTGATGATGGAGGACCAGCTTGTGTTTGCGTACGATCCGAACGAGTTTTTTTGCAAAGATTTCTCGATGGATGACGAGCACATTATTATCGTTGGCGGCACATCTGCGGAGCGAGGACAGCGATCTTCGGCCTCAGGCGTGGTCTTCATTCTGAACCGTCGATTTGAGCTGCTCTCGAAAGAGATCATCAGCGGGCTTGGCGGCTTCAACGGCTGCCGCTTGATGGGGTGCGATTACAGCAA
>JABMDL010000034.1 GCA_015903945.1 Nitrospira sp. | reverse complement strand
ACCTATGTCTTCAACCTCGGCGACGGGGTAGAGACGATCGATGATGTCCTGGGCGCCAACCGGCTGGTGTTTGGGGCCGGCATTTCAGCCGGCGATGTGGGGATCGGAAAGGGCTCGTTGCTCATTCGCGTCGGACTCAATGGCGACCTCATTCATATTGAAAACTTCAACCCCGCCGACCCGATGCAATCGACAGGAATCGATCAGTTCGAGTTTGCCGACGGGACGACGCTGACCCAAGCCCAACTTCTTGAACGAGGGTTCGATCTGGTTGGGACCAATAACGCCGACGTGTTGGACGGCACCGAAACATTTCAAAAAATCTATGGCCTTGGGGGGAGCGATATCCTCACGGGTGGCTCACTCAACAATGTGATCTACGGCGGAACCGGGAACGATCGGGCTTCTGGCAACGCGGGCGACGACCAGCTCTTCGGCGAGGCGGGCAATGATACCCTGATTGGCGGCACGGGCGACGATATCCTGATCGGCGGTATCGGTGCCGATCGGCTACAGGGGGGGGCAGGACAGGACCGGTACCTGTTCAATCCCGGCGACGGCGCGGACCTGATTGTGGATACCGCAGGCGAAGGGAATCGAGTGGTCTTTGGCGCAGGGATTTCTGCCGAGTCCGTGACCTTGCAGTTGTCCGGCGAAGGCGGTCTTGCGATTCATACCGGACAGCTTGGTGACCAGATTCAAATTATTGCCAATCTGTCGGCCGCCGATCGGTCGGCGGTCGATATTGTGGAGTTTGCCGACGGCAGCACGCTGTCCGTTACGCAGTTGCTCGCGCAAGGGATTGCCATCACCGGTACCGCGGATGGGGATGTGCTGACGGGCACGGTTCGAGAGGACCGAATCTCCGGACTTGGCGGCGACGACATCATTGCGGGCAGGCTTGGTGGGGACCGGATCTTTGGGAACGAGGGGAATGATCAGCTGATTGGTGAGGATGGAAACGATGAGCTGGATGGCGGGCCAGGCTCGGATGTGCTGGATGGTGGGACCGGCACCGATACCTATGTTTTTGGTCGTGGGTTTGGTCAGGATCTGCTGAATGATTCGCCGGTCGAACAAGGCGGCCCGAATACGATCCGTCTGACCAGCGGGGTGCTCCCCGATGATGTCCGCTTGCAGGCGAGACGGTCGGACGATCGTGTCAACGTCGTGCTCACGATCGAGGGATCGCCGGATGAGCTGACACTCAGTGGGACGGCGGCTCCCAGCCTCCTGCAGATCAGCGAGATCCGCTTTGCCGACGGTACGAGCTGGGACATGGCCCAGATTCTGGATCGCATCGAGGGGGTGCAGGTGACCGCTTCGGCATTTGGCAACGAACTGGAAGGTTCCGGGTTCCGCGATGAGCTGATCGGTGCCGCCGGCAATGATTCCCTGGACGGGCGCAGAGGCGCCGATCGGATGGTCGGTGGGGGCGGTAATGATCATTACGTGGTTGATGACCCAGAAGACCAGGTCATTGAAGCTTCCGCAGAAGGCTGGGATGCCGTCCAAAGCTTTGTCGAAAATTATACCCTCCCCGCCCACGTCGAGCAGTTAGAGCTCAACAGTATCGATTTTTTGGGGTCTATGCCAATCCGTGGGCATGGAAATGCAGGCGATAACCAGATTCGCGGCAATCTGAATGACAATGCGCTGACCGGCGGTGCGGGCGACGATCTGTTGTGGGGCGCGATCGGCAATGATGACCTCAGTGGCGGGTCGGGTAACGACACCTATTACGTGGATAAAGTGGGTTTTAATGGCGCGGATACGGTACACGACGTTTCGAATTCGGGAGAAGGCAATCAGATTCAGTTCGGGGCTGCCATTCGTCCAAGCGACGTGACATTTACGCAGAATGCGACCAGCCTCTTCGTCGCGGTCGGTTCGGCGGGAGATGGGTTGCTGTTCGAAAATTTCGATCTGAGCGGCATCACCGGGTCTCTCGTGGCGGATACCATCGTGTTCGGCAAGGAGATCCAGGAGTTGGATGGCGGATTCGAGGTGTCGCTCACGGCGATGCTGACTCCTGCTCTCGGAACGAAGGGGCAGGATGGGTTGAATGGCACGGCCAACGCAGATGTGATCAACGCCGGGGCAGGAGACGATGTGATCAGGGGGGAACGAGGCAACGATGTGTTGATCGGTGGAGCGGGACAGGATAGCTATCTCTTCAACGTGGGAGATGGACAGGACTTGATCGATGATGTCAGTACGCCAGGAGAAGCCAACCGGGTCGTGTTCGGGGCCGGAATTGATGCGCAGTCACTTCATGCCGAATACAGCGGAACGGCTAATCAGGGACTGCTCACCATTCACCTTGGCAACGGAACTGACGCATTGTCGTTCGTCGGCTTTTCTCCGGACGATCCTGCGGTTTCTCATGCTATCGAGACGTTTCAGTTCGATGATGGAAGCACGATATCTTTCTCACAACTGTTCGATCGCGGCGTGGATGTCGAAGGGACGTTCGGTGGCGACGACGAGCTGTTCGGAACCTTTGCGGATGATCGGATGAAGGGATTCGCAGGATCGGAGAGTCTTGCGGGACAGGCAGGGAACGATATCCTTGAAGGAGGGCCCGGAAATGATGTGTTGTTCGGAGGTGAGGGCGAAGACACCTACGTGTTCAATGTGGGAGACGGGAGTGATCGTATCGAAGACGAGGCAGAGTTTATCGACGATGGGCAAGGGGGGCATCTCGCCAATAACCGAATCCTCTTTGGTCCAGGCATTATCCTTTCCGACCTCTCCTTCGAAGAAGTCCGTGGGACAATTCGAAAAATTCTTGTTGGGTCGAATGGAGATTCGCTGGAATTGCCAAATTTTGTAGATTTTCCTCCAGGCCTCCGCACCATCAGCTTTTCCGACGGTCTAACCGTCGATATCTATGACTTGCGTGATAGAGGCCTCGTGACCGACGACCAAACGATTCAAGGCGGGCCCGGCGGCGGTGTGTTGATCGGAGGGGCCGGCAACGATGTTATCCAGTCTGGGGGTGGTGCCACCACCCTCTTTGGTGGCGCCGGAAACGATACGCTCGTCGGTGGATCCGGCCACAACTGGTTTTCTGGAGGACCTGGCAACGATTTCATGCTGGGAGGCAACGGCGGTAACACGTTCTTATTGTCCACCGGGAGTGGCCGGGATTCCATTCAAGTCCCCAATTTCCTTGTGTCGTTACATGCCAGTGATATCAGATTTTCGGGAGGCTATGGCGCATACCATCCGAGCTTATCGCTCGGTTCACTGGTGATTCGATATGGAGATCTTGGCGATGAGCTGCACATTCTGGATTTTGATCCCAACGATGTGTTTGCCAGACAGGCGATTCAACGGTTTGAGTTTTCTGATCGCGTCGTGACGTATGAGGAGCTTATTGCGTTGGGGTTCGATATTGAGGGAGCTGGCAGTGACGATGTCCTGACGGGGACGAATACCACCGATCGCTTCACGGGTTTTGCTGGCAACGACATTGTGAACGGCGGGGCGGGAACGGATATCGTTACCGGTGGACAAGGAAACGACTCCTTGCGTGGCGGTGCAGGTCATGACACCTATGTCTTTAACCTCGGCGACGGCGTCGATACCATTGAAGACATTGCGGCGTCCGGTGAAGGCAACCGGATTCAATTTGGAGCCGGCATTGCGCAGAGCGATCTGACCTTCACTCGTGATGAAACCGCACGAACCCTCACGATTCAGGTTGGCAGCAGCGGGGCGGATCGGCTCATCCTAACCAACTTCGATCCGACGAATGCCAACGGGTCGCTGGTGGTCGAGACGCTGGCCTTTGCGGATGGAAGTACTGCGAGCCTGGTCTCGCTCTTGGGTGGGCTGGTCAATCAAACCCCGACGGTGGCCAATCCGATTGCCGATCAGACGGTGCCGGAAGGGACACCCATCACTCTCCAAATTCCGGCCAACACCTTTGCTGATCCCGATGTGGGTGACATCTTGACCTACAGCGCGAGCGGAGCTGAATACTCAGTGCTGCCGGCGTGGCTCAGTTTCAATCCCACGACCCGCACATTCAGCGGCACACCGGACGATGCGCAGGTCGGGAGCCTCGACCTCAAGGTCACAGCCACTGACAGTGGCGAGCTCAGCGCATCCGATATATTTACGCTCACCATCCAGAACATCAACGAGGCGCCGACGGTGGCAACCCTGCTGGTCGATCAAACAGTGCTGGAAGATGCGGCCTTCACGTTCACCGTGCCGGTGAATATGTTTGCCGATCAAGATGCAGGCGATGCCCTCACGTACAGCGCGAGCCTGGCGAACGGGAGTACCCTGCCAGGCTGGTTGAGTTTCGAAGCCGCCACACGGACGTTCACCGGAAGCCCGACCAATAGCGAGGTGGGGGTGCTGGAGATCCGCGTCATTACCACGGACAGCGGTAACCTGAACACGTCCGACACCTTCACCCTAACCGTACAGAACGTCAATGATGCGCCAAGCCTCGCGAATCCGATCGCCGATCAAACGGCTAACACGGGGGCCGCGTTCACCTTCACGGTTGCGGCGAACACCTTCGCCGACGTCGATGCGGGGGATTCACTCTCATACAGTGCCACGCGGGCGGATGGAACTGCCTTGCCGAGCTGGCTCACATTCACTCCCACGACGCGGACCTTCAGCGGCACCCCAGCTGATAGTGATGCCGGTTTGTTGACGATCCTGGTGACGGCCACAGATAGTGGCAGTCTCAGCGTGGCCGATCTTTTTGATCTCACGTTGACTGTTCCTGACCGCGTGCTGACTGGTACAAGCGGCAACGATGTGCTGACCGGTGGAGCCGGGCATGATCAGCTGTTTGGGCTTGCCGGCAACGATACCTTGAACGGCGGTGTGGGCAACGATCTGCTCGACGGCGGCACCGGTAGCGATAACATGATGGGCGGCACCGGCAACGACACCTATGTGGTCGATGCCGCGGGAGACGTGGTGACGGACCTCGCAAACGAAGGGGCCGATACGGTGCAGAGTAGTATCACCTACACCCTTGGCGGCAATCTAGAGCATCTCACATTGACCGGGACCGCGGCGATCAATGGCACCGGCAATGCGCTTAACAACATCCTCATCGGCAACAGTGCCAACAACACCCTCAACGGCGGGGCGGGGCACGACCGCCTGGATGGCGGCCTTGGCAGCGACACGATGGTCGGTGGGTCTGGCGATGACACCTATGTCGTCAGCCAGGTCGGCGATGTCGTGAGCGAGACCGCCGGCCAGGGCACCGACACGGTTGAAAGCAGCATCACGTTCACGCTTGGGAGCAATGTCGAAAACCTGATCTTGACCGGCACTGCCAATATCAATGGGACTGGCAGTTCTGCCAATAACGTGCTGATGGGCAATAGAGGAGACAACACGTTGAGTGGCGGCTCCGGTGATGACCAGGCCGACGGCGGGGCCGTGGCAGCGGGAACGATATTATGAGTGGGGGAGATGGCATCGATACGCTCGACGGCGGCTCAGGAGACGATCAGCTGCTCGGCGGGGCTGGAAACGACACGATGACCGGCGGTAGCGGCGGCGATCAGTTCGTCGGGGGGTGCGGCAATGACCTGATGACCGGTGGGTCAGGGAACGATATCTATCAGTTCTCGCGCGGTGATGGGCAGGACACGATCATCGATACCAATCCGTTCCTGGGCAATCAGGATCGGGCCGTCTTTGGTGCGACAATCAATCCGTTGGATCTCGTCCTGAGTCGGCAGGCCAACGATCTGCGGTTGGCGATTCATGGCAGCGTCGACCAGGTGACCATTCAGAATTGGTACGGCGGGGCCACGAATCAAATAGAAACAATTCAAGCTGGCAATGGCCAGGCCTTGCTGAACACACAAGTGGACCAGCTCATCCAGGCGATGGCCGGGTTCACACAACAGACCGGCCTGAGCTGGGATGCGGCCGCCGGAGGCGCGGGGACTGCGGCGCAACAAGCACAGTTCCAGGGCATTCTTGCCGCGAGCTGGCAAGCATAGATGATGAAGGCCGATGGGAGTTGACGGCTCATCAGCAGAGGGTCTCAGTCCGTCGACGGCGGTTGCGCCCGACTCGGGGCTCATTTGTCTGCTCATCCTTGCGCGCTTGTACGATCTGCCCGCCGATGGCGCGCAACTGCGCCATCAGTTTGCACAAGCCGGCCAGCCCCTCTCCGATACCGAACTGCTCCGTGCCGCGAAGCACCTTGGATTGAAAGCCGGTGTCGTCAAGACCAAGTGGAGCAAGTTGCCCGGTACTCCGTTGCCCGCCGTTGCGAAGCGCAAGGATGGACAGTACGTCGTTCTCGCCAAGATTGAAGGCGAGAAGGCGCTGATTCAAGATCCGGTCGAGGGGCGCACTCAGGTCTTGGCTCGCGAGCAGTTTGAGGAATTGTGGACGGGGGAGCTGCTGCTCTTTGCCAAGCGCGCCCATCTCCGGCTCCAGGATCTCAAGTTCGATTTCACCTGGTTCATTCCGGCCATCGTCAAGTACCGCAAGTTTCTCGGAGAGGTCCTGGTCGCGTCCTTCTTTCTCCAGCTTTTTGCCCTGCTGACGCCGCTCTTCACGCAAGTCGTCATCGACAAGGTGCTGGTGCACAAGGGCTTTACCACGCTGCACGTGCTGGCGATCGGCATGATCACGCTGGCGGTCTTCGAGGCGATCCTGGGCGGGCTGCGCACCTATCTGTTTGCCCACACAACAAACCGGATCGACGTGGGCCTGGGCGCGCAATTGTTCCGCCATATCCTGGCGCTGCCGCTCTCGTACTTTGAAGCCCGGCGCGTCGGCGATACGGTGGCCCGGGTGCGTGAGCTGGAACAGATCCGCCAATTTCTGACCAGCAATTCCGTGACGGTGGTCCTCGACGTGATCTTTACGATCGTCCTCCTGACCGTGATGTGGTTCTACAGCCCCATGCTGACGATGGTGGTGATGGCCTCGTTGCCGTGCTATACGCTGCTGTCGGTCGCGATCACGCCGGCGATCCGGGCCCGGCTCCATGAAAAGTTCAATCGCGGTGCGGACAATCAAGCGTTCTTGGTGGAGACCGTCAGTGGTATGCAGACCGTCAAGGCCATGGCGGTCGAGCCGCCGCTGCTGCGAAAGTGGGAAGAGCAGCTGGCCGGCTATGTGCGGGCGAGCTTTCGCGCGACAAGTCTGATCACGGTGGCTGGTCAGGTGGCGACCGGCGTCCAGAAGATTACGACGGTGGCTATCCTTTGGGTCGGTGCCTATCATGTGATCGGCGGGGAGTTGAGCATCGGACAGCTGATCGCATTCAACATGCTGTCGGCTCAAGTGACGGGACCCATGCTGCGTTTGGTGAATTTGTGGCAGGATTTCCAGCAGGTCGGCATTTCGGTTCAGCGGCTGGGAGACGTACTCAACACGCAGCCGGAACCTTCCTACAATCCGAACCGCACGACGCTGCCGCACGTGGCGGGGCAGGTGCGGTTCGAGGATGTCACTTTCCGCTATCGGCCGGATGCTCCGGAAGTGCTCCGTAAAGTGTCGTTTGCGGTTGAGCCGGGGCAAGTGATCGGCCTCGTCGGACGGTCCGGGTCCGGGAAGAGCACGATTGCCAAATTGATTCAGCGGCTCTATGTGCCGGAGCGCGGGCGCATTCTGATCGATGGCGTCGATCTGGCGCAGGTCGATCCGGCCTGGCTGCGGCGGCAAGTGGGTGTGGTATTGCAAGAGAACTTTCTCTTCAATCGTTCGGTGCGCGACAATATTGCGCTCACCGACCCCGGCCTGGCGATGGAACGTGTAATTCAAGCGGCTCTGTTGGCCGGGGCGCATGAATTTATCCTTGAATTGCCGGAGGGCTACGACACGGTCGTCGGCGAGCACGGGTGTTCGCTTTCCGGGGGGCAGCGCCAGCGCATCGCAATTGCGCGGGCCTTGGTCGCGAATCCGCGCATTCTGATCTTCGACGAGGCGACCAGCTCGCTGGACTACGAATCCGAAGCCGTCATCCAACAGAATATGGCGCAGATTTGCAAAGGGCGCACGGTCTTCATCATCGCGCACCGGTTGACTACAGTGCGCCCGGCCCACCGGATCTATGTCGTTGAACGGGGCGAAATCGTGGAGCAAGGCTCGCATGAGGAGTTGTTACGGATCAATGGGTTCTATGCGAGGTTGCAGAGATACCAGAACAGCCTTACGGCAGTGAAGGAACAGGCGTGAAGGGTGAGGCGCTGCGGAACATGTTGGGTGGTGAGTCCTCAGTTGTGAGTGTTGAGTCGGTTGAAATGAACGCGATTGACGGATGACGGTTGGCGCATGACGACGTTAGGGCGGCATTGGACCATCTGGAAGACTGCCTGGCAGGAGGAATCCAGCCGTCCGCTCGGGGCGGTCGCCGGCGGTCGCGCCACAGAATTTCTGCCGGCCGTGTTGGAAATTCAAGAAACGCCCCCGTCGCCGATCGGCCGCGCGATTCTCTGGACTATTCTGGCCTTGTTCATCAGCGGATCGGTCTGGGCTACCTTCGGATGGATCGATATCGTCGCGACGGCCCAGGGCAAGATCATTGCCAGCGGCTATTCTAAGACGCTCCAGCCATTCGAGGCTGGCGTGATTACCGCGATCCATGTGCAGGACGGCCAATCAGTTACGAAAGGTGAGGTGCTGATCGAGCTCGATCCCACGCTGAATCGGGCCGATCGGGATCGAGCAGCCAATGAATTCGGAGCGGCAAAAGTCGAGGCGGCCCGGTTGCGGGCACTGGTAGCAGGGCACGAGTCGTTCGAGGTTCCCGCCGGCGCGGATCAACAGCATGTCTTGCTGCAGCGGCGGTTGTTGCGCGAGCAGTTGGTTCAATACCGGGCCAGGGTGGCGGCTGCGCAGCATCTGATCGATCAGCGCAGGGCGGCGCTCGATCAGACGGAAGAAAACGTGCACCGCCTGGAAGCCACGCTTCCGATGGAAACGGAACGGGCCGAGACCTATCGACGTTTGCTGGATCACCAGGCCGTGACGAGGTTGGATTATCTGCAAATCGAAGAGCAGCGCATCAACAAGACTCAAGAGCTGGCCGGACAACGGAAGAAGCTGATCCAAGATCAAGCCGCTCTCTTGGAAGCAGAACAGAACCATCGTGCCCTCGTGTCAGAGTTTCAGCAGTCGAAACAGACGGAGCTCTCGGCTACGGAAACCAAGGCCGCATCGTTGGCGCAGGAGATGGCCAAGGCGGGACAGAAGGCTGACTTCCAGCGGTTGACGGCGCCGATTGATGGCGTCGTCCAGCAATTGGCGGTGCATACGGTCGGCGGTGTGGTCACGCCGGCGCAGCAACTGCTCATTCTTGTGCCGCAGGAACAGGCTGTCGAGGTCGAGGCGCAGGTAGAAAACAAAGACGTGGGATTTGTGAAAGAGGGACAGCCGGTTGAAGTCAAAATCGAAACCTTTCCGTTCACGCTCTATGGGACGGTTCCCGGACGGGTGGTGACTGTCTCAGGCGACGCGGCGCCCGTGGAAAAAGTGGGATTGGTCTATCCGGCCAGGGTAAGCATGGACCGGAGTACGATCGACGTAGAGGGCAAACCGGTTCATCTGGCGCCCGGCATGGCGGTGACGGTGGAGATCAAGACCGGGCAACGGCGGGTGATCGAGTATCTGCTCAGTCCGCTTCTCAAGTCGGTGAAGGAAAGTCTTCGCGAACGGTAATACGCTCTCCCTTGACTTGCCTCCATCCCTCACTCACACTTGGGCTCATGTACGACATGTCTGAGAGCGAGTTGCTTCGACTGCTGGCGGATCGCGCCGGGATTGCCGCGGACTATCACGATATCGCCGGCACGCTGCATGTCACGACCGATGAGACCCGTCGAGCGATCCTGGCCGCGATGGATTTCCGTGTAGAAAACCGCGCTGAGCTGATTGACGAGCTGACCGCGTGGGACAATCGGCCGTGGATTGAGCATTGTGACCCGGTTCGTGTTGTGCAATCCGGGCAACCTCCGGGTATCTGGTCGCTGCATGTACCGTGCGAGAGTCATGAGGAGTCGGTGATTCGGGTCCGGTGGTGGCTTGTGTCCGAGAGCGGCGAGCGATCCTATGAGCGGGAAGAAGGGCCTGGCCTGAAGGTCGAAGAAGTCCGCGTCGTTGCCGGACGGCGATGCATTCGGATGGAGTTCGCGCTTCCGCAAGCCCTGCCGCTCGGGTATTACAGCGCTCACGTCCGGATGCAAGGCGGGAATCTCGAACTCGCTACGGGGTTCCGCGTGATCGTGGCCCCCGCACGCTGTTTCGTGCCCGAATGGTTCGAGCGGGGGACGCGTCTCTGGGGGATCGCCTTGCAGCTCTATTCGTTGCGGAGCGACCGCAACTGGGGGGTAGGAGACTTTCAAGACCTTTCAGCAGTTGTGGAATGGGCCGGAACGCAGTTGGATGCCGCGGTGATTGGGCTGAATCCCTTGCACGCGTTGAAAAATACCACTCCCTATCATATCAGTCCCTATTCGCCGACCAGCCGGTTGTTTCTCAATGAGCTCTACATTGATGTCGAGCAGGTTGAGGAATGTCGTACAGATCCAACGGTCCGTGCTTGCCTGGCCGATGCCACGTTCCGCGCGCGACTTGATGCTGCCAGACGGAGCGAATTTGTCGAGTATGATGCGGTGGCTGCGGCGAAGCGCACGGTGCTGGATCTGTGTGCTCAGGCGTTCGCACGGGACAACTTTGAGGGTGGTGACCCTGATCGTTCGCCGACGACCGAGCGCGGGCGCGTATTTCAGCAGTACGTCCGGCAAGAAGGGGAGCCCTTGGCCTACTACGCGTTGTTTCGAGTGCTGGAGGACGAGCAACAGCGTGAGCCCTCGGCGCCAGAGGTGTGGATGGATTGGCCGGAGCCCTATCGTGAGCCGTCCTCGGCTGCCGTGGGTGAGTTACGGCGTCGGCATACGAGGCAGATCCACGCGATTCAGTACGTCCAGTGGTTGGCGCATGGTCAATTGCGCGCCCTGGTCGAGAAGGCCGGCCAAGCCGGTATGCCGATCGGGCTCTACTACGATCTGGCACTGGGCAGTGATCGTGCCGGGGCTGATGGGTGGCGCTTTCAACCGGTGCTCGCGATGAAGGCGGATTGTGGCGCTCCGCCCGATGCCTTTGCTCCTGACGGGCAGAATTGGGGATTCTCCCCGGCCGATCCGCTACGGCTGCGCGCCAGCGGGTATGAGTATCTCATTGAATTGTTGCGTCGCAATTTTCGCTATGGCGGGGCCATCCGCCTCGATCATGTGATGGCGTTGTTTCGGCTGTTCTGGATTCCACGCGGCCTGCCTGCGTCGAAAGGCACCTATGTGCACTATCCGGCCGATGATCTGCTGGCGATACTCGCCTTGGAAAGTGTGCGGGCCAAGGTGCTCGTCATCGGGGAAGATTTGGGCACCGTGCCGGACTGGGTGCGTCAGAGACTTGAAACGGCCGGGGTCCTGTCGTACCGGGTGTTTTATTTTGAACGGACATGGGAGGGAGGGTGGAAGCCTCCGGGGGCCTATCCGTCGCAATCGCTTGCCGTTGCCGCGACTCACGATTTGCCGACGCTCAGCGGGTATTGGGACGGTGCCGATATTCAGACTCGCGCCGAACTGGGTTTCTTTTCTTCGGAGGGGGCCAAGATGTCGGCATTGGCGGAGCGGCAACGAGAAAAAGCGGCGATCATGGCGGCATTACGTTCCGAGGGGCTATGGCCACCCGGTCTGCCGGACGATGCGGCCCATGGCCCGGCGATGACCTGGGAGTTGGCTCGCGCAATTCATGTCTATCTGGCCCGTACCCCTGCCTGGTTGGTGTTGGCCAATGTCGAGGATGTAATTGGCGCGCGGGCGCAGACGAATGTCCCGGGAACGGTCGACGAGCATCCCAACTGGCGTAGAAAACTGATGCCGACGGTGGAGGAACTGATCCGCGATGACCGGTTCAAACAGCTTGCGGACGAGTTGCGTTTATGGCGGTCCTTTGTGTAAGAACATGCCGTGTGCACGTGATCATTCCGGTGCCATTCTCGATCGGCCATGACGCAGCGTAACCATCTTGTCCTGTCCGTTGCGGCCGCCTGCTTCCTGATCATCTTCATCATCGAAGAATTCGCCCCCGCGAATGTGGTCGGCGCGTATGGCTATGTGTTGCCGATTCTGCTCGTCGCGACGCTGCGCAGCCGGACGCTGATGCTGGTGACCGTGCTGGCCTGCGTGGTGGCCACCTATTCGGGCTTATTACAACCGACCAAACCGGGCCGGTTTCAGGCGGCGGTCATCAATCGCAGTGTCGTGGCCGGTGTGTTATTGCTGGTGGCGTACCTCGGTATGAGTTGGGAGGAGCGGAAGGCTCGTGAAGAAGATGCGCGGGCGGCGCTGGCGCGCGAGACGGAAAATCTGCTGAAGGCAAACGCGCAGCTCGTGGAGGCGAAGGATCAGTTGAATCGATCAGAACGGTTGGCGGCGGTGGGACAACTTGTGGCGTCCGTGGCGCATGAAGTGGGTACGCCGCTGCACTCGATTGCTTGGCATGTGCAGGCCTTGGCGGAAGAGCCGATGCTGACGCCTGAGATGAGAAGACAGGTGACGGTGATCGATGAACAACTGACACGGGTGGTGCGGATTATTCAGGATTTGCTGTCGTCCACACGGCCGCGTCAGCCTCAGCCGAGCTGGTTGCCTGTCGAGGACGTCATCAGCCCTGCGGCCGTGCTCATGGAACCGGCCTTCCATGCCAAAGAAATTTCCTTTACGATAGACATCCCGGCACAGCTTCCGCGCATCTGGGCGGACGCGGAGAAGATGCACCAAGTGTTGGTGAACGTGCTGGCCAACGCGTTAGCGGCCACTCCTTCCCATGGAGCGGTCAAGATCTCCGCGGAGGCGCGCGAGGCCTCGTCCGATGAACTTGAACGAGGCCGCCGTGTGGCCGATGCAATGTCGCCCTTTGTCGTCATGATTCTGGTGCAGGATACGGGATGCGGGATACCGGAGACCGACGCGCAAAAAGTATTCGAACCGTTTTTCACCACAAAGGCGGTTGGCAAGGGAACCGGGCTGGGGCTATTCTTGAGCCGCGAAACCCTTGTGGCGCACGGAGGAAGCCTGGAGCTCAGCAGTGAAATCGGGCGCGGCACGACCGTGACCATAGTCTTGCCTGGATTCCAGACCGAGCCTGTCCATGCAGAGGAGAGAGCCTAATGCACCCTGCGACCGTTCTCGTGGCTGACGATGATGCGGTGGCCCGTGACCTGTTGGCCGATGCCTTAAAGAAAGAGGGCTATGCCGTCGAGGCCTTCGCCAGCGGTGAGGAAGTCATCGCCCGCGGGCGTGCAGGGCATGTGGATGTGGTCTTGACCGATATCCGCATGGGCGCTGTCGACGGCCTCACGGTGTTGCGCGAATTCAAGCGGATGAGCCCGAATACAGCGGTCGTGGTGTTGACGGCGTTTGGATCGCTGCAAGGCGCGATCGAGGCCATCAAGCAAGGCGCCTACGACTATCTGGCGAAGCCGTTTAAGCGGGAAGAGATCACATTGGTGGTCAAGCGGAGTCTCGACCATTGCCGGCTTCTTCGAGAAAATGCCCGGTTCCGTCAAGAGTTGAAGACGAAGAGTGATTGGTCTCCACTGGTGGGAAGCAGTACCGCCATGCTGGACGTGTATAAAATGGTCGCTCGGGTGGCGGAAAGCAGGAGCACGGTCTTGCTCCAAGGAGAAAGCGGTACCGGCAAGGAACTCATTGCTCGGGCGATTCATGCAAACGGGCCTCGCAGGGACAAAGCGTTTGTGCCGGTGAATTGCGGCGCCTTGCCGGACACCTTGCTGGAATCGGAAATGTTCGGTTATGAAAAGGGGGCGTTCACCGGAGCGGTCGGCACCAAAGCCGGTCTCTTTGAAGCCGCCAATGGGGGCACCCTGTTTCTCGACGAAATCGGAGAACTTGGCCCGGCGCTGCAAGTGAAACTCCTGCGGGTGATGCAGGATCAGGAGGTGCGCCGTGTCGGAGGGACCGGTTCCGTGAAGGTTGATGTCCGGATCATTGCCGCGACCAATCGCGACCTCGAGCTGCTCGTCAAGGAAGGGAAGTTTCGCGACGACCTGTTCTATCGATTGAATGTCGTGCCGATTACTCTTCCGTCCTTGGTGGATCGGCGGGAAGATATTCCCATGCTTGTCCATCACTTCTTTGAGAAATACAGGGCAGGATCGTCGCATGGCGTGCACGGGGTGTTACCCAAGACGATGGCGTTCTTGACTCAGTATCGGTGGCCCGGCAATGTGCGAGAACTGGAGAACGTGATCGAACGGGCTGTCTCGCTGAGCCATGGACCCCTGTTGACCCCGGACGATCTGCCGGATGCCATTCGGCAAGAGTCGATCGATGGCGCAGAGGGAAAATCCCCTCAGGGCGATCCGGCCAATGATGCGACACTGACGCTCGAGGAAGTTGAGAAGCGGCACTTGATTCTGGTGCTCAAGGAAACCAAAGGAAACAAAGTCAAGGCGGCAAGAATTCTAGGAATCGACAGGCGTACGCTCTATCGAATGGCAGAGCGGTTCGGCTTGGATATTGGCGAGGAAGCTGAAGGGGCTGAAAAAGAGGCAGGAAAAAGCGGCGACGCATGAAACAGCAACGGCCGCGGCCTCGTGGCCGCGGCCGTTGCAGATAACCGCGCAGAGCGTCACTTCATTGAAAAAAATGACTGTGTCGTGTAGGGGTGCGAGACGATTTTCAGCTTGTTCTTAATCAGTCGCAGTTGGTTGTTCGCGCTTTCCGGAGCCGGGGTTTGAACAGGGACGAAGCCTTCCCATATGGTGCGCTTGCCCTCCGCCATTACCTGTAGCTGAAGGTCGGTGGTCTGATCTCCACTCGGGGTCACGGTGGCTACGACGCGATTCTTGATCACACCCCAGCAACAATCATACATCCACTGAATGCCCTCGGTCTCATCGCGATAGTTGGTCGTGACCGTTGAGTCATTTTTCCATTCGACGCGTGTGTAGCCGCTGGAGGTCAACACTTCCGTGACGGCTGCTTTGACTTTCTCTACGGGGGCTGCGAGCTGAACTTGAACGACATCGGGTTCGACGGCCTGTGCCGCGCTGCCCAATCCTATGAGGAACACTGCGGTGACTAGGGCCAAACCGGTCCGTCGCATCATCGTGCACCTCCGTGTGATCATCTTGTTGGACTCTCCCCTAACTTGTAGACCAAGTGGGTATCCGTCTGCGTGACACCTTCAATGCTGTGGATGCGGCTCAGAACCAGTTGCGTCAGCGCGTCCTGATCCGACACTTCCACGACTGTGATGATATCCGGCTTCCCCCAACAAGGATCGATCGTCAGAATCTCCTTGATGTTGGACAGCGCTTTCACTACGGCTGATGTCTGCCCCGGTTGTACGTTGATCAGGATATAAGCCCGATCCAACATCGGGGTGACTCCTGGCTCGGGTAAATGGATCTGATAGGCGATCTCTACCGGAGCCGTTGTGGAGGCACTATAGCCAACACGCGGGGCCACTGTCAACGGGGCTTTGGCCTTTGATGTCGGGGGAGTTTTTGATGGAGGTACCTGTCTGAGTTTGGGTTTTTGCATAGGGCTCACTTTGGTGCGACGAGGACTTCGACTGTGTATCGGTCGCTGACGTTGGTTAGGTCCGTTTCTAGACGCTTCGGGCTGCCAATGCGGCCTTCAGGATCGTAGACAAAGCAAAAGAGGGTGGTGCATTTTTTATGGGCTAAATAGAAACCGGTGTCCGCCGTCACTTGCTCGGCGATGTCCTTGTCGGTGAGGCCGGGTCGAGTCTTTTTTGTCACGATGGCGATCCGTTCCCTATTGAGCAACAGGGTGGTTTTCGGTGTCCCGCCTGAGTAGGGCGGCGTCCATTCATCGGTTCCGACTTCGTCGAATTCCAGCCGTAAGAGGGCGCGCAAGAGGTCTGCCAAATCGTGGTCATCGTCTATCTCGATCGTCGGGCGCGAGTCTGTTCTGAGGCGTAACTGGCGTGCAACGGCATGAAGCCGAAGGCAGACCTTTCGAATCAGGTGCAGCGTCTCCAGTTCAGAGAGAGGCTGAGTGACAGGAACAGTGTGCGCCGTCTGGACGGCGACCGGCTGAGTTGATGTCATGGGCGAAGGAGGCGCCGGCTCAGGTGCGGCCTGTTGTATCGGCGCGGGTTTGGTCTCACGGGCGATGGAAACAGAGGGGGTAGGGGGAGACACAGGCGGCGGTGCTGGGACAGATAATGGGACTGAAACAGGTGGAGCTGGAGGTACGATGGCCACCGGTTCGGGCGTAGCGGGTGGTGGTTGCGGAGCCTGCGGCTTCTGGAATTGGCCGGTTGCGGTTGGCTGGACCGGCATTTTGGGAAGCGACTGTGTCGAGATCGGCGGTATGGGGGGAGCTGGTGCAGGAGGTGGCGGCGGACTGGCCGTTGTTGCGGGAACGGGCGGAAGAGAGGTCGTCATGCTCACCAAGACGGACGTGGGGGCGGTGGCCTGTACCGGCTTGGTTGTCATCGTTGTTGATGGTGCCGGAGGAACCATCCGCATCTGTGCGGTACTTACCGGGCTGACCTTGCCGGTTCCCGGGGATACAGGCGTGGCCGGGGGAGGCTTGAGCCCCTGCAGTTCCAGCTTATTATCCTCCAGGATGAGTATCAGGCGTTTGACCGCCGCGATACTCTGCGCTGTCTCCGCATCGTTCGAGGTGTGAAGCGTGTAGTGCTGATAGTCGCGAAATTCTTGAGACCGCTCGCCAAAGACATGTTTCACACATTCACGAAGCTGTAATTCGGCTTTGGCCCTCGCGGCATCCCGATAGGGGAACCCCTCTTGGCTGAAATCATTGATTGCCGTGAGCACCTCCTGAAGTCGTGCGGTTCCGGTGGCAATATCCTCGAGGGAGATCTTTTTCGGTGACTGGCGAGGGTGTTCTGCTGCGCGTGTACGTGCCATGGCGATGTGGGAAAGTCTAGCCGAGGGGGTCGAACTGGGCAAGGAAACAACGGTTTTTAGCGAGGGGCGGTATGGTGGCGTTGCGGGTTGAGGGGGGTGTGACGTACAGCGGGGCCGCGGGCGGCTTTAATCACACCACTGGATGCTGCCGGGTGATGCGGATGCTGTCGAGGGGGCACGATGAATTGGCGGAAGAGCAAGAACTGCGGCAACACGAACCAACAAGGTTTCCACGGAGAACGGTTTGGAAAGAAATCGATCCGGTTGGATCTCGATACCTTGAGCGGCCAGATGGCTCAGGGAATGGCTCGACATGAAGAGCACGCGCAGTTCTGTCTTGAGCGAGAGAATCTGATGGATCAGATCATGTCCATTCACCCGGGGGTAGGGATTCGGGACGGAACTCAACTGCAATTCAGCGGGAGGCAGGAACAGATCGGTCAACAACAAGTCAATGGGAGTGGCCGAGGCGGTATAGATGGCCATGGCCTCCGAACTGCCCTCGGCTTCCCGCACGTGATAGCCGGCATGTTTGAGGCCCGTGGCGCAGAGTAAACGCATGGAGGGGTCGTCATCGACTACGAGAATGTGCCGGAGAGAATTCGATGGACTTGACCGATGGCCGACCATAGTGGATGTTCCGTGGTGTGCGATGTCTTTTTTCTTATCGGAAGACGGAACAAATACTTGATGAGCGCCGGCTCCTATGAAAAGCGTTCTCCGACCGCAATAGGCAGCTGAAGGCTGTCTCCTCGCTCGATTATTGAAGAAAACAGCCTGATGATCCGTCTGTATTCTCAGTGTGAACGTGCATCTGTTCACGGTATTCAGGGGTAGGAAGCGGGAGGTCGATTCTGGTATCCTGGTCGCTCTCCAAATAGGCATCCCTCGAAGGACATGTTCAAAGTGTGCAACTGTTTGCGAGGAGTACCTCACAATGACCAATGAGCCAAGGAGGGGGACGATGTCTTCCAAAGCAGGGCGTAGCGCGTTCGTCTTCTTATCCGTCGCGTTGTTATCGGGCTGCAGTGTGTTTAGTGAAAATGTCGTCCGTCCACCTGAACCGGAGCCGCTGCCGGCAGGTCGGCCTCCCCTGGCTCCGCTGGCGAAATCCATGATCAGCGTTCCCATTTCTGTGGATCTGTCGGCCATGCTTCATCATGCCAACGACGAGAGTGTGGTTCCGAAAAAGTTCGACCATTGGGGAGCGCACATCAAGAGCCCCAAAGGCATGGATTTCAAGTACTATGCTGAACGGGATGATTTTGCGATCAACCCTTCCGGGGCGGTCTACGCCACGAGCACCGAGGGGGAGAGGAGTCTTCGTGATTGGTGGAAAGGGATGACGGCGACTGGGGCGAGCGTCGCTGTGAGTGCCGGGGTGCGATATAAGGCCGAGGTACATCCATCGGTGCACACGGCTGGTCTGTCGGTCCATTGCGGGGAGGGCAGCGAATGGCCACGACGGGCTACCCTGGATGGCAGTGTCGCCATGGGGATCGCTCCGAATTACAATGTGTCGGCGTCCGTCATCGGTGTTGCGATGAACACGATTGACCCATGCCTGATTCGCCCCGCCGACCTGAATCCGACCCAAGAAGTCAGACAACGAGTGGCAGACAGTGTGCGTGTAGGACTCACCCGCGCGGTCGCGCCAATCAACGCCATGACCGTCAGATCCCAGGTGGAACATGTGTGGAATGCGTTACGCACTCCTATTAAGCTAGATCAAGACATGTGGCTTCAGCTCAACACCGACATGGTTGGGCAGAGCGGGACGTTGATGGGAGGCCCCATCGTCGAAGGTGAGATCCAGATCGTGGCAAATCCTGTTGTCGTCCTCGGTTCCGAGCCCGCGGCGGTCGCGGCGACGCTCCCGCCGCTTGACACGCAGCCCGTGGCTCCCGGGTTCCGTGTCGCAGCGGATGTGTCATTGGACTATGCCGAACTGTCCAAAACGCTTGCGAGCCGGCTCAAAGGGAAGCGGCTTCAGGTCAAGGGAGACGTCATTAGTATTACCAATGCGGCGATCTCCGGCCATGGCGGCAATAAGGTCCTGCTGCGGATTGATTTCAACGGGGATGTCTATGGCCACGTGTACATGATCGGGAAGCCCGGGATGAATGTGCTGACCCAGTCCGTCTTCATCGGAGATCTCTACTGGGATCCTGCAACAGAAAAACTGTTACGGGACGGTGCCAGCTGGCTCCACAACTCCTCATTCCGAGAACTTGTGGGAGAGCAGACGGTTTTCGGAGTGACATCCGAAACCGACCGTATCAAGGGTCTGCTCGTGGCGGCACTCAATCGCCCGTTGAGCCCCACGGTCTCGCTGCGCGGGACCGTGGCGTCGGTGCAAGGAATCAACGTGTTCGCGGATGTCAACTCGCTGCATGTCCAGGTGATGAGTGAGGGGACATTGGGTGTGACGGGCGGGGGAAAGAACTGACACCTGCATCGTCGAGCGCTGGAGGGTTGTCCCGCATCACGTCAGTCCGGAAGGCGGCGATATTCAATCTGGATAGCCCGGGCGCCTTCGCAGGCGGCCGAGCGACACACCGTTCTCAACTCTCCTAGGACTATAAGGGCTCGGCAGCCCGCTTCGAAGTCATCCGCTCGCACGATCCCGCACAGGGGCTCAGGGCCCTACTTCCGAGGTACTTCCATTGGATGTGGCGCAGGCCTCCCCAGGGGCTATCCTTGTCTCAAGCGAGACGGATGTACTCGCCTAAACCACAAGGAGGATGCCCATGACTTGCTCACGTTGCCAGGGACTGATGGTAGAGGATCACATGCTCGACTTTGAAGGTACCCATGGATATATGTGGGCGGCGAGCGTGCGGTGTATGAATTGCGGCCATGTCCATGACTCCGTCATTGCGCGAAATTGCCGGTCTCAACAGGCGAAGGTGACGGTGATGGTTGGGGTGAGTGGTGAGCCGGACTATCAGGATGACGAAGTCCATCTTGGGGTAGAGTCCTTCCTGAGGCGTGCAGCCTGACATGATCCGGTTGAGCAGTCCCCGGCAACAACCATCCCGTCCGGTTGCACAGCGGGGTGGTGTGTTGCTGGATGGATTGTGACTCTACCGATAGCTCTGCCTTCTCGTTATTTGTCCAAGTGAAGCTTCTCGAAGTCTTCTGCCGCCTTGCCAACAAGCACTATTGTCATGACCCCACCCCTTGGGAAAAGCATCCTGTGATGGTATCCTGAGAACTTCAGCGCCCAGGTTCTACCGCACCTGTTGTTGTACCGAAACGATGTGAACACCCTGCTCGGAGCAGCAGGACCTATGGCCGGCTCCACACGCATGCCCCAATTTGCGAAGCAGGACCTCTGGACCAGGGATCTGACGACCATGTCATGGCTCCAACGGCTGAGTACACAGGCGCTCCGGCTGGCCACTGCCGTCGGGATGGAGTTCCGCCATCGCTTACTTGATGCGCGGGCGGCCGGGCTGGTCTTCACCACGTTGCTATCCTTGGTCCCGTTTCTCGCCGTGATGTTCTCGGTCCTCAAGGCGTTCGATGTCCACCATATCATTGAACCCTTGCTCGCCCAGGCCTTGGAACCGTTGGGACCAAGGAGCAAGGAGATCACGTCCACCATCGTGGGCTTCGTCGACAACATTAAAGTCGGCGTCCTGGGGATATTCGGGATTGCCGGCCTGTTTTATACGGCCTACTCGCTGATCGACAAGATCGAGCAGGCCTTGAATGCGATCTGGCAGGTCAAACAGGGACGCACGTGGGAACGAAAGTTCGCCGACTATTTGAGCGCCGTGCTCGTGGGGCCGGTTCTCGTCGTGAGCGCGTTCGGCTTGCTGGCGTCACTCAAAAGTCACACCCTGGTCCAACGTCTGGTGGACATGGAGCCGCTTGGCACGTTGCTGGTGTGGGGTGGCGACATCGTGCCCTTCGTGATGCTCTGTGCCGTGTTCACCTTCTTCTATAAGACGATCCCGAATACCCATGTCCATGTGCGCTCAGCAGCGATCGGTGGCGTCTCGTCGGCCGTTCTCTGGATCATCGCCGAAGAAATCTTTGCAAAATTCGTGGCGGCGTCCGCCAATTACAGTGCCATCTATTCGAGTTTTGCCGTCCTCATGTTGTTCCTGCTGTGGCTCTATACCGGATGGATGATTGTGCTGATCGGGGCGCAGCTTTCATTTTTTCACCAATATCCCACGGCCTATTTGTCGCGCCTGCTGTGGGATCAGGGCACCCATGTCTTCCGTGAACAACTGGCCCTGAAGGTCTTGCGAGTCCTGGGGCATCACTATCTCAAGGGCGATCGACCGTTGAGGCTGCCGGAGCTGTCGAGCGAACTGAACATACCCTTGTCTCTGGTGGAGGAGGAGGTTGAACGGCTCGTCGAAAACGGGTTTGTGGGTCGCCTGCAGGAACCGGAAGGGGTGAGTCTCATCAAGGCACCGGACCTGATTTTTGTGAAGGAGGTGCTGGATTCAGTTCGCAATGGAGCTCCGCCGTGGGTGGTGCCCCATCTCGATCTCAGCGATCCGGTATCCGCGCTCCTGCGCCGCCGTGATACGGCGGTGGAACGCGCGTTGGTCGGGGAGACGGTTCACTCGCTCCTCCAAGACCAACCACCGTCCAGGTCCACTGAGGCGTGAAGGTGTAGGGGGCTGGGGGTGTGTATCCGGAGCCAACAATAAAGAGAAGCTATTTTTGAAGGGGCACCGAACAAGCAACCTATCAAATGAGAAAACCCTGGAGGGATATATCCGGCGGACCAAAGAAGAGCGGCCTTGCCTGATGAGCCGCCGGGTCACACGAAGTGCGGTATTAGATGGGGGGAAGTTGCTGGTGGTGTGTATCCGACGCCACAAGGAGGAAGGCTACGCCTGATGAGGCGTCGGTACGAGCAAGCTTGGTTTGGTGCCCCCGATACGAATTGAACGTACGACCCGCGGTTTAGGAAACCGCTGCTCTATCCAACTGAGCTACGGGGGCGTGAGCATGACTGTAGCGCATTGACGGGACGATTGGAAGAGGAGACCGTTCGTGCCGTCAGCCGCAACAGCCTCCGGCGAAGACCTGCCGTTGCCGATAGGCATTCCAGCAGGACGCGCAGAGCTGAACGGTCGAGTGGGTAAATCCGTCGATCGCCTCCGCTCGCCGCTCGACAAACAGTCCGCAATCGGAACAGGGGCCGGCGGCCGCCTGCTCAACGAGACGTTCTTCCAGCACCATGAGACACCTCCTTGGTATTCGGGCGGATGCGCTGATTGCAGATCGCCGACATGAAAAGACGATTGCGGCGTAGACTGAGAACATTGTTCCGCAGTTGTCCCGCAGCCGACCAGCTCTTGGCCTGGTGTAATTCCTTCTGCAGGCCATGGAGTTGCTCGTTCAGCATTTCCACAACCCGTTCCAAATCCATCAACCGGTTATGTGCGAGAGTCAGTGGGTGCTGCATAGTCGTCATCTCAACCTCCTAGTTAGAGTGGGCAGTGCCGGATCACGCCGATCAGCACGCCTTCGATGTGAAATTCATCCGATGGTTGCACGATGAGGGGTTGCATGGCCGCATTGGCCGGATGCAACTCTATGTGACTGTCTTTCTTGAAATAGGTCTTGATCGTGGCTTCTCGATTGACGAGCGCCACCACGGTTTGCCCGTTCCTCGCCGTCTCCTGCTTTCGCACGACCACGAGGTCTCCGGGGAGAATGCCGTCATCTTTCATGGATTCTCCCTTCACGCGCAGGGCGAAGGTCTCGCCCCCTTTCAGCATGCTGGGAGGAATCTCGACCAGCTCCGATTGCGGAACCGGTTCGATGGGAGCGCCGGCAGCGACCGTTCCGGCCATCGGGATGGTGGCCTTGTGCTGCAGTTGTTCCAGCACGACAGGAACGATACCGGGAATGCGTCGCATGCCGGATTCGTACCGTGCAACCGTGACGCGGGTGGTCTGGAGGGCGTCCGCGAGCTGTTGCTGCGTGAGGCCTAATCCTTCTCGAATGCGCTTCAGATCAAGCGATTTCATATTGTAACCAATGGTTACACTCTTTGTGGTCCGCTGTCAAGCGGGATTTCACGTGATTGTATGAAAAAATCTGAAAGTCTGTGCATAACTATCAAGCCTGGAGTGCGATTTCAATTATCATACTCTGTGAAGACCCCCGTAACAGCATTCTCATCTAGGATTGAAGGTTTTTGCCTTCAACCGATGAAAACACCACAAGATATTGGGGGAGGCAGCCGCAGCGTTTCTATGATCAAAAACTGGGCAAGCTGGTCGGCACGGTCGTTATTGCAGGGCTTCATACAGCAGAACGGTGGTTGTCCACAGAGATATCCACAGAAATTGGGGAGAGCGAAATTGCATGGAAAAAGGAGAAAACCCGAGTCTGTCAATGTGGAATGAGGTGAACTGAGCCTGCCTTGAACGCCGCCCTGACTTGACTTCCCACGGCGAAGCCCAGTTCTTTGAGGGCAGATCGAGTGATGAGAGCTGTGAGAGGAAATCCGCAGTCGACAATCACTTGTACCAGTGCACCAAGTAGCGTGATCGCGCGCACCGTTCCTCGCAAGTGGTTCCTAGCGCTGTTTTCAGAGGAACGGATCAACTCAAGCGTGACATCCTCAGCTCGAATGCAGACCAATACGGTGGAATCGAGTCCGGGTGAAGCGAGAGCCGTCAAGGCGACAGCGCCCACCTGCACCGTTGCTAACCCGTCTTGTATGTCCCTCACGGTTCCCTGGATCACGGTTTCGATCCCGACGACACGTGCGACGTCGGCGGTTTCGGGCCGACTAAACACGTCCTGTGGGGCACCCGTCTGTACCACACGTCCGTTATCGATCACTGCCATCTGATCGCCAAGCGCGAGCGCCTCGGTCCAGTCATGGGTCACTACGACGGAAGGAATGGCTAACTGCGTGAGGAGTCTGCGCAATTCTTTGCACAGCCGAGCCCTCATCGGGGCGTCAAGTGCCGACAAGGGTTCGTCAAGCAGCAACAGACGCGGCCGTCTGGCGATCGCACGGGCCAGGGCGACCCGCTGCTGCTGCCCGCCGGAGAGCTGCGTTGGCTTCTGTTGTGAGAGGTGGTCGATCTGCAAGAGACGGAGGACCTCAACGGCGCGAAGCTCCCGGTTTCGTCTCGACAGATTGTCCAGTCCGTAGGCGACATTTCCCATCACGGTATAGTTTGGAAACAGCGCGTAATCTTGTGCCATGTACCCGAGCTCACGTGCTTGCGGAGGAATATAGACATTGGTTGCGGTATCGAACCAGAGATGGCCGCGATAGGAGATGGTTCCTTCCTCAGGCTGTTCCAGCCCTGCCAAGCAGCGGAGGATGGTTGATTTTCCTGAACCGGACGGGCCAAAGAGAATCATGACCGAGGGGGGATCGAGGGGGAGGGTCAGCGCTGCCGTAATGGGGACACGGCCGGCAAAGGTCTTCCGAATGTTCAGCGCAATTTCTGCGGCCATGCAGCCCAGACCTTTCGATTCATCGCGTAGACGACCAGCAATACCGCATAGGATACAACCAGAAGGAAGGCGGCAGTCTTGGCCGCGCCGGTGTAGTTGAGCGCCTGCACCTCGTCATAAATCTCGATCGACACCGTGCGCGTCACTCCCTCGATATTGCCGCCGACCATGAGCACGACGCCGAACTCCCCCAAGGTATGAGCAAAGCTCAGGACAACGCCTGTCAGGAGTCCCGCTGTTGAAAGGGGCAGAATGAGTTTCACGAAGGTCTTCAACTTGGAGAGGCCGAGTGTCCAGGAGGCCTCAATCAGTTTGCGATCCACTTGCTCGAACGCAGCGGCAAACGGCTGGACTGCAAAAGGCAAACTATAGAGGATGGAAGCGAGGAGCAGGCCTTGAAAGCTAAAGGGCAGCGGGTGGCCGACAAGCTCTGTATAGAACTGCCCAATTGGGCTGTGGGGTCCGATGGCAACCAGGATATAGAACCCCAGTACCGTCGGTGGCAATACCAGTGGTAAGGCCACCACTGATTCGATGAGAAACTTCCATCGCCACTTGGAGTAGGCAAGCCAATAGGCGATCGGGATGCCGATAATCAGCAACATCAAAGCCGTGAGGCTGGCCAGTTTGAATGTGACCCAGATTGCTGTCCAATTCATCGGGATTCCGGGATCTCAAACCCATAGCGTTTCAGGGTGGCCTGTCCGTGGCGAGTCTTGACGAACTCAAGGAATTGCTTTGCCGATTCCTGCCGCTTCGAGGATTTGAGAATGGTGGCGCCTTGTTCAAGCGGTGGATGCGTGTCAGCGGGGATTTCCCAGTAGCGGCCCTTCGTGCTCATCGCAGGCGCGAGCGCGAGTGAGAGTGCGATGACACCGATGTCCGCGGCGCCGGATTCAACGAATTGCGCGGCTTGAGCGATGTTCTCTCCGAGGACCAACCGGTTCTTGACCTCATCGTAGACCCTGAAATGCTCCATCGCCGCAATCGCGGCTCGGCCGTACGGCGCGTGCTTGGGATTCGCGATGGCGATGGTATTCACAGCCGGCTGACGGAGCACATCCATTCCTTGGGTCACATCAAGGCGAGTGTCCTGGCGGGTCCACAGGACGATGCGGCCGATTGCGTACCGATAGAGAGATCCGGGGACGGTCAAGCCGGCTTCTTCCAATTTTTTGGGATAGGCGATATCGGCAGAAAAGTAGAGGTCGAACGGGGCTCCATGTTGAATTTGCGCAAAGAAGTTCCCCGATGATCCCAGCGTCACCTTCACCTGGTTGCCAGAGGCGTGCGCGTACTCTGACACCAGTTCCTTCATGGCAAAATTCAGATCAGCCGCAGCCGCAATCGTGATCTCTTCGGCGCACACAATGTCTGTGTAGAAGATGACGGCCAGGCTGAGCCAGCACAGGAGTTGTTTCATGGATGGCTTCCTAAATTCTCACGCGCATTTGAATGTAGAAGTAATCGCTATCGCTGTTTCCCCCGGCGGGCAAGCCGGCGGGGGCGGGGAGCCGGTCGAAATACGAGCCCTTGAACCAATGGACGTAGCCGGCATCAAGATCCAGGTTGGCGCTGATGGCCCATTGCGCGCGAAGCTCCACGTCATGCCCCAATGAAGTCCCGGCCTTCCCGGTGGTATCCCGCAAGCCGGAACTGCCGAAGAAATCCCTGCTCTGCGCGAGATACCAGACACGATGTTTGACCTGTACGGTCCACCCTTCCGCCGGGGTCACGATCAGCCGCCAGCCCGGTGAGCTGAGGTTGGTTCTGAAAAACGGTCCGAACGTCCCCGTCGGGCCATAATCCCCTCGGCGTACACCGAACAATGAATCGAATCCCTCATCCTGACTGTCACCCGGCTTGCGGTCTCCACTGGCGTAGTCATAGTGGGCGACAAGCCGGGGAGACCAAGGCAGTTGAAAGGTATAGCCGAGATCGAGATGTTGAAAATGCGCGAAGTGGTCCGTGGCACCACGGGTGCCGGTCTGCCAGGCGCTCTCCACTTCGTAGTCAAGCTCACCAGGCTTCGGGTCTTTATACAGGCGGCCTCCGGCGGTCGAATAGGTGCGATGGGTGGTCCCGTTGGGCAGTCGCTGATCGTTCAGGCCGAAATAATAGGCGTCAATCTGGAACCAGGGGACATGCCGACTCTCCAGGTAGGTTCCCCAAAAGAGCGTTGTGCCATATTGTGTATCGAGTTTCACGTCGTCCCGCACGACCGGCTCCACGAAAAAGGCTCGAATCCGCCACACGTTGTCCTGTGCGATTTGCCAGTGGAGTCCGTCAAACGAATTGGTGGTGTTCCGGAAGTCATTTCGCGCAATCAATCGGCGCCGGCCGAAGTCCATGGTCATGCGGCCGACGTGAACATCGCTGCGGAGTCCGGTTCCCAAGACATTGTTCACCGTGACGGCTCCGAGTAATTGCAGAACGTCGAATTCATTGACCGTGGTCGTGTTGCGATAATCGCCGGGATCGCCGTCCAAATAGGCCCGTGAGTCCTGGCCTTCAAACAGGAATCGGAACGGGCCGTTGCCGCCGAGTCCAAAGCGCAGGCGCGATCGGAGGGCGATCTGGGGATCAGTCGCACCATTCCCGAGTGCCTGACTCGTTCGCCAGGGATGGTCGTAGGATTCGAAACGGGTTCGGTTTTCGAAACCCAGGTCGAGCCACTCCGGCAGGCGCAAGGCAGCCCGTGCGTAGCGGTTCCACTCGACTTCTCTGCGTAGAATGAGGACCGCATCCGCAGGTTCGATCCATTTTGTTCCTGTCTGGGCATCGGCGTGCTGTTTGATGGCAGAGATCGAATCGAACAGATTGGGAACAGGATTGGTTGAAGGAGGAGGTGTCCCAGGTAATGGTTCTTGAGCCAGAGCAAGGTCAGTTGCGAACACCAGTACGATGCCGATGGCCATGGTGCTTAAGGCGCTAAGGTGTTTGGTTTCTTCAGTCTTTTTCATGACAGCGCAACATTCTTCACGTGTCCCGCCCTCAGCGACCTCGCAATACATGGACCGTTCCCGTTTCTCTGGTGTCGTACCCGCCGAGGGCTTCGATCTCGTTTCTGAATGAACGGCTGACAAGGGCCTCGAACAGATGGGTGAGGGTGGGATGCGACGTGAGGTAGGGTTTAGGCACGACCAGGTCATAGCGTGCTGCTTGTAGCGGGATGAAATCCAAGTTGAACTGCTGTGCGGCTGATCGAATTCCGATTCCAACGTCCGCATGGCACTCTGCAATGGTTCTTGCCACGTCGAAATGCGATGCCACGAGTCGGGCATACCCTCGAACTTGCTTTGGGTCTATCCCGCCTGAACGCAATTGCTGATCGAGCAGCAGTCTTGCCCCCGAGCCATCTTCACGATTCACGAGTGTCACCATTGGGTCTGCAAGATCAGCAGCTGTGCGAATGGACTTCGGATTGCCCCGGCGAACCAGAAATCCTTCTTCCCACGTCGCGAACGTCACGACATCGTAACCAGATCCTTTCAGCGATCGCCTAAGAAAGGGCAGATTGGACTCGCCTGTGATTGGATCAAAGAGATGCATGCCGGCGACATGCACTTCACCGCGTTGCAAGGCTTGAAGGGCCGCCATGCTGCCCATCGTCCAGCCGATCACAGACGTCTGATCTTTCTGCCGCCGCATATGTCCACCGACCAAAAAAATGGCCGGATCGCATCCGGCCACGGAAATCTCCTGCTGAATTGCTTCGCGAGTGCGTGAGAGTCTTACTTGAACTGTGTGCCCAGGTTGCTGCCCCCGTGGATTGGTGATGTAGCCGTCAGCCGGCACTATGAAAGAGAGCTGGTCTCCCAATCCAATAACGGGTCGCACCACCGTCCGTTTTCCAATAGTCGACATCTTGACCCGCACTGGCGATGTGTGGGGTGCGTGCGACGGGAGGTGGCCGATCAAGGTGCCTTGCATGACGTGTTCTGTTGGAGCAAGACTAAACAGGTCTTCAACGTGGCAATCGAGTACGGAAGCCAACCGGAGGGCGATCGTTGTTGTCGGGAAGTACAGGTTGGATTCGATGGCCGAGACGGCTTGTCTGGTGATGCCGGCTCGCGACGCGAGCTGGCCTTGCGATAAGCCGTTTTGTGTGCGAATCGACTTCAGACGATTGGAGAATTGGGAGATCAATTCTGGTTCAGCCTTCGAGAGTTTCATGGCAACTATGTAGCATTTTAACCAGTCATATGTAAAGTAAACTTGCTAGCCGTCACATTTCTTGCTTCCCTGCGTGGCCCCTAATCAGTCAGAATCCTGATTGCCGAAGCGTGGCGTCGTTCTTAGGGGCCGCGATCGTACTCATCTTCAAAGAAAGTTGAGCTGCACCATGGTGCCGAGTATGAAGAGCTGTGTGTTCTGGTTGCTTGGGCTGACATTGGCTCTTGCCATTTCGTCAGTGCACGCTGACAGCATCTCCTTAAAAGACGTCACACTTGATGATCTCCCACCGTCGTCGCTTCTCTACGTGTCCGACTACTTTTCGTTTGTAGGACAAGACAGCCAGGGGCAAGTAGCCTTTGCATTGGACAACAATCGAGGGCGCGACGGAGATACCTACCAGGCTCAGCACTTTCTGGTACTGCACGACGAGAAAACCGGATGGGCGAGGCTCTATGGAAATAACGGGTACGAGAATGTTGGAAAGGAACTCAAGACGATCCCCGGTTCACCGTATTTTCAATTTCAAGGTACTCCACGAACGGGCATGACGATTGTGGGCGAGAGTAATCGGCTCATGCTCAAAATCGAGCCGATAGAACCGCGAACCAATCGGCGCCATGACGGAGCGGTCGTCTGGATGGGATCGGCACCGGCTGTGTTGACCTGGCGGGACCGGGTCATTCCGGGGCGAGTGATTCATGAATACTTCATGATGCCGGACTTCAATCGCCTTACACACACGTATTGGGACCTGTTGAACGAATACCAAGGGTTTTATCTAAAGACAGGGACGGATGATGTGTACCTGCATCGTCAGCACAGTAAGCGTCTTGCCCCCCTCATGGGCTTCCTGGATGGATTTTCGGTTTTCAATGGTGCAACAGACTCGATGAAGGATTTAACCGTTGCGGTGCTTGACCATGAACTGGGTCGGGGATTTTATCGCTGGCCGATCGCCTGGCGTATCGCCTGGACGGGGCCACAGGGGCAGGCTGTGCTGATCCTCAAACGAGTCACGAGGACCGGCATCTGGAACTGGGCGATCGGTGGTTTCTCGATGGTGGTGGTCGATGGCGAGCTGGAGTATGGGGGCAAGAAACGTCCTGTCTATGGACTCGTGGAAGTGATCATGTAATGGCCGGATTCTCATCGTGCTCCTGGTTACAAGCCGTTCCCAAATCCGAGTTGCCGCCAGGCTTCATAGACGATGATGGCGACGCTGTTCGACAGGTTGAGGCTGCGGCTCTCCGGGAGCATCGGCAGCCGGATCCGCTGTTCTCCGGGAAAGGATTCGAGCAGGGCTGCGGGTAGCCCTCTGGTCTCCGGACCAAAAATGAATACGTCGTCGTGTCTGTACTTGATCAGATCGTACCGCTGCGTGCCTTTCGTGGAGAGGGCAAAAAGGCGGCGATCCTTGAAGCGGTCTGCGCACTCGGTCCAGCTGTCGTAGACGCTGATCTTGGCGAATTCATGGTAGTCCAGCCCGGCACGGCGCATTTGCCGGTCATCCAGATCAAATCCGAGCGGTTTCACCAGATGCAGCCGTGCCCCCGTATTGGCGCACAGCCGGATGATGTTACCGGTGTTCGGCGGAATTTCCGGTTGATAGAGGACGACATCGACCATCGGAGGGCAGTGTAGCACGCCACCCACGCTAGGCACGACGCGCATTGGGGGATCCTCAGGGGGCAGAGTTCAGTCGGGAGGATGGAATCCGTGAGGGTTGAGACTCTGCCAACGCCAGGCATCTGCGCACATATCAGCGAGGCTACGCTCAGCTCTCCAGCCGAGAGTGGCCATCGCCTTGCTTGGATCGGCGTAACATGCCGCCACATCGCCGGGCCGACGCGGCGCGATCTTGTAGGTCACCTGTTTGCCGCTTGCCTGTTCGAAGGCCCGTACAATTTCCAACACGCTGTAGCCGGTTCCTGTCCCGAGATTGACCGTGAGACATTCCGCCGGGTTGGTCCAGTGCCTAAGCGCGTCCAATGCTTTGAGATGTCCGATGGCGAGATC
>JABMDL010000071.1 GCA_015903945.1 Nitrospira sp. | reverse complement strand
GCTGGTGCTCTGGGATGACAGACCGGAACCGCAGTATCATGCGAAGGCGCTGGTCGGCGCGGCCTACGGCGAGTTTGCGAAAATTCCTGAGGCGTTGCTCCTGGCGTTCAATCCGCCCGCTATTCGCGGTGTGGGTATCGTCGGCGGCTTCTCGGCGCAATTGCAAGATCCCAGCGGAGGGGATTTCAAGAAATTTGCGGCGGTGGCACAGCAGTTCGTCGAGCAGGCGCAAAAGGAGCCGGCAATCGGCAGGGTCGGGACGAACTTCCGGGTTTCCTCGCCGCGCGTCTTTGCCCATGTCAACCGGGAACGGGCGAAAGCGCTGGGGATACCGATTTCAGACGTCTTCGACACCATGCAGGCCTACTTCGGGAATTTCTACATCAATGATTTTGTGAAGTTCGGGCGTGTGTATCACGTGCAGACGGAGGCCGAAGCGGAATTCCGGTCTACGCCGCAGGATCTCTCGAAGATCTACGTACGCGCCCGGCATGCCGGCGGCACCAACATGATTCCGCTCGATACAATCGTCACCACGGAGTATCAGGGCGGACCGGATCCGGTGAATCACTTCAACGGCTATAATACCGCCCTGGTCCTCGGTGCGGCGGCGCCGGGCTTCAGTTCCGGACAAGCGCTCGACGCGTTGGAACGTGTGGCGAAGGAGGTATTGGTTCCGCAGGGCTATGCCATCGATTGGAGCAATATCTCGTTTCAGGAGCGTCGGGTGGGCGGGCAATCGGGGCAGGTCTTTGCGATCGGGCTGCTCATGGTCTTCCTCGTCCTGGCGGCGCAGTTCGAGAGTTGGGTCGTGCCGTTTGCCGTGATTCTGGCCGTGCCCTTCGCCATTTTCGGGGCATTGACGGCGGTCTTGCTGCGGGGATTCGAAAACGATATGTATTTCCAGATCGGCCTGGTGACGCTGATCGGCCTGTCGGCTAAGAACGCGATTCTGATCGTTGAGTTCGCCAACCGCAGATACGAAGCGGGCCGTCCGTTGATCGAAGCGGCGATCGAAGCGGCGCGGTTACGGTTCCGTCCGATCATCATGACGTCCATGGCGTTTATCTTCGGGATGTTCCCCTTGGTGATCGCGTCGGGCGCCGGCGCAGCCAGCCGCCAGTCGATCGGGACCGGTGTGCTCGGCGGCATGTTTGCCGCCACGTTCTTGGCGATCTTCTTCGTTCCGCTGTTTTTTGTGTTGCTGAGAAAACTCAGCCGGCGCAAGATTCAACCGACGGCGACAGCGGACCCATTATCTGCGCCCCGCACTTTGATGGAGGACGGACACTAGCCGTGCGAACCGTACTGGTCATTGGATTCTCGTTCCTGTTGCTGTCCTGCGCGATGGGGCCGGATTATGAACGGCCCAAGACCGACATGGAGGATCGCTTCCGGATGGCCGAGGGTTCGCCGGATGCGCCGTCGCTGGCCAATCTGCCCTGGTGGGATCTTCTGCGTGATGAGCAGCTGCAGCAGCTCATCCGGGTGGCTCTTGCTGAGAATAAGGACATGCAACGCGCTGTGGCGACGATCGAAGAATTTCAGGCGAGAACGATGCTGGCCAAGTCCGACTATCTGCCAGGAGTGACGGTCGCCACGAGTATGCCGGCCGCCCGCAAAGCGAACTTTTTGTTCCCCGGGTTTGCCAGCCCGTTCAATTATTATCTGTTGGGGAACTTGGCGTGGGAGATCGATCTGTGGGGCCGTGTGAGGCGTACCAACGAAGCGGCTCGGGCCGATTTGCTCTCCAAAGAAGAGACCCGCCGCGCACTCACCATCCAGCTGGTCAGCGCCGTGGGCGAGGCCTACTTCAATCTGCTGCAGTTCGATACCCAACTCGATATCGCGAAGCGCACCTTGCAGTCGTGGGAGGAGTCGGTCCGCATCGCCCAGGCCCGGCTGAGGCAGGGATTGAGTTCAAGACTCGACTTGGATCAGTTCGAAGCAGAGCGCGCCAATGCCGCCGCGCGCATCGCCGAGTTGGAACGGCAGATGGTACAGGCGGAGAATCATTTGAGTGTGCTGCTGGGGCGCAAGCCGTTCGCGATTCCAAGGGGGAAGGCCTTGACGGATCAGCCGATGCCGCCGGACGTGCCGCCCGGCCTTCCGTCCGAGCTGCTGCAGCGGCGGCCTGATCTCTTGGCGGCTGAGCAACAGTTGGCGGCAGCCACTGCCCGGATCGGCGCCGCAAAGGCCGAGCGATTCCCGAAAATTACCTTGACCGGATTGCTCGGCGTGGCGCATCCCGAATTGTCCTTGCTGTTTACCGATGCATCTTCGTTCGGCGTGCTGGGCGCCGCGTTGGCTGGTCCTGTGCTGAACGCGCAGGTGTTGGGATTCCAGCAGGATGCGGTGGAGGCTCAAAGCCGACAGGTGTTTGCCCAATACCAGCAGTCGGTGTTGACGGCCTTTCGAGAAGTCGAAGATTCACTGGTTGCGGTACGCACGGCACGGATGCAGAACGAGGCCCAACGGCAACAGGTGACGGCGCTGCAATCGGCGCTCAAGCTAGCCGAGCTCCGGTATAAAGGCGGATTGGCCAATTATCTCGAAGTGCTCGTGGCCCGGCGCAATCTGTTCGAAGCCGAACTCGGAATGACCGCCACACATCGGCTGCACCTGGTGTCGGTGGTCCAACTGTACAAAGCGCTCGGCGGAGGCTGGTCGCCGGGCATGGAACAGGCAGATAACCAAAAGGGATAGGCGAGTTGTGGAGAAGGCGGTGTCCGCTCAATTCCCGATTCACGAGTTGCTTGCCGGTCGCTGGAGCCCGCGCGCGTTCGACGAGCGGCCGATTGAACCGGGCACATTGAAGAGCCTGTTTGAAGCCGCCCGTTGGGCACCTTCGTCGAACAACGAACAGCCCTGGCGATTTATCGTTGCAAGCAAGGAACAGCGGCCGGCTTACGACCGGCTTTGTGCTTGTCTCGTCGAAGGCAATCGCACATGGGCTTCCCGCGCGCCGGTGCTGATCCTGTCTGTGGCGAGCCTGAACTTCACGGATAGCGGCAAACCGAATCGGCATGCCCTGCACGACGTCGGTATGGCAACGGAAAACCTCCTGCTCCAAGCGACAGCGCTCAAGCTCGCCGCTCATCCGATGGCCGGCTTCGACGTGGAACAGGCGCGCGTCAACCTCAAGATTCCGTCCGGTTATGAGCCGGTCGCCATGATTGCTGTCGGTCACCCAGGCGATCCGGGTATCCTGCCGGACCGTCTCAAACAGCGTGAGCTGGCTGCTCGTGAGCGCGACCAGGTTTCCGGCTTCGTGTTTTCCGGAGAATGGGGCCTGCCCTCGCCGCTTTGATCGTGAAGCGTCGTTTGTTGAGCGTATCTCGCAAACAAAGAGGTGGCACACGTTCTTCGCGTTCTGCGCTTCACGAGATACGCTTCACGAGGAACACATGTCCAGGAAGTGTTGCGACGAATTGTCATGAATAGTGCAGGCTGGGAACACGTTGCAAACAGATAGCCAGGCGACACACCATCTCGCACGTGTCGATCCTGTCATGCGCCGGTTGATCCGCGCGGTCGGTCCGTTCACGCTCAGGCCGAGAAACCGGCGGTCGCCGTTCGAATCGCTGGCCCGCGCGATCGCTTATCAACAACTGCATGGCCGGGCCGCTGAGCGCATCCTCGCGCGATTCATCGCGCTGTTTCCTCGCCGGCGATTCCCCAAGCCCGATGAGTTGCTGGCCATGAAGAGTACGGCCATCAGGCAGGCGGGGTTTTCACGGCCCAAGATTGCCGCATTGCGGGACCTTGCGGCGAAAACATTGGACGGCACGGTGCCGACAAACCGTGTGATCCGAAGTCTCGATGATGACGCAATTGTTGAGCGGCTGATCGCTGTGCGGGGCATCGGACGTTGGACGGTCGAGATGCTGCTGATTTTCCAGCTGGGAAGGCCGGATGTCTTGCCGGTCGATGATTTCGGCGTGCGCAACGGCTTTCGGATCGTCTACGGGCTTGGTACGATGCCAACGCGGAAGAAGGTGTTGCAATATGGGGAGCGCTGGAAACCCTATCGAACTGCTGCCTCGTGGTATCTCTGGCGCGCCGCGGATCGCGCAAAGGGGAATGTGACGGTGCTCTGATGGCCGATCCACTGAAACGGCTCGATTCCAATGTCCCAGGCAAGTTTTTTGTTGATGCCACGTGCATCAACTGCGACGCGTGCCGGCAATTGGCGCCGAACAGTTTTGAGGAGGTCGCCGAGTTCTCCGCCGTCTCCCGCCAACCCGAATCAGACGACCACGTTCACCGAGCTTATCAGGCCTTGCTGGCCTGCCCCGTAGGAGCCATTGGGACGGACCAGAACGACAAATCAGCACTGACTTCCGCCATGGACAGTTTCCCGTTGCTCATTGAGGGGAACGTCTATTACTGCGGATTCAATTCAGAGATGTCCTTTGGCGCGAACAGCTTCTTCGTGCAGCATGCGAACGGCAACTGGCTGATCGATTCGCCGCGTTATCTCAAACACCTGATTACCGATTTCGAACACCGAGGTGGGATCAAGTACATCTTTCTCACCCACGAAGACGACATCGCCGATGCTGACAAATATGCGACACATTTCGGCGCGAAACGGATCATCCATGCCGGTGACGCCGATGTCGTTCCCGATGCGGAATGGATTGTGGAGGGGGGGGAGCACACGCAACTGGCTGATGGTTTTTGCGCCATTCCGGTGCCCGGCCATACTGCCGGTAGTATGGCACTGCTTTACAATGAAAAGTTTCTTTTCACCGGGGACCATCTGTGGTGGAATCCCCAGTCGCAGACATTGCAGGCTCCCACGCAACGGGTCTGGCGGGCGAAGGTGCTGACGGCGTCTATCCGGAAACTGCTGGACCATCGATTCGAGTGGATTTTGGCGGGGCATGGGGATCGGGTCAAGTTGTCCCATGAGGCCATGCGGTGGCAGATCAAAGCGCTGCTGGACCGCCGTCATGATGGTTCACCGAGTGTCTGGTAGGGTAACGATAAGCGTTTAGATTGGAGGAAATCCGGATATGGCTGCATTGAGCGGGAAAGTGGCGATTGTGACAGGGGCGTCGAATGGAATCGGTCGGGCGATCGCGGAGCGATTTGCCGAAGACGGAGCGATTGTCGTCGTCAATCATTCCAAAAGCCCCGAGAAGGCGCAACAGGTCGTGATCGGCATTCAAGCCAAGGGTGGCAAGGCGGTTGCTTTCCAGGCGGACATGAGCCGTGTGTCCGAGGCGCGGCGGCTGGTGCGCGAGACGGCCAAACAGTTCGGCCGGCTGGATATTCTTGTGAACAATGCCGGCCGGTTCATGCCCAAGCCGATGGCAGAGACGACCGAAGAGGATTTTGACCAGATCGTTGCGCTGAATGCCAAGGGACCGTACTTTGCCATGCAGGAGGCTGCGCTCGTGCTCAAGGACGGGGGACGGATCGTAAACATTTCGACCGACGGCACGCACTTGAGCTTTCCTGGAGCCACCGCTTATCTCGGCAGCAAGGGGGCACTGGAACAATATACGAGAGGATTGGCCCAGGAGCTCGCGCCACGAAAAATTACGGTGAATACCGTGTCGCCAGGGTTCACGGAAACTGGGATGATGACGGATCAGTATCGCCAGATCGGCATACAGATGTCGCCCCTCAAGCGGCTGGGGACGCCGAAAGACATTGCCGACGTGGTGGCGTTCATCGTGAGTGACGAGGCCCGCTGGATCACGGGGCAGAACGTTCATGCAGGCGGCGGCATCGTGATGTAGGGCCGTCCGTCAGGTCGTATTTCCGATACACGCGCGACGCTTCGTGACGAACCCATTTCTCAACTGGATTGACCGCAACATCCTCTCGCTCAGTCGCGAGATGCGGCTGTCGTATCTGCCGCCGCTCATGGTTTACATGGCCTACGGCATTTCAGGACTCACCGGTATCGTCGGCACCTTCTTCGTCAAAGACTACCTTGGCCTCTCTGCCTCTTTCCTGGCCGCCCTCGGATTCTGGGCCGGTATTCCCTGGGCGCTCAAGATGCCCATCGGCCATACGGTCGATCTGTTGTGGCGTTGGAAAGGCTGGTTGGTCGGGTTGGGTGCCGGGTTGCTTGCCGTGAGTCTCGGCATAATGGCGGCTCTGATCGGGAATCGCGAGGCGATGACGGCCATCCTGTCAGCTGAAGTGTGGTTTGTGATGAGTGCGTTGCTGGCCCCCATCGGGTACGTCATTCAGGACGCGGTGGCGGATGCGATGACCGTCGAAGCCGTTCCCCGCGTCAACGAGCGAGGCCAACCGTTCGATGAGGCCACGCGCAAACTCATGCATACGACGATGCAGACACTGGGCCGGGTGGCAATTGTCGGTGGAGGGATCATCGTCGCGATGGTCAATGTGTATGTCTTCACCGGCACAGCCGGGCTGCCGCAAGCAGAACTTGTGAAGCTCTATCAACAGATCTATCTTCTCGCGCTCGTCATTCCCTTCGTCTCTGTGCTGGGGATTGGGCTGGCCTGGCTGCTCCGGCGGCGGCATCGGGAGATGCTCATCCGACAGGGGATCACGCGAGAACAAGCTGTGGAGATGGTCGATGCGCGGGAGCAAACCGCAGAAGGGACGCAGCCCAACTGGTGGATTCTCGGGGGGAGTCTGTTGTTCGCAGTCTTCACCGTGACAGTCGGTTTGGGAGGGTTGTCCTACCGCGAGGAGATTGTTTTTGCCGGGTCGATGGGAATTGTGTTGTTCCTCATGGCAAGGCTTGTGCGAGAGCTGGAGCCGGACAAGCGGTTTACTTTGGTCGGCACGGCAGTGGTGGTTTTTCTCTTCCGCGCGATTCCCGGTTCCGGGCCGGGCACGACCTGGTGGATGATCGACCACCTGAAATTTGATCAGCAGTTCCTTTCCGTGTTGTCGCTGATCGGCAGTACCTTGACGCTGCTGGGCATGTTTGTGTTCAGGCGTTTCATGGCCGAACGATCCATTGCCTACGTGGTCGGCTTTCTCACCATCATCGGGACGCTTCTCGCCCTGCCGATTGTGAGCATGTTCTATGGCTTGCATGAATGGACGGCACGGATGACCGGCGGAGTGGTCGATGCGCGGTTCATTGCATTAATCGATACGGCGCTGGAATCGCCGCTGGGACAGATTTCGATGGTGCCGATGCTTGCCTGGATCGCCAACTCGGCGCCGGCCAACCTGAAGGCCACGTTTTTTGCCGTCATGGCGTCATTCACCAACCTCGCGCTCTCGTTTAGCCAGCTCGGCACGAAGTACCTGAATGAAATCTTCGTCATCACGCGCGAAGTGAAAGATGCCGCGACCGGTGCAATTCAAACACCGGCTGATTACAGCCAGCTCGGCTCGCTACTCATTGTCCAACTACTCCTGGGCCTTGCCCTCCCCTTCGCCGCGATCATGTTCGCCAAAGTCACGCGCTTTAAGAGTGCATAGCGGAGTCGTGGATTTCATGCGGGGCGGCAGTGGGTATTCCGTTGCCGAAGAATTATGGGATCAACGCCGCCAGTGTAGCGGGTGCGTATGAAATTCAGAAGGCGTCCCCGGTGGAGCGGCCTGTGTGGAATACCAGCCTCAAGCGGCGTCTCGGTACATACGTAGCCGTGAAGGGCAAGCTTGGCACTAAGCTGGCCGCCCCGGCGGCGGCCTGGATCAGCGAGGAGAATCTGGCAGGTTGGGTTGGCGTGATCGACCAGAAAATTGGCGAGCAGCGAAGGATGATCCCGTTCGTATAACAGATCGCTGCCGATGATCAGGTCAAATCGTCCAAGTTCGAGCGAAGGCGCCAACCAGGGTGCATTGAAGAAGGGAATGGGCGCAAGGCCGTTCAGCTCAGTGTTATGGCGCAGGAATGCTTCAGCGAGCGGATGATGATCGCAGGCGGTGATGTCCGCGCCTCGTTGCTGAAGCACCAAACTGGGGAACGCGATCCCGCACCCCACTTCGAGAATATGTTTCCCCTCGATGGGAAACCGGCTCATCTCTTCAGCGAGCGCCAGCCCAACCGGCCACATAACGCCGAACATCGGCCAGGAAGCGGAGGAGATCCCGGCTCGTTCCGCGCACCCGTCAGGATCGGAGAACTGTTGCCGGTCTCGAAGCGTGCGAAGCCGATACGTCGTCGCGCCAACCTGATAACTGGTCGTCTCAACCTCATAGCCGACTCTATCGGTATCCATTAGTATCCGAGCTTAAACCTCCGTGCTCCCCGTGGCTATGGAATTTATCGTCGAGGCGGTCGATGAGGCGTTCTGGCAGAGACCTGGTATCCCCTTGACCGGTGCGGTATGATGTCTATCTGAAAAACACGTCGTTCGTGAAGCGTGAAGCGTATCTCGTAGGCAAGGGATAGGAAGGTTGGCGTTTCACGAGTGACGAGTAACGCTTCACGATCTTCAAGAAAGGGTCGACGGGGATACTGAGGTCACTGTCGCATGTCGAGCTCTCGGGAACTCGTAAAAGTCCGAGAAAACGCAACTGCCAATCAAGAACTGGCACTCGCAGCCTAATTTAGGCTGAGACGTCGTTCCATCTGAGGCCCGCGGGGGTGGAACGGCGCGATGCAGCGGGCTGGTCCCAGGCCGGTGCTCAGCGGCCGAGGACGAGACAATTCTGGGCTAGCGGTTGTTCTAAGCCTGCCGATGGGCGTGGACGGCTGCGAAACTCAAACTATCGGCTACACATGTAGACGCAGTGCACTGACGATCTTCGGACAGGGGTTCAACTCCCCTCGCCTCCACCATTCGACTCGCGAATGTGCTCGATGGAGCACATTCATGCTCGCTCATGGCAGGCCACCAAAGAATCGAGATAGACTGTTGCTTGCGAGTCGAATGGTGTCCCGAGCGAACGACGTGAGTCGAGGGGCATCCCTCTCCATGCACTACCTATATATTCTTTGCTGCTCTGACGGCACCTTCTACGTAGGCTCCACCCGCAATCTCGAGGATCGCGTCATTGCTCATAACGATGGTCGAGGTGCCTCCTACACCTTCAAACGCCGGCCTGTCCGTTTGGTGTACTCCGAGGCCTTTCTCGCAGAATCAGAGGCAATCAAGAGGGAGCATCAACTTAAACATTGGAGTGCCGCGAAAAAGGAAAGCCTGGTCACTGGCGACATCCAGAGGCTCAAGCGACTTAGTAAGCCCCGCTCCTAGCCGCCCATTTGAAGGTGATTCACTAAAATATTAAAGGTCGTATATTCCGGCGGCTCATCAGGCGAAACCTCTCTTCATTGACGCCGCCGGATAGACCTCTCCAGTGTTTCTGGCTCCGATTCCTTCACGCGTGCTGCCCGGCGCACCTCACTATCAGTGTGTTTGTTCCCGATGACCTTCTCCGCCGATCAGCAGATCGTACGGCGCGAAATCGTCGGTCAGTTCTATCCCCGGAGGCCACGGATCCGTCCGCCGCGTGCTCAGCAACGCGATTGTTTCAATCGGCAACTGCCGGTTCATCGCCGTCTCGGTGACTTTCCTGAGGAGATCCTCCGCGGACGCGGTTTCAATGGGGCGACCTCCAAAGAAGATCAGATTTCTGGCCTGACTCATGTCCGTTTTCCAGGGGCTTTCAATGGGAAAGGTTTGGATGACCGGAAACGCACGTGTCATGGTTTGCACCACTGCCGAGGCACGGGCGAGATCTCCTTCCCTTCCGGACGATGCCAAATTGACCGCCACGACACCGCCCGGATTCAAATGTGCCCGTACCAAAAAGAAGAACTCCACAGTCGTCAAGTGAAAGGGAATCATGTCGCGCGCAAACGCGTCGATCCACATGACGTCGTAGGTGTGATCCGTTCCATTGAGGAAAGCGCGTCCGTCTTTGACCGAAACATGGTGAGTGGCCGGCGGGCGATAGTCGAAGAAGGTTTCTGCCACGCGCGCGACGGCGGGGTCAAATTCCACGATGTCCAGTTCCAGCTCAGGCCGAAACCGGGCCAGCCACTTGGCCAGCGAACCCCCGCCATGGCCGAGAATCAACCCGCGCTTCGGTTCGGTCACCAGTGCCAATGATGACACCATCATCTGGCTATAGGGCAGAAACAGTGCTACAGGGTCGGCTTTCCACATCGTGGCATGAAACGTCCGGTCCAACACCAGATACCGGAACAATTGATCGTCACGAATGCGGATTTGCTGGTACGGGCTGTCTTCCTGATAGATCGGCTGGTTCAACCGCTGAAGCGGATGCAGCGCCACGGCTCCCAGTCCTACGGAGTACACGATGACCGCGCCTAGGGCCAAGGGGCGAACCGATGTTCCTTTCAACAGCCACAGAATGGCAAGCCCAACTTGGATGCCGCCGAGCCAGGCGACCAATGACTGGCTACCGATCCAGGAGAGGAGAAAGAATGCTGTTCCCCATGTTCCCGCCAGACTACCGACTGTCGAAAGGGCAATCATGCGTCCTGCGTGAAATCCCACGTGTTCCATATTCGCCACGGCCAGCCGAAGCATGGCCGGCAGCACCCCGCTCAATCCGAAGGCCGGCGGCGCAAGGAGCACGGTGGCGGCGAGACAGGGCCCCCAGCGAGGGTCTTGCGTGAACCTTTCGATTTCGAACAGGATAGGCTGGTTACTCCAGGCAATCAGAAAGGTCCAACCGCCCGAGAACAGGAGCAAGCCGGCTAAGACCCTTCCGCCTGAGTAACGATCTGAGAGCCAGCCGCCGAAGGCGTACCCGCTGCTCATCGCGGCCAAGATCACCCCGATCAGCGCCCCCCAGACGTACAAGGAATTGCCGAATACCGGAGCCAACAGACGGCTTCCCAGGATTTCCAGCGCCATCACGATGGCTCCCGTCACGAAGGCGGTGGACAGCAGAAACCAACGGGGGATTCGTATCGGGTTATGCGCCATGGACCGGAAGGAATGGTTGTGTTGAGTGGGTGGATGCAATCCCGAAGAACATTACTCTCATTGTCCTGTTAACGCACTCACGGGGAGCCGGATTCTACTCAACGGATTTTTATGGAGTCAATGAAGGGGCTAATCCGTTGAGTTTGCGATGGATGAATCAGGAAGGTTTATTGCCTGCACCAGCTCCCATTGTTATACTTCGTCGGGCACTCATATCTACCAGGAGATCAGTTCATGCACATCAGCGTCATCGGAACCGGCTATGTCGGACTTGTCACGGGCGCATGCTTCGCCGAGTTCGGCGTGAACGTCACATGTATGGACAGCGACGCCCGACGAGTGGCCTCGCTGGAAAAGGGCGACATACCGTTCTATGAGCCGGGTATCAAAGAGTTGGTTGCCAAAGGACTGCGGGAGAATCGGCTCCGCTTTACAACCGACATCGCCAAAGCGGTCGATGAAGCTCTGGTCCTGTTCATCGCTGTCGGCACCCCTCCCCGTGGAGACGGGTCCGCGGATCTCTCCTACGTCGAGGAAGTTGGCCGGGGGATTGGCCGCAATATGACGGGCTACAAGGTCATCGTCACCAAGTCGACTGTGCCGGTGGGAACCGGACACAAGCTTCGTGAGGTCATCAAGCAAACGCAGAAAGAACCGATCCGGTTCGACGTGGTATCCAATCCCGAGTTTCTTCGGGAGGGGTCGGCCATCGAAGATTTCATGCGGCCGAATCGCGTCGTGCTTGGTGCGGACAGCGACCAGGCCATCGCCATTCTGAAAGATTTGTATCGTCCGCTCTATCTCATCGAGACCCCGATCGTGGTGACCGATGTGCCGACAGCGGAGCTGATCAAATACGCGTCCAACGCCTTTCTGGCCACGAAGATTTCCTTCATCAACGAGATCGCCAATCTCTGTGAGAAGGTCGGCGCCAATGTCCAAATGGTAGCCAAAGGCATGGGTCTCGACCATCGCATCGGCTCCAAATTTCTCCACGCAGGGCCCGGATTTGGAGGCTCATGCTTTCCCAAGGACTTGGCCGCGCTCATTCAAACGGGTGAGCGTCATGGCCAGCCGATGAAGATTGCCTCTGCCGCGTCGAAAGTGAATGAAGAACAGCGGAAACGGATGGTGACAAAAATCCGCGAAGCGCTCGGGGGGCTCAAGGGGAAGACGGTCGGAATGCTGGGCCTCTCGTTCAAGCCGAACACGAACGATCTACGGGAAGCGCCGGCGCTGGCGATCGGGGAGGAACTTTTGGCGGAAGGGGCGGCCATCAGAGCCTACGATCCTGAAGCCCTTGAAGAAGCGTGCCGGGTGCTGCCTGCTGTGCAGGCCTGCCGGGATGCCTATCATGCAGCGGAGGGCGCGGATGCCCTGATTATTATGACCGAGTGGAACTTGTTCCGGAATTTGGAGTTCGCGAAGCTGAAAGCTGTGATGAGAACCCCGGTGTTGCTGGACTTGCGCAACATCTACGATCCGGCACGAGTCGCCGCCGCGGGTTTCACATACTTCTCGGTCGGGCGCCAGGCGCAGGGTCCCACCGCCAAGGCCTGAGCTTCTAGGCCAGGCGGGGCAGGACCGTCGCTGGCTCTTCCTTCGTTTTGGGCTTATATCCCATCCGGTCCAGGACTTTCAGAATTCTGGTTTTCAGCCGAT
>JABMDL010000033.1 GCA_015903945.1 Nitrospira sp. | reverse complement strand
GGTCCGATCGTCAGGTCGGGCCTTAATAGACGCAGTCATCACCCGGAGGGGGGAATTTCACGTGATCGCACGGGGGGGATTTTCAGGTGATCGTTGACACCTCCTCCCGGCTGGCAACGGTTTTGACCACGGTTTCGGCTCGACTTCCTTGACGGCTCCTCATGTCTCAACCCCGTTGTGCTCTGCCCAATGGCATGACCGATCTGGAGTGGTTCTACCATCTCACCGGTAAGCCTTCGACTCGCTTGGCCGAAATCCTCGAAGGGAGCTAGAAGTGATACGCCAGACCGGCCGAAATCATATGAGTCTGGAGCGTCGACGTGATGATGTCGTTAGACCCAAAACACAAGGAGAAGGATCCGGATGTGTTGCAGCTCTCAGCTTTTATATGGGTATAAAAAAACCGATATTCTGTAAACACCGCGAGATGTGGGGCGAACATCCAATCAAGCCCGGCCCGGATATCCAGCCCCGCGCTTTTGCTCCATTCTTGTCCTACAGAAGGAACGGTCTGGCCAAAATCTGTTGAGGCAAGTGCCAGTACAAAGCTCGGCCCCACAGCCGCATAGGGCCGCATTCGCCCCCGTGGATAGTTCTCGCTCGTGAACAGGGGGACTCGAAACATGGCCAAAAAAGACAACGGAATCACCTCGAATTGCGCATTGGAATCTATACCGGAGGCACGGGCTCCAAAGTATGACATGTCAAATGCGACACCGAACCACGGCACCCGATCAACCCAATAACCCACTCGTCCGCCTATGGTCGGAGAGGAGTCGAAGTTGACACGGCGAGAGCCTGTGACCGTGCTCGTCGGACAAATGAAGCATGGAGTGCGCTGGACAGTGGTTGTGACCGTCGAGCTCTGGGGAAATGCTCCGCCTCCATACAAGGACACAACCGGCTCGGCAAGGCTGACTGGCGGCAGTCCGTATACGATTGCGAGGGCTACTGTCATGACGAAAGGACGCTTGGGCGCAGCAGGTCTCATGGATATCTTCCTCCGCAATTTCACTCACATTTCGGCGGCAAGTCCAATGTGAACCGTAATACGGCATACGAGATCGCAAGCCCCATGCCGATTGGCAGGGCCTGCTTCAATCCAGGCTTATTCAGCTCTTTTGCTAGCGCGCGGTTCTGTCTGAAACCCAATGAGTGTGAGTATGGGGAAATAGGCAACAGATGGTGGGCTGTAATCAGAGATATTGCGCTACAATGCACCGGCTTTCATGGGATGCTGATCTGTCGAACAAAGCCGATTCAGGGTCAGATTGTTCTTCCCTCTCATGTACGCACGCAGAAAAAAAGTGGGGTGCAGGCCTGATTGGAACACCACCGACTCCAAACTTCCACTCCTCACCACTTCACTTCAGCCTGCACGCCACCTATCTCTTCTCACCTAACAACCCGCCCTGCTGACCTTACACAAACCGGAAGCACCTCCTTCAATTTCAGAATAGTTCCGGTCGAGAGAAAATCAAGTGCCGCGCTATAGGTGTCGAAAATCTCACTACACCCGGTAGTGAGATGAGATGGCGATTGGATCACATCGATCACACAAACACCAAAGCGGAGGCGGGTCTAGAGAGCTCTATGTGCATTGTGGAGGTCTTGGAGGGGCTTTAGGCTTCCCACCCACCAGTGGGCCTGCTCACCACCCCTACACCCGACCTCAGTTCCAGGAGTGTTCCTCTCACCGAAGCCTCCGCTCAATTCATAGATAACGCCCTCTCACGCCGTTTCAAGGAGCCGTTCCGAGGGTGCAGATTATTAGTGGTGATGTCGCTCATCTCATTGATCGCAGGCAAAAGAAGCATCGGCGCCGACGGCGGCGCGTTTCGTGCGGCAGCGACCGCCCCAGCCAAGATTTCTTTTTGCAAAGCAGCAGCCTTAGCGGCCTGATCATTCGACATCTCGATATCTGGCAGCGTCCGATAGACGGCTAACCGTGTCTCCGTGTACTGACGGAATTTTTCTCTCAGCGGTGGTTGTGTGGCCGTCGGCAGGAGGTCGAGTCTGAGATACGCGGTGCCGATCGCATTGGCTTCCTATACGACCAACGCCCATCTCATATCAAGCCGTGAGGCAGCACTCGAAACGGAGGATGTACGACTTCTTCGTTCGTAGTGTGCTACAGTCAGCCGGTCATCCGGTCACACGACCAGGTGCGCATGTACCGTGGATCCTGTATCATGACGGCAGTGCGATGGGCTTAGCACACTGTCCTCACCCCAAACACTCTGGCCTATGGTGGCACGGCGTCCTTCTCCTGCTGGTGCTGGCGGGGTGCGCACAACCTCTGCTGCCCGACCCGGCGAGCCCAGCCGCTTCACCCACGCATTCTCCGGAAACTGTGATCGCCCCGGTCGACTACTGGCGGGATGTCCAGCCAATCTTCGAACGGCGCTGCGCCGCCTGCCACGCCTGCTATGACGCCCCCTGCCAGCTAAACCTCACCGCCTATCAAGGGATCGCGCGTGGCGCCAACAAGGACCCCGTCTACAACCCCTTCCGCCTCTTCTCAGCCGAGCCGACCCGTCTGTTCAATGATGCCCATTCAGTCGCGGCCTGGCGCGGCAAGGGTTTCTTTCCCGTCCTGAAGGAAAATGCCTCGGCGACCGAGCACGCACGTCGTGCAGGGGTCCTCGCGCGCATGCTGGCGCTGAAGCGGCAACACCCGCTGCCTCCACAGCCGCTCCTGCCCAACACCTTTGATCTCGCGCTCGACCGCCAGCAGCAGTGCCCAACCGACTCGCAGTTCGACGCGTTTGCCGCCAAGTACCCTCTCTGGGGCATGCCCTATGGCCTGCCAGGTGTGACCGACGACGAACACCGGACCCTCATGCGATGGATCGAACAGGGTGCTCCCTACCGTGAACCGGACTCGATCCCCTCTGAGTTCCGTGCGCAGGTGGAGGCATGGGAAACGTTCTTGAACCGGGATTCCCCCAAACACCAGTTGATGAGCCGCTACCTCTACGAACACCTGCATCTTGTCCATCTGTATTTCGACGACATGCCCGACCGCCTGTGGTTTCGCCTCGTGCGGTCCCGTTCGGCACCGGGCCAGCCGGTCGACCTGATTGCCACGCGCCGGCCCTACGACGACCCGGGCGTGCCCCGTGTCTACTATCGGGTCGAGCCGGTGCACAGCAGCCTCCTCGCCAAGACGCACATTCCCTACGCCCTCAGCCCAGCACGCCTCCAACGTTATACCGACCTCTTCATCAACGCGCCGTACGACGTCCACGCCCTCCCGAGCTACGACCCTGCCGTGGCATCCAACCCCTTCGTCGCTTTCCGCGATCTGCCGGTCCGCACGCGCTACCGGTTCCTGCTCGACGACGCGCTCGCGTTCGTGGCGCAGTTCATCAAGGGGCCCGTCTGCCGCGGCCCGATCGCACTGGATGTCATCGATGAACGCTTTTGGATTTTCTTCGTAAATCCAGACAGCGCCGTGCTCGACAAGAACGAGGAGTTCCTGGCGCAGAACAGCCGGCACCTCTATCTGCCCACAGCCGAAGGAGTGACCCCGCTCGGCCTCCTCTCCTGGATGAAGTATTCCCGCATGCAACGCGACTTTCTCTCGGCTAAGCAGGCTTATCTCGAAGACCTGCAGATCCAGCACGAAGGGCCCACCCTCTCCTTCATCTGGAACGGGCGGGGCCAGAACCTCAACGCCGCCCTGACCGTCTTCCGCCATGCAGATAGTGGATCCGTCGTCCAGGGACTGGTGGGAAAAGAGCCCAAGACTGCGTGGCTCATCTCCTACGATCTGCTCGAACGCATCTACTATCTGCTCGTCGCCGGATTCGACGTCTATGGCTTCCAGGGGCACCAGCTCGACACGCGACTCTACATGGACTTCCTGCGGATGGAGGGGGAGTCGAACTTTCTACTGATGCTGCCGGTCAACGAGCGAGAGCGCGAGCGGGACTTCTGGTATCGAGATGCGCATCAATCGGTCAAAGACTATGTCTATGGCTGGCACTTCAGCGTCCAGCAGGAAAGTGGCATTCCCTACCAGACGAACCTGCCTAAACGCGAGTTGTTCGAACTCTTGCGCCGGCGGCTCGGTGGAGCGCTGAACCAGGCATACGACATCGAGGGCGAACCGGACGACACGCTGCGTGCGCAGCTCCGCGCCCTGGCCACGATCCGCGGCATCGCCCTGCGATGGATGCCCGAAATGGCACTGCTCACCGTCACGGACGCAAGGGACGGCGCGGTGCAGGCGGATCGCATCTACACGTTGCTGCACGACAACGGATTCAGTAACATCGCCTCGCTCTTCAACAAGGAGTCCCGCCGCCTCCCCCACGAAGACGCCCTCACTGTCGCGCGCGGCGTGATCGGCTCCTATCCCAACGCCTTCTATCGCGTGCCGCGGCAGGCCCTGCCCGAGTTCATCGCGACCGTGGCCGGCCTCACCGGCGAGGCCGACTATCGCCGGCTCACCGAGCGTTTCGCCGTACGCCGAACCAGCCCAGACTTCTGGGCGCACAGCGACGCCCTGCACGAGGCCTTCCGGCAAATCCATCCCCTCGAAGCGGGACGGCTAGACTACAATCGACTGGAGAATCGGTAACGATCGACGGCGGTGGAGTACTCGGCCTGTCAGCATTGCGGGCCGACCAAGGTTGAGCCTGACTCACCTTCACACCGGTACAGGCACAGGGGGCAGGTCAGGAGCATCACCTGACTGCCGGCGGACGCAAGGCGCACAAGCTCGACAGCGAGCCGACGGGCTAGTCACCGCGTTTGGATAGCGTATCTCGTGAAGCGTATCTCGCGAACAAATGGAAGAGAGGCTCTCTTTCCGTCCTGCGCTTCACGCTTCACGAAATACGTTTCACGGTTTTCTGAGCGCCGCGACGATCGCCGCGGCTGATCAATGCCCTCCGTCCGGCCCCGGCACATGGGTAAATTCAGGATGATCCTCGTAGGCCTCGACCGTCGTCCCCGTGGCCTTGATCACCATCCCGGCGATCACACCCCCCACGATCGCGGTGATGAGCGTCATGGCGATCCCGGTTAGTTGCGCGCCGATCACACTCGGTACCACGATGATGCCGCACAGCCCACCGAATAGCCCGGGCATCCCGTGCAGGTTATGCACGCCGCAGGTATCGATCAGCTTCATCTTGGATTCCAGCATAGGCTGGATAAAGACAAACCCGACGACCGAGAGCGTCCCGGCAAGCAGGCCGATCATAAACGCACCGCCGGGCCCGACCAGATTGCACGTCGAGCCGATGGAGACCCCGCCCGCCAGCGAGGCATTCGCAATATCCACCATCGAAGCTTTCCCTTTATGGAAAGATGCGCTTAGGAAATAGGTGGCGAGCGTGGCTCCACTCAGCGCGAGAATTGTATTCACAATCGTTTGCGGCATTTCTTCGAACGGCACGATCGCCGTCGCAAAACTCGGCCAGAACAACCACAGCACCATTGACCCGACCATCCCGAACCGGTCGGACGTCGCATCGGATTCAATCGGCCGGCTTCGCTGCTGCTCGGTCGTCAAGACCAGTGACGCCGCCAATCCGAAGTAGGCCCCGAAGGCGTGGATCACAATCGATCCCGCGGAATCTTGAAATCCTTTTGTGAGGCCCGATCCGTTGTCCAATACTAAGTACTCATTGAGCGCATAGAGCGGCACCAGCACCAGCGTGAGCACCGCGTACTGAAACACCCGCAAACGCCCCAGCACGGCACCCATCGCAATCAAGGCGGTCGCCACGGAAAATTCCGCCAGCATCAGCGCTTCGACCGTCTGGGCCTTCACCGCATGACCGACAATCCCGTTGGCCCGCAAGAACATATAGAGGGGCAACCCCGCCGCCACGACCAAGTACGTGCCGGTCGTGGCCCCGAACCCGTACCGCTTCACAAACACCATCAAGAATCCGAATCCGACCACCAGCATGGCCAGGATGTGGATCGAATAGTTGTACTGCGCCACCAGGCGGGCTTCATTGACGCCCCCCGCGGACTCTGACGCGCTGGCTCCCCCGCTCAACCAGAAGAAGAACAGACCGACGAGGCTGAACACCTTCACCCAGACGTGCTTCTCCATCACGACCCTCCTCACTAGGGTTAGGAACGATTCTGGTTTTTAGCGGGGAGCAGTGTACTCTCTTGCCAAAAAATATGATATGCCGAAACGAGGGCACGGGATGGGAAAGAGCGCGTGAGAGACACCGCCATCCCACCTGGTTCTGGCAGGAGAAGCGTTCCTGAAGACAGGGGGCCCCCCGCTCTATGGCTACTTCAACATCTCCACCTGCCCCTGCGCCCGAGCGAGATTCACGCGCGAGGCGTTCACGCGGAAGAGGGCGTCGATCATGTTGTCTCTCGCCCGCACAATCGACGACAACGCGTTCGACAATTCCAACGTGTTTGAGCTCAAGGTCCGAATCCGTTCCCGGGCCAGCGACAGCTCGGTCAAGGAGGCTTTCAGTCCGGCCTCGGCGATCCGCTGCTGTTCGATGGACGTTTTCAGGGTCACCAGCGCTTCCCGCAGCTCCATCCCGATCTGGTTTTTCACAAGCGCCAATTTGTACTGTTCCTGATTGAACTCGCTGACCCCTTGCCCGATCCGGCCTTCACGTTGTCCGCCGTCGAAAATCGGGATGGACAGCTGAACGCCGACATTGTAGGTGCCGGTATTGTTGTCGAACTTGTTTCCGATGAGCCCGTAGTTTCCCTCCGCCGACATGGAGGGAAGCCGCTCGCCTTTGACCGACCGCACGTTCAATTCCGCGGTCCTGATCCGTTGCATCTGCGCCTTGAGCTCCGGCCGATTGGCGCGGGCCGACTCCATGGCGTGTTCCAAGGAAGGAATCAGGCCCTCGAAGGTTTTCAGCTCGTCCGTGAGCCGGAGCGAGACGTCGTAGCCGATCCCGATCGCATTGAGCAGCGCAAACTTGGCCCGTTCCGTCTCGCCTTTGGCCAGTTCAAGCCGCTGCCGTTCGTTTTGGAGCTGCGTTTCCAGCCGCGCCACGTCCAGCCCGGTCGCCATCCCGCCCGTCTGCCGGCTCTTGATGAACGCCACCAATTCTTCATACAAGATGACATTGGTCGATCGGGCCTCCAGCGTCTCCTGATTGCGCAGCACTTCGAAATACCCCAGGGCCACCTTCGCGACGGTATCGTTCTCGGTAGCCGCTGCATCCAACTCCGCCACCTGGAGAGCGGAACGGGATGCCCGCCACCGTTCAATCAGACTCAAGCTGAAAATCGACTGCGTGAAGGCGGCACGGCCGTCGACAATTTCGAACGGATCGGTTCGAATAGGCGCCCCGCCGATGGTCCCAAGGAAAAATGTTTGCGTATTATACTTACCGGTGGTGGTCACATGCGGCAGCATTGCGCCCAATTGAGTGCGGGATACCGCGCGCGCGGCCTCGATTCGCTCTCGAAACAGCCTGATATTGGGGCTCTTGTCAAGCGCCGCCCCGACCGCCTCCGCCAGCGACAGCTTCAGTACCGGAGGATTTTCGATCGGCAGCGGCAGTGTTGCCTGTTCCTGAGCCCATGCGGAGCCACCGGCCGCTAGCAGTGCGGCCAGAATAGAACCGGCGACAGGTATCCGGCAATACGGGGGATGTTCACGGATTTGTTCTCGTATCGCTCCCGAGCCTTCATCGATTCGTGTGCCACCTGTCTTGCCTCTCATCATGCCACTCCTCCCTCTCTACGGCACCACAGGAAACTTCACGGTGCAGGCCAGCCCGGCCGGCAGAGCGTTATTTGGGTTCGGCATTTCGAGGCGGACGCCGAAGGTTCCGCTCGCACTGTCGACCACACGATTGACCACGGTAATCTTGGCCTGGTAGATGGTCGAAGCACTGCCCTCCGGGCGCACATCCGCCTTCATACCCGGCTCCAGCTTGCCCAGAAGACTCAACGGCGCGAAGACCTCCACCCGCAGGGGATCGATCTGAGCCAGCTTCAAAATAGGCGTATGCCGGGCTAACTCACCCGGCGACAGGAGGCGCTCGACGACGACGCCCGTCAACGGGCTGTGCACGATGTGGAGATTGCGCGCTGCCGCAGCCCGCCGCCATTCCAATTCGGCAATCCTCTTGTTTTCCGTGGCCTCGAGGTAGGAGGATTCCGCCAGGATCTTTTCGGTTTGCGCCTCGTCAAACTCATGTTTGGCAATCGAATTGGATTTATACAGATCCATCGCTCGCTCCAGTTTCCTCGTGCTGAACGCCACTTTGGCCTGTGTACTCTTGATCGCCGCTTCCGCCTCGGCCTTCGCCTTCGCCAGCGCCAGAGTGGCCTCCTCCACGCTCGATTCCAGCAAGATGATTGTCTGTCCCTTCGTGACCCAGTCCCCACGGTCCACCGTCACGCTCTGGATGATATCCTCCACGGGGGTTCCGACCGCCACCTCCATGTAGGGCTTGATGACGCAGGCCAGGTCTCCGGCCTCCACGGTCGCAGCCCCCCCCAGGAGCCATAAACACCCGAGAATTCCGATCACGCGCATCCGCATCCCCCCTCGTTCAGTTTCCCCCGCTCCCGCTTTACCTCGACGGCCGTTCGTCATGATCCGCACGCCCCACAGACTCATCTTTGGCCTTGCCGAACCGAACCGAGCACTTCAGTCCTGCAGGCAGCTTCAGGTCGTGATTGGGTAGTTCCAGACGCACGCCGAAAGTGCCGCTGGCTGCGTCGACCACCCGATCCACCACCGTCACCTTCGCCGCATACTCTCCGGTCATGGGCGGTTCCGGTTTGACGAACGCGGTTCTTCCCACGGCGATTTTCCCCAACATCGACACCGGCGCGTACACCTCGACCCGCAGGGGATCGATCTGGGCGAGCTTGAGAATTTTCTCCTGTTTGGGGAACTCCCCAGGATGCATGAACCGCTCGACCACAACCCCGTTGACCGGGCTCCTGATTGTGCGCAACGCCACTTCCGCCGCGGTCCGCTGCAACTCCAGATCCGCAAGAAGCCGGTTGCTGAGCTCCGCCTGCGCGTACTGGACGGCACCGGTTGCCCGTTCCACACGGGTATCGAGCGTCGCGAGCACTTGCCCCTCCTTCACCAGATCCCCGCGGTCGACCTGCACAGTTTCTAGCAGGCCGCCGACCGGCGCGGTGATCGTGATCACGACCTCAGGATGGATCACACAATTGAGCTCCTGGTTCGAGCTGTACGCCAGCGGCGTGTTCGCAAGCCACGCGGAGACCACCACCACACCGACACGGAACAGTCCGGCCATGCCCCCTCTCCTCTTCGCGATCTTCATTCCACCCGCCCCGAAAACGCCAGCGTGGATTCGAGTTGATCCTCATGCTGCAGTAGCTCCCGGCGCGTGCGCGCGTGTAACCGTTCCGCCGACAGTTGGGCCCGCCGGGCCAGAAAACTTGCCAGCCATCCCTCCAGCGGCTTGTCCGATGCGATCAGCCGCCGTGCAACCCATCGGACCACTCGTCCATGTGAGGTTGCCAACAGCTCGTCTTCCAGCGACGTCACCGTTTCGCAGCTGCCGGGCTCTCCCTGCCGGCCGGTTCTTCCATGGAGCTGCCGATCGATCCGCTTCGCTTCATGCCGCTCAGTCGCGAGCACGTGCAAGCCACCAACCTGCGCCACGGAACGGGTCACCTTGATGTCAGTGCCACGCCCCGCCATGTTCGTCGCCACCGTCACCCGCCCCTGGTCGCCGGCCGCCGCTACGACCGCCGCTTCCTCTTGATCTTGTCTGGCATTGAGCACGACATGCTCGATCTTCGCTCTTGCCAACTGCTTACTGAGAATTTCAGAGGCCGCGACGGAACGGGTCCCGACGAGGACAGGCCGTCCCTGCCCCCGGAGTTTTCCGATCCGCTCCACGACCGCGTCCCACTTCTGTTCCGCCGTGGCAAACATCCGCTCTCCCATCCAGCGACGCTGGAGGGGGCGGTTCGGCGGAATCGTGACCGTCGCCAGCCGATAGACGTTCCAGAGTTCGCCGGCGACCTCCTGCGCGGTCCCGGTCATGCCGGAGAGCCAGAGGTACCGCCGGAAAAACCGTTGGTAGGTCAGCCGCGCCAGCGGCGCGTTCATCGGTGTGAGGGGACAGCCCTCTTTCAACTCGATCATCTGATGGAGGCCCTGTTCCCAGGACCGGTCCCCCATAATGCGCCCCGTGTACTCATCGATGATCTGGACCTTCTCATCGCGGATGAGGTACTGCACGTCGCGATTAAACAGATACAGTGCCGTGAGCGCCTGGCGGACCAGTTCTTCCCTCCGCCTGGGTCCCGACCAAATCCCTTTCAGATCCTTGGCCAGTTTCCCAAGCGTCGCCTGCCCTTGGGGAGTCAGACGGATGCTCCGTTCCCGCCCGTCGAGCGAGAAGTCCTGTCCCCGCTCCAATCCTTTCGCGAGGGTCAACGCTGTTTCATAGATATGCCGTTCCGGCACCTGCCCGCCGGCTCCGGAAATAATCAGGGGAACCCGCGCTTCATCCACTAAGACGCTGTCCGCTTCATCGACGATTCCGAAACAGAGCCCGCGCAGAACCAGCTGGCGAAGCTTGGTGGCATCCCCATAGAGCCGCTCCAATTGCAGCTGAATCCGGTTCGGTTGCCGCCCGACTGCCAGCCGGTCTCGGAGGTAGTCGAACGCGAGTTCCTTGTTGCAGCAATAGGTCACGTCGCACCCATAGGCGCCGCGCCGCGCAACCGGATCCAACTCATGAGTCACCGCCCCGACGCTGAGTCCCAGCATCTCATAGAGCGGCTTCATTTCCCGAGCATCACGGGCAGTCAAATAGTCGTTGACGGTGATGACATGGACCGGCACACCGGCCATGGCCGCGGTTGCCGCCGCGAGGGTCGCGGTCAGGGTCTTGCCTTCGCCGGTCGCCATTTCCGCGATGCAGCCGTTCAGCAACACCCATCCGCCGAAAATCTGCACATCGTAATGCCGTTGGGCGAGTGTCCGATGCGCCGCTTCACGAACCAAGGCGAACGAGCGGCAGACCAGTTCTTCCGAAAGCCCGTCGCGGCGCAATCGGTCGCGCAGCTGTTTGGCCAATTGCGTGAGCTGATCGTCCGAGAGTCGCGCGATGTCGGGGCCTTGTTCTGCCACCTGCTCCACCACGGCCGTCTTCATGCATTGCCGTACACGGAGGCGGCGCAGTAGGGGACTAACCAGCCGGGTCCCATGACGGTCGAACCACCCCTCCTTGGGCACATGGCGCTCCGGATAGGCGCTGTGCAAGGCGGTCCGTTCTCGGGCCAGATCAAACATTAAATCGCGCCAGGAACAGCTGGCGCCCCTGCCGATACCACTGTGCGGCTAATGCCTCTCTGCCATGATCGAACCGCACGTACACCCGCCCGCCGACATTGAGAATTCCGCTTTGGATCGGCAACTCCAGATCGATCTGGAACAGTTTCTTCATGGCTTTCTGCCCCTTCGGATCGTGCGGATCGAGCGGGACCTGCCCCCCACCCTCGCTGCCCAAGGCCGGGCTCGGCAGTTCGTCGCTTGCGGACGGAACAAAACGCTTCACTGTCGCCGACACCGGTTCGGCCAGCCGCTCGGCCAGCCGAACCTGTACCCCGCGAGTCCGGTGCCGGATCAGGTCGATATCGTCCTGTCCGACGACGGTACGGACGGTAATGGTCCTGAGATCCACCACATGGGCCAGCAGTTCGCCCCGCTTTACAAACCGTCCGGGAAGATCCTCCGCCTTGGGCAGCACGAATGTGCCCGCCGCCTTGCTTCGGATCACCAGATCCGACTGTCGTTCACGGGCACGCGCCAGACGCTCCTCGATATACCGCTGCTCCTCCTCCAACATCTTCGCCTTGACCAAGTCATCGACCAGCTGCTGTCTGATCCGCGCCTGGACTTCCAGCAATTGAGCCTCAAGGACCTTCACCTCCGTCTCGATACCGGGATCGAAGCAGACCACCAGCACCTCACCGGCACTGACGGGCGAACCCGGTGTCGCTACGACCCGATCGACGAAACCATCAACGTCGGCCCGGACGAATGCCTCATCAGGAATCCAGACGACGCCTTCGGCTCTTGTGCGGAACGGCGTCGGCACGAGCGTCAAGATCGCCGCAAACCCGGCCGCCATCGCCATACTCACTGCCACGGCGCGCCCGCGCACGCGGCGAATGCGCGGGCTCGTGAAGAGATACTTCACGCCCTTTCCCAGCGGGAAGATGAACCATGTCACCGCCGTCAACACCGCGAAGAGCACACCCAGGACAAACAGCTGGTCCGTGAGGTAGAGCAGGATGGCGGCGACGACCAGCACCCGATACACGAAGGAGGAGACGGCATAGGTGACAAACCAGCCCCGTTCGCCCGCCGTGGCATGAGGCTCCGGCGCGTCGTCGCGCCCAAAGAGGTACCGTTCACAGAGATGCCCCAGATAGGTATTGGCCCGCTGGCGAAGATTCGGGATTTCCAGGAAGTCAGCCAGCATGTAATACCCGTCAAAGCGCAACAGCGGATTGGCATTGAACACGACGGTCGAAATACCAGCGATGAAGATGGTGTTGTACGCCAGCGACCGCAAGGGTCCCGGCTCGACGCTGATCCACAGGAACATTGCGATCGCCGCCAGCACCAGTTCCACCAACATGCCGGCCGCCCCCACGACGACGCGCTGCCATTTGTTGGCGAACGCCGACGAGGCGGAGGCCTCCACGTACGGCACGGGCGACAAGACCAGGAGCATGATGCCCATCTCATGGACTTCGCCGCCGAAGACTTTCACCGCGAACGCATGGCCGAATTCATGCAACGCCTTGATGATCGGAAAGAGCAGCCACAACAGGATCAGATTCTGAGGCGCCGTCACCTGGTCAATCAGATCGGCGGTGAGATCGGACCAATGCGCGGCACCAACCAGGAGGGCCGGCCCGACAATGAGGCACCACAGCACCGCGCCCCACCAGGAGAAGAACGGACGGACAAGCGGAGCAAACTGTTGCAGAAATCGTTCAGGGTCAAACAGGGGAAACTGCCAGGCGAAAAAGTTCATCAGCCGCCGCTGCCATTTGCGGCGACGCTGTTTCTCGTAGCGATGCAGAAGTTCCGCAGTGTCCGGAGGAATATCGCACTGCAAGACGTCGGCGGCATGTAACTGGCTCAGCAGCTGCACAACCTCCGGCTGCGTCGGGGCGTTGTCTCCAAGCTTGGAGGATGAGAGATCCCAAATCTCCTGCACCGATCGGCGGCCATCCATCAGCCCGATGAAGGAAAAGGCCGCGGGAGAAAAGCGGTGGAACCGCTCGTTCGAACGATCCTGCAACACATACCAGGTCTGCCCCCGATACTGGTGCCGGTGCAGCTGCGCATGACTGCGCAAACGAGGCGTCAGGGACGCCACGCGGTACCACGACGGGCTGAAGAGGGCTTCACTCATGGAGATTCACGTTGCGAGTTTCAGGTTTCAAGTTTCGCGTTATCGGCCTTCCCCTCAACCCAAAACTCGAAACACGAAACTCCTCCGCATAATAGGGTTCACGACTTTGTACGCGTTACGGCAACCAGGTCCAGAGGGTGAGTCGAATCCAATCAACCACCTGATGCGTCCAAATCCAGATGATCCGGCGCCGATCGATTTCGATCTTGCCTGCGCCCTCCATCGCAGGACGCAGCCGGTCGTGCGGCTGATCAAGCGTGGCTTCGATACGAAAGAAGTTGCGCCCCTCCTTTGCCATAGACACCGGCGTCACTTTCGCAACCGTGACCTCCACCGCATCAGACGGAAAGGCTGAGAGCAAGAGATGCCCGCGCTGCCCGACTTGCACATCGGCGATGTCGCGCTCATCCACTTCGAGCACGACGCGGTAGCTGTCGAGCGGGGCGATTTCGTACAACACCTTGCCTTTTTCCACCGGAGATCCCAGCGACTGGCTCAAATCCCCGCTGACAACGATCCCATCGAACGGCGCCAGGAGGCGGGTATGCGCCAACTGATCGTCGAGCAGTGCGATTTCCGACTGCACCTGATGCATCTGCGCGGTGAGAATCTCGGCCTTCGCGGCTTCCCGTTCGGCCATCGCCTTGTGATATTCCTTTTGGTACTCCTCGAGCTTACTCAACGACTTCAACCGCTCAAGCCGTAGCTCGCGATCGTCGAGCAGGCAGAGCACCTCGTCCTTCTGCACCAGATCGCCGGCCCTGACAGGCGCTTCTTTAATGTAGCCGTTAAACGGAGCAGCGGCCGCCCGTTGCACGATCGGCTCAAGAACCGTCTTGGCGGAGACACGATAATGGCCCTTGGCCAGGAAGCAAAAGGCCAGCACCCCCATGATCACCGCCGTGGTCAACTTGAGCGCCACGTGGCGCGGTCCCAGCAAATTCTGCAGATAGCGTGTGAACGATTCCCAGATCTTCGCCCCGACCCATCGGTCCTCGCGTCGATGCACATCCAACACCGGTCCGACGAGGGCGGCCACCGACCGGCACAGCTCGACGCTCTTTGGGTCGAAGGATCTGTCGGCCGTCCGCTCCAAGAGCAGGGCTCCGACGGCCTGTCCTCCGGCTTCCAACGGCACACAGAGCAACGCCGCGCTTCCATGTTCCTTCGCGAAGGCCGAATGCGCCTGCATGACGGCCGCGGCTCCATCCGCAGGCGGGGGGTAGACGATCAGTTCGCGCTGATCGATGGCTTCGTCCATGGCCTCGGCTAATCCGCGGATCAAATTGGTCTGTTCTTTAAACTCGGCGCTGTGCGACACGGCGACCACGCGCGCGCGGCCTCGCTTGACGAAGCCAAGACTCACACGATCACAGGAGAGGTTTGTCGCCAGCGCGGTCACGAGCGCCATCGCCGAGGCATAAAACCGGTCATGCCCGACGGAGGTGGCCACCAGGTCAAGCGCCGCCTGAATGCGTTCCCGCGTTTCTTTTTCGGCCGCGACCGCTTCCCGGGAAAACAGCAGCTCCAACCAGGCCGCTCCCCAATGCAGTTGCCGCATCATCCCTTGCAATTTCGCTTCGGACTTGGGTGTGATCTCAAGCACAGCGGCACCATGCAGCGCACCGCGTACCTCGATGGGATACCCGATTTCGTAATGGCCGTCCTGCGGCTCGCCTTCAGCCGGCTCGCCGCGCGCAACAAGGCCTCGCCGTTCCGCCAGCGTGCGTTCGGCTGTCTTGGTGAGATGTTTGAGGTTGCGCCGACCTTCCGGCCAGGCCGCGACGGGACGAAATGGGCCGCGATCGGCCGGGCCGAGCAGGACCATACCTGCCCGCACCCCGCCCATCATGCGACATTGCAGCGCCAGCCAGCTCCGGCAGAATGCCTCGACGGTTGCGGCCTCAGCAAAGGAGGCCCACAACGAATGTTCCTGGGTGACGTCAGTGTCCGCTACCGCCGAGACCAGCGCCTCCGCTTCGTCTTCGAGCCTGGCACGCTGTGCACTGACCTGCTCATCCATGCCCTGTTCCTATGCCGTGAAGAAGCAGGGCTACTTGCCGGCCGCTTTGTCTGCCCCCGTCTGAATAGCACCCACATCCATCGTCCCGAAACGGGCTTCATACTGCTTGATCACATTGTCCAACAACATCGCGAGTCGCTTGGCCGCGAAGGGACTCAGGATGACTCGGCTGTTCAGCTTCACACGCACCTCGGAGGCATCGCGCTCCCACGCGTTGTTCATCCCGAACACCAAGACCACTTCTTCGCGCGAACTGGACACGTTGCAGACGTTCGCATAGGCATTGGTGATGCCCGTGTCGTCGAACCGGACCGTCTGGCCCGTAGGCACCTTCGCCGTTTCCACCTTGGCATCTGTTTCTTTTGTGGCCATCACAATCCTCCCTGAGTTAAGGTTGACAGACCCCTCCGCCTCGGTTGTCGTCAGACTGCGACCCCCTGCGACCGGAGCTACGGAAATATTAGAAACCCTTCTATCACAATGGCACCCCGGCACCTACCCCCTAGAAGGGTTACCGCCCCCACCGCATTGCCGGCCCGTAATGTCCCGCACTCTCACGCACCCTCTGGATGAGGAGGGAGAGCCAGCCGATGCTACCAGATATGGTGGGTCAATCTCATCACCGTCATCCTGGAGGTGACGTCCCCCACCTTCATGAACGGCATGAGACGAAGTCTCGCGAGCCAAGTGGCTGCCCCCGCACATCTTGGTATGCTAGGATCGCTCCCCAGACCGAGAAACAGCCTGCCCTGGGGGACTCCAACTGTCCGGGTGAGGCATCCAGCACGGCATCAGATATCCCGATTCGCAGCCACGAGTTTCATTACCGTATGCAAGGAGCGGAATATGCCATTGCTCTGCTATCCCGTCACATCCGTTATGCCCGTCATTCGACCCGCGTCGCGAGAACGCGCCTGGATGGACTGTACGCCCGAGCACTATGCCTACCGATGCCTGCCTCTGGTGATGGCGAATTCTCATGGATGGGAAATCCTCTGCCCGCGGCGCTATGAGATCATCTGGAATGGGCGATCAGCCCCCCAAGATATCGTCATCCAAACAGAAGGGCGCCCCGCCACGGATCTGGTCAGTCACTTCGGCTCGGGCATCATCACCTTTCACGTCAATTGTATTTTCCGCACGGATCCTGAGACCAATCTCTGGGTCTCCGGCCCCGTCAACACGCCGAAGGACGGACTCGCTCCTTTAACAGGACTGATCGAGTCCGATTGGATGCCCTACACCTTCACGATGAACTGGATGGTAACCCACCCCGGCAAGTGGATCATCTTCGAGGAAGGCGAACCCTTCTGCTTCTTCTTTCCAGTCGCCCGGGGCTCAGTAGGAAGCGTGCGGCCTGAAATCCGAGCGTTAGCTTCTGACCAGGAGACGGCAACGGCCTATGCCCAATGGAATGAAGGACGTGCGCAATTCTTGAGAGATTTGCAGCAACCGGGGACAGAGGCCAGAACTCAAAAATGGCAAAAGACGTATTTTCGAGGCCAGCTTCCGAGCGGCCGTCCCGGCACCGAGACCCACGAAACCAAGCTCCAGGCTCATCCCTTCGTGGACAAGACCCGACCTGCCACGTAGCCCACAGTATTCATAACCGCTTCGACCGCAGTTGCCGAGACTCGATTCTGCGGGACAGGCAATACTACTATGCCGGGAGGTGCAGTTGACTTCACCACCAGAACCGCTACACTGAACCCATGCTCCAGCAAGAACTCATGGCCCGGCCGAAGCAGATTGCGGAAGAGGTCGCACGATTGACCAGACAGATCCTCGGCCCCACCATCAAGGTGATCTGGTTCGGATCATGGCCGAACGGCACTGCCAGCCCCCATGCCGATATCGACATTGCCCTCTCCGCCTCAGAAGCAATTCCCATCGAGCAGATGGCTGCGCTCCAGCATGCGATTGATGGCCTATCTACGCTCCATGAAATAGACCTGATCGATCTGCATACGGTCGGCACACCATTCCGGGAAGAAATCCTCCGCCACGGATTTCTCCTATGACCACCAGGCAACACAGTTTCAGCCAGGCTATCGCCAGATTCCGCGACGCCCTGACGGCTCCGGAAACAGACCTCTCTCGTGACGCGGCCATCCAGCGCTTCGAATTCTGCTTTGAACTGGCCTGGAAAGTCATACAAGAACGGGCACGGACGGAAGGCCTTGACTGCCAATCGCCGAAAGGCTGCTTCAAACTGGCCTACAAGAACAACTGGATCGCCGAAGAAGCCGGATGGCTGGCCATGCTCGAAGACCGCAATCGCACCGCGCACACCTATGACGAAACACTCGCCAAGGACGTCTATCGGCGACTCTCCAACTACGTCCCGCTATTCCAAGCTTTGGCGACTACGTTGCGCAATTCTCGCCTGTAACTGAAACCGCCCACACATTACCGCTGAGCTTCCGGTACAACGCTGTGCCAGGGTTGATGCACCAGGGAGTCAGGTCAATTTCACACCGATCGACTGAGTTACTCTGCTGGCGTGGTATAGGCGAACACTCTCAAGCGAGGTACGCCGGAGGAGCCATCGCGCCTAGAATCCTGGTCCAACCGGTGTTCAGAAGTTGCGGATTGCGGGGTACGGGTTTCGTGTTTCATCAAACCATGCTCCGAAACACTTGAACCCTGAACCTTGCAACTTGGAACTCAACACGTGAACCTTGCGACTCGCAACCCGAAACTCGAAACTCGCAACTTTGAACTTGAACCTTGAACCTGTCTTGACCCCTTACCCCGGCAACGCGATCAGCAGGTCCTCCTCGTCCTCGTCCACAACCTGGGCACCCGCCACAAAGTCCTTGAGCCACGACCGCTGAACATAGGCCAGGCTCAGGTCCATTGTCGAGTCAGCCGTCGTGGTCGTATCGGAGTAGCTCATTGTGGTGTCCACCACAATGGCTGAAGATATGGTCGCTGTCGGGGTAGTCTCTGCACTTACCGTAGCACTGCCTGCAGCCCCAATAACGGAAACGGTGTATTCCCCTACTTCCAGTCCCTTCACACGAATCGTATAAGTCCCTGCGCTTCCTACCGGCACCGTATAACTCATGAGTGCATTCTTCCCGTCTGGCGCTCCGTTATCGTTGCTGGCCACCACCGCACCTTGAGGATTGAGCAATTCGAGCCGTGGATCAAGGAGATTCCCCGGAAGCCCAGCCCCATCGAACGGCGTTGTCGTCCTGATCACCATTTGATCGCCAGCGTTCGCATTGACACGATAGCTGTCCTGGATGTCAACATGGCTCGCCCACGCGACCGCCTGCTCAAGGAGACGATCGGCGGAGCCGCTTCTGAGGCCTGTCGCCGCCTGGTCGAAATACATGGGCGCAAGATAACCGCTGCGAGGCCCTTGTCCGGATTCCCTTTGATCTAGCGCCACGACTGCCGGCATCCCGTTCACCGTGCCCAACAAGACCGCATTTGGATCGATTTCCCCGGCAGGCAATTCGACTGTTCCACTCAACCCAAAGGTCTGGAGATTTTGACTGACCTCATGAAGAGCTGGCGTAATCGTCAGCGTTGGATTGATGGTCTGAGTTGAAAATGTGTTCAAGTTGACAGGAATGACGTTGTCGAGGCCGAAGAGCGTAAAGCCGCCCGCCGGTCCCGCTGCCGTCACAAGACCTCCCGTCCCCACCAGTCCGCCACCCCCGCTATACCACCAGGTCTGAAGTGCCTGTTCAACCGGCCCCGCCAGCATCGACCGCGAGGTCGGATCGCCGATCACCACCACATCGAAGTTGCTCAATTTCTGGATCGTATTGATATCGCTGTCTGTCACGACCATCGCATCGAAATCATAATACGTGTCGTCGTTCAATTGATTGACCAACGCCACGGCGCCGGTGCCACCCAACACCGCCACATGGATTGCTCCGTTCGCGCCATGCCCCTGTCGCTCAAGCCCACCGAGCACTTGACCTGCGAGCGCAATGTCTTGCGGTGCCACATCCGTCCCCGGCCGTTCAAAGCTCGCCCCACGAGTGACGACAAGATTGTACTCGACCGGCTCGGCCGCACTCGCAATCCTTGCGAAATATGTGCCTGATCCTGTCGGGACAAAGTCAGATATGCGGAGGGTGCCGTCCGGGAACGCCACGCCAGAAGCGAGCAACCCTCCATCCGCCGCGACCAGATCGAGCACCGGGACCGTGGTAGCACTCCGATCGTGAAGCACCAGTGACACCGGCTGCCCAGCACTCAGCTGGAACGAATACACATCAGCATCGAAGCGGCTCGCGAGTACGCCGTTCGCAGCAAGACGGGTTGCTGTCCCCTGCAGAGGGATCACTGAAGCAGACAGGTCTTGCGCCGTGGCCACCGTATTGTTCGCGGTTTCATGACCAGTGGTCCCGGCGATACGATCGAGAAACCCAATGTCAAAGACGGCATCGAGACCAATCGAAGTGCGGTAGGCGCCAACACCGGACAGGCTGCTCACTTCGATCCGATACGTGCCTGCCATAGCAACGGGAATGCCCAACAGACCCATCTTTTGACCAATATCTGAAGAGGACACTGTGCCCAGTGTGGCCCCGCTGGGATCAACAACCGTGAGTTTACCCTGAATATCTTTTGTCGGCGTCAACTCCACGCCGATCGTCTGGCCCGCTTGCAATTCGACCGTCCAGACGTCCGTTTCCCCCGACGTTGCAAAGGTACTGAGGAGATCCTCGGTAAACGACACGAGCGACCCGAACGGCAAATCGACCATGAGCGGTTCGAACGAAGGGGACGCTGGTCCAACACCGAACTCCACCGCATAGTTATCTCCAATGGGATCCCCTAGCCCCGATGGGAAGGGAAAGTTTGGCGAGCCGTTCAAAGGATTCCCGGCCAGGTCGTGAATACCTGTGGGACCGCTGACGAGCGTCAATGTGATGAGATCGGTCTGAGGCAGGCCGTTATTGAACTGCGCTGTCAGCTGGTTCAGCGTCGGGTTGTAGCTTAGACTTGCGGCGCTGAACGGGGTGGATTCAGACCTTTCGCTCGTGATGCCGAATCGCAATTGCACGTCATCTGCAGTCAACGTGGACTGATCGATCGGCTCGTTGAAGGTAAACGTAACGGTGATTGGCGTAAAGGTGCCCGGTGGATTTGGTTGCAAGACCGTGAGGGGTGTGATCGAACTGGCCGTCACGACCGGCGCAATTGTATCCCCCGTGAACAAGCGGGAGAAGGCGCTATTCGCGACCCTCCGAAAGTCCTGAACCACCCCAGCTGCCAGATTCACCGTATAGCCGCCGCCCACCGGCGCCACACCATTGACGGTGAACCGAAGCGTTTGGGCATCAACCACGTCGACACTCGACGCGGCAACACCATCGATCGTGACGTCGCTCGCGGAAACCGACGGAAGCAGAACCGGCGAAGAGAATTGCAGATTGACCGAGGCTTGAGACCCACTGGAGGCTAACGCGCTGTCGCTTACCGAGAAATCCAAGGCCGGCTGTCCTGTGGCGCCGGTCACCCGCACGGTATAATCCCCGGAACCAGCGGTCGGCAGTACGGCGATTTTGTACTGTCCTGTCGTAGCCGCCGTGGCAGAAATCACCGCATTGTGACCATCCGCCGCTCCGTTGTTGTTCGAAGCAATGAGGGTCCCGCTTGGATCGAAGAGCTGCAACGCCGGATCGAGTGTGTTCGCTGGTTCGCCGGCGCCATCCCCTGGCGTAGTCGTAGTAATCGCCAAAACATCTCCGGCGTTGACGAGGAACGAATAGAAGTCTACGGGATCCGGCACCGTCAATCCAATTTGCGGAAATATTCTTGCGCCGACAGATCCCAGGCTTTGGTCCGTCAAGGAAATATCCTGACCCGTAGCGAGATCATCGTTGGGGAACAGGTCAAACGCGGATTCTCTTGTCACGACCAAACTATAGAGAGGGATGCCAATGATAGGATCGGGGCCCGGCAAGCCGGTCACGTTGAGATAGTAGGAACCTGTTGCCGGGGCGACAAATCCGAGAATACCGCGATTAATCGCATTAGGCAGGTTGTCCTGGCCGAGTGTCAGGACAGTGCCCGCGCTATCGCGCAGTTCCAGGCCGATGTCTCCGCCACCGAACGCCTGAAGCGTCGCAAACATTACCTGATTTTGTGCCAGATCGACGCGATAGAAATCATTCCCCCCGTTGGCAACTCCTTCCATAGCCATACGGTCGGCCGATCCTTGCAACGGGAGACTCGAAAGGCTCAAATCGATCGCTGTCGCTACCGTGTTGTGGGTCGGCCCGCCGACAAACTCCGTCTCCGACAAGCTGTTCAGAAGGACGTATGCACGAAACGCTCCGATACCCGACAGGCTCTGGACACGGAAAGTATAAATACCGGTTGTGGGCACCCGCACTGCCTGAAGCGTGATTTCGACCCCAATCTCCGGCGACTCGGCTGCGGCCAATACCGTCCCGGTACTGTCGAGCAACTCAATCCTTGGCCGAAGGGAAGCACTCTGCGGGAACACACCCATGGTGATCGTCTGCCCGGCATCCAAGGCAATCGTGAAGCTCTTACCGGCAAACGGCGTATCGATTTGCCCTGTCAAGTCCTGCACGTACATGCGTGATCCGAGCGGCGGCAAAGGATTGAGCGGCAGAATGCTTGCAGGTTCCTGCACCGTGATCGCAATCGTCTCGCGATCACTCAGATTCGGTCTGCCGTTATCGGTCACGACCACGTCAAACGTATGACTGGCCGGCCCTTGCGCTTCGGTTGGAGTCCAGGCGAAGAGGCCCGTGGTCGGATTGATGCTCGCCCCGGTCGGCACCAGACCCGCAACGCCATTCTCCAAGCTAAAGGTCAAACTGTTGGCCGGGAGATCGGCATCCGTCGCCGTGGCCGTGAACGTGAACAAGACCCGCTCATCAATCGTCTGATTGCCAATCATGGCCAGCACGGGCGCCACGTTCACTTCATTGACAGTGATCGTGATCGTCTCACGGTCTGAGAGTAGTGGCGTGCCGTTATCCGTGACAATCACATCGAACGTGTAGCTGCCCGGCCCTTGCGCTTCGGTTGGAGTCCAGGCGAAGAGGCCCGTGGTTGGATTGATGCTCGCGCCGCTCGGCACCAGCCCAGTTGCCCCGTTCTCTAGGGTGAAGGTCAAACTATCGGCAGGCAGATCGGGGTCCGTGGCAGTGGCAATAAAGCTCAGTAGCTGTTCTTCATTTACATCTCGGTTACCAATCGGATCCAGTGTGGGAGCCTGATTGCCCTGTATAACTGTCAATGTCGTACTGGCGATATTCGTGAGCCCGAAACTGTCGGTGACGGTGAGGCGGACGATGAACTGCCCAGCCCCCAACGCATCGATCTGCGCCGGAGTGAGCGTCGGCGTCGGTCCGGTCAAGGCAATGCTGTTATTCACCAGCCACTGGTAGCTCACGATCCGATCCTGGGGCGCGTTGGGATCAGACGACCGAGTTCCATCCAACGTCAGCTCGCTCCCCAGGTCCACCACATAAGGGCCGCCAGCACTAGCCACGGGGGCAACATTGGTACCTCTCACGCCAACCAGCAAACTCGCCGTATCGGTCTTGGCCGGACTGTTGTTGTCGGTCACGGTCAAAGTTACCGTGAAGTCACCGTTCACCACATTGTAGAGGTGTGACACCGACAGCCCGACTGCCGTGGTGCCATCGCCAAAGTCCCATTCATACGACACAATGCTCCGGTCCGGCCGGCCATGTGACGAGGCAGCTGCGCTGAAGAATATCGTCTCGTTTTGCCTTGCCGGATTCGGGCTGGCGGCAAACGCCGCAATTGGCCGGTTGTCGTACACGCGCAACGTGCTGGTGACCGTCGCTGTACGCCCAAAGCTATCGGTTACGGTCAGTTGGACCGGAATTTGGGGTTGCCCAGTGATGGGGCTAGCCACCGGCAGGCCATCGATCTGGGCCGCCGTCAACGTGGGGGTCGGGCCGGACAAGACGATACTGTTATTGACCAGCCAGTCGTAACTCACGATCTGATCGCCGCAAGCCAGGTCGGGATCCATGGACCCGGTCCCATCCAAGGTCAGGTCACTGCCCAGGTCGGCGATATAGGGCCCGCCCACAACGGCACTCGGCGAGCGGTTCCCTTGATTCACGTCCACCACGTGACTCACGCTATCGGTCTTCGCCGGATCGTTGTTGTCCGTCACCGTGAGGGTGACGGTGTAGCTGCCGAAGCGGACGTAGATATGGGTGGCCGTCCGGCTACTTCCGGTGGTCCCGTCCCCGAAGTCCCACGCGTAGGACACGATGCTCCGGTCCGGGCGGCCATGAGTTGATCCGCTCGCATCAAAGGTCGTGGACTGCCCACACGCGAGCGGGTTGGGATTGATGGTGAAGACCGCCACCGGTTGGTTATCATAGACCGTCAGATAGCTCGTGCCGATGTGTGTGAGCCCAAAGCTGTCGGTCACAGTCAGGCGAATTGGAATGAACGAGGCCACACCGAATGCATTGATCTGCTCGGCTGTCAGCGCGGGCGTCGGTCCGGTCAAGGCAATGCTGTTATTGACCAGCCACTGGTAGCTCACGATCCGATCCTGGGGCGCGTTGGGATCGCTGGACCCTGTCCCATTCAAGGTCAGGTCACTGCCCAGGTCCACCACATAAGGGCCGCCAGGACGAGCTACTGGCGCAACATTAAAGAACGCCGGTCCACTGGGGTCAGCAATCCTGCCATTCACGGTCAGGTCACTGTCCCCGCGGGCGCCGTCTTGGAAATGCAATGTCACGACGTTGCCGTTAATCTCTGCGCCGGTGGTCCCGTCGTAGAGAAATTCATACCAATGGGGCGTGGGATTGTCCGGTGTCGCGTCGTACTTCCAATAGGTGTTAGCCGCGACTCCTGCCGGGAGGAGGAGGTCCACTGTCGCGGCATCGCCAGTCAGGCCGGTGAGTTGAAACTCCACAAACCCGAGGGGGAAGGTGATTCCCGCCGGTGCGTCGGCGGGCGAAGGATTGCCCAGCGTTTGCACAGCCGTGAACGCCGCGCCTGTTGGTGCAACGAGGGTGATGTACTGACTGTCTCTATTCAGCACCGAAACCACATTGGCTTGCTGGCTATCGGGAATGCCGTCGTTGTTTGCATCGCCGCCGTTCGGCCCGGCCCCTTCTTCGCTATCCGGAGTCCCGTCGCCATCGCTATCCGCTGGGAGGCGCGTGATGGTGCGCGTGGCCGTGCGTTGATTGCCTGCGATGTCTGTCGCCTGGACGGTGAAGGTGTTCGCCCCAAGGGCGAGAGACACATTGCTGAAGCTGAACTTGCCGTCGGCGCTGGCCGTCGTCGTTTCATTGGTTTCAAGCAAGAACACGCTGGCCAGGGCTTCGGTCTGGCCCACGAGTGTTACAATCGTCTCCGGTGTCGCTGGTCACGGCCAGATCAAAGATCGGAGTGGTGGGCGCCATGGTGTCCAGGGTGAACGGCCGGTCCAGGGTCGTGACGTTCCCGTTCGAGTCGGTCACCTGCAGATGCAGGGTGTGGGCGCCATCGGGGATCGGGCTACCGAAGATGTTGGAAAGTTGTACGGTTGAAAGTTGGAATGTTCCGTTCGGAAGCAGATCGCTCAGGATGTCGACAAAGTTGGCCGTCGGCGTGGCATCGAAGCCGGCAGTGAAGGACACGATCGGATTGATATCCGCAATCGTGCCGGTGATGGTCGGATTGAACGTGATCTCGTCGATGGCACTCACGCCCGTGTCCTGTTGCAGGCCCGCGGTCACGAGCGGGGCGATCTGCTCACGCTGGGGGTTCAGGTTATCGAGGAAGGTGGCGATGGCGGTCGGATCGGTCCGACTCCCCCCGGGGATCGATCGCGCCGTTGGTCAGCGCGGTGCCGGTGAAACCAAATAAGTTGCGGATGATCACAATTCCGTCGGAGAGGGCATCAGCCTGCTGGTTCAAATCGACATCGAGCGTACTTTGGATGGAGGTGAGATAATTCTGGATCGCGGTAGGATCCGTGCGCTGGCCGGCCGGATCGACTGCCCCATCAGTCAACGCAGTCCCGCTAAACCCGAACAGATGCCGGATAACAACGATGCCGTCAGAGAGCGCATCCGCCTGGCCGTTC
>JABMDL010000109.1 GCA_015903945.1 Nitrospira sp. | reverse complement strand
CAGCACGGTAGATTTGACCCCCCACCATGCGGCCGATGTGCTGATCATTGGCGGCGGCGGCGCAGGTTGCGCGGCGGCACTGCACGCGCACGGAGCCGGCGCCAAGACGATTCTTGCGACAAAGCTCCGTTTAGGCGATTCCAACAGCGTGATGGCGCAAGGCGGCATGCAGATCTCTGTGGCGCCGGAAGACTCGCCGGTCACCCATTTTATCGATACGCTCAAGGGCGGCCACATGCAGAACGACCATGACCTGCTCAAGGTGATGGTCGAGGAAGGCCCCTCAATCGCCAAGTGGCTGATCGAGCTCGGCGTGTTGTTCGATCGGCAGGCCGACGGCAATTTGCACGTCAAGAAAGGCGGCGGCAGCTCCAAGCCCCGTCTGCTGACCTGCTCCGACTATACCGGCCTGGAAATTATGCGGGTGCTTAAGGACGAGGTCATCAACCAGAAGATCCAGCTGCGGCGGTCGAACTGCTCAGCGACGATGACGGACGGTGCACCGGGGCGATCCTGAAGGATCTCGACAATCATCAATATGTCGTCGTTGCGGCTAAATCGGTCATTCTGGCCACCGGCGGCATTGGGCGGCTGCACATTCAAGGATTTCCCACCAGCAACCACTATGGAGCGACGGGCGACGGGTTGTGCCTTTCCTACCGGATGGGTGCGAAGCTCGACCACATCGACACGTTCCAATATCACCCGTCAGGCGCGGTCTATCCCGAACAATTGATCGGCGCCTTGGTGACGGAAGGCATCCGGTCCGAGGGCGGCCAGCTGGTCAATGCCAAGGGTGAACGGTTCGTCAATGAACTCGATACACGCGACGTGGTCTCGTCCTCGATCATCCGTGAGTGCGAAGAGGGCCGGGGCATCCGCACGATGTCGGGCCGTGTCGGGGTCTGGTTGGATACGCCGCTCCTAGATGCAGAGCATGGGCCTGGGACGGTCGAAAAACATTTCCCCGCCATGATGCTCCAGTTCGAGCGGTTCGGCATCGACATCAGCAAGGATCCGGTGCTCATTTATCCGACGCTCCATTATCAGAACGGCGGCGTGAAGATCGACACGAATTCAGAAACCAACGTGAAGAATCTGTTCGTGGCCGGCGAAGCGTCAGGCGGGTTGCATGGGCGAAATCGCTTGATGGGCAACTCGCTGCTCGATTTGATGGTGTTCGGCAAGCGGTCAGGGCTGACGGCGGCCTCCCGAACCGGGTCGGTCACACAGGGCAAGTTGACGTTGAAGCACCTGGATCGGTTCAGGGCGGAAGCCAAGAAACATGGGAATGTCAGCGGTGTCATCTCGCCCATGATCCTGCCGGCGTATACGAGAAAAGTGGGGTAAGGACGGCGGCGGGGCATTTCTTGTGCTCGCCCACCGCGCACGCAAAGCCAATCTGAAATGTCAGGAATCGGGCGGTGCTCGGTGGATGCGCGCAGTAAGAAACGCCTCCGCTGCCGTCCTCAGAAGTAATGAGGTAGAGAATGAACGTTCACGAGTTTCAAGCCAAGTCATTGTTTGCCCAATTCGGCGTGCCGGTGCCGCGCGGGAAAGAAATTACATCCCCGGAAGCTGCGGCAGCTTGGGCCAACGAACTGAACACGCCCGTGTTCGTCGTCAAGGCGCAGATCCATGCGGGTGGCCGTGGGAAGGCCGGTGGCGTGAAGATCACCAAGGACAAGAATGCCGTGGCGGGATTCGCCAGGGAATTGTTGGGCAAAACACTGGTCACGCACCAGACCGGTCCCAAGGGACGGACGGTCCATCGCCTTCTGATGGAAGAGGGCGCCAATATCGCTAAGGAGTTGTATCTCTCCATCCTCGTCGATCGCGACACGGGCTGGCCGACGTTCATCGCCAGCACGGAAGGCGGGATGGAAATCGAAGAAGTCGCCGCCCACACACCGGAGAAGATCATCAAGGAAGCCATCGATCCGGCTGTCGGATTTCAGGGGCACAACGGCCGCAACGTGGCGTTTGCCTTAGGTCTCCAGAATATCGAACCGGCGGTCATCAATCCTTTTGTGAAGATGCTGGAGAATCTCTATCGCCTCTTTATGGACAAGCACGCGGCGTTAGTCGAGATCAATCCGCTGATTATTACGAAGGAAAAAACGCTCATCGCGCTGGACGGCAAAGTGTCGTTCGACGACAACGGCCTCTTCAAGCACGAAGATGTGCAGAGGATGCGGGACTTGAATGAAGAGGAGCCGCTGGAAATCGAAGCCACGGCAAACAATCTGAACTACGTGAAGTTGGACGGCAACATCGGCTGCATGGTGAACGGAGCCGGCCTCGCCATGGCCACCATGGACGTGATCAAGCTGGCCGGCAGTGAACCGGCGAACTTCTTGGACGTCGGCGGTGGAGCGACCAAAGAGACGGTGGCGGCTGGATTTCGGATCCTGCTCAAAGATCCGAACGTCAAGGGCATCTTCATCAATATTTTCGGCGGGATTGTCCGCTGTGAGCGGATTGCGCACGGCGTCATCGAAGCCGCCAAGGAAGTGAAGATATCGGTACCGCTTGTTGTGCGTCTCCAAGGGACGAATGCGGAAGAAGGCCGTAAGTTGCTGGCGGAGTCAGGGTTGAAACTCGAAGTGGCCAATGATTTGTGGGAGGCGGCGCAGAAGATTGTAAAGCTAACAGGGAAGGCCGTATAGGAGGCGGGTCCTGTCGCCGAGCAGCCCACGCACCCCCGCCCGGTGTAGGGACCCCCGCTGCGCGCGTTTGGGCGCCCGCTCGGCGCCACCCGCCAAATCTTGCCCCTCGTCCTTTGCGGAAGAGGGG
>JABMDL010000070.1 GCA_015903945.1 Nitrospira sp. | reverse complement strand
GCCATTTCACAAACCTACGGCTATCAGCTCAAGTCAAGCGATCCGGAGATCAAAACGATCTTTTCGTCCCTGCGGGCGCTGGCCAACGCCGTCGAAAAACACCGCACCAAGTGATCGTGGCGGGGTTATGCACGAGACCCCATTGATCGGTCCCTACAATTCGGACGATGTGGTGGCCTGGCAACAAGGGCAGACACGCACTGCCCGGCAATTCCTGGCCGACGTGACCGCTCTTGCGGAATCGTTGCCGGATCGGCCCACCGTGCTCAATCTTGCGGACAGCCGCTATGCATTCTTGGTGGGATTCGCCGCGGCGATTCTGCGGGGCCAGCTTACGCTGCTTCCCCAACGCCGAGCGCCTGAAGCTCTCCGCCGCCTGGCTGGCGATTACCCCGGCAGCTATGTCCTCACGGATCATGACGATGGAATCGAGGGATTCGATGCGGTGCCGATTCTCTCGAAAGGAGGTGAGGCGCCCTGGCCGAAGAACATTCCGCTGGTGCCTCTGAATCAAGTGGTGGCGATTGCGTTCACCTCCGGCAGCACCGGCCATCCGGTCCCGAATAAGAAAACGTGGGGAGCCTTGACTGGTGTGGCCCAGGCGACCGGAGCAAGGTTGGGCATCAAGGGAGGGGATTGTATCGGAGTGGTGGCCACCGTCCCGCACCAGCATATGTTCGGCCTGGAAGCGTCCGTGATGTTGCCACTGATGCATGGGGTGGCCATGTATGCCGGTCGACCACTGTTTCCCGCCGATATTGGGAGCGTGTTGGCCGATGTTGCCGGCCGATGGATGCTGGTGACCACACCCTTACACTTGCGTGCCTGCGTGGCCGAACGGCTGCATGTTCCTCGCGGTGGGTTGATTCTCTCTGCGACCGCCCCGCTTGATAGGAGTTTGGCGCAAGACGTTGAGCGGATGTTTCAATCGGAGGTGCATGAGATTTTCGGGTTTGCCGAGGCGGGCAGTGTCGCCGAGCGTCGCACGGTTGACGGCGATCGCTGGACGCCGTTGGAAGGGGTCCGTGTCGTACAAGATCAGAGCTCATGCACGGTGCAGGCCTGGTATCTACCGCAATCCGTCCCGGTACCGGATCGCATAACCGTCGAGTCGGGAGGATCGTTCTTCCTCTATGGGCGGGAAGCTGATCAGGTGAACGTCGCAGGGCATCGCGTGTCCCTTGGCGACTTGAACCAGACGTTGTTGCGGATCGACGGTGTGCAAGACGGGATCTTTTTTCTGCCGGATGAGGAAGCCGGTCTCGTGACCAGGCTGATGGCCTTCGTGGTGGCTCCCGGAAAGACCAGCGAGGAGATCCAGTACGCGCTGCGGGCGCACCTCGATCCGGTCTTCTTGCCTCGTCCGTTGGTCTGTGTACCCAGTTTGCCGCGGAACGCCACCGGGAAGTTGCCGCGCGACACTGTGCAGGAACTGGCTCGGCAGTGGGTTGGGGAAGACGGCCATGGGGTATGAACGAACAGTCTCGATCCGCCACGATCATCCGTCGCTTGCGGGACATTTCCCCGGTCATCCGGTCGTGCCGGGCGTGGTGCTGCTCGACGAAGTGTTGAGTATCGTACGGGAGGCATCGGGGGCCGCCCAGTCGGTGACGGGATTGCCTCTGGTGAAGTTTTCCTCTCCTCTGAGGCCCGGCGAGGTGGTGACGATTCATGTGGATCTGGATGGGGCCACGGGGGCCGCGTTTTCGTGCAGGGTCGAGACAAGGCTCGTGGCTTCAGGCACGGTCGAATTGGCGCCCGTCCATGCGGTGCCGGCGGAACGGATGTGAGTCTCGCGTGGCAACAGCAACCGGAACGCGGCAGCCGTATCGGCGTTCGCGCCATGATCTGGGTGGCGGAATCGCTCGGCCGTCCGGTGGCTCGTCTTCTGCTCTATCCCATTTGTCTGTATTTCTTGCTGAGTTCCGGGGCCGCTCGCCGCTCGGTCGCGCGATTTCGTGAACGGGTCCTGGGACGCCCGGCCCGATGGCCGGAGCTGTTCCGTCATTATCACGCCTTTGCGTCCACGATACTGGACCGCCTCTATTTCCTCCGTGCGCAGCTTGATTCCTTCGATATCCAGTTTCATGGCTTGGATGTGCTCGACCGGGAACTGGCCAAGGGGCAGGGTTGTGTGTTGCTCGGGGCGCACCTCGGCAGTTTCGAGGTGGTGCGGGCGGTGGGGATTTTTCGGCGGCAGCTCGAGATTCGAGTGCTGATGGATGAGCAGAATGCGCCGATGGTTCGGAGCCTCATCCAGGAATTGAACCCCGCTGTCGCGGGAACGGTCATTCAAGTCGGCGGGGTGGAGACGATGTTGCAGGTGAAAGAATGTCTGGACGGAGGCGGGATTGTCGGGGTGATGGGCGATCGCATGACGCAGAACGACCGGACCATCGCGTGCAAGTTCTTCGGCAGGGAGGCCCAGTTTCCAACTGGACCGATCCGCTTGGCCCATGTGACCCGGGCACCGGTCATGCTGTTTTTCGGGCTCTACCGGGGCGGGAATCGCTATGAGATCCATCTTGAATCGTTCAGCCTGGAGGCGCCATCCTCTCATGGCCGGCGTGATGTCGATGTAAATCAGGCGGTGCAACGGTATGCCGATCGGCTCGAAGACTTCTGCCGCCGCGCGCCGGAGAATTGGTTCAACTTCTATGATTATTGGAACGAAGACCGCTAGCCTGATTGTGTCCGTGTGTATCCTGCTTTCGTCCGCACAGGCTGCCGGGACCAACGCCGAGAATCCTCCCTCTCAGAGCGAGCAGCCGAGCAACGAGTGGACCATCGAGCAGCTGGCTTCGTCGCTCAAGGAAGGACGCGAACCTTCGGTGGTGTTCGAAGAAGAGACGTATTCGTCCCTCTTGACGAAACCGATTGTCGCGCGCGGGGTGTTGCGATTCTCACCTCCGTCGCGGTTGGAAAAAGACGTGCTGGAACCTTCCCGTGAACGCTATGTGGTCGAGGGAGATGTGGTCATCTTCGAGAGCGAGCGGAAGCAGGTGACGCGAACCATTTCGCTGGACGATTATCCAGCGCTGCGCGGATTCGTCGAAGCGTTTCGAGCCGGTGTGACCGGCGATGCCGCGTTGCTGAAGCGGCACTATGAGACGGCGCTCAGCGGAAACCGGCGGCAGTGGGTGCTCCAGCTTCGTCCCCGCGATCCAGCCGGGCAAACGATGCTCGACTCCATCCAATTCTCCGGGTCGGAAGGCCGGATCGACTCCATCACGATTCGCCTTCCGGACGGTGATCGGTCGGTGATGAGGCTCTCGCGAGGGCACGCGCCATGAGCGTACGCCGGTGGGTTCCGGCCCTCTGGCTGGCTATTATGGCCTGCGGCCTGTGGTTTGTGTCCACCCGGCTGTCCATACATAGCGAGTTGGGGGATCTGCTGCCAGAAGGCTCGACGGCGACGCAGCGGCTGTTGCTGTCGCAGGTCCGTACCGGCCTGTCAGGCCGGCTGATCCTCCTAGCCATGGAAGGCGCGCCGCCTGACGAGTTGGCCACGATCAGCGTGGCATTAGGGGAGTCACTTCGCGCCGACGGCCGCCTCGGCTTTGTCGGGAATGGTATGCAGACTTGGTCGAAGGCAGAACAAGCGGTCGTCACCGGCTCTCGCTATCTGCTCAGCCGAACCGTCACGGCCGACAGATTTTCCGAATCCTCGCTCCGCCGTGCACTCGACCAGCGTCTCGACGATCTGCGCTCGCCGCTGGCGCCGCTCATCAAGGAGTCCGTGCCGTCCGATCCGACCGGCGAAGTGCTGGGTATTGTGCAATCCTGGTCCGGCTGGGACCCGCCGACAAAATATCGCGGCGTGTGGATGTCGGCCGATCACACCAGGGCCCTGCTCGTCGTCGAAACGCGCGTCAGCGGGTTCGACGCGGATGCGCAAGAATCGATTCACCAGGCCATTCGGGCGCGGTTTCACGAGGCGGCAAGCTCGAGCGGTGCCCCGGCTCGGCTCGTCCTGAGCGGCCCCGGTGTATTTGCCGTGGAGATTCAGCGCACCATTGAAGCTGAAGCCTGGCGGCTGTCGACGGTTGCAGCAACCCTGGTGCTGCTGTTTCTTCTGGTCAGCTACCGGTCGCCAAGGCTCGTGCTGCTCAGTTTGATCCCGATATCCAGCGGCATCGTCGCCGGCATGATCGCCGTGCATTGGTGGTTCGGCTTCGTCCACGGGATCACCGTGGGATTCGGCATCGTTTTGTTGGGCGTGGTCGATGATTATCCCATCCACCTGTTCAGTCACATGAGGGCGCGCGATTCGGCCCACGCCGTCATGAAGGCCATCTGGCCGACGATGCGCCTGGGTGTTCTGACGACCGCGATCGGGTTTTCTTCTCTGCTGCTGGCCGGCTATCCGGCTCTGGCCCAATTGGGCTTGTTGGCTGTCGTGGGGTTGCTGACGGGAGCGTGTGTAACCCGGTGGGTGCTGCCCGCGTGCGTCAGCCAGGGGTTTGCGCCAAGAGAAATCGGGCACGGCTTTCCGGCGCGGGCCGATTGGTCAAGAAAGGGATCGGTCCTGGCGGTGATCGTCCTCGTTCTTGCGACATCGGCGCTGATATGGTCTGATACGCCCTTGTGGGAGCAGGATGTGGGGAGTCTCAGCCCGTTGTCTGACGACAAGAAACAGATGGATCAACGGCTGCGTCAGGAACTGGGCGCGCCGGACGTGCGGGATCTCCTGGTTGTCGAGGGGCCGACGGTCGAGGATGTCTTGGTGAAGGCGGAAGCCGTCATGCCGGAGTTGGACCAGTTGACCCAGAGTCGGGCGCTCGCCGGATATGACATCGTCTCCCGCTATCTGCCCAGCCATCGAATGCAACGAGAGCGGCAGCGGGCTTTGCCTGAGCGAGCGGTTCTGGAACGCAATCTTGATGCCGCGTCAAAGGGGTTGCCGTTTGCCCCCGGACTCTTCACCCCGTTTTTGTCGGGCGTCGAGGCAGCCCGCAGCCGGCAGCTTGTCGATCGCGACACCTTCGCGGGAACGATGATGGAGATGAAACTGGAGTCGTTGATGTTCCCGCAACAGGATCGATGGGTGGCGGTCGCGCCGCTTCGCGGGGTGGCCGATCGGCGGCAATTGGCTTCGACCGTCGAACAGTGGGGAGAGGCGTCCGTGCGGTATGTGGATCTGAAGGAAGAATCGAACCGGCTGATGACAGCCTACCGCGATCGAACGTTGCAGCTGCTGGGATGGGGGCTGGCGGCCATCGCGCTCACTCTGACGGTGGGGCTACGGTCGATCGTGCTCGTCGGGCGTGTCCTGGCGCCGATTGTGTGTGCGCTGATCGTGGTGGCCGCCGTGCTGAGGGGATCGGGAGAACCGCTTTCGCTGTTTCATGTGGCGACCTTTTTGCTGGTGATCGGGCTGGGGCTCGACTACGCCCTCTTTTTCAATCGGGTGGAGGGAACGGAAGACGACCGGGCCAGGACTACGTTCGGCTTGCTCGTCTGCGGCACCACGACGATCCTCGTCTTCGGCGTGCTGGCGTTCTCGACGATTCCCGTGCTTCATGCGATCGGCATGACCGCGGCCTGCGGGTCTCTGGCCTGTCTGGCCTTTGCGGCCTTGCTGGCGAGGAGGGCCCCGCATGCCGCCTAGCATACAACCGATGGCCCCGCTGCTCCTGTCCGCCTATACTCTTGTCACGGCGAACGGACGGGGAGTCGGCCCGGTGCTGGAGGCGCTTCGCACCCGCCGATCGGGACTAACCCCTTGCGATTTTGAGGATGTGACGCTGAAAACCTATATTGGGCGAGTGGCCGGCCTCGAAGAATTTTCGCTCGATCATGACCTCGCACCCTTCGATTGCCGGAACAACCGGTTGGCCTGGCTTGGCCTTCAGCAGGACGGGTTTATGGTCGCGGTGGCGGAAGCGAAACAGCGGTATGGAGCGCACCGCATCGCCGTCGTGATGGGGACCAGCACCTCCGGGATTCTCGAAACCGAGCACGCGTACCGCGTACGCGACCCCCTGACCGATGAACTCCCTGAGTGGTACCGCCCGCGCTATCGCTACACGCACAATATGTTTTCGTTGGGCTATTTCGTGCGGACCTGCCTCGGATTGAAAGGACCGGCCCTGGTGATTTCGACGGCCTGTTCATCCAGCGCCAAAGTCTTTGCAACGGCGGCCCGGTTGATGCAGACCGGCTTGTGCGATGCCGCCATCGTCGGTGGTGTCGACAGCCTCTGCCTCACTACTTTGTATGGGTTCTCCGCGCTGCAGTTGCTGTCCACCGGTCCCTGCAGACCATGTGACGAAGACCGTGATGGACTGTCCCTGGGCGAGGCAGCAGGCTATGCGTTGCTGGAGGCGAGCGACAAGGTCGGGGGGAGGGGAACGGTGGCGCTGCTGGGGTACGGTGAGAGCACGGACGGCTATCATATGTCTCACCCTCATCCGGAAGGCGTGGGTGCCATGCGGGCCATCAAGGATTCGCTGATCAGGGCTCGGCTGCGTCCTGAACAAGTCGAGTATGTGAATTTGCATGGAACGGCCACGGTGGCCAATGATTCCGTCGAGGATAAGGCTGTGTACGGGCTGTTCGGCGCGCGGCCGGCATGCAGTTCCACCAAAGGCTGGACCGGACATACGCTGGGCGCAGCCGGCATCACGGAAGCGGTCATTTCCGCTCTGTGTCTGACGCACGGATTCATGCCGGGGACACTCAATTGCCGGCGAGTGGACGGTTCGCTGAAAAGCCGGATCCTTCGCGAGAATCAGACCGGCTCCGTCTCCTGTGTGCTGAGCAATATTTTTGGATTCGGCGGAAACAATTGCAGCTTGGTGCTGGGAAAACTGTGATAGAGATCGCGATCAGAGGCGTCGGGCTCTTAGCGCCAGGTCTCATCGGGTGGGATGCCGGACGCGCCGTGCTGGCCGGGCTCAGTCCCTTTCGACCGGATGCGGTGCCGGATCCGGACGCGATGATTCTTCCGCCGAACGAGCGGCGGCGCAGCAGCGATTGTGTCCGGTGGGCGGTGCAGGTCGCGCAAGAAGCCATGACCCAATCGGGACTGGATCCACGCGATGTGCCCACGGTGTTTGCGTCCTCCGGCGGTGAAATGGGCGTGTTCGACAAACTCTGTCGCACGCTGGCCATGCCGGAGCGAGCGGTGTCCCCCACGCTGTTCCATCAATCGGTGCACAACGCGGCCGCCGGTTACTGGGGGATTGCCACAGCCGGCCAACAGTCTTCGACGGCCCTGTCCTGCTACGACGATTCGTTCGCGGCAGGTCTGCTGGAGGCCGTGACGTTGGTGCAGGTTGAACGATGCCCGGTTCTGCTGGTGGCCTATGATCTGGCCGTGCCATCTCCGCTCAGCCAAGCTAGGCCGATTACGACAGGGTTTGCCGTGGCGATCGTGTTGGCTCCCCCAGCGGATCATTCGTCTGCCGTTATGCGAGTGCGACTCGAGGAAGGGGACGTGGTCAGCGCATGCGGCCTTGTAGCTCCGGTCTTGGAAGGAGTCCGGCAAGACAATCCTGCCGCTCGATCGCTCCCGCTCTTAAGCGCCATCGCGGCGGGAGGAGGGCAGACGGTCAAGCTCGGCTTGCTGGAGAGCCAGCAGCTCATAATGGAACTGGGGCCATGCCGTCTCTGACCAAAGATGAACTGGCGTCCTTGCTTCCCCACGCAGGGAGGATGGTCCTGCTTGATTGCGTCGAGTCATGGGATGCCTCCACCATTCGCTGCTATGCGGAGTCGCATCGGGATCCGGCGAATCCTCTGCGGAAGAACGGGCTGCTTGGCGTGGTTGCGGGGTTGGAATATGCCGCCCAGGCGATGGGAGTCCATGTCGGATTGCTCGATGGACGGCCGCCGGCAGGCGGATCGATCGGCTATGTCGGAAGCGTGCGCGACGTGGCGTTCGGCGCCGACCGGTTGGACGATTGCCAGGGGACACTCACGATCGGTGCGGACAGATTGTTCGCGGACAACCGGAGCTTTATGTACCGATTCGTTGTGTCATGCCACGGCCGAGAAGTGCTGACAGGGCGGGCTTCGATTTTTCTCACACAGGCGCCGGGATGACGAAGAGACGAGCACTGGTGACAGGAGGGAGCGGCTCCATCGGTGCGGCGATCGCCGAGCGGCTGGCTTCAGACGGCTATGCCGTCCTCGTGCATGGGCACCGGCATGGCGAATCGGCTGAGCGGGTGGCGGAAAAGATCAAGGTGCATGGCGGGGTTGCAGCGAGTGTGGTGTGTGACATCACGGACGAGGTCGCCACGCGCCGGATGCTGGAATCGCTGCTGAAAGACGGGCCGATCCAACTCGTCGTTAACAATGCGGGGCTGCACGACGACGCGCCCATGGCCGGCATGACCGGAGAGCAATGGACGAACGTCATCGATGTGTCGCTTCATGGGTTTTTCAATGTCACCCAACCACTGTTGCTGCCGATGATCGGGACACGGTGGGGGCGGATCATTTCCATCTCATCCGTGGCCGGCGTCATCGGCAACCGCGGCCAAACCAACTATGCTGCCGCCAAGGCCGGTCTCCACGGCGCGAGCAAATCGCTGGCGATCGAATTGGCGTCGCGAGGCATCACCGTTAATGTGGTCGCTCCAGGCCTGATTGAATCGCCCCAGGCCTGATTGAATCGCCGGCGACCAGAGCCTCGTTCAAACCGGAGCAGATTGAAACCATTGTCCCGATGAAGCGAGTCGGCACACCGGAAGAAGTTGCGGCGCTGGTCTCATTTCTGGCATCCGAGCAGGCCGGTTATATCACCGGACAAGTCATCGGCATCAACGGAGGCATGGCCTGAATCGGACGTGAAGCGTATCTCGTGAAGCGTCGTTCGTTTGCGAGATGCGAGATGCGGACAGCGAGGTGCGAAAGTGCGGCTGCGCCTGCGGAAGGGCGCGTCTTGGCGCTCCGGGGTTGGGTGGGTGAGAACAGTGATCTTTTTGACCATCCTGCGTTGTTATTGCAAGATATGCCTCGAGAGTGCCTGAGGATGAGTAGCATGTTGCGAGAAGCACTTCACGACGAACGAGCGACAGGATTGGGTGGTCATTCCGGCCTATAACGAGGCCGCGACTGTCCGCGACGTGGCGATGCGTGCGCGGCGACAATGCCGACACGTGATCGTCGTGGATGATGGTTCAACAGATGGGACCGCCGAGGCATTGGCCGATGTGGACGTGATCCGGTTGCGCAATGAGCAGAATTGCGGCAAGGCCGGCAGTCTTGCGCGCGGGTTCGATCATGCGCTTGGCCATGGGGCTGCCGGCGTCATCACGTTGGATGCGGACGGTCAACATGCGCCGGAGGAAATTTCTGTGTTTCTCAAACAGGCGAAGGACTGTCCGAACACGTTGTTGATCGGTGCTCGCCGGCGCGAGCAACGACGCGCGTCGTTCTGGCGCTATGCCGCTAATCGCATCGCGGATTTCTGGATCGGTTGGGCTGCAGGGAGACCGATCGAAGACAGCCAGTCCGGGTTTCGTCTCTATCCCGCCCACCTGTTGCGTACGGT
>JABMDL010000032.1 GCA_015903945.1 Nitrospira sp. | reverse complement strand
CCAGTCTTGGAGGGTGCGTACTGAAACTCCAAGCAGTGCTGCAAAGGCGGTTTGAGAAAGCCCGGACACCAACCGAGCGTGGGCGACTTCTGAAATTTCGGGACGCCGGACGCGAGCACGGATACCGGCCTTCATTTCACGCACCGACGAGAGCAGTTCGGCGCCAATGTCCACTTTGGGCTGACGCCCGGTAGATTTCTGTTTGGCTTTACGCATTTTTGATCTCCTCTTTGATTTGACGAAGCACATGCGCCGGGATGTTGTCACGCATGGACTTTCCGTAGACCAGCAGTAACCAGATTTCCCCTTTGGCGAGGCGATTGAAGTAAATCACCCGCACCCCACCACGCTTACCACGGCCAGCACTCCCCCAACGAACTTTTCGTAAGCCTCCTGACCCGGGTACAACATCACCGGCATCTGGATTTGCGGCGATGAACGTAATGAAGTTTGTTCGATCTTCATCATTCCAGCACTTGCTCGCGAGGCGGACGAACGTAGGGGTTTCGACAACCGTGAACATACGCGCAATATACGGCATTGCCGTACCTACGTCAAATGGACCAGGACGCGTTCATGGTGCGGCCCAACAGGGTGTATGCTGATCGGCATACCACCCGATCTTGATGGGTTCACGTCCCATTCAGCGGAATAAAACACCCGCCGCCCCTCCTCGGTGAAAGACGTGCGTGTCGAACATCGTCGTCTTGGCATCGCGATGGCCCAACAACTCCTGAACCGTTCGAATGTCAGAACCGTTTTTCCAGCAGATGTGAGCATGCTCCCCTCGATCTTACCTCTCATTCCTCCCAGGAGAGGAGCTGGTGGTCTCCTCATTGCGCGCATGCACCGAGCACCAAACAGAACTTGTTCGACCCGGAGCCTATTACAATGATCTTGGCGACGGGATAAACACCATTCCCGCGTGCGCGGAGCGCGAGTCCTCTTTCCCTCTGCCCCCTCCAAGCGATTGGCAGAGGGCAGAGCGACGTCATCGGAAGAGCGGGGACCCACCGAGATTCGGCCGGGAAGGAAAACGGAAACTGACCGGAGTCTGCGGAGGGAATTTCTGAAGGCTTCCGCCCGGCTGAATCCGGAAGGGCCGCTCTGAGAGATGAGGAGCGATGCCCCTCTGCCAATCGCTCCCTCCCCCGTTTGACTCATCCCTAAATCGTTTGTTACTCTCCGCGCGGGTCACTGTCGGCCCGCCAATAATCGGATTTCCATGAACATCAAGGACTATCTCGAACAGAAACGGATTGCGGTCGATCGATACCTCGATCAGGTGACACCGCCGGCCGTGACACCACCGACCACGCTCCATGAGAGCATGCGCTATAGCTTGATGGCGGGCGGCAAGCGCATTCGGCCGATTCTGACGATTGCAGCAGCCGAGGCCCTCGGCCAGACACCGCCAGGCTTGATGGCCGTGGCCTGCTCGCTGGAGTTCATCCACACCTACTCGCTGATTCATGACGATCTGCCGTCGATGGATAACGACGACTTCCGACGCGGCAAACCGACCAATCATAAAGTCTACGGCGAGGCCATGGCGATTCTGGCCGGCGATGCGCTGCTGACCATGGCATTCGACCTCATCAGCCGTCCGGATCTCATGAAGGGCTGCGAGCCGGTCCGGCAAGTGCGCATTATCCAAGAACTCGCCTACGGCTCCGGCAACGTCGGAATGGTCGGCGGCCAAGTATTCGACATTCAGGCGGAGAACAAGGACATCGACCTGCCCACGCTGCAGAACATCCACAAACACAAAACCGGCATGTTGATGCGCGCGGCCGTTCGGATGGGCGCGATCGCCGCCGGAGCGACCGACCGGCAGCTCGACGACATGACCGGCTATGCCGAAGACATCGGCCTGGCCTTCCAAATCGCCGACGATGTGCTCAATGTGACGGGCACGCGCGAGGAATTGGGCAAGAACCCAAACACCGACGCTGAGCGAGGAAAGAAAACCTATCCGACATTCTACGGCGTGGACGGTGCGAAGAAGCTGGCTGACGAGTGCGTCACCCGTGCAATCAACCGATTGTCCTCCTTTGGACCTGCCGCCGATCCCCTCCGCGACATCGCACGGTACATCACAAGCCGCAAGAACTGAGGCGCCCCGCTGACATGCTGACACGCTTTCAGGCAGACAGGTCTTGCAAAATCATGCCACGTGCGTACTTGTCGCTGGTCAGCACTTTCTGCTCATGAAGGCTCTCGTCACAGGTGCTACGGGCTTCGTCGGAGGCGCGGTCGCGCGGGCGCTCGTGCGTGCCGGAGTCGACGTCCGTGTGCTGGCCCGACCCGATGCTGATCTCCGAAACCTTGAAGTGTTGCCGGTTGAACGAGTTGCGGGAGACCTCCGTGATCCGGCATCACTGAGAACGGCGTTGAGCGATTGCCAGCATCTCTACCATGTCGCCGCGCACTATGCGCTCTGGGCCAAAGATCCCTCGATCTTTTATGATGTAAATGTCGAGGGTACGAAGAACCTCCTGGAGGCGGCGCGCGCGGTCGGCACGGAACGCATCGTGTATTGCAGCACGATCGGCGCGATCGGACTTCCGTCGGGCGGAGGACCGGGAACCGAGGAGACGCCTGTTTCGCTCGCGCAAATGGCCGGGCACTACAAGCGATCGAAGTACCTTGCCGAGCAGGAAGTCTTGCGGCTGGCGAAAGAAGGGCTGCCGGTCGTCATCGTCAATCCCAGTGCGCCGGTCGGCGAAGGCGACGTGAAACCCACGCCGACAGGCCAGATGATCGTGGAATTCATGAAGGGCCGGATGCCGGCCTACATTGAAACCGGCATGAACATTGTGGACGTCGATGATGTCGCGCAGGGCCATTTACTGGCGATGCAGAAAGGCCGTATCGGCGAACGGTACATCCTCGGCTGCAAGAATCTGCTGTTGCGCGAGGTCTTCGAGATCTTGAGCACATTGACCGGGATCAAAGCCCCCGCCCTCAAGTTGCCTCGCCTGGCGGTCCTCCCGCTCGCCTATGCGAATTATTGGCTCGCCAATCTGACCGGCCGGCCGCCGCGCATCCCGCTCGAAGGGGTGAAGATGGCCAAATACACAATGCACTACGATTGCAGCAAAGCCATCCGCGAACTCGGCATCCCCCAGACCCCTCCGGAAGTCGCCCTCGGCAAAGCTGTGCGCTGGTTTCGCGCGTACGGCTACGCGTAGCCTGCAATCTTGAACCGCCTCGATCGAGAATGTTAAGTTCCGCCCCGAACGTTTCAACATGGCACATCGATGGACCTTCTCGTTCTATTCCTGAAAACGATCGCGTTCCGCCCGTACGTCTTTGTCTTCCTCACCGCCTTTCTGTTCGCCGCCATACGATTGATCGGGTGGCGCCGCACGTGGCGCTTCTGGCTGATCAGTTGGGGAACGGCGTTTGTATGCGAGTATTCCTCAACACGCACAGGCATTCCCTTCGGATGGTATTTCTACAACGGCTCCACGGTTGGACAAGAACTCTACTTCGCCAACGTGCCGTTTATGGATTCGATCTCCTTCAGCTTCCTCCTCTACGCCGCCTACTGTGTGGCACTGTGCCTCCTTCTGCCGATCGACGGCGCCACCCCGTTCATCACACGTGGGCTGAACCGCTTACGGTTCGACGTGACTGCGCGCACCAGCCTGTCCGTGCTGTTGCTGAGCGCGTTTCTGTTCGCCTTTATCGATATGGTCATCGACCCGGTCGCTCTGCGCGGCGACCGCTGGTTCCTCGGCAAGATTTATTTCTACCCGGACCCCGGCGTGCACTTCGGAGTCCCCTTCGCCAACTACGCCGGATGGGCCGTCGTCGGCATCCTGTCCCTTGCCCTCTATTTCCCCCTCGAACGCCGGTTGCCGGCGCTGAGCCTCCCCGCATCGGTCACCCCGCCCGTGTTGTTGGGAGTCGGGTTGTATTACGGGGTCCTGGCCTTCAATCTGGGCGTGACCTTCTGGATCGGTGAATCATTCATAGGCCTGAGCGGTCTCCTGATGCATCTGCCGGTCCTCGCGCTGCTGCTCTTTCGCCTCATCACTCCACAGACAGTGTCCTCCGCCCCGTATCCCGAGGGCGTTCACGCGGAAGAACGTTGACGGCATCGGCGCCCGATACTCCATCACTGTCCCGAGCGCGTCCTTTCGGAGGGTGACAACGCCGGTTCCCCGAATCAGTCAGCGAAGAAGGCATTGACTCGGCATGGAAATCATGCGATGCAGGGGACACGCGCATCACGGCTGACCGCCCTCATTCAGGCAGCCAACAGTAAGACAATATGGAGTAGAATGGACCATGATCTTCGGCATACTGTTTCTGGGAGTACTTTTGTTCGCCACGCCGGTGTCAGCAGCAGACAAGGGTGTGCAACACGTCGTGGGGACCGTGGCCGCGATCGACCACAAGCACATTGAAGTGAAGACACCGAATAAGGCCGTTCCAGTCTCCGTGAAGCTCACGAAGCACGTGCAGTTCAAGAACAAGAACAACCCGGCCTCGACCAACCCGCCGGGCGTAGGGGACCGCGTCATCATCGAAGCGACGAAAGACAACAAGAAGCTGGTCGCCACAATCGTGTACTATTCGACCATCAGGCAGGTGCCGAGCGCACCCCAGTAGGCGGGCCCCATGGCCACGGTCCAGTTCACTCGTGTCATCCGGGAGTCTCCGTTCCACGGAGGACTGCGTCACGCGTTGACGCGGATCCTGATCACCGGAGTATCGGTCTTTCTGGCCGTCGCCACCGTCCCCGGATTGGAAGCGGACAGCTTCGTGTCGGGCATCGCAGCCGTCCTCGTGTTGACCATTCTCAACCTGATCCTGCGCCCGATCCTCTTCGTGCTGACCCTGCCCCTCATCGTGTTCACTCTGGGACTCTTCCTCGTCGTGCTGAACGCGTTGCTGCTGGAACTGACCGCCTATCTGGTGAAAGGCTTCAGCGTATCGGGATTTTGGTCCGCCGTCGGCGGCGCGTTGGTCATCAGCCTCGTCTCGACGATCCTCAACAGTTGGACTGTCGACCGTCGGCCCATCGACGCCACTGAACCACCCGATGACCCTCGCCGGCCTCCCAAAATCATCAATCCTGAGTAGTCGATCCGGTGAGACACATTGGGACATGCCCATTGGTACACGCATGGGTCACGTGCCATGAGACTGATCCAGAGCTGCGTAGGGGCCTGCGCTGTTTCTTCTGTTTCTTTCAGCGGCGGGTGGATATTCATCCACGTTCCGGCTACAATGCCGCCCTGAAACTGCTGACGAACCCATGACAACTCCGACTACGCGAACAAAACCGGCACCAGAAACCCATCTTCAACGAACGCTGAACACCGCGCTGAACGACCTCGCGGCGGATGCGGCACTGGCGGCGATCTTCCACCAGGAAAACGGACCGCTGCTCGAACACGCCGCACGAAACTTTACGCCGAGAGACGTGCAGGCCATTGTCCGTACGTTGTCAGCCCATGACGCCGCGACCGCAGCGTTCTCAGACCCCGATGCCGATGCCGGGCGCACCATCCGGATTAAGATGGTCACACCCGGCGCCAAATCGCTCTTGAGTATCCCACTTCGCCACCTGAATCGGACCTATGGCTATCTGGTCATCGGCCGAAAAGAGGGGGCAACCTTCGCAAAGAAGGACAAAGCGATGTTGGAGCAGGCGAGCGACGGGATTACCAAAGCGCTCGAACGTGAAGGGCTCTTCAATACGAATACGGTCATGAGCCGTTCTTACGTGTCGCAAGAACCGGCTCCCCCGCCGCCGGCCGGAACGGACATGTTTCCCGCGCTCACCGCACACTTCTCTCCGGAACTCCAAGCGAAGGTCGAAGCGGCCCTGATGGAAGCCGTCCCCCTCGTTCCGTACGATCGCGCCTGGGCATGCTACTACGACCCGCTGGCAGGCAACGTCGAGGTGTTGGGTGTCGCCGGAGATGCAAAGGGTGAGCAAAAAGACGCGAAGAAAGATCTGAAGCCGGGGCAACGCCTGACACTCGATAGCTCTGCGGCAGGGTGGGCCGTCCGCCACCGTAAGCCTCGCGTGGACCATGACCTTGCCTCCACACAAGGCCGCTTCCTGGACCATAAGCATCTCTTTAAAGACCGGTTCCAGTCATCCCTGGTCGTCCCATTCTTCGTGCGCGGTCAAGTCGGCGGCACGTTGACGTTGGGATCGAAAGAGCCGCAACGGTACCAGAGCACGGACGCCCGCACGCTGGAACCCATCATTCTCAAACTCGCGGACCTCCTGCAGTCGCCGATTCTGCAACCGAGTTCCGCCCCCGCCCCCGGCCCGGGCGAGCCCGTACCGCAACCGGCAGCCGCCGTACCGTCCGAACCGATTATCCGCAAGCAGGAACGCCAAGCCGCCATCGGGGAATTCAGCGGATTCTTGGCCACGGAAATCCGGGAACCCTTGGCCTCGATTCGTTCGCAACTCGAAGAGGTGACCGGCGAAGGCATCCTGGATTTCGATCCGCAGACGCGAGTGGAGAACGCTATGCGCGACCTGATTCGGATCGAAGCGATCCTGAACGAGATCCTGGACTTCGCCAAGCCGTTGGAGCTGAATCGCCACCTCTGCAGAATTCCGGAAGTCTTGGACAGTACCCTGGTCGTGCTGGCCACGGACTTGGAAGCGACCCGCATTCAGGTGACCAAGGAATACCCCGGCGTCATTGCGCCCGTGCGCGCCGACGAAGCGAAACTCCAACAGGTCTTTTTGAGTATTTTCAAGAACGCCTGTGAGGCCATGACACCCGGCGGCCATCTGCATATCCAGGTGACCCAACACCGAGCCGGGAAAGGTCTGGAGGTGCAGGTCCTCATCAAGAACGACGGTGCCCCCATCCCGGATGACCTCGTCGACAAGGTCTTTGAGCCTTTTTTCACCACGAAACGGTCGGGGATCGGCTTGGGGCTTCCCAGTGTCAAGAAGATCGTGGAAGAACACGGCGGTTCCATCGCCATCGACAGCGCGCCGGGTGAAGGCACCACCGTGACCATCCGCCTGCCAGGGGTGAGCCGCGGACCGGCTTTCCGTCATCGCGGACGCGGACGCCGCCCGCACCGCCGGCCGAGCTAGCGCCGTGATTCGTATCTCGTCATTCGTGAAGCGTAAGACGGAAAACGCATGGCTCTTAATCTTTCCTTGCGAGATACGCTCGCCTCGCTGAGTCGGCGAAGCGGGCTTCACAAGATACGTGTCGCGCACGGCGTGCCCGTTTGACAGAGCACGCTCGGCGTGGATATGATTCCGACCGTTCTCGACGAGCTTCTGTATCACACGTCTTGACCATGAAGTGTGCAGCCACCATTTCTTTCTTCAAAGGAGTAGGAGCATGAAACTTGTCATCGCTGCGGTTGCCACCGCCTCCGCCGTCATCTGTGCGCTGTCGATGGCCTCAGCCAATCCGGCGCTGCTTCCGAAACACGAAGGCTATCCGATGAAGAACTCCGGGAGCCCGGTGACGGGCCAGCCGACCGCCAACGATCCCGGCCAATCGGACGCCCGTCGTGAATCATCTCTGCTGAAGGCAGCTGGACACGACGATACACACAGCAAGCAAGAACTGACCAAGACAGACAATGCCCGCATTACGGCAGGACAGGGCGCCGGCCGGCTTCCGAACGTGCAAGGCCCGCAAATTAAGATCGCTCCACCCGTGACATCCGCCACGAAAATCACCGATAATCGCAAGATTCCGTAAGCAATGGCCTGCGGAAATACAACGGGGGTACCGTCAGATGACGGTACCCCCGTTGTATTTTCTGCCCCGTTGATCTTACTGTGATAACCGCAACCGAAACCGCCAGAGTTTCTTCGCCCATTCGCCGGCATACTCCACACCGATGCGCGGAAACCGTCCGACTCGACCGCGCGGCACCTCGACGCCACGATCTTCGAACCACAGCCCTCTGCCGATTGTGAGGTCGAGCCGATGGAGCGATCGGTCGACTTTCAACGCACGGCACAGGCGGCCCGGCCCATCAATCAGCTCACCGTCGACCTCCACCGCTCGAATCAAGATCGCCGCCGGAAATTCCTCTCGCTCCGTCACGACGTTGAGGCAATGATACATCCCATAGATGAGATACACGTAGGCAACCCCGGCCGGACCGAACATCACATCCGTTCTGGCAGTCCTGCCTTTCGAAGCATGGCACGCTTGATCGTTCGACCCGATGTAGGCTTCGACTTCTATGATCTTGCCGGCCATGGACCCGTTCCGATGTTCGCGCACCAGATATTTCCCCACCAGTGCTCGCGCCACGGTGAGTGTGGGCCGGTTGAAAAACGCGCGCGGGATGGGCTTGGACATGGCCATGGCTAATAGCTGATAGCTTATGACAGATGGCATCAGAGAAAAAAGGTTCCAGATCGGTCTTGCCATCAGCCATACACCATCTGCTATAAGCTCTTCTCATGAAAGTCACAAAGCTCCTCCACACCCGTATGCGGGTCAGCGATTTGGACAAGACGATCCGGTTTTACACGACTGTCCTGGGCCTTGAGGTCATCGAGCGGAAAACCTCTCCGCGCGGATCGCATCTTGCCTTCTTGAAAGTACCCAATAGCGACGAACTGATCGAGCTCACCAGTTTTCCTCCCAGCGGGCCGGTGAAGGTCCAAGAAGACCTTGTCCACCTTGCGTTTCAAGTTGAGAGCCTTGAGGACACGATGGCGTCGCTCACCGCGCAGGGGATCCGGATCACTGATGGTCCGACAGCATCTTCGTCCGGCAGCCGCTTCATCTTCATTGACGCGCCGGACGGCTACGAGATTGAACTGATCGAACGACCGGCGGGAGTGAAAATCGTATAGCCCCCAGAAGCCGTCATTCGTCACACGTCAAACGTGGAGTGAAGCCTCGTCAATCGTCATTCGTCAAACGTCATTAATAGAGGAGAAGCACTGGTTAACTTGCTTTCTCCTCTCCGTTGACGGCATGACGCCCTCCGGAGTACCTTCTTTCTCCCGATTGACGAGTGACGGTTGACGCATGGCGGCTAACGCATGACGATTGACGCTTGACGAATCTGGAGGATGGCAGAAATGAAAAACGGTTTCTTCCGGGGACATGGGCTCGGCAACGACTATGTCGTCATGGACCCCAAAGAGTTGACCTTTAAGCTCACACCCAAGCATATCGAGCTGATCTGCAACCGCAACTGGGGACTCGGCAGCGACGGGATTCTGGCCCTGGTTCCCTCAACAAAAGCCGATTTCGGGCTGCGCATTTTCAACCCGGACGGCAGCGAAGCGGAAAAATCCGGGAACGGCCTCCGGATCTTCGCACGCTATCTCCACGCGACCGGTAAGACGAAAAAGAAACACTTCACAGTGGAGACAAAGGGCGGGCTCGTGACGATTGCGTTGCACCTGGATCGCCATGGCGACGCCGGCGCAGCGACCGTTGAAATGGGACAGGCCACCTTCAAGCCGGCCGCTCTTCCTTGCACCCTCGCTGTCCCGGAATTGATCCAGCAACCGATCGACGCCGCAGGTCGCTCGTTGATCTTCACCGGCCTGAGCGTGGGTAATCCCCATTGCGTCGTCTTCAAGCCGGCAGGCGAGTCCTGGTCGCGGGAAGACCTGTTAGCTCTCGGACCGGCGTTGGAGCACCACCGCCTGTTTCCGAAACGGACCAACGTCCAGTTGGCTGTTCCAACTGGGCCGAAGGACATCTTCATCCTCATCTGGGAGCGCGGCGCCGGAGAAACTCAAGCCTCCGGCTCGTCGTCGTGCGCCGCGGCCAGCGCCGCGGTGCGTCTGGGACTGGTAAAGAGCCCCGTCACGGTCAACATGCCGGGCGGCACGCTGAATATCGATGTGGCTCCTGACTTCAATCTCACCATGAAAGGTCCCGTCGCCGAAGTCGCACGGGGCACATTAAGCCCGTCGTTCGTGCGATCGCTGAAGTAACCTGCCTTCAGCAAACAGCCGTCAGCCCTCAGCTTGAATGGTATCCTCCGATTGCTCGCCACCTCCTCGCGCCGTACAATGTCAGGTATCACCCTGTTGCTTCTCTTACCTGAAAGCTGAAGGCTGATCGCTGATGGCCGCCTTATCGGATTTACAATCCAAACTCGCCCATCTGCCCGACAACCCCGGTGTGTATCTGTTCAAGAACGCACAGGGAGAGATCGTCTATATCGGAAAAGCCGCGGTGCTCGCCGACCGCGTCCGGTCCTATTTTCAGAAAGGCACCGACCATAGTCCCAAAACTACGCTGCTTGTCAGCCAGGTCGCTGACCTGGAAACGATGGTGACCCGATCCGAACTCGAAGCCTTGATTCTCGAAAGCAATCTGGTTAAGCGCCACAAACCCCGTTTCAACATCGTCCTGCGCGACGACAAGCAATACCCCTATGTGCGGCTGCCCATCAAGGATGACTTCCCGCGGTTGTCGATCGTGCGCCGCGTCCAGAAGGATGGTGCGTTGTACTATGGGCCCTATACCCCAGCCAACGCCTTGCGCGAAACCTTGAAGGTGATTAAGCACGTCTTCCCGTTGGCGACCTGTACCATCGACATTGATGGAACCGCCGATCGCGCCTGCATCGAGTTCGAAATCAAGCGCTGCATGGCCCCCTGCACCGGCAACCAGTCGAAGGAGGAGTACCATCAGATCGTCAAACAGGTCCGACAGTTTCTCGAAGGACGGGACCATGAGTTGCTCGACAGCCTTCGCGCCAGGATGGAGGCCGCGGCCGAGCGGGAAGAGTTCGAGGAGGCCGCGCGCGTGCGGGACCGCTTATTCAAGATCGAACGGATGCTGGAGAAACAGCGTATCACGCAGACCTCAGCGACCGAGCAGGATGTGATCGGGTTGGCCAGGCAGGGCGCCGGGGTGGATCTCCAAATCCTCTTCGTGCGCGGCGGGTTGCTGATCGGCCGCAAGGATTTCTTCTGGCCCCAATCGGCTGATGCGCCGGATGAGGAACTGGTTCGATCCGCTATCGAGCAGTTCTACAACAAAGACGGCCAGCCGCCGAAAGAAGTCCTGATCCCCATCAATCTCGAAGACACGGCGTTGATCGAACAGTGGCTGTCCGACAAACGTGGAGAATCCGTTCGTGTTCTAGCGCCGGAGCGAGGCGTGAAGCACCAGCTGGTGTTGCTGGCCGAAGAGAATGCGGCGGCGGCCGCCGCCGACCATTTGCGCGACGAAGAATTGGATCGGCAAGCCGGTGAAGAACTGAAACGGTTGCTCCGGCTCGAGCATCCCCCGCGTCGGATTGAGGGGTTCGATATCTCCAATACCATGGGCAACCAGTCCGTCGCCTCGATGGTCGTCTGGGAAGATGGACAGATGAAGAAGGCGGATTACCGGCGGTTCAAGATCCAGACCGTTGAGGGAGCCAATGACTTCGCCAGCATGAAAGAAGTGGTCACGCGGCGCTACGGACGGGAGGAGAACCTGGCTGAGCCGGATCTGATCCTCATCGACGGCGGGCTCGGCCAACTGGGTGCCGCCTTGGAAGGGCTGAAAGAAACCGGGAAACAGACCCTGCCGATCCTCGGATTGGCGAAGGCCCGCGGCGATAAGGAGGAGCGGGTGTTTCTGGCGGGGAGAAAGAACCCGATCATACTCAAACCGCACTCCCCGGCCACCCACCTGCTTCAGCGGATCCGCGACGAAGCGCACCGCTTTGCGATCACCTTCCATCGGAAGCTGCGGGGGCAGGCACTCCTGGCATCGGTGCTGGATCAGATTACCGGCATCGGTGCGATGCGGCGCAATCGGCTTCTGAATCAATTCGGAAGTCTTGAGCATCTGGCAGCGGCCAGCGACGACGCCCTTCGTGCAGCAGGATTGAGCACCGACACCGTTCTGCGACTACGGGAGGCGTTGAAACACCAGCCCGTGTCTACGGAAACCGCTTCCACGGTTCCAGCGCGGTCACGTCCTCGACTAGAATAAGAATCTGAAGCTGAACGTGCCCAGATGAATGCTCGCATCGTAGGATCCATTGACCGTCGGATTCAGGTTGCCGGTCACCTGGAATGAGTCGTAGAACCATTCCTGATAGGCCACATCAAGTCCGATCGCCTTCGGCCACAATGCCGATTCATCGCTACACGGAATCAGCCCCGCAAACTTTCCATGGCCTTTACACAGAAATCCCACGCCCACCGACAGCGTGTGAGCGGAAAGAGAAATTGTGGCAGGGTTGAACGTCATAGAAGGCACCGGATTTTCTGTCCGCGTGTAGCCGGACCGCACGGCGATGTCCCAATGCGGAAGCCAGCTCGGATCGAGCCACTTGTACTCAGTTCCGACCGCCACGACCGGGACGTTTTTCCACTGCGCCGGTTGGGGAATCATGGCTCCGTTGGACAACTGTACGTCGAGATTCCGGAATGAACCCCACCCCACAAACTCTGCATCGACCTCGATCTTCCACTCACGCTCAGGAGTCCGAACCGGCCACACCGCAACAGCCCCGGTCACTATTTGGGGGAGCACCAGATTCGTGGAGGCATCGGCCACTTTGGTTCCTCCGACCAACAAGACGCCGCTTAATGGCAGAACGACCTGAGTCCGGTAGATCACCCCGATGGAAACTCGTGGCTTACCATCGTCATTTCTCAGTGGCGTCACAATGATGCTGACGGTCGCGCCGGCTCCCGTTCCTTTTCCGTTGAGCTCGACGGACGCACCAGCTGGAATGTTGAAGGCTCCCGCCCCTACCAGCTTTTGTTCCGCGTGCCCTTGTCCGAGAAAAGGCGCGAAGGTGTAAATATCCGCACTCACTCCCACTGCCAAATAGTCGGTCAGTTGATAGGCAATCGTCGGTTTGATCGCGAGCAGCGGCAGGGCGGCGGAGGTCGCCGCAGTATTGAACGGACCATCCGCCGGATAGCGCGTGAGGAGGCCGAACGGTGAGTTCAGGCCAAGTCCCACCGTCACAGCAGACAAGCGTGGCACGCCGAGCGCCGCGAGGTTGGCGCTGACATAGCTATGCCCCGGGGGAGGAAAGGCGATCAGACCTGCGAAGTCGCCGTGAGTCTCGGCCCCTGATGCGCTCCTGGCCTGAATTGAGCCTCCGAGCAAGGCGGTTCCGAACACCCCTTGCACACCTTTGAGTTGACTGAGCGCGGCGGGGTTATAGTGAATCGCCGACGGATCATCGGCCTGTGCCGAAAAGGCATTCCCCTGGCCGGCTGCAACGACACCTTGAGGTTGAAATCGAAGCGCTTGCGCTCCGACCATCGAAGGAACAAAGAGCAGTGTGCACCCGGCTACGAGGGCTACCGCAAACCTGCGACAATCCCGCACCATTTCCAACACCTGACATTTCAAGACCGGCCCCTCTCAGCCGGGCAAGTACAACCCGAACCCAAAGGTCACATCAATAGAAAATGAGGCTAGGGCTAATAGGACCTAGTGAATGGACCCATATGGACCTATCTCGTATTCATTTAGTCAACTATGGTAACGTTCACAAAGGTAGCCACCTGCTCAGGAGTCTCCCATGGCACATACTGTCAATAAGCGCCCTTTCCCTCGGAACATTTTTCAGCAGCTTTCAAAGAAGGATTGTGAACACTTCATTGAGGCGCTCCATTATACGACAGAAGCGCAGACCACGACCGATGTCAAGGAGGCGCTCTTCCAATTCCAGAATCTATTCGGCTTCTCACGAGTCATCGGGGGCCTTGCCTCTCTCAAATCCGACGGCACGTTTGGGGGATTTACCAATGTCGTCAATGTGAGCTATCCGGATGAGTGGCTACGCCTCTATTGGCAAAACGGCTACTTCGAGGTCGATCCAGTTCTTCAAACAGCACTGCAGAAGCCGGGCACGCAACACTGGCAGGATCTCTATAAGGGCATAGGCTCCGAGAAGCAACGGGAATTCGTCGATACCGCACGAGAATTTGGGCTGGTCGATGGGATCACAACGGGGTCTGCGGATCCCGCCTGCAAAACCGCGACATTTTGCTCCTTCGCGTCATCCGATCAGATCGATGCCTCTCGCTATGTCCCGCTCGTGGAATATTTTGGGTATCACATCCACTTGGCCCTCCTCCGTACCGCCCCATCCAATGCACATTTGACGGATCAATGCGTCAAGCAGCTGACCCTGCGGGAGTTGACGATCCTCAATTGGGTCAAGAACGGCAAGACCAACTGGGAAATCGCTAAGATTATGGGCGTCACGGAACGGACCATCCGCTTCCACGTTGAAAGCATCTTTTCCAAGCTGAACGTCACCTCACGTTCCCAAGCCGTCGCCACTGCCATTGAGCACGGCTTGCCCAATGTGGTGTAGGGCACTCGCTCCTCCGACAACCCCTTCTGCCCTAGGCGAGAACAGCCGTTGGGGGCATCTGCGCATCGCCAACTGCCGCGAACCCAGGATGCACCGGATCGACTTGACCGACATTGCTGAACGCCGACGTTCGCCCTGAGATGACCCTCCCATCACCCATCTGAATGGTGGAAATCCACTGCACGAACTCCGGACGCTTCCGCCCGTTTCCTTTGTCGAATTTCACCATGTCATAGAGGGCGGCAACCGCGCTCGCGCCGGCCGGGGGAAGCTTGACCACCGGACCGATCGGCTCGCATGGGAAACCTAGGATCCGAAGCGCGCGCAAGAACCGATGTTCAACTTCAAGGTAGTAGTATCGGATCTCGTTTTCCACCGCCCACTGATAAATCCCTTTCAGCACAGCCAGCATGATGGTCGTTGACAGCTTGGCGTCACGAATATCGGGGGCAACGGCCAGTCTGGTAATCTCAGCTGTATCCGAGGTTTTCCGAATCCTGTATTCCGGGGGAAGGAGTGCTCCGAAATCCTTCTCCAGCATGAATTGTCCAGAAGCAGGAAGAAGTCGTGCCATCCCCAGTAAGGTTCCGTCATACCCAAGAACTCCCACGGTTTTCCCCCACAAGTCATAGAGATCCATTTCTTCGCCATCTGGTGAAGCAGGCACCCACTTCAGCTGCTCGGCGAAGACCTTGTGCCTGAACCGGTAAGAACTCTTGAGTTCCTCCTCGCGCAACGTTCGCACCGTGAACTCCCCTTCTCGGAATTCGACATCCTTCAATCCCTGCATCTCTAGCCTCCTTTCAATCAGCGCCTGCCTGCTTGGGACCCACAGCACGTCACGTAGCGAGACCGTGTGATCATTTCGCAAAATTCGCGTTCCCCGTCACCTGGCGCATCCGCCAGGTGACGGCACTATGGGTTCTTCGGTACATGTTGGATAACGGTGCGTCTCATCAATACAGATCGTTCTTCAATTTTCTTATGGAGGGCTCACTGCATGACGAATGGCAGAAAACGACTTCAGATTCTGGACGGCTATCGGACGTCCCCGCCTCGTTCGATGTCGAGCCGGGCAGATCACGTTCCGGTGACGGTACGGAGGCAGGACTTCCGACCTCTTTGGTCAGATGAGACGAGCAGTCAGGATTTGATCGATGCCCTGAAAGCGATGGAGCAGCGGTTGAACGCATTACTCGAAGACCGCAGCCGCCTCGGGCGCGATCTGCACGATGGCATCCTACAATCGCTCTATGCCATCGGCTTGAACCTTGAAGCGGCGCGGCGGGCCAACCCTCCACAGGATCATGACGCCGACCGTTCACATCACGGAGTCATCGGACAAATCAACCAGCTCATTACCGAGATTCGCCACATGATCCGCGGGCTGACCGAGGGCACCGTGCAAGAATTCGACCTCACCGCGGAATTGTCCGCCTTGAAGACGGCCTACGATCAGGTTGGCCGTGCACAGATCACCCTCAGTCTCGACCTCGCCGCCCTTGACGTGTTGACCAAGGAAGAGGAGCAGGAGATATTGCATATCGTGCGGGAAGCCGTCAGCAACTGTGTCCGTCATGCCCAGGCCACTCATGCAGATATCGTGATTCGCAAGCGCGGAGAGAGAATCAGCGTTGCCGTCAGCGATGACGGTACCGGGTTCGCCACGGCAGCGGGATCGGTCAAGCGAGGCTACGGCCTCGCCAATATGGAGGCGCGTGCCAGGAAAATTGGAGGCACCTTGCGGGTGCAGTCCGAACTGGGTCGGGGTACCGACATCATCCTTGAATTTGCGTTGGAACCAATGCTGGCTCCTGTATGAAGCGGTCGATTCGCACTCTTATTGTTGACGATCACGAGCTGGTCCGAAAGGGACTGCGCGCCCTACTCGATCAGGAATCGGACGTGCTCGTCGTGGGTGAGGCTGGCACCTGCGCTCAGGCCCTCGCCATCGCAAGGAGACTTCAACCGCAATTGGTCTTGCTTGACATGAAACTGCCCGACGTCTCCGGCGTAGAAACCTGCAGGCGGCTCCTTGCAGAGATGCCGCAGCTCAGAATCCTGGTCTTGACCAGCTATGCTGAGGAAACCACCGTCGCTGCCGCGATCCGAGACGGCGCGCACGGCTATGTGCTCAAGGATGTGAAACCGGACGATCTCATCCGCGCCATTCGCACTGTTGCAGGGGGGCGTTGCTACCTGGATCCACGCATCACCCAACAAACCTTTCGGTGGATTCGAACCAGCGCAAGTTCCGGCGGTAACATCCAAAGGCTGAGTCCGCTGTCGCCCCAGGAGCGTCTGATCATGCCGCTGCTCGCACAAGGCAGAACGAATAAAGAAATCGCCACACAACTGGGGCTCAGCGACAAGACAATCAAGAACTATCTGGCGAATATTTATGACAAACTCGGTGTGAATCGACGCACCGAAGCCGTGGCTTGGTATATGAAGGAACTGCCCCTCTCTCCTTCCGTCGAGACCAGCTAACCCACGTTCTTCATAACAGCTCAGAACGGATCAGCCCGAATCGCATCTCGCGTGAATTCTGTGTGGCCTTCAACGTGCCCCGCGGACCGACAATGAGTTGCTGCATGGTGCGCTCAAGATTCGGCGCGCGATTCCGAGAAGATAACGTCGCCCCGTACTCTCTCATCAAGGGAGTTGCCCTGAAGCCATGCCCTCAGCGCCAGAGTTACCGACGACCGCTGTTCTGCTCATCGAGCCCAAGAAGAGTCTTGTACTCACGCTTCAAGATCTGCTGATGGGCCATTTTCAGACTGCCCTTGACCTCGCCATTGCCGGCTCTCTACACGAGGGGATGACGCACCTGAGCACCCATCCGGTGGCCTTGACAATCATGAACCTGTCGCTTCCCGACTACAGAGGGCTTGATGCCGTACGCGCCGTGCGTCTCGCCGTTCCTGATACCGCGCTCATAGTCTACAGCGCGACTTCATCAATACCTCTGCTGCTTGATGCCATGCGTGCGGGGGCTCATGGCGTCCTCTCCCTCACCGACACGCCTGCAGACACATTTCATCTGGCCGTCGAATGTGCGATGATTCGAGCGCCTCAGCCGGCGATGCAGACCGGGCCCTCGTCGCCCGAACAGTCGCACACCGGTTCGGCCACGATGCTGAAACTGGTGCACGACTTGAATAACACCATCATGTCCATCAATGGATTCGCCGACCTGCTGCTCAATCGATTGTCTACGGAAGACCCGGCGCGGGTCTGCTCCGAACAAATTCAAAAAGCCGGAACACGAGCCGCAGCGCTGATACAATCCCTCTGCCCATGTCCGGACATCGCCCCCTCAGTTATGCCAGCAGGCAACACCGACTCGGTAAGCTCCGCACAACCTGCGCCGATTCTTTCTTCAAATTGACAGCTGCCGATTCAGTCACTAGGATACGTTGCTGTCCGTAGTGAACTATCCTGTCCGCTTCTTCCCCGCAGGAGGACTGATGACCGAGCATTCGTCACCGTCGCCCGTCGCGCCACAGAAACACACCTATCCCCCCAGTAACCCTCTCGAGCGCGCCTTCGAATCCGTGGTCTTCGCCAGCCGATGGATTCAAGCCCCGTTGTACGCCGGGCTCATCGTGGCGGAGCTGCTCTATGCGTATAAATTCTTGGTCGAGCTCTGGGAGATGGTGACCCACATCCATAAGATGGAGGAAACCGTCTTCATGCTGGGCGTGTTGGGCTTGATCGACGTCACGATGGTGGCGAATCTGCTGACCATGGTCGTCATCGGCGGCTATGCGACCTTCGTCAGCAAGCTGGACCTTGAATCACACCCCGACCGGCCGGACTGGCTCACACATGTCGATCCCGGCACGATCAAGATTAAACTCGCGGCCTCGCTGATCGGGATCTCCAGCATCCATTTGCTGAAAGCTTTCGTCGACGTGGCGAACGAAAACCCCGAACACATCAAGTGGAAGATCTTCATCCACATGACGTTCCTCGCCTCCGCCATTCTGCTGGCGTGGACCGACAAAATCATGCAAAAGGAAAAAAAGCACTAGCCGTAGCGGCGGTCAGGTAGGCAGCACCGCAGCAAGCCATGGCGCGACGGCTGCCTTGAGCGCCTCGACCGTAACCGGCTTCGCCAGATACCGATCGATTCGAATCGCGCCGGCTGGCCTGGCTCTCCCTTGTCCCAAGCCAATCACGGGAATGGGCGGGGCGGTCTCGATCCATGTGCGCACGCAGGCCGGGATCTCCGTGTGATCCAGCAGGTAGGAATCTGCGAGCCAGAGCGCCCAGCGTGTACCCGTACACTTACTCACAAACTCTTCCGGATTTCCTGCCGTTTCAACCACACAGCTGAACTTGCTCAGTGTACTCACAATGACGGTCCGGCTGAGCACATCGGTATCGAAGACCAACACACGAGGCAGGTCGGCGTCCACCGCCGTAACCCCGCCTGCCTCCGCGAATGGCAGATCAAACCAAAACCGGCTGCCTTTTCCTGGCGTACTCTCGAATTCGATCGTCCCGCCCATCAGTTCGACAAGTTGCCTGGCGAGCGCCAGCCCCAATCCGGCGCCGCCATATTTGCGGCGGTTCGAGCCGTCGGCCTGAACGAACGGCTGAAAGAGCCGCTTCGCCGCCCCCTCATCGATTCCGATTCCCGTATCGATCAGCGTGAAGCGGATGCGTCCGAAATGCTTCGGTGAACCCCTGTCGCCCTGTGTGCTGGAATCCGGAACCGGCCCGACCTCGAGTCGAATCTCTCCCCGTTCGGTGAATTTCACGGCATTGCTCAGCAGGACCTTGAGAAGGCGGCTGAGGCGGGCCGCATCACCCCGCAGCCGGTCTGGAATGTCCGGCGCAATCTCGCGGCGGAGACACAACCCTTTCTGCGTGATCCGTTCCTGAAACGGCGCCACGCTCTCATCGACAACCGTCTGAAGCGACAGCTCGATTCGGTCGGGAATCACGCGGCCGGCATCGAGCTTGGAGAAATCCAGGATGTCGGTCATGATATCCAGCAAGGCCGCAGCCGACTGTTTGATCATGTCCGCGCATTCGCGCTGCTCCGTCGTGAGCTCGGTGCCGAGCAGCCATTCGTTCATGCCGATGATGCCGTTCATCGGCGTGCGGATCTCATGACTGATCGTCGCGAGAAACTCCGATTTCAGCCTCGCGCCTTCGAGCGCAGCGTCACGGGCCTGCACGAGCTTTGCCTGGCTGTCCCGCAGTTCCTGCATGGCCTGGCCGGCCCGCAGCATGTACCGGGCACGGTGACCGAGCAGCAAGCCATTGATCGGCTTGACGATGAAGTCGGTGGCCCCAGCATCATAGGCTTGGGTGATTGATGGATAATCCTCGAGTCCGGTCATGATCAGGATCGGCGTATGGGTGCCTCCGGGTAACCGCCGCAATTCGAGACACACAGCGAACCCATCCATTTCCGGCATCATGATGTCCAGCAGCACCAGATCGGGGGGGTGGTGGACGAAGGCTTCGACTCCAAGGCGACCATTTTCAGCCTCCTCGACCGACCAACCCGACTGTTCAAGCGCCTCTCGGGCCAGCAGCCTGGCGATAGAATCATCATCGATAATGAGAACCGTTGGGCGGCGTTCGCTTGTCATGCTGCCGATCTCACTTTGGCCAGCTCTTCTTGAATCGCCGTACAAGAGGCCGCATGGTGCCGTTCGAGCTTGTTTAAAACGTCTTCAGCTCTCCCCAGTTCTTGTCTCGCCCCCATCAGTTCCAACTCGCGGCAATCGACGGCCACTGCCGAAGCTCCCAGCTGGGCGCTACTGGACTTGAGCCGATGCGCAGCCATGCGTAGCTCGGCGGCGTCTCTCGAAAAAACGGCTCGGCGTATCTGCTCGACAATCTGCCGCGATGTGTCGACATACTGGGATAACACACGGGCAAACAAATCAGGTTGCCCCGGTCGTTGGAGGGCACGAATAGCCGCGAGTGCGGATTGATCGAGGGTCGTCCCCTCATTGATCTGTACATCGCACGTCCTTATCTGTGAGGACGCCTCCTGTTGCTCGCTGCCCGTGTGTGACGCCCCGGGAGACCCGTCAACTGCAACAGTTGGTCTGATTGGGATCCACCGAGCAAGAATGTACTCAAGCTGTGAAAGCGTATAGGGTTTGGGAAGATAGTCGTCCATTCCGGACGTTAGACATAGTTCCCGGTCCCCCTGCATCGCATGTGCGGTCAGGGCGATGATAGGCACACGATGGGCCGCCTTCCCCTTCTCATGGTGTTGAGCCTCATGTTCTCTGATTAGTTTGGTCGCCGTGAGCCCATCCATTTCAGGCATCTGACAGTCCATCAATACAAGTGCATACTGAGCCGCCGCCGCTGAGACGACCGCTTCTCGCCCGTTCTCAGCTATATCGATTCGGCAGTTGAATTTCGCTAGCATGCCGCAGGCGACTTCGCGATTCACCGGGTTGTCTTCGACAAGCAGAATGCGCACCTGGGTAGACCCGATCGGTAGAGGATCGAATGGTGTGGACTCACGGTCGGTCGCTGAGCTGTCAGAAGACCACGGCCTGTCAGCAGCGTGAACCTGCTTGAAATACGCCGTGAACCGGAAGGTGGAACCTTCACCAAGACGACTCTGGTGATCGATTTGCCCGCCCATCAGTGTCACAAGTTGTTTGACAATAGCCAACCCTAACCCGGTCCCACCATATCTTCTTGTCGTCGAGCTGTCGGCTTGGGAAAACGCATCAAAGATATGGGTTTCGACTTCGGGAGACAGGCCGATGCCTGTATCGCGTACAGTGACCATGAGGCCGCACTCCTCTTCCTTCAGACTTTCAAGTGTCACAGACACCTCGATGAATCCATGCTCGGTGAACTTGACTGCGTTCCCGACCAGATTCACAAGGATTTGCCGTAGCCTCATTGGATCGCCAAGTAGAAAATCCGGAACCCCATCGTCGATATGCAAAGAGAGTTTGAGCTGCTTCTTCTGGGCATCCGGTCCTGACAAATCAACTGTTTCCTGAATGGTTCGCCGAACCTCAAATGGAATCGTCTCCAGCCGCAACTTCCCCGCCTCAATTTTCGAGAAGTCCAGAATGTCGTTGATAATCGCGAGCAGGGCTGTGCCGGATCGATGAATCGATTCGGTCAACCGACGCTCCTTCTCCCCGAGAGTACATTGAAGGAGAAGCTCCGCCAGTCCCAGCACTCCGTTCATAGGCGTCCGAATCTCGTGGCTCATGTTCGCGAGAAACTGGCTCTTGGCCTGAGTTGCTGCCTCCGCGGCTTCCTTGGCATGACGAAGCGCCTCCTCACTCTCCCTGCGGTCAGTCACATCAATATTGATGCCGACGATGCGAGTTGGCACGTCGGCCTCACTCCTGACCGCTGTCCCTCGGGCAAGAATCCACCGATAGGAACCATCTTTATGGCGAAGGCGATGCTCCAGTTCGAACTGAGTTGGCCGCGTCAGCAGAAAGTTCTCAATGGCCCCCCAGGCACGGTCCTGGTCCTCAGGGTGCAGCAGTCGTCTCCACTCCTCAAACGAGTTGACCAGCTCATGATCCTCATAGCCAAGTTGCCGTTTCCACTCCGGTGACAGGTACACGCCATTGGACGTCAGATCCCAATCCCAAATCCCAATGTTCGTACCTTTCACCGTCGTCGCCAAGCGTCCCTCGCTGGTGCGTAACGCTTGCTCGGCTTTCCGCCGATCCGCGGCTTCAAGAGCCAAGGTCACCGTATTGGCGACGGCTGTGGCGAAATGTTGTTCTTCCAGCATCCAATGTCGCTGAGGACCACAATGCTCATGACAGAGCACCCCCACCATTCGACCTCCTGAGCGGATGGGGACATCGAGCAGGGAGGTAATATCAAGCGGTGCCAAATAGTTTTTTGACAACTCAGCTGTCCTCAGATCCCGTTGCGCGTCATCGGCGGCCACGATTCGCTCGGCATTCAACTCTTGGAAATATCGCGGATAGTCGATCGCGGCTAACGCAAGGCCGTGGGAGTGTTCCTGAAGAGACAACTGGAAAAGATCCACACACTGAATGGCTGAACGATCCTGAGTAAAAAGCCAGATGCTGACCCGCTCCGCGCGAAGGCAGGCCGCCGCCATTCGTGTGATGGCTCGAAACCCTTCGGTAAGATCACCGCCATAGATCTGAGGATTTTGGGCCAGCTCGGATAGTCCTATCTGGATTCGCCGCAGAAGCCATTCTGTTTGGTGTTGTTCCTGCTGTACCTGTTTCTGCTGAGTAATGTCTTGGAACAGGAGGACCGCTCCGACCACCTTCCCATCTAACATCATCGGTGTGACAACAAGGCTAATGGGCAGGAGATGCCCATTGGCTGTCATGAGCAGACCGTCGTTCGTGCCGTATGGTTGACCCGAGACAAGTGGCGGGACTGAGGCATCGGCGATCAGACACTCATCTCGACATTCCTCCGGCCCCGGCGAGATGATCTGGTACACGGGATGCCCGACCAGAGCATGGGCCTCCTTTCCAAACATGAGCTCAGCCTGGTGATTGACCATCTGAATCTTCCACTGAGGATCGACGACGCAGAGTCCCTTACCCAACGCCTGTATGACCGCCTGAAGCTTGTTGCGCTCCTGAGCCAATTGCGCGTCGCTGGTCCGCTTGAGCTGCCCATAGAGGTCCTGCATTTCGGCGGAAGAGAGCGCAAGCGAACGCTCCAATAGCGCATGCCCTTGATCCGCTTCCACGTAGCTTTGGTCAACCCGCTTCAGCAAGTCGGTCCACAGCGAGGCTACCGCCGGAGGCTGCTCACTGTTCAAGCCCAACCGCTTCAGTTGTCGAGCCAGTAACGGATGCATAGGCTGTTACGCCGCGTCGCTCAGGGTCGTCAACGTCATGGTTTGGTTGTGCAAGTCGCAGGTGCCTGTCGCGTACGGCGAACTTTCACCGAGCGTGTAAATATTCATCAGCGACTCCTCACTCGAACTGTACCGAGCATGCCACACCGCCGGAAAGCTACCCGCGAGTTGGCAAACCGATTCATTTCTTTCTCGGCTCAGGATGAGAAAACTTGATAGGAACGGAGGCTGGTGATACGCAGGGGCGCCGGAGTTACTGCCACGCGGGCGCGAGCACACCCGCAGGGTCGCGCCAATGGGGCGTCCAGGCGAGCGCCACGAGTTTGACGGCAATGTTGGCTTTGCTGGGCTTGATGGAGATGGTTTCGAGCTTTTCATTCAACGGGTCGGTGGCAGCAGCCAAGGCCTCACTTTCTGACTTGAATTGCGCTTCAAGATCGGCCAGCTGCTGTTGAAGCACGGCCACATTCTCTTCCGCCCGGCCCACGTCTTGCGATTCTTTCATGACTCGTCCGGCCCCACGAATCGCAGTGGTGGCGCGCCCGATGTTTGCCGAACTGATGGTCTTGCGCCCCAGGAACGCGCCTAAAATGGAGGCGCCGACGGAAATCGCCGCCTGCATTTGGCTGGAACGGGCCTCGGCTTCCTGTTTCTCTTTCTGCTGCCCTGCCCGTCTGATGCGGTCTTCCAGCGCCGCGATTTTCGGCGCGTATTTCTGGCGCAGCGACTCGGCTGCCTTGTCCCGCTGCTCGCGACCGGTTTGCTGGAGCCGCACACGGAAATCCCGTTCGGATTCTCCCGGCTGGGACACTTCCTTGGTGCTGGGGCTCCGGAACAATTCCACCTTCTGCGTCCTGAACAGCCACCCGCCGAAATCTTTGTTCCAATCGGCATAACTCTTGGCCTTGCCGGCACCTGCCGGCAGCGCAAGAAACTGCGCACCCTCCTCGGGATTCTGCTCCAGATCTGCTACGGCCACATCCGCTGTAAACGATCGATCCCAGTCGACGGCGACAGGACCCTCCGCAATCGGCGCCAAGACCGTCACATCCTGCGTAGTATCGATTCCACTTTTTGCATCGGAGAAACGGATCTGCGACGAACCTAGCAACATCGGGGCATAGACCAATTCACTTCCATCCGGCTGGCTCCCACGCAGCGGAACAAAATGCTGCGGAACGTCCGGAGGCAGCATGGGACGAGCGGACGTCAAACGTGAACCGTCATTCGTCATTCGTGAAGAAGTTGATACATCGATTCCGTCCGTCTGACGTTTGACGCTTGACGCTTGACGCTTCACAGGGTCCATCAGCGCCTTAATTTGAGTCCTCGTCAGTGGCCCGCGCAGATACGACAAGCACCAACGCGTTTCAAAGACCACTGGTTCGTCCTCATGCACATTGTTCATGAGAAAGATCCGATTGCCGAGGCCCGCGAGCGTCTGCTCCATACGCCCTCGATCAAACTTTTTCCCCGCACTGGACGACGCCCCCTCCAGCCCCTCGAGCACACGTGCTTTATCTCGCTCCGTTTGTAACCGTCCGATGAACCAGGTGCCGGTATTGGCCAGCCCCTTGTAGTCGAGATCGACGGGATTCTGTGTGGCCAGCACGACGCCGAGCCCGAATGCGCGCGCCTGCTTGAGCAAGGTCATCAACGGCAGTTTCGATGGAGGATTCGCAACCGGCGGGAAGTACCCGAAGATCTCATCCATGTAGAGAAGCGCCCGCAAACTGGTTGTCCCCGATTGAGCCCTCATCCACCCGACCATCTGGCTGAGCAAGAGCGTCACAAAGAACATCCGCTCCGCATCGTTCAGGTGGGCGATCGAAAAAATTGCATGCCGCGGCTTTCCTGCTGGCGTATAGAGCAGCGATTGGATGTCCAGCGCTTCACCTTCCAACCAGGCCTGGAACCCTGGAGCAGCCAAGAGATTGTTCAGCTTCATCGCGAGGGCGAAGCGGTCTTTCGACGGGAAGAACGACTCTACGTTCATGACGCCGATTTTGGCGACCGGTGGCGATTGAATAGCTTGGATCAATGACGCGAGATCCAGATCTTCTTCCTTCTTCCAGGTCTGATCGAGGATGGTGGACAAGAGAATGTGCTCGCGGCTTTGGATCGGATCGGCTTCAATGCCGAGCAGCCCCAGGAGGCTCGTAACCGTCGTGCTGATTCGCTCGCGAAGCAACTCCGAATCTTCCAGTACATCGGCCGCCGGAGCTGCGAAGGATTTCAGAATGGACACCCCCAGCCCCGCGTTGCTGCCCGGCGTGTAAATGGCGATCTCCGCCGCATCCCGCAGCCGCTGGATACGAGCGCCGTCTTGCTGCCAACCGGCCAGCCCCTTCGTCCACAACTCGGCCTGTGCGTTCGCGTAGTCGGCCGGTGACAACCCCTTCTTGCGCGCATCGTCTTCATTGATCCAAGGCTGAAAGTCTTCACCCTTCAGGCTTGGAAACGTCAGCATCAAGTTACCGAGGTCACCCTTCGGATCGATGATGATGGCGGGGATGTTGTCGATGGCGGCTTCTTCGAGGAGCGCCAGACAGAGGCCGGTCTTGCCGCTACCGGTCATGCCCACACAGACCGCGTGGGTCACCAGATCTTTCGAGTCGTAGAGCAGCCACCCCGGCTTGGACTGCTTGGCTGCCAAATCGTAGGGACGCCCCATGTAAAAGACTCCGAGCTTTTCGAAGTCCTGGCTGTTGGTTTGCGCCGACTCCGCCGCTTTTTTTGCCTTTGGCATGTTACTGCCCCTCCCTGGCTGTCTCGTCAATCGTCATGCGTCAATCGTCATTCGTAACGGAACAACCCGTCTTTCTCATGCCAGGTTGTCCGATGCTCCGAATATAGCCGTTTACAAGCTGAATAAATCGAACCAGTTTCCCGTGAAGCTCTTGATGGCACTTCTCATCCAGCTAGCCCTGATCGTGACAGGTTATTAAGTGGTCGAGCAACTCATACGCTGCCCCGCGCGCAATCCGGCAGAACTGCACATGTTCTTTGAAATGGAATCGCCCGTATCCTTCAGCAATGTTGGCAGTGAGAGAGACTCCTGCTGTGCGGACTTGCTGACCTAGGCAGTACTGCTCGTGTTTGGGAAGTTGCTTGGCCAGCCGATAAAGATCCTGTCTGACTTCTCTCCCGACCTTCCACACATCGAGATCCTCAAAAGACTTAATCGGTTCCATTCTCGGTGCATCATCCCCGATTGACGTTTGACGAATGACGCATGACATGCTCCGCTCACCATTCCTTAAAGATCAGAAAGACCGCCCCTACCATCAGACCAAACCCAGCTAGGTAATTCCACTTCAACGGTTCTTTCAAATACAGCACCGAGAAGACGCAAAACACGACGAGCGTAATGACTTCCTGAATGGTTTTCAACTGGGCCGCCGTAAATTCATAGTG
>JABMDL010000108.1 GCA_015903945.1 Nitrospira sp. | reverse complement strand
GGGAAACAGGCCGCTCGGTTAGCTGACGTGAAAGTCGGTGAGAAGGCGGATATCACGTACCTCAAGACAGCCGATGGCTTGATTGCTCAATCCGTTCACGTTCGATAACGCGCAGGAGGAATGATGTTGCTCCAGATTCGACGTCACCGTCATGGGCTCGTTCTCTGGCTGATTGTGCTCACCGTTGTGTCGGGTTGCAGCGGCCGAAGACTCATGACCGCGGTTGAGGACCAAGCTTTCCAGCCGGGTCCCTCCCCCACAAGTGTTGGTGAAGCAGCGAAAGTCGTACCGCCAACTAGAGCAGAAGAACCGGAGATGCTCGTGGCGGAACAGCCTGTTGCGTCGGTGCCCCCAGCCAAACCGGCGCCTCCACCGGCCGAACCGCCGGCCGAACTCTCGGACGTGTATTTCGATTTCGATCAGTATGCGATCCGCGGGGATGCGCGATCGGCGTTGAAGCGCAACGCCGACCTCCTCAAATCGCAACCGAATCAAACGCTCGTGATCGAAGGCCACTGCGACGAGCGGGGCACGAGCGCCTATAACCTTGTCCTAGGGGAGCGGCGCGCCCAGGCCGCCAAACGATATCTGCAGGACCTTGGCTTGGCCCTATCTCAAATCCACATCACCAGTTACGGTAAAGAACGGCCCTTTTGCACCAAGCACAGTGAGGCCTGCTGGCAATCGAATCGGCGTACGCATTTCAGGCAGCCGTAACAGGCGTTGCGGAACAGCGCCTCCCGGGCTGGTGAAGAGAAGCAACTCGCTTGAACCTAATAGATTCGAGGAGGGTCCTGTGACGCACGTACTTATGCGACTCATCGGTGGGATGGGGCTTGTCACTCTCATAGGATGCGCTGGGACCGGCGAGGTGATTCCCTTGCGACTCCACGTAGTCCCAACAGGTATTGAGAAGGCCGTGAAGCCGGCTGAACCCCCGAAGGTGGCCATCGGCGAATTTGAGGATGGACGGAGCGTTCAGACAGGCCTGGGGGTACGGACTCATCTCTGGGGAGGGGTGAGCTATTTTGACGTTCCGGGAAGCAAGCCGACCGAAACCGTCGCACACTTGTTGGGTGACTATCTCGCAGCCAAAGGCTGGAACGTCTTGAAGCAAGGGAGCACTGAGCGCGCCGATGTCGTGCTGACGGGAAAGATTCTTGAGTTGTTCGTCCACGCGAAAAGCCGGGTCGGCTTCACGGAGATGACGACAAAAACCAAGCTGGCCATTCAGGCGAAGAACTTGTCGGACGACAGCATCGTGCGTATGACGTTGAACGGCGGAGGATCTGAAGATGTCTTCTGGTTTGACCGGGAAGATCTGGAGAAGGTCGTCAACGAAGTCCTCGCCGACAGTTTCAGCAAGTTGGGGCAAGACACAACGGTCGTCAATCGGATGCTCCGGCTCAAGACTCCATGAAAAGACGGCTCCCATCGAACCCTGGACAGTATCTGAAGCAGAGTTGAACCATCTGCTCAGTCCTTCAGTGAATCAATGATCCGATGGATCAACCTCCCGTAAGAAGGTGCTCATGTATCGCCGTGTCATGGCATTCGATTTCGACGGCACGCTCGCCGTAAACGGAGATGTCCCTCCCGAAGTTGAAACGGCGCTGGAACAATGCCGGGCGAGCGGTCATGTTCTGTTTCTGGTCACGGGGCGTCGCTATGAAACCGTCTCGCTCGGCCGTCTGGCGGAACTGTTCAGCGGTATCGTCTGGGAAAACGGTGCGGTCCTGAGCCACACGGCGAGCGGAGAGACGTATCTTCCCTTCGGCCAACTCGACCCCCGCCTGCTCAAGGCGATTGAAGAGGCGGGCATTCCGTTCGAGCGGGGACTTGCCATTGCTGCCACATGGATGCCCCATGACCAGGCCCTCTGGCGCATCCTCAGTTCACACGGCAGCAGTACCTCGATCGAATACAACAAGAGTGCCGTCATGGTTCTGCCGCCAGGGGCGACGAAAGGCACAGGTCTTGAGCGCCTGCTCGCTCTGTGCGGTCTGTCTCCAAGAAACCTGGCGGCCTTCGGCGACGCAGAAAACGACCTATCGATGCTGACGTTGGCTGAGGTTTCGGTCGCAGTGGCCGACGCTGTTCCTGCCGTCATCGAAACATCCGATGTCCTTGCCACAGCTCCCGGCCCTCAAGGAGTCCTTGAAATCCTCAAAGAGTATCCATTGGGTGGGAAATTCCTTGATATCCCACTCAAACGTGAGCGACCGATCTCGCTGGGGCAAACCGAATCCGGCACAGCCATCCATATCCCCGCTGCGCGACTGGCTGGCCTGAATCTAGGTGTCTTCGGTAACTCAGCGACTGGAAAGTCGTGGATGGTCGGTTTGCTCGCGGAAGGACTCCATCATGAGGAATATCAAGTCCTCCTCATCGATCCCGAAGGGGACTTTCGCGGGCTGCGCGTGCTGCCCCGCTTCGCCTCGATCAGCGGTGACCGAGCGACCCTTCCCTCA
>JABMDL010000069.1 GCA_015903945.1 Nitrospira sp. | reverse complement strand
TCGAGGCGACGGGATGCTGACGCTCTCGGAACTCGACCACACCAGCCGCCTTGAGGCCGGCGACATCATGGTGCTCCTGACCAGCTCGCGCGACAAAACCGCAAGAGAACCCACATAGACCCCAACCTCGCCATCGCCCGCTACAGACGAAGCGTACGAGCATCCGCGTGTGCGCGGCATCCGGGCGACGGCTCTGCGATATCCCATCAGAACTTGTTCGCATCAGCGACATCCGCATCGTGTCTCAATCCTCCGCTGAGGAAAGTTGCATAAGCCCTTCGGCTCACAGTATGGTGAGTGCGAGGTCGCGACATGGGAAAGAGTTTCATCAAAACCGTTTCTTCCGGCATCAACGGCACGGGATTGGGTCATGAGGGGGATCAGGGAAACCAGTCTCGGGAAGACCTGCGGGCTCTCGCCGGAAAGCTGCTCACCATTCAGGACGAGGAGCGCCACCGCATTTCACGCGATCTGCACGACGACGTGAACCAACGCCTCGGTGCGATCGGCCTGCAACTCGATTCACTCAGCCGAAACCTTCCGGTTTCCCCATCAGGCATCCGCCGTCACATCCGGACGATCCGCCGATGTAGATGTCAAAGCCTGGGAAGTCCAGCCTGCACCCATTAATGACTTCATCGGCCCCGGCACGATCGGATTGACTCTCGGCCAGCATCTCTTGCTTTTTTCCTTGGCTTGGTCCCTCGATCATTGATTACCGCAGAAGTGGAGTGCGGTTTCCCAACAAACTACGACGGTTTGAAACAAGCGCGCGGCGGCGGCGATGACCCTTGCAAAAGCAGGTGATTCGGGCCGCGGTTAATGTCAGAGATCGGGCATTCTCTTTCAAAGTACCTTTTTGAGGGGAAGGACTTTATGAAACCGCGCGCCTAGTAGTTGAAGAGCACCGTGGTCAAGAGGACGTGCTGCATCTGATCAGGCCGTGGCGTCTCCTTTCTGCTGAGATACTGATTCATGTAACCAATTTCTACAACCGTCGTCTGGTTGACCCTGCACGAAAAGCCGACGATTGCTCTGTTCTGGTCAAACCCCTGCCGAATGGATGTGGCATCAGCATGAGTGAGATTCACAAAAACTTCATCCGCGAGGATCAGGCCGACTCCAGGAGCAATAAAGGGGAGCGGAATCGAGACTTTCAGGAGTTGACGATATCGATGACCGATATCCTCGGTACCGGGCATATCGAACAATCGTTGCTCAAAGCGGCTGCGCTCGATACAGTTCCAAACGACAGATGGTCGCTCCACAACACTTGCTGCCAGCTACGGTATTCATTGAAATCGTCCCTGAGGGCAAATGGACGGCTGGTTGGAACCCAATCTCCGCCGATCCAGAGGCTGGTGCGATCGTTCACGGCATACCCGAGAGCGGGGCGGATGACGGCTTGCGAAAATCTGGACGAGTCATTTCCAAAACGCCCTTGCCCTTCCATCCAATATCTGAACGGTTTCCATGTCTGGCTATTCGGCGCGACGCTTCCGGTGATGATCGCTATGCCCCACGTCTGGAAATCCTCGTCGGTATCTCTCCCCTCGACAGGTCCTGGCAATACCAGCAGGGACAATAATGCCAACAAGGTCGTTAAACTGATCGCCCTGTGCACACCCATCGATGAAGCCCCTTGGCATCGGTGACGAAAAGCCGAATTCTTTTTTTTCAAAGGCCCTGAACCAGATCACGCGAAAATCATTGGTTTGTAGAGCGACCTCTCACCGCAAAGGCCTCGCTTCTTGCGGCTTTCCGGCGGGGCCGTGTTTGCGGGTGATTTCGACGCTCCAATCCGTAGACCTGTGGTCGGCTCTTGCAAGATGGCCCGTTTTCACGGTTCAGAACGCAGGTCAAAACCGAGGATGTCGAGCCTGACAACTCTGTGCCATCCAAGCACTGATGATCCGCATCTACAACAATCAGTAGGATGGATGACGATGTGCGTTCCAGCCGGAGTATTGTCAGCAACCGATCTCTTCATTACTTCTTCCGAAGCGATTCAACAACAACCAGCCGATCAATCCGGCCACCGTTGATCCGATCTGAATCCCGACCTTGGCTGGAACCAGCAACAGATCCTGGCCGAAGGCCAAATCCGCGATAAACAGAGACATCGTGAATCCTATCCCGGCGAGGACGCCGACGGCCGCCAACTGGGGCCACGACACACCTTCCGGGAGGGTTGCGACGCCGCAACGGGTTGCAAGCCACGCCGACAAGACGATCCCGATCGGTTTCCCCGCAAGCAGGCCAACACTCACACCCAGCGCCACCGGATGGAGCAGCATGGCACCGAAATCGGAACGGATCGACACGCCCGCATTCGCGAGGGCAAACAGCGGCATGATCACGACCGTCACCCAGGGATGTAGTGTCTGCTCTAAATGGTGCAGCGGCGTCTCGACATAGGTTACAACCGTCTTCATGCGGCTGGCGATCCGTTGCCCTTCCTGATCCGCCAACGGCGGTCGCTCCGGCATAAACACCTGTTCAAATCGCCGAAGCAGTGCCTTCCCTGTTGCAAGAAATTCCTGACCGGTGAGGCGTGGCCGAGCTGGAATCGTCGCTGCCGCGAGCACCCCGGCAATCGTGGCATGGACGCCCGACAGCAGAAAGGCCAGCCACAGCCCTCCGATCCCCAAGACCGAATACACGAGCGGGTGCCGCACGCCCGCCCAATTGGCGACCGCCATTAAAGCCAGGAACAGAGCGCCGAACGATAAGCTCACCCAGGAAATCGTCGAGGTATAGAAGAAGGCGATGACCAGCACTGCCATCAGATCGTCGGCAATGGCCAGCGCGGTCAGGAACACTTTGAGGGCCAGCGGGACGCGCGCGCCCAACAGCGAGAGGATGCCCAGCGAGAAGGCGATGTCCGTGGCCATGGGAATGCCCCAGCCCTTCTCCCCTTCCGTGCCGACATTGAACATCGCGAAGATCAGCGCGGGAAGAACCGAGCCGCCCAGTGCTGCAGCGAGGGGCAGCGTGGCTTGCCGCCATGAGGCCAGTTCTCCTACCAAGACCTCCCGTTTGATCTCCAATCCTATGACGAAGAAAAACATCGCCATCAGGCCGTCGTTGATCCACCCCAGCAATGTTTCCGTCAGGGTGTGAGACCCAAATGCCACGCTGACCGGTGTCTTCCAAAATTCCTGATAAAATTGGGCCCAAGGAGAATTGGCCCACGCCATGGCCGCGAAGGTGGCGGCCATCAATAGAATCCCGCCGGCCGCTTCGGTATGGATAAAAGCTTGAAATGGCTGGACGATCGGTTGAATAAAGGGCTGGCTTCGCTCCTCCTTCTCAAGCCTCATGTGGCACCTTTACGGAGCAACCAGACCATCGTGCGGTCTGCGGCAATATCCGGCGTCCCGTCGATGCAATGGATGAGAAAACGGATCACATCCTCTATCTCGCTCTGGTGTTTGATGTAATACTGCGCCCGTGATTCGGTCTGGTATCCGACACGTACCCCCATGATAAGCCCTTCCGTCAGTCCGAAGACATCTTCGTCCGTCTCATCGTCGCCGACGAAGAACAGGCCTGCGCGCCGCAGATGAATCATGAGGGAACGCGCAGCTTCCCCTTTTCTCGTACTCCCCGGAGGCAAGGCGTTCACCGACGCTTTTCCACAAATCAGCTGCGGCGCAGGCGTCAGTCGATTGAGCAGAAGGACCAGCGTACGCTCGACTGCGGCCAAGTCTTCGACACCCCGATAATGGAAGGTGAGGGTGTATCGCTTGTTTTCGACCTCCACACCGGTATCTTTGAGCAATCCGGCAAGCTCTGTATCGACCTGGTTCATCCATTCCAGACACGTCCTTTCCGCCGTTTGCAGCGCAGCTGCAGGCGTGAGCGGGCCTTCCACGCCATGGTTGCCGATCAAATAGGACACCGCTCCGTTCACCCGCGGCACCAAATCACTGAGCGCGCGCCCTGAGACAATGGCGCAGGGGACGCGGCTGGCGAGTTCGCGCAGCCATTCGTGCATGCTGGGCACGAGTTTGACGCCCCGCCTGTCGGAAGAGATTTTCGCCAACGTCCCGTCGAAGTCAAAGGCATAGAGCACGGAACGCTTTGCCACTCTCCTCAACGCGTCACGCCCCTCGTCTGACAGGAGATAGATCATGCTGGTTCCTCCGTCGGGGTCTGCAATTCCTGTCCGCCCATTTGGCGCAGCAGCCGGGCCCGTTGTCTCATGCGGGCTGCATCCATCAGCATCCGGCCGGCCCATCGATAGACGTTGAACTCCTGCACGATGCCGCGCAGGCTGCGCATCCTGGCCCGCTGCTCCGTCCCCGGCATGGTCAAGGCCACCTGCATGGCCGCCGCGCATTGATCAATATTGTAGGGATTCACGACGAGGGCCTCCGCCAACTCGGCGGCCGCCCCGGTGAACTGGCTCAGGATCAACACCCCCTGTTCATCATCCCTCGCGGCGACGAATTCCTTCGCTACCAGGTTCATCCCATCATGCAGGCTGCTCACGACGCAGAAGTCAGCCGCGCGGTAGTGGGTCGCGATTTCCTCCGGGTCATGATGTTTGATCATCAGATAGAGAGGCTGATAGTTACCCCGCCCAAACCGCCGATTGATGCGGTCGGCCAACGCCGTCACCTGTTGCGCAAGGTGCTGATACTCGTCGATCTTGGATCTGCTGGGCGCCGCCAACTGCAGAAACGAAAACTTCCCAATCCATTCGGGTTGAAGCTCCAACAACCGTTCCACGGCCAAGAACCGCTCCAAGATGCCTTTGGTATAGTCCAGCCGTTCCACGCCGACCCCCACCCAATGGGCCTGGGGCAAACCGTGCATCTCGCGGATGCGCGCTCGACACTCCGGCACGGGAGGCTGCCCCACAAACATCCGGCTGGGCCATTCGATTGAGATGGGATAATGATTCACGGCGGTCAACTTCCCGCCGTACGAAATCGTGGAACTGTCCCAATCGATCCTTGTTTCGAGCGACCGGTCCACGCTTTTGATGAAGTTGCTGCAATGGAACCGGGTATGAAATCCAAGAATACTGCTGCCCAGCAGCCCTTCAAGAATGTCCTGGTGCCAAGGGCAAATGGCGTAGCTCTCCGGGTTCGGCCAGGGAATGTGCCAAAAAGTGATGACCGTGGCGTGAGGCAGACGATCCCGAACCATTTTCGGCACAAGTGCCAGGTGATAATCCTGGATCAGGACGACCGGATTGTCGGTCTTGGCCTCTTCAACGATGGTCGTCGCGAACCGTTCATTGATGGCCTTGTACTGGTTCCAGTCCGACGATCGAAACACGGGACGGACATGAGCCAGATGGCAGAGAGGCCACAGACCTTCGTTCGCAAATCCGTAGTAGTAGCCTTGTTCCTCTTCGGACGTCATCCAGATGCGGCGAATCTCGTAGGCGGGATCGTCTGGAGGAACGCGAACATGGTTCCGCGCATCGACCACATCGCGGTCCGCGCTGCCGCTGCCGTGCGCGATCCAGACTCCGGAACAGGCTCGCATAATCGGCTCAAGAGCTGTGACGACGCCGCTGGCCGGCACCTGCACGTCGATCCGTTCGTCGCGCCGATTATGAATGTATGGCTCACGATTCGACACGATCATCACTTCGTCGCCGGCCAGGTGATCATGCAGGATCATCTTGAGTGTGGCCGGCTTCCAGCTCATCTGACGTTCATCGCGCATGCGTTTGTCCGATTGCAGTTCATGAATCATGGCGCGGAGGTCCTGGGCGACGGGCTGGAGTTCCGGCTTCTGCTGCTGATCCCTGATCAATCCAATCAAGCCTTCCCCTCTCAACATGCCCCGCACGCCTTGCACCCACCCTCGCCAACTCAAGTGCGCGACCAAGACGGTCACGAGCGAGATGACCACGCCAATCCCCGCGAAGAGATAGAACAGATACCACTTGGTGAGACTGCTTCGACGCTCGGCCCAGCTCATGTCATGCAGCAGGATCAGTCGTCCTAACGGTCGGCCGCCGGCCTCCAATCCAACGGCCGCGACATGGACAGCTCCTTGTGCCAGCCGCACCACGGCTGTCGGGCCGCTGTTGACCTCAACGGCCTGTTCACACGGAACCGAATCAGGGTATGTCTGTGTCTTGTAGATCAGCCTGTTGTTCGGGTCGCAGAACCCAATGGCGAAGAGCCGCTCATCTTGGATGATTCGTTGCAAGTAGGCCAGCAGCTTGGTCTCGGACTTCGACGCAATCAATTCGGAGAGAGGCCCACCCATGGTTCCGGCAATAAGTTGCACGCGAATCTCAATGTCCCGCACAAACCATTTGAGGGTCAGGGTATCGACAAGCGGAATGACGGCGTAGGCCAGGCCGGCGAGCGCCAGTGCCAACGGCAAGAGGAATCGAAGCGACAATCGCATAGGTCACCTCTCGTTTACTTCAGCGCCACAATCGCCTATGGTAAGAGCATGTATCCGTATGGCCTCGTCGGCAATTGCCAGACGTCAGCGTTGATTGGAACGAACGGCGCCATTGAGTGGATGTGCGCGCCCAGACCGGATAGCCCTCCTGTGTTCGGCCGGCTGCTCGATCCCGAGGGCGGACATTTTACGATCACAAGCACGGCTCGTGCCAACGAGCTCACGGCGCAGCAACGCTATCTCCCCAACACCAATATTCTGCTCACAACCATCAGCTTGCCGAACGGCGATGCGTTCCAAATCACCGACTTCTGTCCGCGGTTCGAACAATATGGCCGCATCTATCGGCCGGCGGCGCTCTTCAGGCTGGTTGAGCCATTGCAGGGTTCTCCAGCCATCCGTGTCAGCTGCCATCCGGTGTCCGGTTGGGATAAGACGCCTGTTCAGCCCATACGGGGCAGCAACCATCTTCGGTACGAGATTCGCGGCGAGGCGCTCCGCTTGCTGACCAACATGCCGTTGACCTACCTGTGTGAGGAAACTCCCGTCGCGTTGACGCAGAAATTCTACTTCGGTCTGACCTGGGGGCTCGGCATCGAGGACGACCTGGTCAAGGTCGCCCACGACTTTCTGGAACAGACCACGCGTTACTGGCGCATGTGGGTGAAGAACTGCTCGGTGCCGCTTCTGCATCAGCGCGAAGTGATCCGGTCCGCCCTTGCCTTGAAGCTCCACTGTTTCGAAGACACCGGCGCCATTCTGGCGGCCCTGACAACAAGCCTTCCTGAACAACCGGGCGGGCAGCGCAACTGGGACTACCGATACTGCTGGTTGCGAGACGCCTATTTCGCGCTGACGGCGTTTCATAACCTGGGCCACTTCGAAGAAATGGAAGCCTTCCTGAAATTTCTCTTGAACATTGCGCATACCCATGAACATTCCCGGGACCGTCTGCGCCCGGTCTATACATTGAGCCAGGGTCTGCCACTCCCCGAGACAGAGCATGCGAATTGGGCCGGCTATCTCGACAGCCCGCCGGTCCGTAGCCACAATCAGGCGGCAGACCAGGTGCAGAACGACGCCTACGGCGAAATGATTCTGACCTTCACGCCGATCTACTTCGACGAACGGTTCTTCGACCTGCGCACCCGCGATCTCGACGGACTCCTGGCCCATTTGGTGAAGCTGTGTGTGCACAGCGTCGGCCATCCAGACGCGGGCCTCTGGGAAATCCGAAACGGTTGGCGCGAGCATTCGTTCACCAATTTGCTGTGCTGGGCCGGCTTGGAGCGGCTGGAACGCATCAAACAAGCCGGACACCTCGCATCGCTCTCCGTGGATCTGACGAGCGCGAGAGTCCGCGCCGCCGAAGCCTTGCTCCGTTCCGTGCATGACGGCGCCGTCAGAAACGGCCCCTCCGACCCGAGTCATGACGCGGCGCTTGCCCAACTGCCGATCCTCGGCTATCCGAACCGTCAACTCTGCGAGTCCACCGTGTTGCATATCGCCCGCGAACTGTCGCTCCGGCACGGCGGAGAGGACACCGGATTTTTCTACCGGTACGTGCGGGAAGACGACTTTGGGAAACCGGAAGCCGCGTTTGTGATCTGCTCCTTCTGGATCGCCCAGGCGCTGGCTCGACTGGGACGCATGCCGGAAGCCAGAGCGATTCTCGACCAGGTGTTGTCCGCAGCCAATCATGTCGGGTTGTTCTCCGAACATTTCATTCCGTCCACGAATACCCAGTGCGGCAATTTCCCCCAAGCCTATTCTCATGTCGGCCTGATCAACGCGGCTTTCGCCGTCAGCCCTCCCTGGAGCGACGTGCTCTGACTTCAATGCGACCACCAACACCGGCAATTCGTGTTTCGGTCAAGAACCGCTGTCGATACGGTACGGAGAAAAGAACGATCTAGATCGCAGGAGGATGAAACTGCTCAGCTGGCAATATGGGAAGATGTGCAAGCCGTGGTCGCTCGACCGCCGAAACCGACCCGGAGGAGCGCGTCAGAGGAGGAAGCGTCTGCGGAAGCGAGAATCCTTCCAGCACAGACCCTGAGAACTCATCGGAGGTGTCTCCGGCAGAGAGCAGTGTCACTGGCGCGCCCAGCATCTGCATGACGATACAGAGACAAAGGGCCAGGGCGACAACGCACAAACTTCGACGCCTGAGACTGACAAGATGTGGAATGGTCATAGCCGAATCCTACATGGTTCCGCTCTCTTCGACAAGGAGTGATGTATCTCTCCGCTCAGCGTCGCCGCCACCCCTTGACCGCCTCCATCACGACAAATGGCAGCGTGCCCATGGCCCCCATTAGCACCCAATCTTCCATGGGTACCGGCACCACTTTTAATATCGGTTGCGCAAACGACACGGTCAACACAGCGACCTGCACGGCGAGCGACAGAAAGAACCCCAACAAGAGGGGTCGATTCGTTCCGATACCCAGTTGAAGCAATGACCATCGGTCGCTCCGGCAGTTGAACGCATGCACCAGCTGCACGATGACCAGCACGGTAAAGGCCACCGTTCGCGCTTGTTCGACATCCTGGTGGAGACCGTACAAACTATAGGCAAACGCCCCCAAGGCGATGGCGCTCAGCATCAACCCCTCCGCGCCGATCGCGGCCAGTCTGCTGCGACTCAACAGTCGAGCCTCCGGCTTCCGCGGACGGCGCTTCATCAGGTCCGGCGCCTTGGGATCGACTGCGAGCGCCAAAGCCGGAATGCCGTCCGTAACGAGGTTCATCCACAGAATCTGGATCGGCAGAAGCGGGAGCGGCAAGCCCAGCAGCGTGGCAAACAGCATCACCAGCACCTCACTCATGTTGCACGACAGCAGAAAATGGACGGTCTTGCGGATATTATCGAACACGGCGCGGCCCTCCTCCACCGCTGCCGCAATCGAGGCGAAATTGTCGTCCGT
>JABMDL010000031.1 GCA_015903945.1 Nitrospira sp. | reverse complement strand
CTGGTTGCAGTTCATCCTGCCTATGACATACTCTTCGACGGTTTTTGTCTTATTGATCTGCTCCAGGGACATTGACCCAAAGAACTTTCGCAGGACGCCGAGTTTGATCTTGTAGGTTTTTACTCGTGATGGGTGCGTCTCTTCTTCAAGAGCGAGAGAAGCAAGGACGCCACGCTCAGCGTCATCCCACGCATGACTGAATTTGCCATCAGGTGCTAGATTATTGAAGCGGTAGGAGTCGTAAGCAGTTTCAGCGGTTGATTTGGCTAAAGAAAGATTGCTAGTCTTGGTCGTCCGAGTGAGATATTTCCCATTGACGAAGAAGCGGTAGAAGTAGTTCTCGCAGTTAGGTTGCTTGAAGATGTGCAGTCGTCCATCACGAAGTTTGATGATCTCATTACTCATAGTGCGCTGCTCATTACGCAACTATGTGGAATTATAATACTTTTATACAACTACATAAAGACATAAGTTGTTGATATTATAGCATATCGTGTGCGCCCGTAGCTCAGTTGGATAGAGCGCCGGGCTTCGAACCCGTAGGTCGCAGGTTCAATTCCTGCCGGGCGCACCAAACCAAGTTTCCTCGTACACTCCCCCCGCCAAGCGCAAGTGTTTATTTCTGGCCAGCCATTGAAAGCAGTGCGTAATTAATATGTTATGCATGGAGCCTTCTTGCCAAGAGCCCTCTGTTGTTCACGGACCCCCCCCACTAAAGCTGCATAGATCTCTGTCCCATCATGATCTAGACTTCATATTGTAGAATGTAAGAGGGATTATCGAATGAGCGCAATCTGCCGAAGAAGCATGCAGAACGTCTCAAACGGTTGTCGAGGTGGTCAAAACGGCCGGTACGCGTGGACTCGCCAGTGTCCTGCCTGTGGGCGAGTTCTTCAAAAAATGGATCCGATGAGTCCGTGGGTGTGTGAATGCGGGTGGCGGAGCGAGTAACTCAGTCAACACGAGGAGGGGACGACAATGATCCCTATGCTGCACGATGTCAAAGCCGGGTTCTTCCTAGTGGTGGTGTTGGCCATGCTCGTGTTCATCTGTGCGATTGCTGGATTGGGAGCTGTGCTGCGGCCGGCCCGCTGGTCTGATCGGAAGGCGAGTCGTTAGTTCTCTGCGACCTTCAATGGGGCAGTGTGGGTCATGCTTCGTTTCATGGGTGTCTTGAGTTACGTATCCGTCAGGGTTGTTGTTTTCCGTCTTCCGTCAGCTTGTGTCTTCCTCCTTCAGTGACAGAGTTTTGCCGCCTTGCTCGACCTCGTTTCCTCTGAGCCTGGCACCCTCATATATCCTTGAATTTGAGGTTTGGGAATAGAGCACATGGTGTTGTGCCACTGATTGTTCCCTCTCACCAGGTAGTCGTAAGTCATTGAAATAACGTGTCTGTCTGTAATCCAAGCGAAGGCAGTTGGTAGGCCATGCCATTTTCAGTATCGGTGCTATATTTATTCTGTCTTTTGAGAAGGTGAGCTGAACGTGGGACCCTCATACGACGGCACGCTGTCAAACGGAATTGTCGAGTCGAAGAACTGGTTCACACATTTATCATTCAGAGGAGAGAAGTCATGAACAGAACGGTGACACAAGCCGGAGCCCTCATTGTCATGGGAGTGGTTCTTCTGACTACTCAAGGTTGCGGAATGAAGTGGCTTCAAGCCGATGGAGAAGCGGAAATCCCCAAGATCTCGCGCGGAGGTTCGAGCGGAGAGTTGAGCGGCTTTTCCAATAATCCCTCGGAAGAACGACTCACCCAACCCAAAAGCGCGTTCTCGACCATGATGAATTCCCCGGACAAGAGCGCCCGGCGATTCGCTGAAATCACGAAAGAGGAAAGGGCCGCAGAAAAGGCGGCGATTGAGGCGGGTCTGCAAGATGTGTTTTTCGGGTACGATCAATGGACTCTCTCCGACGCCGGAATGGAGGCGCTTAATCAAGATGTTATGTACCTTAAGGAACATCCGCGTGCCGTCTTGAGAATCGGGGGCCATTGCGATGAGCGTGGGACCAGCGACTACAATCTGGTGTTGGGGGACAAACGGGCGAAGGCAGCGCTCTCCTATCTCGTCGAAGCCGGTGTGAAATCCAAGCAGGTCTCGACCGTCTCGTATGGGAAGGAACGGCCGTTCTGTTCCGATCATGATGAGGCATGCTATCAGCAGAATCGTCGAGGGCACATGTTGCTGACGACGAAGAAGTGAGTGCTGGAATCGGAGTCTCGAATCGGCCATGCCACCCCAAGCCCTCAAAAAACTCGGCTCCTTGTTTGGCATGTCCCAGGCTCCTTCTGCTCCGGCTCCCAGTGAACCTCTGGAGCCGGAACGCCGCGTTCAGCCTCGTTTTACCACTCAATTCCGCAGCACCTTTTCCGGGCAACGCCAAGAGGGGCAAGGGCGGACACTGGATATTTCAGCAGGCGGGTGCAAGATTGAAAGTGAGATGGAGGTGGAGCACGGGGCGAAATTCGAATGCCGGCTCCACGTGCCCGGTCTGGATTGGCCGTTGCGGATTGACGAAGCCACGGTTCGCTGGGTTGACCGCAATACATTTGGGATCGGCTTCACACGCATTTCCCCAGAGGAGTTCGACAAACTCCAAACTGTTCTCAAGGAACTTGAACACGACAGATGATCAGCTGTGCGCTCCCTCGAAAGGCCTGCTCATAAACTCTCCCGGTGACGCTCCCGCAGATCAGTAGCCCCGTCGCAACAACCCGTTCCTTTTCGGCTTCCTCAGGCGCGTGGTTGACACGACGACGGCATCTATCACAAAGTACGACGCGGTCGGAAGAATGGCACGAGCGCAGCACGGTTACAGACGACGCCATCAGAATGCAATGAGATACAGAAAGGAGTCGGGAGTGGAGCAACGTTACGCGATCACGGTGAAGTTCTTAGTGGATGCGGATTCAGCGGAAGATGCCGAAGAAATGGTCGAAACGGCTTGTGAGAAGGCGGCGGCAGGATTTCCTGAGATGAGTTATGAAGGCATTGAAGATATCGAAGAGGAGGAAGAGGAGTAGTCGGCGGATCGCGCGCTATGGTAGCACCGACCCAACCAGCCCGTTCCGGGCGTGAAGTGGCGACCCTCGCAGGAGGCTGCTTTTGGTGTCTGGAGGCGGTGTATGACCAGGTGCTAGGGGTTGAATCCGTCGAGTCCGGCTATCTGGGGGGAACCACAGAAGATCCGACGTATGAAGCCGTATGCAGCGGGCAAACCGGCCACGCGGAGGCGGTGCGAATCACCTTCGACCCCAAGACCGTTTCCTATCAGGAGCTGCTCGAGATTTTCTTCGTCATTCATGATCCCACGACGCTGAACCGGCAGGGCAACGACGTCGGGACACAGTATCGGTCGGCGATTTTTTATCACAGCCCTGAGCAACGGCAGATTGCTGAAGCCGTCATCGACAGCATCGCCAAGCAACAGCTGTATGATAGACCGATTGTCACCGAAGTGGTGCCGGCTGCGCCATGGTACGAGGCAGAAGCCTATCATCAAGAGTATTTCGCGCGAAATCCGTTTCAAGGCTACTGCCAATTCGTGGTGGGGCCGAAGGTCGCAAAGTTCCGGAAACAGTTCTCGTCTCGCTTGAGAACCTAACGACCCGCCAGTTGTCCTATCGGCACCCAAGTCATTCGCGTCCAAGCCATCTCACCAGTACCGCTCGCACGGCGCTGAACATTGCAGGCTTTTGAAACACTTGAGGGACTCTGAGCTGCACTTCGGCGTGTAAAGGGCAGAAGGGCCATTCGCTGGACGGATTGCCTTGCACCAGAGCCGTCATTGTCTCGTCTGGTTGGTCGGAGGGGGCATGGGTGACGATCAAGGGACTATTGGGGTCGAGCAGGCAGGTGTCGTCCGGTTTCAGTGCAGTGCCGGTGACGGAAGTGCTGAGCCGTACACGCTGTTCTCCATCGGAGAATACGGTATCGCCTTCGCGGATAGGACCGGGTGGCGCCAGTGAGTACAGAACAAGCGGTGCGCCCAAGATGATGGCGACCGCCAACCCGATCGACCACAGCGGTGGCTCGGCATGGCCTGAATTTTTAGTTGGGGGCTGTGGGCTCATTCTTCCACATCCGTCCGAGAGCGTCAGTCGCATAAATTAACATGGTTGTAATCACTCCGTAGCACCTTCTTAATGCGTGCCCGCTACCCTCGCTCCAGTTGCGAAACTGAAACAACCGGAGGGAGGTATTCGAATGAAGGGATGGTGGTTGGCGATCAGCATGTGTGTGGTCGGTCTCGGATTGATCTTTCAGGCCAACGTGGCCCACGCCAGCGTTGAGGATCTCCTGTACGAGAAGGGCCAGATCACGAAAGAGGAATGGCTCAAGCTCAAAGCTGAGCATGAAAAGGAAGAAGCGATAGTTCAACAACGGTCGGCGATCAAAAGATGGTTCGACAAGATCAGCATCCGGGGCTATGTGCAAGCCCGCTATACCTACCTTCCCGGAGATAAATCGATACGGAGTGAGTATGATAACACCATTCGGGATAATACCGGTTTTGCCTTCCGCCGTGTCCGCCTCGTCTTTTCAGGCGATGTGACGGATTGGCTGTCGTTTTATATTCAGCCGGAGTTTGCAGGCACAGTTCCGGGCACAACAGGAGATCAGAGTAATAACTTTGTTCAACTGCGTGATGCGTATACAGATATTTTTATGCCCGTGCCCTTTTTGTTTTTCGAGGAAAAGGACCTCCGTATTCGAGCCGGGCTATCGAAGATTCCGTTTGGGTTCGAAAATCTCCAGTCCAGTCAACAGCGGCTTGCCTTCGACCGGAGCGACGGGATCAACAGCGCGGCGAATGGCGAGCGCGACCTCGGAATCTTCATCTACTACACGCCGAATGAGACCAGAAAACTATTCCGCCGGCTGATCGATTCGGGTCTCAAGGGGTCTGGTGATTACGGCCTCCTGGGCGTCGGTGTCTATACCGGTCAGACCATCAATGTCACGGAGCGCAATGACAACAAACATATCGTCCTGCATGCGACCTATCCGATGGAACTACCCTACGGACAGATTATCCAGTTCGGCGTTGATGCGTATCGTGGGACGTTCAATGTCGGGACTGGTCCTTTCAATAATGGTGTTAACAGCATCGGGTCTCTTTCAGGTAAAAACCTGCCAGGGGGTCTTCCTCCTAAAGTGGAAAATAATGGCAATTACCTCGACGAACGAGTCGGTGTGCATTTTGTGCTCTATCCTCAGCCCATCGGTTTTCAAGCGGAATGGAATTGGGGCCATGGCCCTCAATTGAATGGATCGCGTACAGCCATTGAGGAGGGGAACATCCAGGGCGGATACGTCCAGGGGATGTATAAGTGGGACGTGAACCAGCCGTGGTTGACCAGCGTAATCCCCTATGTACGATACCAGGAATACAGTGGTGGCAAGAAGCATCGGACCAATGCCCCGTTCAACGTGGTCCGTGAATGGGAAGTCGGGGCTGAGTGGCAATTCGGCAAAGCCCTGGAGCTCACGGTTGCCTATGCCAGGAGCAGGCGCACTGATACGCAGACCGCTCCCTATGATATCCGCGAAGGCGATATTGTCCGCACACAGTTGCAGTGGAACTTTTGACGATAGGAATTCACTGGAAAGGGGGTAGGCGACGGGCCTGCCTCCCAAAACAGGCAAAATTAAACAGAGTCTGCTCCATATGTAACATGCCTGTAACACTCGTGTAACGTTTGAGCAATAAGAGAATATTAGAGTGATCGCGATTACAGGAAGGTTTGATGATGACGAAAGGACCGTTCATGAACATATCCACTGCCAAGTCTGGTCTCTCCTGTTTCGTTCTCCTTGGAGCTCTTGTGTCGGCTATTTCAGCGGCGTATGCCGATGACATCATCGTGTTGGATCCGGCCTTAAAAGGCTACGTCAAAGTCACCGGCGTATCCGGCAATGTGAACAGCATCGGCTCGGATACGCTCAACAACCTCATGACGCTCTGGGCTGAGGGCTTTCGCAGGCAATATCCGGGCGTCAAAATTCAAATCGAAGGCAAGGGATCAAGCACTGCGCCTCCTGCCTTGATCGAAGGCACCGCACAACTGGGACCCATGTCTCGGGCGATGAAAAGTACCGAGTTGGATGCCTTCGAAAAGAAGTTCAGATACAAGCCCACCGTGTTCCCGGTCGCCATTGATGCGCTGGCGGTCTATGTCAATAAAGACAACCCGGTACAGGGTCTCACGATGCCGCAGGTCGATGCGATCTTTTCCAAGTCGCGGCGATTCGGGGCTCCGGCAAATTTGGAACGGTGGAGTCAATTGGGTGTGACGGGCGAAGTGGCAGATTCGCCGATCAGCATCTATGGCCGCAATTCCGCATCCGGCACGTACGGATTTTTCAAGGAGTTTGCGCTCAAGAACGGTGATTTTAAAGATGAAGTGAAGGAGCAACCTGGCTCTGCATCCGTCGTGCAGGGCATCACAGAGGATCAAGCCGGTATCGGCTACAGCGGAATCGGTTATCTCACTTCCGGTGTACGAGTCCTTCCTTTGGCCGAAAAAGATGGAGCGCCATTTGTCGCTCCTACGCAGCAGAATGCCTTGAACGGGTCTTATCCCCTCTGGCGGCATCTATTGGTCTACGTCAATAAAGCGCCGAACAAGCCGCTGGCCCCCCTCGTGAAGGAGTTCATCAAGTTTATTTATAGCAAGGAAGGGCAAGCCATCGTCATCAAGGATGGGTTCTTTCCGCTCCCGCAGAGCGTGATTGAAAAGGAACTGGCAAAGCTTGAGTAACACTGCGCCATCAGCCGCAGCCCGCTTGCTCGATCGGCATCGAATCAGAACACTCACGGATCGCTTTACCCGTGCCGTCATCATCGGCGGTGGAATCGCCATCATCCTTGCTATTCTGGGGATGTGCGCGTTCTTGGTGAAGGAGGTCCTTCCCCTTTTTCAGTCTCCTGAAGCCACGCCAACTCGTCCGATCGCGCTCACCCCGGTGAGCGGGACCATGCCGTCAGCCGTGATAGCCGGCATCGATGAACATCAAGAGCTCGCGTATGTCGTGAGAGGCGAATCGCTGGAATTCGTCTCTGTGAATAACAAGTCCCTTCCGGAGCCGACCCCTGCACCGCAAGCGTTGACTACCGACGGCTCTGTGACGGCGGTCGCGCGTACCGTCGGCAAAGAACACCGGCTGGCGCTGGGGACGAACGGCGGACAGGTAATCCCCGTCTCAGTCGAGTTCGTCCAGCAGTTCAGCGGTGAGACCCGGTCAATCAGTCCATCGGTCACCACGGGAGAGCCGGTTGCTGTCGATCCGACGAGTCGTCCGATTAGGAGTTTGGCGTATCAAACCACGGAGTCCGGCACTCGAATCGCCGCCGTGTCGGAGGATCAGCGCCTCTGGTTTGTAGGCAGCCGGACCGTATCGCGTCCTGATGGAACAGCTGATACCTCGGTTACGCAAGCTGAGCTGACATCCCACATCTCGGGCCGGATTACGGCACTGACCTTTGATAGCCGTGGAGACACGCTCTTTGTCGGAACGGATGAAGGAAAGGTGCGCCAGTTCGATCTGCGCGACGTAGCCCAACCGGTTCCGGCAGGGACGTTTCTCGCGTTCGAGAAGGGTGAGGCCGTGACGGCGCTGGCCTCGCTGATCGGAGACCGGGCACTCGCCGTCGGCAGTGCCGCCGGGCAGGTCGCGGTCTGGATGCCCGTGCGGGAATCTCCAGACAGCAACGTGATCAGGATGAAGCCCGTCCATCGGTTCTCGTCCCATGCCGGCGCGATAACCGGCATTACGATTTCTCAACGGGACAAGGGGTTTATTACCGCCGATGTCACAGGTGAGATCCGGCTGCACCATTCCACATCCGAGCAAACCGTATTGCAGATTCATCCGCAACAGGGGCCTGTGCGCAGCCTCTATTTCGCCCCGAAGGCAAACGGAGTCGTCGGTGTGACGGACACCGATCACGTGCTCCATTACCACATTCAGAATCCTCATCCGGAGATCACCTGGCGCACCCTGTTCTTCCCGGTCTGGTACGAAGGCTATAGCCAGCCGGATCTTGTTTGGCAGTCGTCGAGCGGTTCGGACGACTTCGAACCGAAGCTGAGTCTGACCCCACTTATTTTCGGCACCCTGAAAGGCACGGTCTTCGCTTTGCTCTTAGCGGTTCCGCTTGCCGTGTTGGCTGCGATCTACACTGCGATGTTCATGCATCCGAGCCTGCGAGCCAAGCTCAAGCCCACGATCGAGATCATGGCGGCGTTGCCCACTGTGGTCCTTGGATTTCTAGCCGGTCTCTGGTTCGCGCCGGTGCTTGAGCGCAACGTCCCTGCGATCGCCGCGATGGTGATCGTGCTTCCCCTGACGATTGTCGGCTGCGCCCTGTTGTTTCTGGCGCTCCCCACCTCCGTTCGAAGGCGCATCCGTCCGGGTGCCGAAGCGTTGCTCATGGTGCCGGTCATTATCGGTGTCGCCTGGGGGTGCATTGAAGCTAACGGTTGGTGGGAGGCGACCCTGTTCGGAACGCCGTACAAGGTTTGGCTGGAAACTCATCTCGGCCTGCGATATGACCAGCGAAACGCGCTCGTCGTCGGCGCAGCGATGGGGTTCGCGATCATTCCGATCATCTACAGCATTTCGGAAGAGGCGCTATCCAATGTGCCCAAGAATCTGATCGCCGGCTCCCTGGCGCTGGGCGCCACCAGGTGGCAAACCCTTGCGCATCTTGTCCTCATTTCCGCCAGCCCGGGGATTTTTTCCGCGCTGATGATCGGATTGGGGCGGGCGGTCGGAGAGACTATGATCGTCCTGATGGCGACCGGTAATACCCCGATCATGGAGTGGAGTCCGTTCAATGGCTTTCGAACGTTATCCGCCAACATCGCCGTGGAAATCCCCGAAGCTCCCCATGGGGGTACGCTCTATCGGACGCTGTTTTTAGCGGGGTTGCTGTTGTTTCTCGTCACATTTGTGATCAATACCGGAGCAGAACTCGTTCGGCAGCGACTGAGGGCGAAATACAGCCAATTCTAGTCGGATGTCAAGAAGAGGATATGTGATCGTGCGGAAATCCACCACGTGTGATGCATGAGGGTCTGGCTCAAGCAGTTCTGGGCCACCGGCGATCTTTTCGTCTGGGGATGCGGCGCGGGTCTGTCGCTGTCATTGTTGATGATTGGCGGCCTCCTGTTCCTTATTCTCATCAACGGTTTCGGTTATTTCTGGCCGTCCGACCTCATCGATCTGACCTTAAAGGACGGCAAACATGTTATCGGTCAGCTGGCCGGGGAAGAGGTCAGCCCGAAGGGCGTGCCGCGCATCCGGGTCAAGGTCGGTAATCGCGATTTCTACGGATTGGACTATCGCTGGATCAACACGGATCAGATTGTCGAACGAAGCCGACCGGCCGATCTCGTCCTGTTGGAACGGCGGGAATGGGGGAATTTTTACGGCCGGGTGTCGGTGCTCCTCAAAGGTCATGAGGTCGTCGCCGAGGGAGCGGCGTCGGTTCAACAGGCCCTCCCTCCGCTGCTTCGCCTGAGGACGGGGCCTGATTCCACCGATGCATACAGCCTGCTCGTCTCCGATGCCAATGGGAAGGAAAAGTCCATCCCACTGGAGCAGGTCCTCCGCCTCCTCAGGCCCAACGATCTGTCGGTTCTTGGGAAAACTTGGGTCTACATCGGCAACCTGTGGGTGGTGCTGACAACGGAACCGCGCGAAGCCAACACGGAGGGGGGGATCTTTCCGGCCATTTTCGGCACCGTGATGATGGTGATCATCATGAGCGTCGTCGTGACCCCTTTCGGCGTTATCGGCGCGCTGTATCTTCGGGAGTATGCGCGCCAAGGAATCATCGTGAGAATGGTGCGTATTGCGGTCAACAACCTGGCGGGGGTTCCCTCAATCGTCTTTGGCGTGTTCGGCTTGGGGTTTTTCGTCTATGGCGTGGGTGGATCGATCGATGCCTTGTGGTTTTCCGATCGGTTGCCGACGCCTACCTTCGGCACAGGAGGCATTCTCTGGGCGTCTCTGACCTTGGCGCTGTTGACGGTTCCCGTCGTCATTGTCGCGACCGAGGAGGGGTTGGCCGCTGTGCCGCGAGAGTATCGGGAAGGGTCGATCGGTTTAGGCGCGACGAAATGGGAAACGATCTGGAAGGTTGTGCTTCCCACGGCACTTCCGGGCATCCTGACCGGACTGATCCTTGCCATGGCGCGTGCGGCCGGGGAGGTGGCGCCGTTGATGTTGACCGGCGTGGTGAAGCTGGCGCCGGCGTTGCCGATCGACGGAGCCTGGCCCTTTCTGCATCTAGACCGAAAGTTCATGCACTTAGGCTTTCACATTTATGATGTGGGGTTCCAGTCGCCGAACGTGGAGGCCGCCAAACCCATGGTGTATGTGACGACTCTGGTCTTGATTCTTGTGGTGGTGGCGCTTAATCTGGCTGGTATTGTGCTGCGCAATCGAGTGAGGAAGATATATGCTGGATCGGCAGTATAGGACCATGACCGGCAGTCTGCCGCTTACCGTCCCGTCCCTTATGACGATGCAGGGTGGGGAGCAGGGGCGTTCCACGGCCCCGCAGCCCGACCACTCACCCGCGAAATCGAAACTGCTTGTCCGGAGCTTCAGCTTTTTCTACGGGCCGACGCAAGCGCTGTTTAAGATCGACATTGATATTCCCGAACATCAAGTCACCGCTTTCATCGGGCCTTCGGGATGTGGAAAGTCTACGCTGCTTCGCTGCATGAATCGCCTTAATGACCTCATCGAGGGCGCCCGGCATGAGGGGGATATCCTACTTGATAACGAAGATATCTTCAGCCCCGCGATCGACATCACCCATCTTCGCAAACGGGTCGGGATGGTGTTCCAGAAATCCAATCCCTTTCCCAAGTCCATCTACGAAAATGTCGCCTACGGTCCTCGCTTGCAGGGGCTCAACCAGCGAACGGTGCTGGACGGCATTGTTGAACACAGCCTGCAGGGTGCCGGCCTGTGGGAGGAAGTCAAGGATCGGCTGCACAAGAGCGCCTTGGGCTTGTCCGGCGGGCAACAGCAGCGGTTGTGCATCGCGCGGGCGCTGGCTGTTAAGCCCGACGTGCTCTTGATGGACGAACCCTGTTCTGCGCTGGATCCGATCGCCACGGGGAGAATCGAAGAGCTGTTGTTTACATTAAAGAAAGAGTTGACCATCGTCATCGTCACCCATAACATGCAACAGGCGGCGCGGGTATCTGACTGGACGGCGTTCATGTATATGGGCCAACTGGTGGAATTCGGCCTCACGAAACAGTTGTTTACTGCGCCCGCTCAAAAACAGACCGAAGACTACATTACGGGACGATTCGGCTGAGCATGCCTTTGCGCCATTTTGACGAAGAACTGGCTGAATTGAAGGCCACACTGGTACGCATGGCCAGCCTGGCGGAGGACCAGATTGACCAGGCGCTGTCGGCGCTCATCAATCGCAATTCGGGCCAGGCCCGCCAGGTCATCGAGCGGGACCATAAGGTCAACGCCCTTGATGTGGAGATCGACGAAGAATGCCTCCGATTGCTCGCCCTCCATCAGCCGGCCGCACGGGATCTGCGGTTGGTGACCACCGCCATGAAAATCTCCACAGAGCTCGAGCGCATCAGCGATCTGGCTGAAAACGTCTGCGAGCGGACGCTTGAGCTGAACGAAGAGCCGCAGTTGAAGCCCTACATCGATATTCCGCGGATGGGCAATATTGCCCGGACCATGGTCAAGGAAAGCATCGATGCGTTCGTGAAAGATGATTCCACGCTTGCGAGGAAAGTGCTCGCGCACGACGATCTGGTCGATGATCTGATGGAACAGATTTTTCGCGAGCTCTTGTCGTACATGATCGAGGATCCCCACACGACGACACGCGCCATCCGATTGAGTTTCATCGCCAAATATCTCGAACGAATCGCTGATCATGCCACCAACATCGCCGAGCTGGTGGTCTATCTCGTCGAAGGCAAAATCATCCGTCATACCACGCCGACACAATCCGTCTAAGCCTCGTTGGACTACTGAGTTCTGTCATTGTGTTTCCGTCCCGTCGTTTGAAATGACCTGCCCCCTGTGTTAGCATCCGCGCCATGGCTGCCACCACCTCGGCCAAGCGGGGCGAAGCCCGCCGTGCCCCTTCTCCCCCTTCTCATCTGCAGCGGGAAGTCGTCGGCGTGATTTTGATCGCGCTGAGCCTCCTGATGCTATTGAGTCTCCTGTCCTTTGTGCCGGGAGAGGCGCAAACAGTGGCAGGTGGAACTCCTGCGGCGAAACCTCCGCGGAATCTGATCGGATCGTTCGGCGCGCTCTTGGGCGGGGGATTTTTCTATGCAATCGGCGGAGCGGCCTATCTGTTTCCCGTCTTGTTGGGTCGGCTGGGGCTTCGCTGTTTTTCTCAAACGCCTGTCAGTATCCGATTGAGGACGGCGGGGAGTTCCCTGGCTGCCGTCTTCTTTCTGAGCGCCTTTCTCCATCTCGAAATGACGGCGGTTCCAACCTTGGCAAGCGGCATGATCTCGCGGGGTGTGGCGGGAGGCGTGGTCGGGCAGTTCGTGGGAGACGGGCTGCGAGCGGTGTTCGCCGGAACCGGCGCGCATATTCTCATCATCGCAGGATTTCTTGTCTCGCTGCTCTTGACGACGCCGCTGTCTCTTGGAGAGGTAGTCCGCCGCATCCCGGAACGGTGGATCGGACTTCGCGAACGGATAGCCGCATTGAGGCCGGAGCGCCCGACGGCCCTTCCTGAAGAGCCGGTCAAGAACCAAAAAATAAAAGCGCCGAAGTCCAATCGAGCGGCTGACGAGGGGCTGGTCATCGCCGAGCCGTCGGAAGAGTTGGCTGCCCCAGTGGCTCTGGCGGCTCCGGTCATTCAGCCCGCTGCGGTTCCAGCCGCCGTCTCGGTGGAAGAAGAAGAGCGTGAGCCGGAAGTCCTGGCTGTGCCGGTTGAAGCCGGCAACTACCGTCTTCCTGATCCTGAAACGATTCTGAGTGATCCCTCCGGCCCGTTGAGCCGCATGTCCGATGAAGAATTGAAGGCCCAGTCCGATGTCCTATCCAAAGCCCTGGCGAGTTTCGGGATCGACGGCCGAGTGACGGAAGTCCGGCCCGGTCCGGTGGTCACGATGTACGAGTTTGAGCCGGCGCCCGGGACTAAGGTCGCCCGCATTGTGAGCCTTGCCGACGACCTGGCGCTGGCGCTCAAGGCGGTGAGCCTTCGCATCGTGGCGCCGCTCCCTGGCAAATCAGTGGTGGGGATCGAGGTGCCCAATCGGTCACGAGAAACCGTGTCCATTAAAGAAGTGGTCATGAGCAGCGCATTCACCAGGGCGCGTTCGAAGCTCACCATGGCGTTGGGCAAAGACATCTTCGGCGCACCGGTGACGGCGGATCTCAAAACAATGCCGCATTTGCTGGTCGCCGGTGCGACGGGCGCCGGCAAGAGCGTCAGTTTGAATACGATGTTGTTGAGCATTCTATTTTCCGCGAAGCCCAGCGAAGTGAAGTTGCTGCTCATCGATCCGAAGATGCTGGAATTTCAATCGTACGAAGGAATCCCGCATCTGCTTCGCCCCGTCATCACGGATGCCAAGGCGGCGGCCAAGGGACTGGGTTGGGTGGTGGCTGAAATGGAACGGCGGTATAAGCTGCTGGCTGAAGCCGGTGTGCGGAATATCGAGGCGTACAACCGCAAGGTGGCCGGGTTGCATGAGGCCTTCGCGGAGCGGCCAGCTCAGGCGGTCGAGCAAACTGAACTGCCGATGCAGTTTCTGTCCGAGGAGCAACGGCTGTCCGCCGGTGAAACCACGCTCGCCGAGGGCGAGCCCGGATGTATGCAGCCGAAGTCGACACCGCCGGAACCCCTGCCGTTTATTGTCGTGATGATCGACGAGTTGGCGGACTTGATGATGGTGGCACCCAAGGACGTGGAAGACAAAATCGCCCGGCTCGCTCAAATGGCGCGGGCCTCGGGCATTCATCTTGTGTTAGCCACCCAGCGGCCCTCCGTTGATGTGCTGACCGGGCTGATCAAGGCGAATTTTCCGGCCCGCATCGCCTTCCAAGTGTCTTCGAAGACGGATTCGCGGACGATCCTGGATGCCAACGGCGCCGAAGCCCTGCTTGGTCAAGGCGACATGCTCTATCTTGCTTCAGGAACAGGACGCCTCGTGCGCCTGCATGGATCCTACGTGTCTGACGACGACGTGCGCACGGTCGTCGAATTTGTGAAGCAACAGGCCATGCCGGTTTACAATCAGGAGTTGCAATCGCTCAAGGCCGACGAAGCAGCAGAAGAGGAAGCGAAGGACGAAGTCTATGAACAGGCGAAGGAGCTGGTGCTCACGACCGGACAAGCGTCAGCCTCGCTGATTCAACGCCGGTTGCGGGTCGGCTATCCGCGCGCCGCCCGCATGATCGAACAGATGGAGACGGAAGGCATCGTCGGTGCAGCGGGCCGGGATGGACGTCGGGAAGTCTTGGGACGACGGGGGCCTGTAGGAGCTGCGGAAGCATGAGGGGCCGGTGGGCGGGTATCCTGGTCAGTGTGCTGTGTGCGACGGTCGCCTGGGGGGGCGCCGCCTCCGATGGTGACAAGGCCTGGCAAGAGGCCCGCGATGTGGTGAAGCAGATCCAGGCACGGTACGAAAAGACCAAGGATCTTCAAGCCGACTTCGTTCAGACGACAAAGATCGAGGGATTTGAACGGCCGGTGACCTCCTCCGGCCGGGTGTACATCAAGAAACCGGGACGGCTGCGATGGGACTATCTCGATCCGGCGACGGAACAAATATACGTGATGCAGGACGACGTCAAGGTCTATGTGCCGGAGCACAAACAGGTGCTGGTGGGAAAGTTGACACAGATGGCGGCCTCCAGCGCGCCTCTCGAACTCTTACAGGGTGCGGGTAAATTGGACGAATCGTTCGACATTCAGCCGACGACGGGCAAAGAACGGGGAACCGGCGGCATTCGCCTGATTACATTGCTTCCGAAAGACAAGGAGCATGAATCGACGCGCAATCTTCAGCGGATCGTCGTCGAAGTCTTCCCTAAAACCTATTTTCTCCGCACCGTGTCGCTGCATGAAATCAGCGGCAACGTGGCCACCTTTGAATTTTCCGCGTTGAAGCCGAACCAAGGGTTAGGGAACGAGGTGTTCGATTTTAAAGCGCCACCGGATGTCGAAGTGGTCAAGGCACCGGTGCTGAATGGGCCGTAATGGTCAGCGTGAAACGTCAAGCGTCATGCGTCAATCGTGAAGATTTCTTCTCTGACCGGTTGACGCTTAACGCATGACGATTGACGATCCTACCGGTTGACGAATGACGTTTGACGAATCTCGTGGAAAGGACTGGTTATGGTGGCAGCGGTTAGTTCCAGCAAGGTGGCGGAGGCCGTTGAGCGGGCCATTACTCAATTAGATTTCGGGCAACTGCACCGGGACTATTGGGAGCAGAACGAGTTTCTGGTCATCCCGCAGTTCCTGCCGAGGGCATTCGTGGAACAGACGTTTGCGCCTGAGGCTCAGGCCATGAAAGGGGACCTCAATCGCAACTATATTCCCGGCCACAAGAAGGGTGGCAGTGTCAGCTACTATACGGTGCAGGAAAAAGCCCCGTTGTTTCTCGATTTGTACCGGTCGGATTCGTTCAAGAATTTCCTCAGCCGCCTCACGAACGCCGAACTGAGATTCTGCCCGGACAATGACCCCCATTCCTGCGCCCTCTACTACTACACAGAGCCCGGAGATCACATCGGATTTCATTACGACACGTCATATTACAAGGGGGCCCGCTATACGATTCTCATGGGGCTGGTCGACCGGTCTACGCATTGTAAGCTGGTCTGCGAGCTCTTCAAGGATCATCCGACCAAACAGCCTCGCCATCTTGAACTGATAACCGAGCCAGGCGATCTGGTGATTTTCAACGGCGACAAGCTGTGGCATGCCGTCACGCCGTTGGGCGAAGGGGAAGAGCGGATCGCCCTGACGATGGAATATGTCACCGATCCCCACATGAACCCTGTCAAACGGCTCTATTCCAACTTGAAAGACTCCATCGGCTACTTTGGACTCAAGACCGTCTTCAAGCGGGCATTTTCCGGGTCGAGGCCGTCTCACTAGTTGCTGGGTAGCGGATGAGTCTCCCCTCTCCATAGCCATGCTGAGCCGTCCGGGCTTGTTCTATTGCTCCACTCCATAGAGGCGAAAATGGCGCCATGCCTCATCAGAGGCATGGCGCTGTTGGCAACGGGTTGAGGCAACAACCTTGCTCTGGAGGGCAAGTCCAAGAGCAACGTCGACGGCAAGGGACGGAATCGCTTGCCGTCATGTAGAAGGTTGCCGGCTCACCACATCGCCTCACCGTGATCCGGTTGTGTATTCTCTGTCGGATCAATCACGAGATGAGGACAGAGCAACGTTCATGCCATCGAGCAGATTGTTATGCCGTGATTGGGACAGACAAAACCGATTGATTCGCGATGAAAATAGCCGATTCGAGTGAACTGTCCGAGAAGGAAGGTGAAGTGCCACTGTCCGGTGGTATCGGATGGAGTACCAGGAAAGGTATCTTGTTCGATACAGAAGGCGAGCTGACAGAAGCGTGCAAGTCTACTGATGCAGGTGTTTCATGGCAGCAGCACAGAGGATGATGAAGAAGCCCATCCACAGTGCGGCACGCTGGAACGGGATGGCTTCATACGACTCGCCTTCCTCGGCATGGTCGTCAGATTTGAAGATGACGGTATAGAGAAACAGCGTGAGGAGTCCAAGAACGAGCAATAGTTTGATACAAAAGACGATCAGATATTTGGCATGGTGCTGTATGCCGGAGCCGGTCTGTGACGTAATGACTTGATTGACGTAGTGCAGGTTGATGCCGCCGGTGAACAACAGGACGACCAGGAGTATGCCGGCGACTTTCTTGTAATGCTGGTAAAACGCGTCGGTGATGGGCTTGATCTGGTCCTTTGCGACGGCTTTTTGCAGGCCTGGTGTGACGGCCATGACGAGAAAAGCCAAGCCGCCGATCCAGATCACCGCCGACAGGAGATGAAGCCAGTGGTTGAGGATCGGGATCAGCGTACGGAAATCGAGGGAAAGGCTTTCCAGAGCGTCCATTGGTGCCGTTATTCGTGAAGCGTGAAGCGTGAAGCGCACAAAATCTGGTTTCGAGCTCTCATAACTTCGTTATTGCGAGATACGCTTCACGAGCGCCGAGATACGCTTAGAACTTGAACACCGGAGCATCGTTGCCGAATCGTTTCTTGCGCAGTTCTTCCATCAATTCAACGGTAATGAGGGCGACATGATTTTCGCGGGCGTGCTTTTCGACGCCTTTCTTGACCATCGCGCGCAGGAAGTAGGGGATGCGGCTCAAGCGTAACGCCGACGCTTCGTCCCAAGCCACCTCAGCCTCTTCCGGCGTGTTGAACGCCACTTTGATCTTCTCGCCGCCTTTGGGTGTATACAGACACCACTGGTCTTCATCCAGCCAGTCCCCGTGGTCCACATAGGGACGGGCACGGCAGCCTCCGCAGATGTCGGTGTATTCGCAATCGCCGCATTTGCCTTTGAGCTGCGGGTAGCGGAACGAGTTGAAGATATCGGATTGATTCCACAAATCGGCAAAGCTGTCCTGCCGGACATTCCCGGCCGACAGGGGCATGTAGGGGCAGGGGGTCAATTCGCCGTTTGGTGTGACGCGGGCATAGTTCGTCCCCGCCAAGCACCCGCCGCCCATGTAGCCGGTGGCTTTCGTGATTGGTGAATTGGGGTCCTTCTCGTAAGCCAGCCGCTTGAAGTGCGGTGCGCAGCGTGCCCGGACGAGCATGCCTTGGTAACTGTCCTGACAGGTGACGAGATAACCCAGCACTTCTTCGTATTGCGCGGGTGTGATGTCGGTCAATTCTTCGCCGCGGCCTGTGCAGACCATGAAGAAGACGTTCAGGACGCGGGCGCCGAGCCGATGGGCCCAGTCGATGACCGCCGGCAGCTCGGTGTAATTCATCGGCTGCGCGCTGAAGTGGATTTGAAATTGGAGGCCGTTGCGTTTGCTGGCCTCGATCCCGGCGATCGCCGCTTCCCATGCGCCCGGAACGCCTCGGAAGGCGTTGTGTTTGGCCGGATCGAGCGAATCAATGCTGATGCCCACCCCCATCACGCCGATCTCGACCAGGGTCTTGGCCATCCGGTCGTCGATGAGCATGCCGTTCGTTCCGAAGACGACCATGAAGCCGAGTTTCACGGCGTAGCGCGCAATGTCGAGGATATCCGGTCGGACCAGGGGCTCGCCGCCGGTGATGACGAGCAGGCACCCTTTATTAACCTCGGCAATTTGGTCGATGAGCCGGAAACATTCTTCCGTGGACAGCTCATCATTGCCACCAGCCGCTTTGGTCGTGGCGTCGAGATAGCAATGGTCGCATTTGAGATTGCAGCGCTTGGTCAGGTTCAGCGCCACCAGGTACGGTTTGAAATCATCGACCGTCCGGCCGTCGTAAGGGCCGTCGGCTTGCGGGGTGGGCGTGAAAACGTTGGTGACTTGTTGCTGCAATGATCCCAGGACGCCGCGGAGGGAAGAGCCGTCGAAGATGGGAAGCGATTTGCCCATACGCGTCAGTACTGAGTGCTGAGACGTGAGTGCTGAGTTAGGAAAAGATCCCGATCGGTGAGGTCAAGACTCAGAACTTCGTGCTCTGCACTAGGCACTTCCCTTTCCCGTGAGGTTTGCGATCATGCTCTTGAGGTCGCCGGTCTTCATGGCGTCGGCCATATATCCCTTCGCCTGTTCAATTCCTTCATTGGCGACTTCGAGCGTAATGTGCGTTACGCCGATCTTTTCCGCGTGCTTGATGATCAGGGCTTTTGTGCAGTCCCGCATGAAGCCTTCCGGGGCCCGGTCCAACCTGGCCTGCGCATCAGCAGCCCAGGTGTAGGGAGATGATTCGGAATGGCCGTTGCCGTTCTTCCCGGTGAGTTGCTCGTGAGCCGCCTTCCCATCTGAGCCGTCTCCGTTCACGGCAGTCAGCTTGGCCTCCGCCTCGGCGGACGTCCCCGTGCCCTTGTTGGCGAAGATCGGCTGGTAGTCCTCGGCTGCCGCTTCTTTGATCATCGGCGCGGCGTACTCCAAGGTAATGGTTGTCATCCCGAGCTTGCGCGCGCTCTTTTCGATCTTGGCCTTGGCGCGGCGGCGTTGGAACCCGGCCGGAACAGCCCGGATCGCTTCTTTCGCGTCTTTTGTCCATTGCATCGGCACGTCGTCATAGGCGACGTCCGTTTCCAGTTCGCCCTCGGCCGTTGCGGCCACTTCGAAAATCTTTTTGTCGACTTGTTTGAATTTTGCGCCGTCGGCTGCGCAGACCGGGCATTTGACCGGCGCGTCCCCCTTGCCGATGTAGCCGCAGCCGTCGCAGACGAAATAGTTCTGGCTCATGCGGTCCAGATAGGCCTGGGTGGCGGCATTGATCTCTTTGGGCTTCTCCTCGACGATCTGCGTCATGATCCCGCTTAATGTCGGGCCCATGAGATCCTTCGTCACGGCTTCGTCGGCCTGCATCCTGTCACGGTCGATACCGGCGGCGTCCAGGCTTCCGCCCAAGGCGCGCATCGCGTCCATGGCGCCTTTGGGCAGGATATGGCCGACCGCCGCATCCACGACCGTATTGCTGATGATCGTATGGCCCTTTTCGATGGCATACCGGTGAATAGCCGTCTTGGCGACGCCGCGCGCGAAGACGGGGATCTTTTCCATCCGGCGCAGGGCTTCTTCCGTCCACGCGATCGTGTATTCCGCCTGGGTGTCGATCGGCGGCACGTATTTGCGGTTTGAGACCAGCACATTGCAAGGCGCGCTACGGAGAAGGTTCTCCGTGTTGCTGCCGATGTCCATATCCTCGTCGCTGTGGACGCCGATGCGGCCGACGATCAACAGGGCGGGAATGTCCTTGCGCACGTATTGGATGATCTTCTCGAAGGCTTTGCCGTCGAGCAGGGTGGTTTTCACGTCGGTTTGCTCGGCCTGGGCGATCTCACGTGAGATGTCGAGGTGGGATTGATAGATCTTGGCCAGGCCGCTGTCGATGATTTCCTCGTGCAGTTTTTCCTGTTCCTTGAACCGGAAGACCTTACCCGCTTCCTCGTTCAACACACCGGAAATACTGTGAAACGCGGCATAATGGAAATAGGGGTCGAACGCCGAGATCGCTTCAACCGGCATGTTCAATGCTTTGCCCAATTGGAGACCGGTCATCAATCCGCCGAAGGAATAGGGGCTGCCGTCCACCGCCACGACAATCTTGCCGGTCGTCATCGGCTGGGTATGCTTGATGATCAGCATGTCGGAGTTGCGGACCCGGCGCACCACCCGTTCCGTGTTGCTGCCGATGACACTGTCCTTCACGGCGCCCACACCCAACGCGCCCATGATGACGAGGTCGTACCCGTTGGTGTTGATGTCTTCGGACAGCACCTTCCAATTCCGCCCTTCGAGCGACCGGCGTTCGATCGGCAGATTGGACTCGGTGCATTTCTTGTCGACGTAGTCGAGGTAGGAATCGGTGATGATTTGCAACCCGCGGGTGATCAGCGAGTCGTGGATCTGACGCTGGCGGTCGAGCTCCTTCTCGTCGTGATACTCCTCCGGCAGTCCCGCCTCCATTTGCTTGAACCGCTTGTCGTGCATCTTGGCGGCATAGACGTGGCTACCCACGATTTTAGAGCCGAAGATCTTGGCCATGTGAACGCCAACATCCACGGCGGTATTGGAATGGTCAGAGTTATCGACCGGGATATAGATTGTCTTATACATGAGGCGCCTCCTTGGGCGCTGTCAGCAACAGGGGGACACGGACATAATCCCGTGAAAAACCAACTGGTTGAACTAATACGCCAGCCTCAAAGAAAGCGGATGATAGCACCTGCTAGAACTGGAATGCAAGGAGGGGACGAGCGGGGCGAAAGCCGTCATGCGCCAACCGCGGAGAGTAAGAGACGTGGGACGTGAACCGCAGAGGTTTCGAGTTGCGGGTTTCTGGTTTCGTGCTTGAATCGGGTGATTTCTCGTAACCCGTAACTCAAAACCCGAAACTTCATGGCACGACAAATCACGAATGATGTTTAACGATTGATGAAAAATCAACCGGCCGAGGTGGCCCTTGGTTCAGCCGCCTGAGGCGCGGCTGGTGCAGGCCTCCGCGAGCGGAGGATTTCTTCCAGCGACAGCAGGGCGTCCCGCCCGGAGTTGCCTTCAATCCCCTTGCTCAGGCTCTTGTCTGCATAGGCGCTGGGCGTGTCAGTCGTCTGCGAGAGAGAGCCTGTCCATCGGCGGGGATCACGGCTGCCTTCCTTCCGTTCCCAGGCTTTGAGACAGGCCGTGGCGATGATTTTGTTGAGCGGAGCGGGGTTATAGAGCAGCTTCCTGATGCTGGTCGGCGTCAGCATCAGCGGGTTATAGCCTGCCGACAGGTACCCTTCTTCAAGCAGCCGCTGCTCCAGATCCGTGTTCGGTTGGATGCCCAGGAAGAACATCAAGGGGAACACCCGCTCTTCCCCGAGGATCGAGGCCACCATCTTATAGGACTCCACACTTTGAAGCAGACTTTCTTCCGTTTCTTTCGGGCTGTTGAGCGAGTAATTCAGGATGACTTTGCCCTTGAATCCCGCCTCTGCCAGGTAACGGCAGCCGTCGTAGAGCCGTTCCAGCTTGAAGCCCATGTGCAGGTTGTTAAGGACCTCTTGTGAGCCGGAGGTAATGGCCACCTCCAGATCGCCGACGCCGGACCGTACCATCAGCTTGGCCAACTCAGGCGTAATCAACGATGTTCTGATATAGCCGGACCACTCGATCTCCAGCTTCTCGCTGACGATCCGTTCCAGAATTTCGGTGCATTGCGGATAGGCTTCTTTGCCGGTAATGAATTGCGCATCGGTAAACCAGAACCGGCGCGCACCCCATTGGTGGTAATGCTGTGAAATGTCTTTCACCACCATTGCCGGAGGCCGATACCGGACGCGCTTGCCTTCGATATAAGGATAGAGACAGAACGCGCAATCATAAGGGCAACCTCGTTTGGACTGCACCCCGATTGATTCACCGATATATTCGCGATACTGGGGAAAGATCGAGGTCAGATAAGGCAGATCCACCGTGAGGGCGTCGAGCAGCGCGGGCGATCCCTGATTGCCTTTCCGAATCTGCTTCCCTTCTTTGACGATGTACCGCTCGTCCTCGATTGATCGGCCCTCGATCACCTTGAGGATGGCGTCTTCTCCTTCACCGAGAAGACCGATCGTCCCTTCCGGCAGCTTTTCGATCAACTGATCGGCAAAGGCTGTAAATGCCCCGCCGCCGATCATGATCTGGCTCTTGGGGAACTCTTTGCGGATTAACCAGGGATAGGACAGGATCGCATAGATGTGACTGTAATAGCGGTAGAGCTGCTTCACCCCTTCGATCGAAGCGGCGATCTTTTTCAGCGGATTGCTGGCGAAATAGAAATTGAACGCATGCTCCAGCGAGGAGTCGCCCTCATGCGGCGAGAAAATCTGGATGTCCCGCCAGGAGAAACAGACCAGATCTGGCTTAAACTCCGTCGCGGCGTCCCGGATGGCTTGGCTCCGTTGCGCGACAGGGAAGAGCGAGAGATCGAGAATGCGCTGACGGACCTCCGGCTTCCGCCGATGGATGAAATCAGCCAGATAGGTAATCCCGACGGGATAGACCTTCTTACAGGGGAGAAATATATAAAGAATCGAGTTCATGGGAGTTGTCAACCGTCAATCGTCATTGGTCAATCGTGAAGGACCAATAGTGAGTCGTGCGTGACTGCGAATGACGTTTGACGAATGACCATTGACGTCATTTGGTGGCAATATGGATCGCCACAATCCCGCCGGTCAGGTTGCGGTACTCGACGTGTTGGAAGCCCGCCGTGCGCAGGACTTGGCAGAGCCGTTCCTGATCCGGAAAGGTGCGGATCGACGCAGGTAAGTATTCGTAGACGCCGGTGCGGTCGCGCGCGACTTTCGTGCCGATCCAGGGCAAGAGCGTGAACGAGTACCAATCGTACAGGGCCCGCAGCCAACCGAAGACCGGCCGGGAGAACTCCAGACAGACAAACCTCCCGCCTGGTTTCATAACCCGGCGAATCTCACTGACCGCTTGCGGCAGATTGCCGACGTTTCGCATGCAGAAGCCGGTCGTCACTGCGTCGAAGGTATTGTCCGCGAAGCCCAAGTGCTCCGCACTCGCCTGTAAACAAGTAATGGCGTTCGCCCGCCCCTTGCCGGCGACCTTCTTGAGCCCTTCAGCCAACATGGCATAGTTCAGGTCAGATGCGATCACGCGTCCCTTGCTTCCCATGCGGGGCTCGACAAGAAGCGCGAGATCCGCCGTGCCGGCTCCGACATCCAGCGCCGTGCCTTGGTCGACCGGCGTGACGTACGAGGCGGCGATCTTCTTCCAACGATAATGGAGCCCAAAGCTCAAGAGCGTGTTGTTCAGGTCGTACACCCCGGCGATGGCCGTGAACATCCGCTGCACGGCCTGTTCTCGGGCCGGTCCCGACCACGTCGAGACGGCTTGGGGCGGAGCAGGGGCTTCCTGCCTTACAGACGGTTCTTCGACCTGTACCATGCCGATGGTGGTAGCACCTGGTTCAAGGCGGTGTCAAGCCGGGTAATGGGTCAGTTTGAATTCGGTGATGCCCCGGCATACGAATTTCCCAACTAAAGGGTCCAGGCTCACGGACCCAATGGAACAGCGCGCACTTTTGACTGTTTCCCGTTCGGGAGAAATGCTACGGTGCTAGTCCAGCTTGCCTCACTATCGGTCTGTTCGTCAGCTGCACCTGCTTGATACAATCGTTGCAAGTTTGGAGTTTTATTGTCACAGAATTGCGATTAAGGCCGGCGCGAACACACGCGGCAGTCGATGCCCAAGGAGGTTCCCATGAAGGCGGCAGAACTGCTGGTTCGATGTTTGGAAAATGAAGGCGTCCGGTTTGTCTTTGGCCTGCCCGGCGAGGAAACGCTGGAACTGATGGATGCCTTCCTCGATTCCCGCATTCGCTTTATCGAGACGCGGCATGAACAGGGGGCGGCCTTCATGGCCGACGTCTATGGACGACTGAGCGGCAAGGCGGGGGTTTGCCTAGCGACGCTGGGACCCGGGGCGACCAATCTGCTGACCGGCGTGGTTGATGCCAACCTGGATCGGGCTCCTCTGGTTGCCCTTACCGGTCAGGCGGCATTAAATCGCCGCCATAAGGAATCGCACCAGTACATCGATGTGATCTCGATGTTCAAGCCTGTCACCAAATGGAATGCATCGATTCCCAAAGCAGAGGTCATTCCCGAAGCGATTCGAAAGGCGTTTAAGATTGCGCAGGCGGAAAAGCCGGGTGCGACTCATGTGGAGCTTCCGGAAGATGTGGCGGATGAAGAGCTCGGCGATGCCGGCGGGATGGAGCCTCTCTTCGTCCAAGCGCCGGTCACGCCTGAGCCGGCACCCAGCCAGGTCTCCCGTGCGGTTCGAGCGATCGGTGCCGCACAGCGCCCTGTCATCCTTGCCGGTAACGGCGTGATTCGCGGCCGTGCGTACGAGGCGGTTCGGCAGTTCGCGCGGCGCCTGCAGATTCCTGTGCTCCACACCTTCATGTCCAAAGGAGTGCTTCCGGACAGCGATCGGCTGTCTCTGTACACGATCGGGCTTCAATCGCGAGATTACGCCTCAGTGGTTATGGAGCAGGCGGACACAGTGATTGCGCTGGGATACGATTTCGTGGAATACGCGCCGTGTCTCTGGAACCCGCGCCGTGACAAGCGCATCGTGCACCTTGATGTGTCACCGGCAGAGGTCGATGCGCACTACATCGTTGAGGTCGGTGTGCTGGGGGATCTGCATCTTTCCTTGGAACTTCTCGCGGAGAAGGTGATGCCATTCGATTCCCCATGGGTTGGGAAAGCCCGGAAGACGGTCGTCGATGGATTCGAAACCGAGCTGGCCGTCCCGCGGTCCTGGCCGATGCGGCCGCAGCACATCGTGCAGGATCTGCGCGCTGTGCTTGATCCTGACGATCTGGTGATCTGTGACGTCGGTGCGCATAAGCTCTGGATGGCCAGGATGTTTCCGTGCGAGGTTCCCAATTCTTGCATCATCTCGAACGGCTTTGCTGCGATGGGGATTGCCGTGCCGGGCGCGATCGCCGCGAAGTTACTGTATCCCGAACGGCGCGTGGTGGCGGTGACCGGCGACGGAGGTTTTCTCATGAACTCGCAGGAGCTGGAGACGGCGGTACGTCTGGGATTGCCGCTGGTCATCCTGGTCTGGCGGGACGATGGATACGGTGTGATCCGTTGGAAGCAGCAGGTGCGCTTCCAACGGACTTCATCAGTGGATTTCGGCAATCCCGATCTTGTGCGCTATGCCCAGAGTTTCGGCGCTGTCGGGTATCGCGTGACGGACCGGTCTGAACTCCGTCCTCTGCTCGTCGAAGCACTGAAGAGTACCGTGCCGGTAGTGATCGATTGCTCGGTTGATTATGCGGAGAATCTTCGGCTGACGGAACGTCTCCAGGCTCTTCCGCACTGAGCCGGTTCCTCTCTGTCGACACACGATTCTGGTTGTGTCGGTATCGAGCCGACTTGCATAATAATAACCATGGACACCACCGATCTCCTCTCGCTCTATCGTCAGATGTTACTGATCCGTCGATTCGAAGAGAAATCGGCGGAGATGTATGCCCTTGCGAAGGTCGCCGGCTTTCTTCACTTGTACATCGGTGAGGAGGCAATTGCGGTCGGCGCCGTCGCCTCCCTCCGACCGGACGATTACGTCATCAGCGCCTATCGCGATCACGGACATTGTCTTGCGCGCGGGTCCGATCCGGGCCGGGTCATGGCCGAGTTGTTCGGCAAGGCGACCGGTCTCTGCAAAGGCAAGGGCGGATCGATGCACCTGGTCGATCTGCCACATCGGTTCATGGGCGGGTACGCCATCGTCGGAGGGCACATCCCGCTCGCAACAGGCCTGGCCTTCGCAAATAAGTATCAATCGCTTGACCTGGTCACGGTCTGCTTTTTCGGAGAAGGGGCGCTGCCCAGCGGGCAGGCACACGAGGCGTTCAACCTGGCCGCCTTGTGGAAACTGCCGGTCATCTTTATCTGCGAGAACAATCGCTATGGCATGGGCACTCCGGCCGAGCGGGCGATCGCGCTGTATGCGGATGTGGCTAAGACTGCTCGGTCCTACGGCATCACGGCCGAATCGGTAGACGGCATGGATGTGCTCGCGGTCCGCTCGGCGATGCAGCGGGTGGTGCCGCAGGTTCGCGCGGGGCATGGGCCCTGGTTCATCGAGGCGACGACCTATCGGTTCATGGGCCACTCGATGGCGGACCCGGCGCACGGCCACTACCGGACCAGAGAGGAAGTGGAGGAGTACCGCAAACGCGACCCGCTCGTCTTATTGAAAAACACCATGATGGCTCAAATGCTGGCGAGCGAAGGGGATTTCAAACAGCTGGAACGGGAAGTCGGCGAGGTCGTGCGGGCTGCCGTGAAGTTTGCGGAGGAGAGTCCATTCCCGGCCCGCTCGGATCTGCACGCCGACGTCTTGCAGGAGTAGGCGAGTCGTGGAGTTGTCGTATCGTGAAGCGCTGAATCAGGCTATGCGCGAGGAGATGCGCCGGGACCGGCGCATCTTTCTGATCGGCGAAGACGTCGCCTACTATCAAGGCGCCTTTAAGGTCAGCAAAGGCTTCGTCGAGGAATTCGGGCCGCAGCGCGTGATTGATACGCCGATCACCGAAGCCGGCTTTACCGGCCTGGCCATCGGAGCAGCCATGGCGGGGCTATGTCCGATCGTCGAACTTATGACGATGAATTTCGGCATCGTGGCTCTCGATCAGATCGTCAATAACGCCGCAAAAATCCGGTATATGTCCGGAGGGCAACTGTCCGTGCCGCTCGTCATCCGGGGCCCCGGGAGCGCCGCCCACCAGTTGGGGGCCCTGGAGGCCTGGTTCTGCCATGTGCCGGGACTGAAAGTCATCGCGCCCGCCACACCGCATGATGCGAAAGGCCTCCTGAAGAGTGCGATCCGAGACCCCAATCCGGTCATCTTCATCGAAGCCCAGCTGTTGTACGGCACGAAAGGTGAGGTGCAGGAAGGTGAGTTCACTATTCCAATCGGCGTCGCCGAGGTAAAGCGATCGGG
>JABMDL010000068.1 GCA_015903945.1 Nitrospira sp. | reverse complement strand
GTCTGTCAACGAAAGGAACGAGCGGCTCCAATCTGTCAAGCGCGGAAGGCATCTCAATCCCGCGGCAATTCTGTAAATGGCACGCGGCTTGCTCACCACGTCACAGGATTTCAGAAATGGCTTTGTCAAAACAAAGTCGGATCATAATATGAACCACAGTCTATGTGTACTAGCAGGAGATTTGTTCAGATGATGAAACGCAATATAGCAGGGGTTACTGGCGGAGCAATCGCGGCGGCTTTGCTCCTCTCTTCCATGGTTCTAGAGGTTCCCAAGGCGTACTCGGAAGCCTACATCGGTGGTCAAATCGGGACCACCCTCCCAGGATTGGGGTCCCTCATACCAGGGGATCGACTTACAAATGTTGAGCTGACTGAGTTTTCCCCTGCTGGCAGCATGTCTGATCGCGAGCTTTCTCGTTCTATCGTTGGCGGTGTACGATTGGGTTACTTTTTCCCTCGTGCTCCTTGGTTTGGTGTCGAAACGGAAGCGTTTTATACGACGCCGCATATCAAGCAGCAAAACACCCAAATCATCATCCCACCGGGCGCCATCTTTCAGGGGAACCCAGTCGCCGGTGGCAGCGCAAAGGGCGTTCTCACTGGTGACCACTTTCGTGTCATCACATGGGCTCCGGTGAACGTGATGTTGCGATATCACAAAACGAGATTACAGCCGTATGCTGGAGTTGGTCTTGGGGTGTTTTTCGCCAGAATTAATACAACCGTGGTGGGGTTTGAGGGGTCGCAGAGCTCAACCTCGATAGGCCTGAATGCCAAAGCGGGGCTGGAATTCTATGTCACCAGGCATCTGAGCCTGTTTGCCGAATGGAAATACAACAAGAGCAGCTTTACTTTTGATCCGAACAGCAGTGGAGCTGCTGGACTGCAGACCGACTACCAGGTGCATTTCGCTACGGGAGGGCTCAATTATCACTTCTGATCGACTTCTGTTGGTCCACGCGGAATTGAGCTGCATGTACTGTTCGAAGTCTAGCCGTAATAGGCGCTCATATCCATACCGGTAATTGCTGCGGTCACCGAAATCTCGGTATAGTGCCTGTCCGTTTTGTCAACGATCACAACCCGAGATCAATCGCTTCTGTATACACTGTGGCCGTCGGATCGACGGGAAGGCCGAGGCGACTCCGCCCTCGCCATCCGACCGATCCGCGCCGGGGCAGTTGAACATCCGTGTGCTGTATGGGATGGTGGCGGCGTTGGTGCTCGCCATCGTGTTCCCGCCGTGGGAAACTCCCCCCGATCAACCGCCGGAATTTCTCGGCATGCATTTCATTCTCTCTCCTCCCAATCCTGATGCCGTTGTGAGCCGTATGCTGCAGACGATCGAGCTGGTTACGATCACCATTGCCGGCTTGTATGGCGCGTTTCTGTTTCGGAAAAAGTGATCACGTCAAGCGTCATTCGTCAATTGTAGAAGAGAAGACTGATGTTCCGATTGACGGTTGGTGCTGGAGGAAGCAAAAGTTTTAACATCTCAGACGGATCGAGCACGGGATCTGTTAGGGTGGTGTGCCCCATGATCAAGGGCAGCAGTCCACGCCGATCAACGATGGGCAACACTATGATTCCACGAGAACTCAATAGGCTTCTGGGACGGTCCGGTTCCGTGATGGTCACGCGGTCCACTCCAGACGTGGGCAACGTCACAGCACCTTTGTCGGTCCGGACGATGACTGTCTTGGTTCTCACTGGCCTCCTGACCGGTATCGCTATCCTCAGCAGAGCTGGGAGCATCGAGTTTCAGGATATAGATACTCTTCCATACGTCGAGAACATCCTGTTCAGCCCTTCCTCGGTGGGCATCGTGTCACAAGATGGCCGGTTGTTTCGCGTCGATCGCCAAACTCACGACGTGCAACAACTTGATAGGCCAACCTTCGCCCAGCAGTTTCCCCAGCCATGGCCACCAAAGGCCTCCGATCCGCCGCGCTCGCCTCCAACAATCCTCCGTACAACCAACGGCGAGGAATTTGAACAGACTCCCGGGTACTGCGATGAAGGCGTCGAGGAAGCCCATGTCCTGCAGTTCCAGCAGCATCGTTTCCCGGATGTGCTCAAGCCTTGCAGCACCGTGACGGCGCTTGAGATTATTGGCTCACAACTCTGGTTGGGAACTGCCACCTTCGGTGAAGGGGGGAATGGCAAGGCCGAGGGGGTTGTGGTGCAAGCGTTGCAGAAGCGGCAGAAAGTCCAGTCGATCACTGCCAAGTCAGGGTTGACCGGTGGGGCGATTCGGATGCTGCGGGATGATCCTTTCACGAAAACGGTGTGGGTGGCCACGGAACGAGGCCTCAATCAAATCGACCGCTCATTCCATGTCACATGGAGCGGCTACTGGTATGAGGAGTTCGAGCCATCGTCTCGCAAATCACAGACTCGCTTGAGCGCGATTCCCAAAGTCAGTGATCCCTTTGCAGTCTTGGGGCGAGAATTGGGTGTCGAAGACTGGATGGCGTTCGCTCGAGCTGTGGAACAAGTCTCTCCCGCGGAACGAAGTAAGCTCCGTTTGTATGATTTTCATATGTACGGTTCGCGCAGGAGTCTCAGTCCTGATCTGAACCATCTCGTCCCGTTCTTTCTGCAGGCCGTGCAATCACATGTGGAAGCCGTTCACTTCTTTGGCATCACCAATGTCTGTAAATTTGATGACCCGAGAGTGCGGACGTTTCTCGTCGCCCTGGAGCCTAGCACGGTCAAAGGGTCTTCCGACCAGCGATTCGTTCAGGATTGCCTCAAAGCCTGGGGAGCTCAACCCTAGCTTTCTACATCGCCTCTCTACATACTAGTCCAGCGCCAGCGTCAAAACACTTCGCCGAACCGCCCGACTTCATGAATTCATCGAGCGGAACGGAATGGGTGCGGTATCCCCTGGCTTGGAGCAGGTGTTCGGTTGTCGGACATCCGGACGGCAGGACGACGTGTTTCCCGACGCAGACCGCGTTGCAAGCGAACCGCAACGCGTCATCCTCCGGGACGGGGAGTTGCCGGTCCTTCGGAACTCGCTGGGCAATCGCGGACTGACCATAGGGATCGAAGGCAGGCGGGAAATAGAGCAGGTCGCCTCCGCTCAAGGGGCAGAAGCAGGTGTCGAGATGGTAAAAGCGCGCATCGACGAGTTCGAGCGGAATAATTTCCCGACGGAACCGTTCGCTCAGGAATGGAAAGGCTCGGATATCCGACCGTTGGCGATAGCCGCCGAACCAACAGTCCGGAAACCCCAAGAGGTCTCCTGCGCCTTCAAAATACAACTCCTTGTCCAGTGTCACCACCTCGTACCCGTGATCTCGAAACCAGCTTTCAAAGTGCACTTCCTCCCGCTGCCGTTCAGGATAACGAAAGCGGCTGACGACCGCCGTGCGGTCGACCACGATACCGGCATTGGCGGTGAACACTAAATCGGGCAGTCCCGCCACCGGCGTCATTCGTTCAAGTGTGACCCCCACATCGTGCTCAAAGACGCGCATCAGTCCGTGCCACTGTTTGACGGCCTGTTCATGGTCGACCCGATTGCTGAGCCGCATCCAGGGGTTGATTTCATATTCGATTCCGAAGAAGTCCGGCGGGCAGATGAGCAGGCGGCTCATACTGGTCTCCCCAGGAGCCGGGCCAATTCCGACAGGAACGAGGCCGCGTCCATGACGAGACCGACAGCTTGAAAGCTGCCGCGATCCGCCAGTTTGGTCGGCACGGAGGGATTTACGTCCACGCAGACTGTCGGCACCGTGGCCGGCAGGAGATTGCCGGTCGCGATCGAGTGCAGTGTCGATGCAACCAACAGGGCCAGACCAACGCCGGGAATCACGGCACGCATGGCATCCTGCGCACGAACCGAATCGGTGATCACACCGGGGAGAGGGCCGTCATCACGAATGGTCCCTGCCATGACCACAGGAACTCCCTGTCGGACACAGGCTGCCATAATACCCTGCTTCACTACTCCCGAAGCTACTGCCTGCTCAATGCTTCCAATCGCGCGAATCCGATTGATCGTTCGCAAGTGATGCTCATGGCCATGGGGCACCGCCCGACCGGCGGTGAGCCCATAGCCCAAGGAGGTGCCGTAGAGATCCGCCTCCATGTCATGGGCCGCCAGCGCATTGCCGCAAAACAGCACGTGCACAAAGCCTTCCTCGATCAGCCAGACCAGCGCTTCTCGCCCGCCGGCATGAATGATCGCAGGCCCTCCCGCCAGCAGCACGTTCGACTCTGCCTGGCGCTGTCTGTGCCGTTGTCTCAATTGATGCATCCGGGCGGCAATATCGGCGATCACGTGGCCATGAGGCCGTTCCGCCGAGACTTGCGATTCCATGAATCCGAACACGTCCCGCTCGCGTGGCCGTTGCAATGGAATAATACGCACCCCGTCGCGGCCCACGACAATCCGTTCTCCACGGCGGACCGTTCCCATCGGGACAGCCCGCACGACGGATGCCTGTTCGTCCACCAGAATGCCGAGATCCATTTCGATCCGATCGACATCCACCCATCGTCCATGGATTCGGATTTGGGTCGGCAAATGCGTCGTGGCATAAAAGTCGTCCGGGAAGATGCCGTCGGCCGGCGCGGACTCGAATCTGCAATCGGCCTCACGCTCGATAGCAGCTCCATGGGGTTGGATCGCTTTTAGAATGTCATCCAGCAGCGCCTTCGAAGCGGCCTGAATGGCGATGCGGGCACGGGAGGGCTCCTCTCGTGTTTTGCCGATATGCACATCTTTCAGGTCGAAGGTGCCACCCATCATCAGGATGATGTCCAGCACTTTGGCTAAGAGTAGCGAGTCGATGATGTGTCCACTGAGGAGGACGGTTTCTTGATGGAGACTCATGGGCCGGCTCTTTCAGTTTGTGCCTGCATTCTACCACGCAGGCGCTGAATGGCCGGCTGGAACTCGAAATTACTACGAGGCGATCGTATCGGCTTTCATCAATTCTCGGAGCACACTCGTGGCGTAGGCGCCGGGAGGAAGTGTAAACGAAAGGATCAGGACCGAACCGTCCAGCGACCAGTCAAGTTCCGTCAAGGGAACCCGCAAAGCCCGCCGCTCTCCGCGAAACCCGCAGGTCTTTGCCGCCGCAACAAGGGCCTCTTTCGTCGTCCCCGCGTCCGTCATGACAGCCTCTTCGATCCGTCCCGGTTCCCCGTCGGCCCAGGATACCCGTGAGCCGAACAAAATCCCCGTCGGACTAATCTCGAAACGATCCGCGCGGGGCTGTTCTTGCTCGGCAGTCTCGACGTGAAAGCAGGCGCCGTTCTCTGTCTTGATCGCCCAATCTCCAACAAAGACCCGGTCGATCGAATCGATCCGTTGAGCCAGAATGTTGTTGAAGAGATGCGACTGGAACGAATTGAGGTACCACATTCGATCCGCGCGGCTCAGGCGGGCCCGCTTGGCTGTATCGGACAGCAATGCTGCGCCGACGAGATAGTTGTCACCTTTCTTGCCTTGCCGTTGCGGGCCGAAGTAATTGGGCACGCCGCGCTGTTGAAGCGTTGTCAGTACGGCGGGCACGGTCGTTCGGGCATGATCGGCGATGTCGCGGATGACCAGACGGAACCGGTTGCCCGCATGATGTCCGGGCCGCAGCCGATTTCGGTGGCGTCCCAGGATGTCGATGGACAGGATCCGATCGTCGGGCTTCAGGCGACTGAGCTGTTCGGGCGTCACGAAATGCAGAGACAGCATTTGGGTGGTGACAGCCCGTGCGTCTTTGAGCCCGGCAGTTCCGATGCCGTGCACCTTCACGCCAACGGCGGTGGAAATCATCTTGACGAGCTCCGGCGTGGACAGCAGCCGTTTGGTGACTTTGATGTAGAGGTGTTCTCCGTTCCCACACGGCAAGTAGAGCGGCCGTTCCTCGACCTGAAAGTCCTCAGGTACAGTGCGAAAATGGCCGCCTATTCCAGGGATGCTGCTGGTGAGAAAGGGGTAGATCGGTTGCATCACTCGTCCGCACCTCTTGAAGTGACCGCCCTGCGCGTCACTAAACCGTCAGAACTGTTCAGAAAAGGGCCCATGGTATACTTCTCCTGTCCATGGCAAAACGACCGGGCCAGTCACAGGTTGGAGAATGAGCCGACGACAGACGGTGTCATGGCCTGATCGTGTGCGATCGTATATCGGCTATTGCCTCAGCGAACCGCTCTATCGGGCATTTAGTCTGGTGCCCCATTGGGAATGGGGTTTGTCCGAACATGATGTCTCTGTTCTGACCCATACCCATCCGTCCCTTGCCGGTCGTCGCGCCGTCCATCTCACGGATCTGCACCTGGACCGCTATCATTCACGGCATGATCGTATTGTCGAAACCGTGAGAGAACTGCACCCCGATTGGATTTTTATCACAGGGGATTTGCTGAACGTCCCTGAAGGCCTGCCCCACCTCTTTCGATTTCTCGAGCGGCTGCGCGCTATTGCGCCTGTCTACATGACGTTAGGGAATCACGACCACTACAGCGGCGTGGGCGTCGCGCAATATGCCGAGTTGGCCGACCGGCACAAGATTACCTTGTTGATGAACCAAAGCGCCAGGCTCTCGATAGGAACGGGAGAATTGATCGTTGTGGGAGTCGATGATCCCTCTCTTCATCGGGCCGATCTCCGATGTGTGCCGGCGCGTGCCGACCGCCGGTTTATTCTCCTGCTGGCTCACGCCCCGAACATTTTGGACTATGTGGAAGCGCATCACGACATCGACTTGATTCTGTGCGGGCACAGCCACGGAGGCCAGTGGAGAGTGCCGGGCATTCCCACCTTCTGGCTTCCTCCTGGCACGAATTCGGCCGACACAGGCTCTATGTCAACCGCGGGTTGGGGTGGTCCTTTCTACCATTTCGCTTGAACTGCCGGCCAGAGATTGTTCTGCTTGAGTGGATTTCTGAAGAGATCAAGCCTCAAGATGCGTAATCTTCACCCTCGCATCCGTTCCAGCGCTTCTCTCGCCCGGCTTCGTACGGTCTGATCCCAATCGTGTTCCATGATGGTCTTGAGGCGTTCACGTGCTTCGACGGCTCTCAGCCGTCCCAATCCCAAGGCCGCGCAGGAACGCACGTAGGCATGGTCATCTTCCAGGGCCTTCACCAGTAGCGGCACCACCGACATGTCTTGCTCACCCAACGCTCGCTGGAGGGTTGTGATAAACAGCTCTCTTAAGGTCGGAACGGCTGCTTCAAGTCCATCAATGCGATACCCATTCATCTCAAGTAACGCGAACGCCATCTCCAGCTTCTTGTCTTGAACGGTTTCTCGCTCAAACAATGACAGCAGTTTGGTTCGTTCTTGAGACGTTGCACGGCGGCGAAGCACCGCTCTGATGGGAATGAACAATATGACAGCGAGCGCCAGACCGATCATAGCCATTGGTACAGCCTGATCGACGATATAGTCTTGCTTATCGGGCGATAGCCGTTTCCAGACCCACACGCCGGCCACGACAAGGCCGATGAGGACGATGATCGACGTCAGATTGGCGTGCCCTCGTGCATCACGTTCCATCATAGGAGTCGGATCTTACGGTCGAGATCGATGGCCGTCAACGCATCTTCCGTCCAGCTCAGGGCAGGCCTTTGGACCGGTTCGGGACCGGTTCCGGCTTGACGGTCCGACTGTTTCCCCACTATTCTCCGCTTGTGGAGTTGCCGGACCTGAAAGACGATCCCCACCTCAAACTCGTTCGCCCCTTGGTCGAGGCCTATCTTGCCTTCTGGCGTGCGGGGAGCCGACACATCAAATCCATGAGACTGACCCCGTCTCAATTCGACGTGCTGGTGACGTTGGGCGATACCCAGGGCATGACTTGTTCGGAGTTGTCAGCACAAACCCTCGTCACGAAAGGCACCTTGACCGGAGTGCTCGATCGTCTGGTGTCGAAGGGGCTGGTCAGGCGGGAGACGATACAAGGAGATCGCCGCGCTACGAGGGTCTTGCTGACTGCCAAAGGTGATGCGCTGTTTCGGAAGACGTTCACCGCGCATGTCGCGTTCCTGCGCCCATTCTTTGAGCAGGCATTAAGCGGGCAAGAAGTGGAACAGGTCTGTCTGTCGCTTGGTCGTCTCCGAGACAGTTTTCAGAAGGAGATGGACGTCAGGACAAGCCGCCGTCGTCCGGTGTGATCGTCCCCTCACTCGACATGGGACCTATGCAACTCACCATTCTCGGTTCCGGTACCAATGTGCACCCAACCCGCGCCGCGGCCGGCTATCTGGTGCAGACGGATCACGCTATTCTGTTGGATTTCGGCCCGCGCACGTTGATGAATCTCATCAAGACCGGAGTGGACCGGCACGGGATCACGCACATTCTCTTTTCCCATTTTCACGCGGACCACTTTTCCGATTTCATCACGTTTTTCTTCGACGCGGTGATCTACGCCAAACACGAAGGCGGGCATCGTCCTGACATCACACTGATCGGCCCGCGGGGCACGATACGGCTGCTGCAGACAATCATGGGAACTTTCCCGAGTTTCTCACGGCCGCCGTTCAAGGTGACCTTGAAAGAAGTCTCTGCAAAGGCATTCATGATCGGGGCTACGCGTGTCTTTCCGAAACCCGTGGTCCATGTTCCGGATCTTTCGAGCGTCGGGTATCGGATCGAGTACCAGGGGAAAACGATGGTCTATTCTGGAGATTCCCAATACTGCGATGGGCTTGTCCGGCTCTGTGCCGGGGCGGACCTCGCCGTGCTCGACTGCTCGTTTCCCGCCAATAAACCCGGACCGGTCCATCTGCATGCCGGACAATGCGGCCAAGTCGCACGGGAAGCCGGCGTCGGCCAGCTTATCCTGTCGCATTTCTATCCGATCGCGGACCGGTACGACGTGAAGGCCCAGGCCGGGGAACAGTATGGGGGCAGGATCAGGAAGGCGAGAGACCTGTTGACCGTCAGACTGTAAACTACAGTCCTTCTTCGCGCGGCTCACCACCCAGAATTTCAATATACCTGGTCAGGCGAGCGGTCTTCACCGGCTCGGTCGTCTTCGCGTAAATCGACAACAGATTTTTCACCATCCGGGAAAGGATGGCGCGAACCGGGCTCGGTTGCAGGTACGTGTCGTCGAATCCATATCCCGCTTCTGTCAGGAAACGTGCGCAATTCTTCTCAGTCAGCAGCGCGCCGCCGTTAAAACAATCAATGAAAATCTTATAGCGGTCGGACTCGTACTTCACGAGGAAATGCCCGGGCATGCCGATCCCCAAGACCGGCAGGTTCAGGCGTTGCCCAATGAGCAGGTAGACCACGGACAGGCTGATCGGAATCCCGACCCGCCGGTCCATGACGCGGTTGAGGTAACTATTGTCCGTTTCGTAGTAATTCTTGGTATTGCCTCTGAATCCTTGCTCGACGAACAAATAGCGGTTGAGCGCATTGACCGTTTCCTCTCCCGAGGACCGGAGGCCGATGCGCGCCCGCACTTCGTGAGCCATGCGATCGAGCTGGGACCGGTATTGCCCCACATCGAGCCCAGGATACGCGTGGCGGGCAATCAAGAACGCCCCGGTTTCCAGGCTCATAGTCTGATCCGACTGTGCCGCCAGTTCCACCAGCTCTTCTTCCAGCTTGCCCCAGCGGATTTCTTCCAGCACGGAGGCGATCCGGTCGGCCATCTCCGGCTGCTCGATCTCGGCTTCCTGCAGGAGGGGAACCGCCGGCGGTCCGATGGTGATCAGCTGTCCGCTGATCGTTCGGACAATCCGGTCGTCCTCGTCGGAGAGCAAACGAATCAGCGCCCGGATCTGGCTTTCAGGAATCACCATGGTCTACTGCGTATCAGCCCATGGCCCGTCGGAAGGCCTTCGCGCCACCGTACAAGCATAAGGCGTCAAATACCAGCATCACCACCACCACCATCCCCACGTGCGGCAGGGCCTCGCTCCAGCCGGAGAGGATCAAAGGCCGCACGGCGTCGATGGCCCAGGTCATGGGGTTGAACTTGGCGAGAAAGCTCATCCATCCCGGCATGGCAGCCAGCGGCACGAGCGCGGAGCTTAAAAAGATCATCGGCAAGGACAAAAATCCCAGCACGGAAAAGAAATCGCCGTGACTTTTGACAGAAAAGGCCATGGCCATGGAGATGGCGGTCAATCCCACGCCGAACATCATCCCGATCAGGAGAATCGTCGCCACCCCGAGCAGGCCTGTTGCCGGATGGACGTCGAAGAGGAAGGCCACGCCGAGGATGACAAGCACTTGTAGTGATGTGATGGTCATGACGAACAGGAATCGGCTCAGGATAACGGAGCTGCGATGAATCGGCGTGGACATCAGCCGCTCCAAGAACCCGTTTTCCTTGTCGAACAGCAGGTCGACCCCGCCGGCCAAGCCGTTGTTGAGGACCGTCATGACGACGACCCCGGCGGCGAGAAAGCTGATGTAATTGGGCGCCTGCGTCACCTGCACGTCTGCGGTCCGTTGAAACAGGTTGCCGAAGAAGATCAGCCAGAACAGCATGGGCTGTACCAGGGTGAACAGCATGCTGAATTTCTCTCGACTCAGCCGCTTCACCCACCGCATCGTCAACGCGCCGATCTCTTGCCAATAATGTTCCACAGAACTCCTTTAGGTGGACTCGGCTTGGGGAACCGATTCGGTGATGGCCCGCCCCGTATGCGCGATGAAGACGTCGTCCAATCGGGGCCGGTTGTATTGAATGAACTCTATGCTGCACCCCAGCCGATTGGCCGCCTCCAAAATGGCGGGCAAGGCTTTCTCCGGTGATTCCACGCGGATGTCGAGCCCTTTGTCCGTCGTTCGGACCGACGTGATCGCCGGCTGGTGTTTCAACGCGGCTTCCAAACCTGCCGTTCGATCCGTCTCCTTGAGCGTCAGCGATACGATGTCACCGCCGAGGGCGATTTTGAGCTCAGCCGGCGAGCCCAACGTCTTGATTTTTCCGCCGTCGATGATGGCCAGCCGGTCGCACAGCTGGTCCGCTTCATCCAGGTAGTTGGTCGTCATGACCACTGTTAGGCCGCGCGCCTTCAGCATCCGGACGTACTCCCAGATCCTGAGCCGACTTTGCACATCGAGGCCGAGGGTGGGCTCGTCGAGGAACAGAATTCTCGGGTTGGGCAGCAAGCCGCAGGCGATGTCGAGCTTGCGCTTCATGCCGCCGGAGTATGTTTTCGCCGGGCGATCCGCATGGGCGTTCAAATCGACCAGCGTCAACAGTTCGTCGATGCGTTTGGCCGCTTCTTCTTTCGACAGATGGTAGAGCGCGCCGAGCAGCTCGAGATGTTCGCGGCCCGTAAGAAACCGGTCGATGGCCCGTTCCTGCGGCACATAGCCGATCAGCGTCCGCACCAGGTCCGCCTCGCGCACGGTGTCATGGCCGAAGACGGCGGCGCTGCCGGAGGTCGGGTGCAAAAGCGTAATGAGCGTGCGGAGGGTGGTGCTTTTCCCCGCGCCGTTGGGGCCCAGCAGGCCGAAAATCTCGCCTGAATAGACCTGAAACGAAATGTCATCGACGGCCTTGTGGCTCTCGTAGGATTTGCACAGCCGACTGACGTCAATGGCGATCGCGCGGTCCATTACTCCCAATCCTTTGTGCGGTGCGGGTCGAACAGCATGAATTGGATCAGATCGTTCAGCCGGCCGGCCCGCTGGCGCAACCCGTCTGCTTCCAACAAGAATTGTTTTTCCAACGGCGTGCAGTCCAGATAGGTGGAAAGGGTATTCACGAGGACCTCGTCGCTGACATCGTCACGGAAAAACCCCTGCCAGGCGGTGCTGTCTTCCCTCGCTTGCAAGTACCGTCCGAGCAGCTCGACGAGTGCGCGTCGAACGTCCGCCGGCAGCCTTTCTTCCTCGAGCCGTGGTGTGATGCGAATGGTCGCTTCGCGATAGGGTTTCTCAAAATGCTCTTCCTGAATCTCGCAGCGCTCGAGCCCCTGGAGCAGAATATTCGAACGGCCGTCCGGCAAAGGCTGCACGCTCATGATCCGTCCGACGCAGAGCGTTGAGTAGATTGCCGGATTGCCGTAGTAGTCCGTTTCCCATCCTTCTTTGAGCAAGGCCATGGCAATATGGCGGCTTCCATTCGAAGCGTCGGCGACCATCGAGCGGTAGCGCGGCTCGAAAATATGGAGCGGCAAATACGTCTTTGGAAAAAAGACGACATTGGGCAATGGGAACACCGGAAGTCGACTCGGGATCGCGACCGGGTCAATTCGCTCGACCGGCGTGCGGCCGGGAGGTTCGCGCTCATGATGTGTCTGCATGACTCACGATAGCCGAGACGTGTGAAAATTGTCAACGCTCATTCCGGCGTGCGAGCCGGCGGAATGGATGCGAAAAGGCCGCTCCAGCACAGGCGATTTGTGTGATCTTTGATTCCCGTGCTATAAGCGTCGAACGAGGCGATGCCCGATGTTGGTCAGTCCTGTTCAAATCCTCCCATTCGCTCCAGGCGTGCGCCGCAGCCTGCACGCCATCATGGCGTGTGCTGCCTGGATGGTCTGTGCCCCTTCGATGGCGTTCTGTGAAGCGGTTTCGCCCTCGTCGTTTGAACAGGCAGAAGCCGGCTATCAGTACGAGTTTCCGAGAGACCATGGGTCGCATCCATCGTATCGGACGGAATGGTGGTACTACACGGGCCATCTTCAGACAACAACCGGCAGGCTCTTCGGCTTTGAGCTGACGTTCTTCCGCCGAGCGATTCCACCCGAGGACGTCAAGACGCAGCCGTCACAGTGGTCGGTCGGCCACCTGTATCTCGCCCATTTCGCTGTCACGGATGTCGCAGGCAGGCGGTTCCATTTTTCCGAAAAACTCAGCCGGGCCGGGTTGGGTAAAGCCGGCGCGGAGGAGGCTCGGCTTCACGCCTGGATCGATGAGTGGCGCGCGGACGCACAGGCCGCTCCGAACGGGGCGCATAGGCTGTTTGCGCGCGACAGCACGGCGACGCTCGATCTGACACTTCAGCCGGCCAAACCCTTGGTCATCCATGGCCGGGACGGCATCAGCCGAAAAGGAGCGGGGGAGGGCAACGCGACCCATTACTATTCGTTCACGCGTCTGGCGACCTCCGGCAGCGTCACGATCGGCACCGATCGTTTCGAGGTCACCGGCACCAGTTGGATGGACCATGAATTCGGCTCGACCGATCTCGGCCCGGATTTGGCCGGATGGGACTGGTTCAGTATCCAATTAAATGATTGCAGTGAGCTGATGCTGTATCGCCTTCGCCGAAAGGATGGGTCGTCCGATCTTGAATCAAGCGGCACCGTCGTGTTGCCGGATGGAAAGTCTCGGCATCTCTCAATCTCGGATATCCAGATCGAGTCCACCGGCACATGGACCAGCCGAGAGAGCAAGGCCGTGTATCCCAGTGCGTGGCGGATTACGGTACCCTCCCTGGACCTTACCCTGGAGGTCATGCCGTTGCTCGCGGATCAAGAGCTTCGCACCTCGCGCAGCACGCAGGTGACCTATTGGGAGGGAGCTGTCTCCCTCTCAGGCGTCAAGCAAGGTCGGCCTGTCACAGGCCGGGGGTATGTGGAGTTGACCGGCTATGCGGAGCGGATCATGCAGAAGATGTAAGGGCGAGCGGGCTATTGGGGAGAGGAATGGAATATGTCTGTTGCGTCTCCTTCTTTATTTCCGTCGGCTGACCCCGAGCTCGCGTCGCGCTTCTTAATCTCCGCGAGTGCTTCAGGGGTTCCAATTGCCTGAAGCGCATTCCCGGCCAACATCGACAAATACGTTCCTTTTTGGTCCATCGCTTTGGCCAGAGCCGGAATCGCCGGGGCCGCTTTGGGCCCCATCTCCGACAGGACCTCTGCCGCGGCTTCACGAATGGTTCGCCGTGAATCGCTGAGCGCGCCGGCAAGTGCGAGGACGACGTTCTGGGATTCGAATCGCCCCAAGAACCGTACGGCCCATGGCCGCATGGAATCGTCGCCCTCTTTCAGCTGCGAGATCATAAATGCCTCGACCTCAGGCGAGCGGTTCCCGATACAGGCGATTGATGACAGAAAATGGTGTTTCACCGAAGGGGTGATGGCCGGGTTACGAAACATGCGTATGAGTTGCGGACTCAGGCTTGCCGCCGCCGGCCCCCGTTCGCACAGCACGCCTGCGAGAAAGTCCGTATGCTTGAGCGGCGTCGCTCGGAACGCATCGGCAATCGCCGGCAGTGCGGAATCTCCCATGAGAATCAAGCCCACCTTGATCTCGTCTCGTTTCTTGTGATCGGCGGTGTCCAATTCAGCGATCAACTGCTGTGCACTCTTGGCCGGCAGGTGCGAGTGATTGACCGGGTGCGCAGTCAGCCAGGCTTGCACGCGCTGTTTCGCCTCGTCCCGCTGGGCGGCCGTCATCCGGTAGGCCGGAATATATTCCTGGGGATTGCACCGTGACGGAGCGAGCAACTGCGCGATGCCGCACCAGGTATAGGCCTGAACCATATCTTGCGGGACACCCTGGCCATGCAAGTGCCGATCGGCCAGTTTCACCTGGGCGGTGACATGGCCCTGCTCAGATGCCAGCGTCAACCATTTGATGGCTTCCGCCTTATGGACCACTTTTCTCGCCTTTGCTTTCGCCTTCGTCTTTCCCTTCTCCTTCCCGTTGCCTTTCGGTTCCGGGAGACCTTCCTCGTTCATCATTGCGAAGAGGTATTGAGCCTCCGCAAGGCCGGATTCCGCCGCCGGCTTGACCCATTTGAGGGCTTCCACGCTGTCCTGATTAACGCCCTTCCCACTGTAGTGCATGAAGCCGATGTAATACTGGGCTTTGGGGTCGCCCGCTTCGGCGAGCGGATGCAATTCCTGGTAGGCGGTCTGATAGTCGGCTTTTTGAAAGGCCGCGACACCGGATTCGTAGGTGGCGTGCGCGATCCGAGGAATCAAACAAAGCAAGAGTGCAATGGACAAGATAACAGGTCGTGTGAGCATGGGGCCCCCTACCGGCGGTGAGTCGCGAATGAGGACAGAATATCCAGCCGATTATGAAGGATTGCTCGTGAGAGGCAAGAGAATTCTTCGAATGATGGCGTGATCACAATAGACCGGCGATCAGCCACCTCCCACCACCATCAACAGCGCTGAGATCACCAACTGGACAGACCGAAGCGTCACCTTCTTGAGCATCTTGGCTCCGACGTAGGCCCCGGCGAAAGCAGACAAACTCGCACCGATGACCAACCGCCATGCGATGGCCTCGCCATGGGCCGAGATATCCGCGCCCTAGACGGCTATGCGGGAGAGATCGACCATGACGGCGAGCACGACCCCCGTGGCGACAAACGCCTCTTTCTCAAGCCCGGCTTTAATCAAGAACATGCTGCGAAAGGCGCCTTGATGCCCCGACAAGCCGCCGAAAAACCCGCTGATGAGGCCGCCAAGGGGGCCATCGGCGATCGAGCGCGATCTTGGAGAAGGTGGGAGAAAGCTCCAAGACGACGAAGGACATGATGAGGACACCGATCACGAGCTTAAGCGCCGACACCTGCCGAGCGCTCCCAAACGCATGGTATTCATGCATCGGTTTAAGATCGCCAAGGTAGGTGAGCAACGCCGCTCCTACAATGGCTGCCATGATCGCAGGCAACCCGAATTTCAGCAGCACAGGGTGATCGGCCTTTTGTCCAAGCAATCCAATCTTGAAGAGGTTGTTCGCCAGATGAACCATGGCCGTCATCGCGATGGAGATCTCCAGTGGGAAGAAAAGGGCGACCACCGGCATCAGCAGCGTACCAAGCCCGAATCCAGAAAATAGCGTGAGGCCCGAAGCCAGCAACGCCGCGGCACAGACGACGAACAGTTCCACGGTGCTCCTCCGAGCGAGCGAGTATCATAGCAAATGTTGCCCGGTCCAGAACTCCTTCTGTGGACTTCGGGCAGCATGGGAGCGAACGAAGCATCGGTCATGTGCCGGGGCGGCGGTTGTCTTGGAAGGTGAGAGCCTGGTGATATGACATCAAAGGGGAGTTTGCGCTCCGACGGCGACCCATGGTCAAATTGCTTTCATCGAAGAGCTGGCATGCAATTCTTCCAATAGTGGGGGACCTGGCATGAGTACAAAAGAAGCCGTTCTCGACCTTGTGCGGAAACTGCCGGATGACTGCTCGCTTGACGACATTCAGTACCATCTCGATGTGCTGCAAACGGTTGAACGTGGTAGAGCAGAAGTCGCACATGGCAGAACCATGAGCCACGAGCAAGTCAAGCGAGAGCTGCAGGCCAAGTGGCTGAAGAACGGCGTGAAGTAATCTGGACGACGAGCGCGCGACACAAACTCGACGACATCGTCGCGTACATCGCGCGGGACGCTCCCCTCGCTGCTCTGGCTTTCCTCGAAGAAGTTCTCGCTACCGCCGATACGCTTGAAGAAGAAAACGGTGTCAGGAAGCATTGTCTAGCTGGGATGCCGCGTGCTCGATCGTGGCAAGTATCTTGTCGCGTGTTGGGGCGTCGAATTCGTGGCCATAGAAACGCAGGAACACGCCTTTGCGAATCT
>JABMDL010000067.1 GCA_015903945.1 Nitrospira sp. | reverse complement strand
CGATACGCTTCCCAGCTCCACGGTCCGGGGCACGCCGTCTTTCAGCAAGCGATCGATCAATTCGTCCGTGGTCGTGGAGGACCGGCAGACGCTGATGATCGGGGGAATCATCGATAAATCGACCAACACGACGAGGACTGGGCTTCCGTGGCTGAAGGACATCCCGTACATCGGGTTTCTGTTTGGAAACTACGCGGAGACAACCAGCCGCTCCGAGCTCTTGATTCTGCTTACGCCGCATGTCGTGGGCAGTCCTGAAGATGGGGTCGTGGAAATGCAGCGGTTCAAGGAACGGCTGGAAATGCTTCAGAAGGAAATGAAAGCGGCAAAGAACAACGAGTGAGACTGCGAAGGTCTGCTGCGTGAGAATGTAACCATCTAGCAGCAGTAACGGGAGTAGCATTGCGGCTGTTTTCTGCGTGCATGATTGAAGCAGAGAGCACTGACTGCCAACTCTCCAATGGAATTGGCCACTAAATCTTATGCTGGGGAAATTACGCCCGACGATTCCCGCCTGACGTCTTCCGAATCATCAGCCATCCGTCATGCGCCATGGCTCTGAGGGCGGAGCTGACCTGTCTTGCTCAGCGATTGGCCTGGTCTGTTGATGTGGCCAGGAGGTCGGCCTTCGAGGGAATCTGGGTCAAGAGATCCGGGCGAACATGGAAAATTCCCTGTAGTTGCTCGCCGGTGGCGTACACCAGGTTTCCGATGCGGTTACCCAACGTCAGTTTGCCGAGCATCTTTCCGTCTTTGCCCGTGGCCACGAACTCGGCGGTTGGTGCGAGCAGTCCATAGGGCGCAAGCGGCGCCGTCAATTTGGTGACACGGTCTTCAGCGGGAAGGTCCGCTACCCGGCTGACAAACAGATCGACCGCTTGCTGGTTGAGTTTTTCCGTCGGCTGATCTTCCAGCACCCATTCTCCGGTCTGATTGATCAAGACATAGGCCTTGTCCCGCGATTTCACCGACAGCATGGCGATGTCCGCAGCGGTGACGCCGAGAAGCCGCTTGTCCTGGAGGTTGAAGAGCTCTTTGGTGAGGTCCTTAATGACCGTCGGATTGACACGATACAGCGGTGCGTCGGCCGTCGTTTCAGCAATGGCCTCGCCGCTTTGCGGATCCGGCTGGTAGAGCCGGACGGTTTGATCCCCTGCAGCGGTATGCAGCGTCACTTTTACTTTGGGGCCGGACAGTGTCTTAGCCACGGCATCCCGTTCGGGCCCCGGATCGATGATGCCGAGCGCTTTGAGGTCCTCCAGCCGAAACATCAGGGAGCGGACTTCAGTCTGATCCGCCTCGGCTTCGATGGGATAGCGGATCTTCCAGGCCGGTTTGGGCTTGTCTTTGGCCATGTTGTAGATGACGATTTCTGTGGTCGGATACGTCAGACGCACCCGGTCCACGTCGTTTTGCACGAACTGGAAGAGTTCTTTCCTCCGAAATGCCAGCAGCGATTTATTGACAAAGTCTCTGGGAGCTAAGTCGGTCAGTAATACCTTCCCATCCGATCCACGGAGTACGTACAAGGTGTTGGACAGAGGACCGCTGTCGCCGATGGCAATGGTTTCTTGTTGGGCTCCGGTCGTTACGGTCACGGTTGTCACCGGTGGATCCAGGCCGAAGGGGGCCAGGGCTTCTGATTTATCGGCGACCGTTCGGCTCACCGTCCCCGTCACCAGCGCTCGGAGGAGCCCCTGGACCTCACGGATATCGGCGTCGGTTTGCAAGGGGGCGGTGATCTTCCATATTCCTGATTGAGCGCGGTTGAGTTGGATGGGGCCCTGAGCGGTGCTGATGATGAGTCCCGTGATGGCGGTTTCGGGAACCAGCAGGAGTTTCTTCTGCTCGGTCTCTTGCTTGACTTCCTGTTGCCGGGCAGGAAACTCCACCAGATAGACATAGCCTCCCAGCCCTGCCAGGATGATCAGCATGAGGAGTGTCGGCCAATAACGCATAGTCAGAGCGTGAAGCGTGAAACGTGAAGCGTGAAACGTGAAAGGTGACAAGGGAATCGAAGGGGATTGGCTCCGTGTTCCTTACGTTTGACGGATGACGGGTGACGAATGACGAACATGCCACGCATTCTTATGCCCCTTACAACCGCCGCCGTTTTCTCCACACCATGACGCCGGTCACGAGCGTCATGAGCGGAAGCGCAATCACTTGCACGTAGAGCAGCGCCCGTTCCTGCATCGGATTCGGGGTGAATGGCCGCAGGGCCGGTTCTTTTGGTGCGATGGCAATCAGGTTGCGCTCATCGGCGAGCCATCCGGTGGTGTGAAGAAGAAAGTCGCTATTGCCGGGGAAATTGAAATAGGCGTTGGTGGCAAAGGTGGAGTTGCCGATGACGACGACGGCCGGTCGGGCCGCCTCTTCCTCCGGCGCCTTCTTCGGCGCCAAGGCGGCAGCCAGGGGCAGGGGCCCCTTCACATCCTCCTGTTCGCTCAGGCTCACCACGCGGCCCTGCAGATTCGTTTCGGCCCAGCTGTTGGCCGACGTGCGGGCCAGCGGGACATAGTCCCAGTCTTTGCCGACTTGTTCGTCGAACGTGACGTGACGCGAGAGCGGGAAGAGCACCGCGGAAGTCAGGTCCTGCGTGATCTCATGTTCGGTAAACGTGCGAACCAGCAGCGCGGTGAGATCTCCTGCCGCCAGCCGATCTTGCAGGTCGACCAGCACGCCGGGTCCTAGACCGAGCCCCCAGTGGGCGAGCAGGGATTCGAGTCCGGTCTGGGTGTCCGGATCCACGAGGACCAGCAAATGGCCGCCTTTCTCGACATACGCTTGGATGCGGTCCTGTTCGTCTTTGGTCACGGGCCGGCGCGGGCCGGCGAGGACCAGGACGGTCGTGTCGCTGGGAACGGCAGCCTCCTGGAGAAGGGAGACGGTGGCGACTTCATAGCCCTGCCGGAGCAACGCCTCTTTGGCGATCGAGAGGCCGTTCCGTTCCTTGTCCTCCAAGCTCCGTTCGCTGTGTCCTTCGGCGAACACGATGCGTTTCTTGGCGTCCTTGGAGATGCGCAGCAGGGCTCCGGTCAGCTCGACTTCCGATGGTGAGGTAACCCTGATCGTTTGCCCGTTACTCTCGAACACCGCCGTGTCGCTCCGGAAGATCCCGTAGGTTTGCGCGATCTTGGGCTGTTTTTCGGGATCGATGAACTCCACCGCCAGTTTGGTGGATGCTTGGCGGTAACTTTCCAGCCGTTGTTTGTACGCTTGAAACCCTGGGTCCTTCTCCCGTGTGAACACCGTGATTTTGACGTCGCGCAGAAGCGAACGCAGGACACGGTGGGTTTGCGGGGCCAGCGTGTAATTCTGATTTTCAGACCAATCCCAGCGCACGGAATGGCGGGCCGCCAGAAAGTTCACGATGCCAAGGATAGAAGAAAACAGCAGGACCATGAGGAGGCTATTGACGCCCAGCTTTGTCGTCCGCCGGCCGGAGAACGCTTTGACCGCGTCGAAATGCAGGATGAAAAAACCGATCAGACAGCTCAGCGCCGACAGCTCCACCAATGTTACGGCCCAGAGGAGATCCGGCCTGAGGCTGTAACCGATCGCGCCTCCGAGACCGAGGACGATGCCGATGATGCCGAATGGGAGCGATTTGACGTTCATTTCCAGCGCGCCGAGTCGACGACCTGGTGGGTGAGAAACAGCATGAGTGCCAGGCCGCTCGCAAAATACACGAGATCGCTCGTGTCGATGAGCCCGTTCACCAGACGGTCGTAATGCTCCATGAATGAGATATAAGACACCATGTGACCCATTGCGGTGTCGCCGAACAGCGCCCCGAGCCCTGCGACCAGCCATACCGTGAGCAAGATGCCGAATCCCACAAACGCGGCGACGATTTGGTTTTCCGTCAAGGCCGACGCAAACAGGCCGACGGCCAGAAAGAGCGCGCCGAGGAGCGCCATGGCCAGATAGCCGGTGAGGACCGGGCCCCAGTCAAAATCACTGAAGAGCATCAAGACTGACGGAACGAGGCCGGTGATGCCCAGGAGGCCGAGGTAAATCAGGAACGCGCTGACGAATTTCCCCGCGACGATTTCGTTGATGCCGATGGGGGACGTCATCAAGAACTCGAACGTTCTGAGCTTGCGTTCTTCGGCGAATAACCGCATGGTCAGGATCGGCAGGATGATCAGCAGCACGAAGCGCATGCTGGCGAAGAGATTCCGGAAGACCAGATCGTTCAGATTGATCTGGGCCATGCCTCCTTGCATCTGCATGAGTTGAATGGCTTGCGCTCCAGCGAAGACGACATAGAGGTACGACAGTAACCCGAAGATGAGCAGAAAGACCGCTCCGACGACGTACACGATCGGCGATACGAAATACCCGCGCAGTTCCTTGGCTATGACGGCTTGGACCGGAGTCATGAGGCGGCTTCCACTGGCTGGGGGAGACCTTCTTCGTGGCGGGTGAGGCGGAGGAACACGTCTTCCAGTGTCATGGAAATGGTCCGTAGTTCCAGCAACCCCCACTGATTGGCCACGATATATCGGGCGATATCGTCTCGTAGGTCACGGCCCAAGGCGCATTCGATGATGAATGTCCCGTTGCTGGGCCCCTGAAACACGTTGAGAATACCGGGAATAGCCCGGAGCTTGGTCTCACAATCCGGGGGGGGAGATTTGAGGGTGACAGAGATCTTCTCCGATTGCCGCAGCCTCGCCGATAACTGCTCAGGGGTATCTTCCGCCACGATCCGGCCTCCGCTGATGATGACCACCCGCTGGCAGACGGCGGTGGCTTCTGGCAGGATGTGGGTGCTCAGGATGACAGAATGTGAGCCGGCCAAGCTTTTGATTAATTCACGGATCTCTATGATTTGTTTTGGGTCCAGCCCGACCGTCGGTTCGTCCAAGATCAGCACGGGAGGATCGTGCAGGAGGGCCTGGGCGAGCCCGACACGCTGACGGTAGCCGCGAGAGAGGTTCCCGATCAAGCGGTGGCGGACCGACCCCAGCTCAAGCCGCCCTATAGACTGGTCCATGGCCGAGGTCAAATTGGGCCCGGTCATCCCGCGGAGCCGGCCGACAAAGGTCAGGTATTCTGTGACAGTCAATTCTTGATAGACCGGGGGTGTTTCCGGCAGATAGCCGATTCGTCGTTTGACTTCCATCGGTTGAGCGGCACAGTCGAAGCCGGCGACCCGAGCGGTTCCTTCCGTCGCCGGCATAAAACAGGTCAAAATTCGCATGGTAGTCGTCTTGCCCGCACCGTTGGGACCGAGAAATGCCAGCACCTCTCCCTTGGCAACCGAGAAGGTGACTCGGTCGATAGCCGTATGATGTCCGTACCGTTTGGTAATGTGCTGGACGTCAATCATGGGTGTGATGTCGGGGCGAACAAGGATGGAGGAGGCGATCGCAATCGCGGTCTCGCTCAAACCCCTGGCGACCATCGCCTGTACCGGGGGATCTTACTCAGTCCGTTTGAGGCAGTCAATACAACAGCGGTTTGTGGGGGTTGCTGTAGAGGACTGAATTTTCAAGGATTTCTATCAGGCCACGTCACGTATCTATTACCCAATCATTCAATGAATGGCCAGGAGTAGTTGACGCGGGGCCCCTCCTCCATATATATAGTGTCACCGTTTGACTCTGCCGTCGCTTCTTCGTGCGTTTTTGTACTGCCTCTCATTCCTGACCAGGCTCCACGCCTTCATACCAAGGTAGGGGAATAGGGTACGCAGTCGGTATTGTTGAACTTCCGTTCTTTGCTTACCCTGGGCCTACGTACTTCTGGATGATCCAACGTCCCAGAGGGAGGCGAGAGGTATATGCACAAATATTGGAATTTCAATCAGCTGTCATCGAATCCGGCCTTTCGACTTGGTCTAGTCGTCTTCTGCCTTTCCCTGGGGGCTTGCTCCTGGATTCCCAAGGGTGAGAGTGATCTTGATGTGGGGATTAAGGAACGGGGGATGGCATCCTGGTATGGGGTACCATTCCACGGACGACTTGCTGCCAATGGGGAAGTATTCGATATGGAAGCCATGACGGCGGCCCATAGGACCCTGCCGCTTGGGAGCATGGTTCGGGTGGTCAATCTCTTAAATGGGAAGCACGTCCGGGTACGGATTAACGACCGGGGGCCCTATGTGAATGGAAGGATTCTCGACCTGTCCCATGCCGCGGCGGCTCAGCTCGGGATGGTGGAGGGGGGGCTTTCGGTCATCCAGCTGGAGGTAGTCGGCGACCACCGGCCTGAATTCGTCGTTGAATCGGAGGAGGTGGCCTTATATGCTCCCCCCCCTCTTGTGGTCCATCGGTTGGATGAACGATCGTTGCTCGCCCCCCCGATGCACAGGTTCGGACGGTCAAACTTTACGAAGGTGTTCATCCACCGACTACTCCGCAACGACGTCTTAGTTCAGCGTTGGTGGGAATTGGTGCCGGCTATCCTGGTCGCCGATCCGGCTCATCGGGAACATGTGGCGTTGGTATTGGCATAGCTGCATGCCCTGCGCTCTCCTCGGTTGACAGTCCACACCCTCTCCTCTAGACTAACTCGTCCAGTTTAAGACGGGCCAGTCTGTTCATTGTCGTCATTGATCACCACGTAAAGGAGCCGAGAGCATGGCGAAGAAAACCACGAAAAGCTCAGCGGAGGCTGAAGAAACTCGATTAAAGAAAAAAGTCGCGGAACGGCGGACTGCGGGGAAGACCTCCGAAGGGACGGCGGCATTCCGGGCGCTTCGAAAGCGGCTGAAGCGGGAGCAACGCAGACGGCGGGCCCTTGCGCTGCGGAAGAAACATGCGGCGGGCAGCAAGGCTGCCGCAGCACCTGCGTCAACCTAGGTTGTCAACCGGTTCCGTGTACGGTAGGACATAGTATGAAATCACATCGGACTGACCAATCTGGCGATACGCTTCCGACGGCTCAGTCGTCGGGGGATGAGCTGGCGGACTCCTTGTCCGAAGATCTTGCTCGAGCTCAACAACAGGAGGCCGGTCCTGTGCCGACTGGTGTGGAAGCCGGGGAGGACTTAGAAGAAGAGCGCGTCAAGGATGAGATCGATATTCAGATCGACCTGCTGAACGATCCGGACTGGGTGGTGCGCCGTGAGGCGGTCATTACACTCGGGGAGATGGGGGATGAGCGGTGTGTTGCCCCCTTGGCCAAAGCGTTGCGGGACGGCGACTGGCAGGTTCGAGAAGTAGCAATTGAAGCCATGGGGCAGGTGGGGTCCCCCGCGGTCGAGACCTTGCTCAAATTACTGCGGGACTGGGAAGTCCGCAAGTACGCGATTTTGTCGCTGGGTAAGATTCGGGATGAGCGGGTGCTCGACCCCCTGATGCTCCAGCTCAGGAACGATGAGTTCAAAGATGATGCGATCACGGCTTTGGTGGAACTCGGCGAGCCGGCGGTTTCCCGATTGATTACTGCCCTTCGGGACAAGGACGAACAGGTCCGCAAATGCGCAGTGCTTGCGCTGGGGCGGATCAAGAACGATCAGGCGATCACTCCGCTCATCGAAATGCTGGAAGATAAGGATTGGTTTACCCGCTTGACGGCGGCGGCGGCGTTGGAGGCGATTGGTGACGAGCGGGGCCGTCACGCCATCATGCCGTTGCTGAAAGATCCCGACATGGTCGTCCGCATGAGGGTGGAGCGCATTCTGGCCAAGTGGAAAAAACAGCCGGTTTCCCAGCCGGCCACCGCGTAAGAACGGGCTGCGACCGTTCGACTACTTGTTGAGCAGTTGATCTATTCGGCGCTGCAGATCGTCCAGTTTCTTCATCGGCACCGATTTCCCCATTGCCGTGTCCAAGCGGACCTGCCGTAGTGAGGCGGCCAGGTCCGACAGCGCCTCGGCTGAAGGATCATCCTGGGTTCCTTTGGCGAGGGGCTCCAGCGCTGCGACCGCGTCAGCCAATTCCTTTGCGGCATCGGGAAAATTCCGGTCCAGGATACCCGCTTTCGCCTGTACGAGCTTAGACTTTGCCTCCAGCAACCCTTGGCGCTTGCGAAGATCCCGTTCGATTCGCATTGTCGCATCCAGCGCATCCTTTGAAAGCTTCTTTACCGACTGTTGGAAGCCTTCTATGGTTTCCTCGGAAATGGCTAATCGCTTAGACAGGTCCGACACGGTGGCCTGCAACGTTCCGACTGGTTTCTGCCCGACATAGTATCCCGCGCCGAACGAACCGGCGATCAGCAACAGTATGGCGATGAATTTGGCCATCGTGGTCTGCCGGTTAGCGAGGCGGTTGCGGTGGATGCGTTCGATCCAGCTGCCGGAGCAGGCTTCCTGCTGCGGCGATTCGGACCGCTTCGTCGGAATCTCGCAAGGCGTTGATCAGTAATGGCAGCACCGCCCCGGTCTGCTTTCCCAGCGCCATGGCGGCCATGAGGCGAGGGAGGGGTTGTTGGTCGTGCAAGAGAGTCTCCAGCATGGGTAAGGCCTGTTTCACAGGAGCGAGACTCAGCGCCTTGGCGGCGGCGCCTCGAATGGATGGATCGGCATGCTGCGCAAGTTCGGCAACCAATTGGATGGCTGTGGTGTCTCCCAGGCGAAGCAACCCTTCCGCGGCCCCGGCGCGGACCTGCCAGCTGGGATCTCTGGTTAAGGTGTGCAGCAAGGGCCGATTATCCTTGATGCCCAGCCGGCCCAAACTGCCGGCGGCGACGCCACGAACCATAGCGACTTCGTCTCCGATGGCGTGGGTCAACGGCGCGACTCCGCCTGGTGAGCCGAATTCTCCGAGCGCTCCTGCGGTAAATGCGCGTACGGATGGGTTTGGATCATACACGGCTTGGCTGAGGACCGCCAGACTGGCCGGCCGCTTCAAGCGGCCCAGCACGCCGAGTGCTGCCATGCGCACGTCGGCGTCGGGCAGGGTAGCGGCGCCAGTGATGTCGGCCAATCGTTCCGATTGCCCCATCTGATAGAGAGCAGCCCAGGCAAAAATCGATTCGGGGCCTTCGTCGGTGCGCGCGATCTCAGTGAATCGTGCCATGAGGTCGGTGGCTTGAGCCTCTGCCAGTGCGGTCATGGCGGCGATACGAACGGTGGGCATCGCATCGCTCAGTGCTCGCCGCAGGGCACCGGATTTTCGAGCCAAGCCGCTTTTCCCGATTGCTTCAGCGGCCCGTGCCCGTATGAGGACCGAGGTGTCCAGAAGGCCGTCTTCTAGAATCGCTGCCGTTTCTTGAAGGCCCAGTTCCGCCAGCGTGGTGTAGGCGGCAATGCGCACATGTTCCTTCTGGTCACGAACACGGCTGGTAATGACCGCTAGCGCCAACGGACGCAGTAACGCTGCGTCATGGGACTTCTCAGGGGGATTCAGCTTCGTGTAGATCGCCAGCGCTAGCGCTTCGTCGGTCCGTCCCAGACGGACAAAACTCAAGAGCGAGAGGCGGAGAAATGGTGTTGACGCGGGGGTATGGGCTGGCAGGGTGCGGTACAGCGCCGTCACTGCCGCGTAATCGCCGGCTTTGAAGAGTTCTCTGGCCTGAGACTCTATGGTGGATGACGAACCGGCTGCATGAACGGCGGGGGGCCATCCGAGACACAGCATGGCGAGGATGCCCACGAACCCTGCGCTCAGCCGGCCTACCATGTCGAAGGAGCGCGTAGGGTCGCGGGGGTATACAGCATCCCCACATAGTCCTTCACCATGCGGGTCGTGCAGAATTGCGGTGCGACGGTTCGGATGCATTCCTTGACCATGTGGAGCCAGCCGCGGGGGATGCCGTCGCGATCGCGTTGGTAGAAGAGGGGCACGGCCTCTTGCTCTAAGATGCGATAGAGCTGTTCCACATCGTGGTGATCCTGGGCCTTGGTGTCCGCTTGCTCGGACAACGGTTGGATGCCCCAGCCGTTGGCGCCGTTGTAGCCTTCGGCCCACCAACCGTCGAGGACGCTCAGGTTCAGCACGCCGTTGATCGCGGCTTTCATCCCACTCGTTCCGCTGGCCTCCAGAGGAAACCGCGGCGTGTTGAGCCAGATATCGACACCCTGGACGAGGAACTTCGCCATGTGCATGTCGTAATCTTCAAGGAAGGCGACGTGGCCGCCCAGCTTATGGTCTTGGCAAAACGCGAGGACTTCGTGAATGAAGTAGCGCCCCGGTTCGTCGGCCGGATGGGCTTTTCCCGCGAAGACCAATTGGACCGGCCTCCATCTGTTTTGGAGCAGTTGTTTCAACCGGTCAAGGTCCTGGAACAGCAGCGTCGCCCGCTTGTAGGTGGCGAATCGACGGGCAAACCCGATGGTCAGCGCCTCGGGGTCGAGAAGCGTGCCTCGGCTTAACACTTGTGCGGGCTGGAGATGTCCCTGCATCCAGCCGGTTCTGGCTCGTTCGCGGATAAAACCCATCAGCTTCCGTTTCATGGTCTGACGGATGGCCCAGAGTTCGTGGTCTGGAATGTCCATCACCCGCTGCCACATGGCGGGGTCATCACAGCTGCTCGTCCAGTTTGGGCTGAGTGACTTGCTGTACAGATGGTGGAGTTCCGGCGAGATCCAGGTCGGTGCATGGATGCCATTCGTGACGCTGCGGATAGGAATCTGCTCGGTCGGCAATCCAGGCCAGAAATGTCGCCACATGGTACGCGTGACCCGGCCGTGTTCACGGCTGACGCCGTTGACGTGAGCCGACAACCGCATGACCAATGCGGTCATGTTGAACCCGTGACCGCTCGACTCGGGCGTCTCACCCAGCCGGAGAAATTCATCCCGTGACAGGCCGAGCTGTTCCCAATAGCCCGCGAAATAGCGGTCCATCAGATGGTGCGGAAAGACATCGTGGCCGGCCGGCACCGGCGTGTGGGTTGTGAACACGGTGCTCTGGCGGACGAGTTCGCTCGCTTCAGCGTGTGAGGTCCCTTGTGCCGCCAATTCGCGCAGCCGCTCCAAGGTGAGAAAGGCTGAATGGCCTTCGTTCGCATGCCAGATCGAGGGGGCGATGCCTAATGCGCGCAGCATGCGCACCCCGCCGATGCCTAGTAAGATCTCCTGGCACAGCCGCATTTCCTGGTCGCCGCCGTACAGCCGGGCCGAGAGGGCGCGATTCTCCGGACTGTTCTCCGGGACGTCCGTATCGATGAGGAACAGCGGGACTCGACCTGCCAAGACCCTCCAGACGGAGGCGGTCACATGGCGGCTGCCTATCTCCACTGTGAATCGGCAGATTTCTCCGGATGGAGTCCGCGCCGGATGAATAGGAGATTCTTCGCGGTTGAACGGTGCGTAGGCCGCTTCCTGCCATCCCTCCGGGGTCAGGCGCTGGCGGAAGTACCCCTGCGGGTACATAAACCCGACACCGATCAGCGGCACACCCAGGTCGCTGGCCTCCTTGCAATGGTCGCCGGCCAAGATGCCCAAGCCGCCGCTATAAATGGGGACGGAGGTATGCAGGCCGAATTCAGCGGAGAAGTAGGCGATGGTGGTCTTTGCCATGTCTGGGCGGTGGGCGCCGAACCAGCTCTTCTTGTTGGCGGAGTACTCATCGAACAGGCGGAACACCGCGGAGTACTGCCGGAGAAACGACGGATCTTCCGACAGATGAACCAGCCGGTCCGGTCTCACGTCAGCCAGCAGTTTGACGGGGTTATGGTGTGTGAGCAGCCAAAGGGTCGGATCGATCGTTTCGAACAGTTGCCGTGCTTCCAGTGTCCAGCTCCACCACAAATTGTGCGCGAGTTCGGACAGGCGGTTGAGGCTTGGAGGAAGATCAACCGGAGAACCGTTTACCGAGATCACAGTATCCACGTAGGCTCCTTCGAGGAATTAGGTGGTTGAGAATAGAGTCAAGAGGCGAGTATACGCCAAGTCCGATGCCGATCAGGCGTGACCTGCCTTGTGCCACGAGGCCCATTCTTCGGAGAATGCCACGGCGGCATACCGTTCGCCAACGATTTTTGCAACTCGGTTCAGAAGCTTGGTCAGTTGCTGGAGTTCCGCCGGCGTCAAGTCTTCGCGGAATCGCGGATGGAGGCCCCACCGTGTTTCGATTTCTTCACCGGAGACGTTCGACATCATGCTAACGAGTTTAATCTCTTGACCGGTAGCGCCTTGCTTGTCCGGTTGTTCGCTCACCGTTGCGGTAGCCGGCTGCGCTGCAGCGGCTGCCGGCGGTGCTTGTCCTTGAAGTACCGCGCCGATGGCGGGCACGACGGCGCTTGCACAGAGTGTGGCGGCTGATGTCAACTGGGGATTGCCCGGCGCGCCAAGGGCGTTGGCGATCCTGTTGCCGAAGTCGCGGAACATCTCGTTCTTGGACTGCGACTCCTCGGTGACGAGAAACTTGTATGACTCATAGGTCTGCCGGCTTTCTGCCACAGCAGTACCGATCGTCAGGACGATTTCCATCTGATCGGCGTTGTTGCCGAAGGCCGGCTCCAGAACCCTCTGCAGTTGTTGGGCGACCGTGTCTTCCAACGCGTTCATGAAGTCCATCTGGTCCTTCAATGGGATGTGCAGTGCGGCGAGCCGGTCCGCCAGGTTGAACAGGATCTTGAGAAACTCAAGGTAGAGGTCCCACTCGTCCTTGCGCTTGAGTTTCAGTGCTTTCTCCGGCGCCAAGCGCTTCATGACCGAGACCGACTCGCCTGAGACGGCGAGCATCAGTTCGGCAAGCTGGCGAAGCCGGTCCTTATATTCTGGGTTGGGGGCAGCCATAGTCGTTCTTCTGACGGGCGGGATTATAACGGAGATGTCTCCGGCGGGCCAAGAGGCTTGCAGTGTTGGATGAAGGGGGTCGGGAGCGGCGCCCTTTCCCACGCTTCTCTTGACGAGACGTAGGTCCTACCCCATTGCCAAGAACTCTCTTGGTATGTCATCTGGTACAGGGGCGATGATCTTCGAGGTGCCCATCGATTGACTGTGTTCGTTGATCAATCTGACAGGAATATGCCGAAAGATACCCCGCCGTCCGATGATGTCCGTGAACATCTTGTCGAGGTTGCCGACATTCTCGGCAAGGTGCTGGATACGACGGTCAGGATTCCCGGCACGTCACTCTCTATCGGGTTAGATCCGTTGATCGGGCTTATTCCCGGCATCGGCGATGCCTTGGCCAATCTGATTGGCACGCTGATCCTGGGCATTGGGGCCCGCTTACGGCTTCCCCGGATTGTGTTGGCGCGCATGAGCCTCAATCTGCTGATCAACGGGACTGTCGGCACTGTTCCCGTCATCGGTGATCTGTTTTCGGTCTGGTTCCAGAGCCACGCAAGGAACGCAACGTTGCTGCGGGAGGCCGCGCTGAAGCCGGATCGTGAGACGCGGCCGGATTGGCTCTATGTGGGAGGACTCGTCGGAGGGACGGTGCTGCTCATGTTGCTCTTGATCGCCGGTGTGGTCTGGCTGGTTGCGACGCTCTGGACGATGATCGTGCCGTGATAGGAATGGGGAATCGGAGTGTGATATACACGGCTCCTCCGGAATGATCCATCTGCCGAACGTGTTCGTTGCATAATTTCATGGAACGAGAAGTCAAGACCTACGTGCTGAAGAGGCCGGCCGATGAGGCTGTGCCCCGCGCGCTCTCCATCGATTACGCCGCTTCATTGAATCCGCAACAATTGGCCGCGGTCACAGCGGGAGACGGGCCGGCGCTGGTGATTGCCGGCGCCGGCAGCGGGAAGACACGCACGCTCGTCTATCGTGTGGCCTATCTGATCGATTCCGGCGTCGATCCGTCGAACATCTTATTATTGACCTTCACGCGCAAGTCGGCGCAGGAAATGCTGGAGCGTGTGGGCGACTTGATTGGTGCGAGAAGCCAGCGGGTGTGCGGCGGTACCTTCCATTCCGTGGCGAACATGTTGCTGCGGCGCTATGGCCGATCGGTCAACGTGGAACCGGGGTTCACGATCCTGGACCGCGGCGACGCGGAAGATCTGATCGCACTGTGCCGCGCGCAGTTGGGGCTCAACGAAAAAGACAAGCGGTTTCCCCGCAAGGGGACGATCATGGAAATGATCAGCAAGAGCGAGAATACGCTCCGCAGTCTCGATGACATTCTGATGGAGGAGTTCAGTCATTTTGCCGATCATTTGGAAGATGTGAAGCGGTTGCAGCAGGCGTATCAGTCGGCAAAACGGCAGAAGCAATTATTGGACTACGACGATTTGTTGGTGATGCTACGGCAGCTGTTGTCGGTGGACGAAGCGTCCCGCGCGACGATTTCCCGCCAGTACCGCTATCTCCTGGTGGATGAGTATCAAGACACGAATCGGCTGCAGGCCGAAGTGATCCGTCTGCTGGCGAATGCGCACAACAACGTGATGGTCGTCGGCGATGATTCGCAATCGATCTATGCGTTCAGAGGCGCCACGTTCAAAAACATCATGGAGTTTCCGACGCTCTTCCCCGGCACGACCGTCTACAAGCTGGAGGAAAATTATCGCAGCACGCAGCCGATACTGAATCTGGCAAATTGCGTTATCGAGGCGGCGGCGGAGAAGTATACGAAGCGCCTGTTTACCAGAAAGATCGACGGACCGTTGCCGGCGCTGGTCGAGGCGGCCGGAGAAAATGCGCAGTCGCGGTTCATCGCGCAGAAGATTCTCGAATTGCGCGAGGAAGGTGTGCCGTTGAGCGAAGTGGCGGTACTGTTCCGTTCGAGTTTCCATTCGTTCGACCTGGAGATCGAACTCTCCCGGAGAGGGCTGCCTTTCCTGAAACGCGGGGGAGTGAAGTTCATCGAGACGGCCCACGTCAAGGATTTGCTGGCGCATGTGCGGGTGGTGGCCAATCCATTAGATGCGGTGAGCTGGCACCGGGTGCTGATGCTGGTAGAGGGAGTCGGGCCGAAAAAGGCGCAGGACCTTCTTGCCGCGATCGTGAAGGCCGATCGGCCGTTCGATGTCTTGCGCGGGGTCTCCGGCCGCTCGGGGCAGGGACTCAAGAATCTGGCGAACACATTGGAAGGCCTAGCCGGTGCCGACGACCGGTCGCCGTCTGAACAAGTGAATCACATTTATGAATACTATCTCCCGATCTTGAAAGATCAGTACGACGACTATCCCAAGCGGACGAGAGACCTTGATCATCTCCACACGATAGCCGAAAACTATTCCGGCATCGACGAATTTCTGGCCGACTTGGCGCTGGAACCACCGGACGGCAGTGCGGTGGATGTCGAGGCACCGGATCGTGACGATGAGCGGATGGTGCTGTCCACGATTCATTCGGCCAAAGGGCTGGAGTGGCAATGTGTCTTCGTGATCTGGGTTGTCGATGGCCGGTTTCCGTCCGCCTATTCGTTTGTCACGGACGAGGAATTGGAAGAGGAGCGCCGGTTGTTCTACGTGGCCGTGACGCGGGCCAAACGGCATTTGTTCATGACCTATCCGATCAACGTCTTCGACAAAGCCAGCGGGATGCTGCTCTCGAAACCTTCCCGCTTCCTCGATCCTGTGTCCTCAGATCTTCTCGATGTTCTCGCGCTGGTCGAAGAAGGTGGACGAGAGGATTGGGGAGCGCCCCGGTACCAGGATTACTAGTTGCGATCATCGATTAGCTCTCTGCTAAGTCTTCGCGGGCGCGGCATCCATTGTCCGCTCCTTTGGCCAGGCATGACGTATCTCATTCGATTTGTAGTCGTGTGGAGTTGTTGGGTCGGCGGAGCTGCTGTCGAGGCTGGTCCGCTGCCATCGGACCATGGAGGGGCTTCGAAGGCTTCGACATGGGAGCGGCTGGTTGTGGAAGCGGACCGGCTTCATCTGCCCACGAATTTTCTCAAGGAGATTCCGGCGGATTTTATTCAGTTTGAATTCGACGATCTTCAGACCTACGCGGCGGAGTACCATCCCGATGAGCATCGCATGGTCCTCAATCGCTCGCTATCGTTTAATGGTGCGGCACGGACGCTCAAGCCGCTTGCCAAGATGACGCATAAGGAGCTGGAAGTCCTCTATCATGAACTGTTTCACGCCTATATGGACTCTCTTGCCGCTTCCGACACGCGTACGGCGGGAACCGGACACGGGTCGAATGGACTGATGGCTTTTGCGCGGTCACAGCAAGTCTGCCGGTATGCAGACGTGACCATCGTGCCGATTGCGCAGCGCCCCCATGAGGTGGAGGTGCGCTACTTGACCGAAGCAGAATCGTGGGAAGCACTCAACGAAACATGGGCGGTCTTTATCGGCTGGGCGATATGGAATCAGCTTGAGGTGCAACAAAAGGGTCGCGGGTCACTGTGGCAGCATCCTCGTCAGAGGGAGCAATGGGTACGCCGCCTTGAGGCCGCGTTTCTGAACGGAGAGTTTCGCGGGTATTATGTGCCACAGGATAGTTCTGAACGGCGGATCACTCACAAGAGATTTCTGGCCAAGCAGTCCCAACTGACCTGGCGTGAGGCAGAGGTGCTACTGAGTCAAGTACTTGGTTTCACTGGAGAATCTATTCAATTGATCAAGCAATCGGTTGGCTCATCAAAGTTCACAGATGCCTCGCCGACTTGCGAGGGGTGAAGCAAGATCGGAAGAAAAAAAACAGATAGGCCCAATCCCCTCTTGACATGACAGGACTTCATCAATAGAATCCAGCATTTCCAAATCGGCTTGTCCGGCACATCAGCAAATGAATCCTCATGATTGAGGAAGAGAGAGCTGTGTGCGGAGAGGCTTGTGCGTATTTTCTCGCGGAGGGCGCGAGAACAAATTGAGAATTTTCTCAGAAGGTTTTGGTGTCGGGAAATCCAGTAAGGTGTTGCGGGCAGGTACCCAAGTGGCCAAAGGGGGCAGACTGTAAATCTGCTGGCTGATGTCTTCCAAGGTTCGAATCCTTGCCTGCCCACCAAACCGCGCGTGCGTGGGCCGGCGAACTCAAAAATGGAGTGAGCCGGATAAAAGCCGCCGGTGTTCTGATTCAGCTTGCTCGCCCCGGAGCCGCTCATATGGTTCTTGGCGACGGGATAAAACCCGCAAGTCTGTATATTCTGTATATATAGCGTCGCTCATGCCAGCGAGCATACGAATGGGCGAGCCGGATATACACCAGAAGAGAGTTGATTGGTTTGAGAAAGCCTGTGCACGGACAATGAACGAAGGCGGGCGTAGCTCAGTGGTAGAGTTCCAGCCTTCCAAGCTGGCTGTCGTGGGTTCAAATCCCATCGCCCGCTCCAAGAGGAAACGTGAAGCGTCAACCGTCATTCGTAAAGCGTGTGGGAAGTGAGGACAGCGGCGCGGTTCTACGATTGACGATTCACGAGTGACGAATGACGAGTTGTGACGCCCACGTAGCTCAGTTGGTAGAGCACGTCCTTGGTAAGGACGAGGTCACGCGTTCGATCCGCGTCGTGGGCTCCAGTGTGCAACTACAGGGTGAGGCTGAGGTTGAGGTTTGAGGGAAGAGTTCGGTGGGAATCTCCTCAGGCCTTAACCTGAACCTCAACCTACAGTAAGTAACGGAGGGAGTTATGGCGAAGGCGAAATTTGAGCGGAAGAAGCCGCACGTGAACATCGGGACGATCGGGCACGTGGACCACGGGAAGACCACGTTGACGGCGTCATTGAC
>JABMDL010000030.1 GCA_015903945.1 Nitrospira sp. | reverse complement strand
GATCTGGGTGACGGAATCTTTGAGTCCGAACATCCCCTGGGCCGAGGCCACGTGGAGCGACAGCCCCCCCAAACCGAATCCGATCAGGAATGCAGGAATTGTGATCATGGACAGCGAACGTGTGGTGGTCATCGGCCCCTCCTTGGTTGTGTGATTCCGCGTGGTCATGCGACGAGAGCCCTCGACTGGAATTCCGGATCAACCGCATCCCGGCAGACTCAGCGGAATGGTTGTAGCAGACGTCCTTATCAGCGATGAGGGCTCGAACCTAGCTTGACCGAGCGTACGCCTTGAAAAATAGGCTTGGACAGAGAGGGGATCCTCCGGCAGTCCGACAGACTCCGCCTAAAAAATCCCGGCTTGTTTTTGGAGCCAGCGGACGTATTTCACGATTTGATCGACGTCACTCGGCGTCACACCCGGGATCTTCGGCATGTTGCCGAACTCCCAATGATGCGACTGGACACCGTTGGCGGCGGCCCGCTGGAACGCGGCATCGCCGTGATGATTGGGTTCATAAATCTTGTGGACGAGCGGCGGCCCTTGCTTGGTTCCCACGCCACCGACACCGTGACATGCGGAACAATTGGCCGTGAACTTCTGCTCCCCGCTTTGAAGATCCGCCGGGACAGCTGCCGCCGCAGGTTGCGACGGACTCTCGCTCTGACTACACGCCGGAGCGGCTCCCAGCGCAAGCCCAAGCACACTCATCCACACCGCCTGTGAGACCTTCATCTTCATGTCCATGCGTTCATCCCGTTCATGTCGTTTGTTTTGATGGAGCCCATGTCTCGCCGACTCAGAGTACCGCATAGGGAACCGGATCTACAACTCCTGCCTCACAAAATCCTCGCTTCCGGATCAGGCAACTATCGCATCGTCCGCAAGCCAATGCGCCGATGGGATCGTAGCAACTATGGGTAAGGTGAAACGGGACGTTCAGCGTCACGCCAAGCCTGATGATGTCGGCCTTGGTCATCTTGAGGAGGGGTGCCCGCACTTCCATTCCCCTCCCCTCCGCTCCTGCCTTCGTCCCGATCCGCACCGCGGATTCAACCGCTCGGATGAATTCCGGACTGCAATCCGGATAGCCGGAATAATCCAGCACATTGGCACCGAAATAAATCACGGACGCATTCAGCACTTCCGCATATGCCGCCGCCAGCGATAAGAAGATCAGATTTCTTCCCGGAACATAGGTGACGGGTATCCCGCGCCCCCGATCGAATTCCGTCCGATTTTTCGGGACAGGGAAATCACCTGTGAGTGCCGATCCCCCGATTGCCTGCAGATCGGCATTGACGATGAGATGCCGCCGAGCACCCAGCGCCGCCGCGACCTGGCCGGCCCGTTCTACTTCGACGGCATGCCGCTGTCCATACGCCACGGTCAGCAGGTACAGGTCATAGCCGTCGCGCCGGGCGACTGCGGCGGTGACGGTGGAATCCAGTCCCCCGCTGGCCAGCACGACAGCCGGTTGTGACACGTCTGCGCTCATGGCAGTACCAGTGACGGGTGGCTCCTCTTCAACCGATCGAATAGCCCATGACCCGGTTGTCCATGATCGGCAACTGTACGGTGTGATGGAGGGAGGAGGTGTGCGTCGAGCGAACGTCGAGGGGTCGAGTCACAGAGCCTAATCGCGGTCTTCTTCCCGCTCAATTTTCTCGAGCAACTCTTCTTTGGATTGGCACTCGACGCAGAGTTTGGCAAACGGAACAGCTTGCAGGCGCTTCTCGCTGATCTCGACACCGCATTCGGCACACATGCCGTACGTCCCTTCATGCAGCCGCATCAAGGCTTCATCGATCGACTGCCGGCGGCGGTTGCGCATCTCCATCAACGAGATCCCGAGCTCACGTTCAAGATCCATCAAGGCCTGGTCGCCGACATCACGCGCCGACTCCAGCCGCCGCTGCTGATCCTCCGTCAGCGACTGTCCCAAGCTCTCTTCGATTTCTCTGATGATTGCTTGCCGTTTCCCCAAGAGCATCCGGTGGAGCACTTCCTGCCGGCGCTCTCTGGCCTCTCGCTCCTTCGCCGTTTCCTTGGGTCGAACCGGTTCGGTCACCACGGGGGGGGCGGCGGCTCGCTTTACGGGCGCCGTGGCCACCACAGGGGCGACTTTCTTGTGAGCGGTCCGCATTGGTTTGGACTTTTTCACGGATTTTTTCTTCGCTTGCGGCTTCGTCGCCATAACGATTCGTCTCTCTTAGACAAGCCCACGACGGGAAAAAAGTGCGGCATCTATAACACGGCATCTCTTGTTTGACAAGGGGTGACGGACTACGGGTAGAGAACGGTGGAATGAACCTCATAGCCGGCCAGCTTGTCACGGCCGTTCAAACTTTTGAGCTCCACAAGAAAATCGAGGCCGACGATCTCCCCGCCGAGTTGGCGAACGAGACTGACCGTCGCCTCCGCGGTGCCTCCCGTGGCCAACAGATCGTCCACGATCAGCACCCGCTCTTCCATCCCGATCGCATCGCGATGGATGGCCAGGGAATTCGAGCCGTACTCCAAACTGTATTTGACTTCATAACAATCTGCCGGCAGCTTTCCGGGTTTACGAACAGGAACGAACCCGGCTCCGAGGCGTGCCGCCAAAATCCCGGCAAAGATGAACCCGCGGGATTCGATGCCCACCACTTTCGCGATCTGTTGCGTGCGGTATCGACCGGCTAATTCATCGGCCAGGCTTCGGATCGCGTCGGCGTTTTTCAGCAGTGTCGTGATGTCGTAGAAGAGAATGCCGGGCTTGGGAAAGTCCGGGACTTCGCGGATGAGTGATCGGTAGTCGATGGCGGCCACGGAGTTAGAGCAAATCTGCCTGCGTCATGGTTTTCCGCTCGATGGTGTTGCGAAGCCGAACCAGCGCCGTCACTTCGATCTGCCGCACCCGTTCGCGGGTCAACCCCATCTCGCGGCCGATTTCTTCCAGCGTCTTCGCTTCGTCACCATTGAGCCCAAACCGCGACACAATAACAGTTTGTTCTTTCTCAGGCAACTCCTTTACCCAGGCGATCAGTTCCGCACGGCGTCGCACTCCATCTGCCGTCTCGTCAGGCAACAGGCCGGCAGGATCTTCGATCACGTCGCGGAGGAACGTATCGGTCCGGTCGTTGATCGGACTGTCGAGCGAACAGGTCGTCCGGACCAGTTGCTTGAGGTCCACGACCTCCGCTTCCGAGGTCTTCATCTTCACGGCTACTTCTCGCGCGAGCGGCTCACGCCCGAGTTCCTGCACCAACTGTTCGACCTTGCCGAGATAGCGGTTCAATCGCTCCACGACATGTACGGGCAAACGCACCAGCTTCCCTTGATTGATGATGCCCCGCTCGATGTACTGCCTGATCCACCAGGACGCATAGGTGCTGAACCGGAAGCCGCGCTTGTAATTGAATTTTTCGACGGCTTTGATGAGCCCGAGATTGCCTTCTTCGACGATATCGGAAAAGGGAAACCCCCGATGCATATACCGCTTGCCGATGCTGATGACGAGCCGTAAATTGGACTCGATCATCTGCTGGCGTGCCTGCTCGTCACCGGCCATGACCCGCTTGCCTAATTGCTGTTCCTGTTTGAACGTCAGCAGCGTTGAGCGGCGGACTTCCCGCAGATAGCTTTTCAGCGTATCCAGTCCCTCGGAACGACCGGATTCCTTCTCGGCAGGGTCGGAGACGTGTTCGACAACGGCCTCGTCATGGTCATCGACGGTGCGTCGTCGCACATCATTCACTGCCAGCTGTGCCCCACGTGATCGCCCCATTCGCAATCGCTCCCTCTTCACCCCGCGCTAGTACCAGATCGTGAAATCAGAAAACCGTCCGGTCGCCGGCTTCCACTCAGCCTCGACGCCCGTCACATGAGCGCCCGGCGGACCAATCTTCAATTCCCGCAACAGCGCCTCAATCGCCGGCCGTACCCCTTCGACATCCAGCTCCACGCGGCCGTCATCAAGATTTCTTACCCCGCCCAACAACCCGTGGCGAGCCCCCGCACGGACGGAAAAAGCACGGTATCCGACACCTTGCACACGGCCCCTCACGACGATGTGCGCACGAACCGACGTTTCGCCTCCCGACTCAGTCATCTGCTTCGCTGTGATCGTGACCAGGCATTGGCTTCTGCGGCCTCGCACGTTCACCGGATATTCTCACACCTCTCCAGAAGCGTCACGTCTTTTGCAATTCCCGGCGGGCGGCATGGCATCAATTCGAGTTCTGAGTTTCGAGATTCAAATTTCAGGTCTTGCGGACTAGCTTGGTGTGGGTGAGAAAGAATAACACTGGCGGGGTTGATCCGCGGGCATCAATGAGGAGAGGCTACGCCTGATGAGCCGGCAGAACGAGCAACATCTGAGTTCGGATCACTGGAGGTGTCTATCCGGCGCCTCAATACATAGTGCGATAAAGAGGCGCCGGGTCGCACGAAGTGGGGTTGGAAAAAGAGCGGATACTACTTGAGGATTTTATCCGCCGGCAACAATGAGGAGAGGCTGCGCCTAATGAGCCGGCGGAACGAGCAAGCTTGGTTTGGTCGGGGCGAGAGGATTTGAACCTCCGACCCCTGCGTCCCGAACGCAGTGCGCTACCGGGCTGCGCTACGCCCCGACGAGAGCGTGAGAAACAACATGCGGGAGGGGGATTGTCTTACAAGAGAGGGGTAAAACGCAACCCATGGGCCTCCGCCACCCCCTGACAGGTCACCTGCCCGTCCCGTAGGTTGACCCCTTTCGCCAGTCCACCATCGGTGCGGATCGCCCGATCGACGCCCTCCGATGCGAGCCGGAGAAGATACGGCAGGGTCGCGTTCGTCAACGCGAACGTCGACGTGCGCGGCACAATACCGGGCATATTGGCGACACAGTAATGCACGACTCCGTCAACGACATACACCGGATCGGAATGCGTCGTCGGCTTTGTCGTCTCGAAACAGCCCCCTTGATCCACGGACACATCGACGATCACAGCCCCAGGCTTCATCCGGGCGACGATAGCGCGCGACACCAACTTGGGGGCTTTCGCGCCGGGAATCAGCACCGCCCCGACCACCAGATCCGCGTCGCACACCGTTTGTTCGATCGCCGCGGCACTTGCGGCGCGCGTCATAATACGCCCTCCATAGAGATCGTCCAAATACCGCAGCCGTTCCACATCAAGATTGAGCACGGTCACCTGTGCGCCCATCCCCACGGCGAGGCGGAGTGCCGAGGTTCCCACGACACCGGCGCCGAGTATTACCACATGGCCCGGCTTCACACCGGGCACACCCGCCAACAGCACGCCCTGGCCGCCATGAATTTTCTCCAAGTACTGCGCGCCCACCTGCACCGACATCCGTCCGGCGATTTCGCTCATCGGCTTCAGCATCGGCAAACTGCCGTCCTTGGCCACGGTTGTTTCATAGGCAATGGCCGTGATCTGTCTCTCCAACAACGCCTTGGTCAACTCGGGAAATGCCGCCAAATGCAGGTAGGTAAACAGCGCCTGGCCTGGCCGAAACAGAGGACACTCCGACATCAAGGGTTCTTTGACCTTCACGATCAGATCAGCCCTCTGAAAGACCTCTTCTTTTGACCCGGCGATCGACGCCCCTGCCTGGCGATACTCGCCATCGGCAAACCCGCTCCCTTGCCCGGCGGATGGCTCAACCCACACCTCATGCCCGGCCCGGCACAATGCCGTCGCTCCGTCCGGCGTAAGGCTCACACGATATTCATGGTCTTTGATTTCTTTGGGAACACCGATAATCATCGCGCACCTATGGAGCCGGTCTGAGCGGTTGGCCGGTGACGATTTCATAGGCCTCGCTCAATGTTGAGACTTCCGTGACTTTGATGGATCGCGCCATTCCTTTATCGGTAATAGCAAAGGTCTGTTGTCCCGCCGGTATGAGCAACTCATGAAATTGCGGCAAGAGGCGGCAGCCCTCGATCTTATGTTCCAACCCTCCGACAGACCCGACAACGAGATCCATATCGATCGTTCCGGAGAAGCACACATCCTGCCGCAGCGCATCGCCCAAAATCGCCGAAGCCACTCCCACTGTCCAGGCGGCGCTCGCGCTCGGCCCATCGACTTGCTTTCCGCTGTGAAACGATCCCGCCACCATGGGCATAGTCAATTGCACCTGAAGGAATCGAGCATCGTACCGCACGGCCTTAGCAGCCGCCAGCACCGCTACACCCAAGGCCCGCCGGGCTTCATCCATGAAATGATGATCGGTTGTGATCGACGGGCCGGTGCCAGCGGGCAGATGACTCACATCTACTTGCAACAACTGAATATCACCTTTGTTGGGGATATTCCAGCCTTTGGCGCGCCATTCCGGAGCCAAGTCACGATAGCTCACGGCAGGAATTGTTCGCGCCGCCGGCGAAAAAGGCCGGGAGGACAACTCCTGCGCCGGTGTTTTTCCCTGTAGAGCCACCGGATCGGCCGGCTGAGGCTGTGATTGGAGTTCAGCAGAACCGCCTCGGTTGGGAAATCGGATTGACTGGAGTTCGGACGAGGCGCCCGGTTCACGGCACCCGGTCCCACCTCGATCTTGAAAGCGCACTGACCCATCCGGTTGGATACAGTGCCAGAGTCCTCCAGATCCATGCTCAACCATAAACAGAGTCAGTACCAATATCCCGGCACGGGTGACTTGACCTCCGATGTTTCGTCGTGCCGTGATCATTATAAAAATATAGCAGAGCCTGTGCCGCAACTGGACACGTCAAAAACCCGTGGTGTAAGATTGCTCCCGCTTCGACCGATCCACAAGAATCCGGAAGGAGAGCGCCATGGACACGGGAACCTGTCAGGGCTGCGGTGCGTCGGGCGGCCCGTTCATGAAGTATTCGTTGGGAAAGGATTTTTTCGGCCGGCCCTACGACCGCCTGTCTCCCTCGTCCGATCAAAGTCCCAAGTGGTATTGCACGGCCTGTTCGATGCACAAGAACTTGCAACGCGACTTCCGGGACATCCGCGCCGAATACGACAAACTGAGCGCCGGGCAGGGATCCGAGTTGGCCAAGGGTGACGAATTTCTCCGCGCGTCCGTGCGGCTGCGGGAAATCATCACCATTCTGGAGGCCGCACAGGGCCAGTCGCCGCTGCTCGCCGGGGCGGATGTCAGGATGCTGATAGAGCGGATCAATACGGCCACCATGCCGGCCTAGCCTCTCGTACCATGCCACCATTTCAGCGCCATATTTTCGTCTGTACTAATCAACGGCCGAAGGACGACCCTCGCGGCTGCTGCGCAAATCTGGGCTCAGAAAAGCTCCACGCTCACTTTAAGAATGAAGCGAAACGACTGAATCTAAAAGGGGTTGTGCGTGCGAACAAGGCCGGCTGCCTGGACCATTGCGAACTGGGGCCCAGCGTGGTTATCTACCCGGAAGGGGTCTGGTACTGGGTCGGCACAGAAGCTGACGTGACAGAGATCATGGAACGGCATGTCGTACAAGGTGAGGTGGTCACCAGGCTGCTCATGCCGGACCATCCGGTGCCGGATGCACTTGTTCCCCTCAAGAGAATGTAGGACCCCAGTCCAACCAACTCCTATGCCAACCGAGGACAAATGGAAGGCTAACCTTGAAAAGGTAGCCTTTACGAAACGGTTTCCTGGTCTGCTGCTGGAATGGCATGCCTGCCAGGGAAAAACCGTCGAGGCCGTGATACCGCTCACAGGCAAACAAGGCGGCGCGGTTGTGACATTTACCGACGGATCGTATCTCGTCGTACCTCCATTGGCACCGGAAGCGTGGGAGTTCGGCCAGGCGCTGATTGACGCCAGGCCATCTCTGGAACCGAAACATCGCGACGCGTACCAGGAATATGACCGACTGGCCGCAAAGGATAAAGAAGCGTTGCGTTCCGCCAGGCTGGAAAAGATCCTCGGCGCGATTCACAACAACGTAGAACAGATCCCCGAGTTGAAAGATCGGCTGAAAGCGCTCGTAAAGGAGTGGACGTGAGCAGTCTCCCGAACAGAAACATGTTTGAGATCTTCTCGCAAGGTCTCTTTGAAGGAGTCAAACCCATGATGGTCATTCGCGATCACCTCATCCGGCACCCGGACCGTTGCACCCACCAAGCCGTCTGCGTGCCGATCTGCCCTACCAGCGCCTGGCTCTCCACCCCGCCCTACAAATTCGATCCGTCACGCTGCCTCGAAAGCTGCCGTCTCTGCTTGGACGCCTGCCCCTCGCAAGCCATCTATGGCGTCTTCAAGAAGGGCGACAAACTGCTGGAACCGCAGAAAAAATAGAGCGGGTTGTGCCTGGGCAAGGATACGCCGTCCGCGCATCGTCCTACAAGGATTGGCTCATCCTCTCTGCATCCCAGGAGTTTGCCGTGGAACGAAGAGAGATGGCCGGTGTAGAAGAAATCCGGTGATTCTTCGATCTCCAGTGTTCGCTCGACCGCCACGCATTGTGAAGCAGTGAAGTGGGCGACAAACAATACATTAGAGCCTTGGGAGAGGGTGCGCGAAAGCGCCATGTCCACAAAACTGAGCACGGGATGGTGGTCCATTTCATGGTGCAGCTTGAGGTGAAGGTCCAAGATGCCTGGCAACCCGTCATCCGTTATGATTGCGCCCATGACTTTTCCCACATTGACCGCTACAATAGGGACGGCGAACAGGAAAAAGAGCAGCTTCAGCTCCCATATGACGAAGCCCTGACACTGGCTGACGAGGATATCGACCTGAATTGGGAAACGTATCAGACGCGGTTCTTGGAGGGCCGATTCCCATGAACACCTACGAAAAACGAAACAGCCTCCTCGGTATGGAGTTTGATCGGTACCTCAGAGAGCATCCAGAATTTACCGACAAGATTCCTGAAAATGCTCAGGTTATCCTTCTGCTCGAAGGGGATAAGGACTTCAATACCTGGAGCATGCGTGTCGGCAAAGCTCAGGCGGAACCGAACCAGCCTCTCCTCTACGTGACGATCAAGAAACTCGCCCCGGCCCATTCACGCATTGAAGAGTTGAGTCTGATGGCCGGCTAGCCCAGATTTTGGCTCAGTTCTACGCTCAACGCTCCACAGCCCCCGACCTTGCCTTTTGCAAGCCTTACCTCTACCATTCACACATCACAACCCAAGCGGTCTCCGTTGACCTCTTGTGCACTGCTCCACGCCGATTAAAGGAGGTGCTCCTGGAAACAGGCTTTCGTCAGGAGGTTGATTTCTTCCACCACGATTGCATACCAGTCCCCATTCAGCTACGGGAGGATGTAGAAGCTGAACTGGACGACAGGCATACCATGATCAAGGTGGAAGGCTTCTCGGTTTGGATCATCACTGTGGAACAGGTGATCTTGGACTACACCCACAAATTCATAGAAAACGGGGCCAACTTAGAACCCGTGTTCGTTGCCGATCTACTTGAAGATTACCGGGGCGAGCTGAATTTTGAGCGTCTTTTGGAAAGAGCAAGAACAGAGTTTGAGAAATCTTATTACCATGTCCTGAGGGCATTAATTGCGGTCAAGGCCGATTTGTACTTTTGTGATTCAGAGTAGCTTCTCGGCATTTGGGGAGTCTCTCTTGCCCGGCGGGTCCAGATCACTGCTGTCATTTGCGAAACTGACGAACGGCTTCGGCATGAGGCACCGTCTCACCGGCATCGGACTGACGGACCCCTTCTTCAACCTTTGCCAGGAAACAGAGCCGTTCGATCGCGTCCTCAAACGTGGCACTTTCAGGAAGCTCTTTGACAACCTGCAAGATCTTTTGCTTGACCATATCAGTAGCCATTTGAAACCTCCCGCGACTCGCACTCTAAGACACTTCACCCTTGGCGTCAACTTCCCCTGACAACCTACTGCACAAGCGTCCCGAAGGCGGCGAAGAGTTGCCCGGTCAGGTATCGGGTGGTCTCCGAATCACCAGACCCCTTCCGGCGCATGTGGTCGTTGAGGACACGCCCCTCGGCGGTTTTATGGATGCCGGGGCGTCTGAGATTCATCCGATAGCGCTCAACCCCCGCTGTCACCCAACTCACGAAGATCACCGTCCCGTCTCGCTCGACCGTCTCGACAATCCCGACATGCGTCAGCGGATCGTTGGGCAACCCGTCGCGATTGAAATCCCACGTGTTGTGGAAAAAGACGAGGTCTCCAGGATGGACGGTCGGACCGTAGTGAATCCGTCCGTGCTCAACGACATGTGTATAGATGCGCCCCACTCCATTGCCGCCATCCAACTCGCCCAGTCCGTCGTACAGGTCAACCCGCTGACTGGCATACACACCTCGAACGAGGCCTGAGCAATCAGAACCATAGCGCCGGCCTCCGACTTCGATCCGAGACCGACCAACGAGTCCGCCGGCTGTCTGCGCCATCGCGGTTTGCCTCGACTCCCCGTTAGCCAGCACACAACAGACCACTCCCCGTGGACCGGTGGTGAGCGTCATCATACTGACTTCCTCTTGTACCGGTTGACGCCCTGCCGTTATACAACCTTGCAGCGCCACCGCAACGAGTACCGCCAGAAGATTTATCGAAAGGGAGCGCGTATGACCGAAGGAGTCCGTCATGCTTCAGTATATCGTCTCACCACCCCCGAGGCTACAGCGGGTGGGTTCTGATTCCTTCGTATTCACTGGCCGCGACCTTCTCTCACCGGAAATTCGGCCTGGCCCCTCCTCCTGTCTCAGCCTGCCCCCCCTCCTATCTTGATCGTCGACAGAGCACGCACCATTTGCTACCTTGAAGTCATACCGGCGCTCACCCGACTGCCGGACATCACAGAAGCCTTCGAGATCGCCCGTTCCATGGTGACAGCGAGCGAATGTGAAACAGGGTACGGTTGAGCCCAGACCAGGCGCGTGATGTTTCCTGAACCTCAACCGTTGTTTCAATTCTGGAGGCACTGATGGCTCATTACGACTTACTGGTCATCGGCACAGGACCCGCCGGCCAAAAGGCCGCGGTGCAGGCAGCCAAGCTCGGCAAGAACGTGGGTCTGATCGAGCGGAAGGAAGTCGTCGGCGGCGTCTGCATCAACACCGGCACGATTCCGAGCAAAGCCCTGCGCGAAGCCGTGCTCTATTTCTCCGGCATTCCACAGCGCAGCATTTATGGCACCCCTTACCGACTCAAGGAAAAGGTGACAATCGAGGAACTCGCCCTCCACGCCAATTATGTCATCAGGAACGAGATCAGGATCGTGCACGATCAGATGGCCAGGAACCGGGTCGATATGATTTTCGGATCAGCCAGTTTTCTCGATCCGCACCGTCTCCTCATCCAACACCGGAGCGGCCCGATCGAACATACGGCCGATTTCATTGTCATTGCCGTCGGCACAGAACCAAGCCGCCCGCCCGAGATCCCGTTCGACGATACCTCCGTCATCGATACGGACGGACTCCTGACCTTAAAACATCTTCCCTCCTCCATCGTCATCGTCGGAGGCGGGGTCATCGGCACAGAGTACGCCTCCATGCTCGCCGCACTGGGAATTCCCACAACCCTCATCGACAAACGGCCTCGTTTGTTAGAGTTTGCCGATGCCGAGATCATCGACAGGCTCCAGCAACAGATGAAAAAACTGGGCGTCATCCTGTATCACGACGAAGAAGTCCTCTCGATCAAGAAGGGACCGGACAATTCGATTGATGTCTGTTTGCAACACGCCAAGCCGATCCAGGCATCCACGCTCATGTATGCGATCGGCCGGGTTGGCGCGACCAAGGGGCTCAACCTGGAAGCGGCGGGATTGAAACCGGATGCTCGGGGTCGTCTGAGGGTGAACGAACACTTTCGGACTGCGGTTCCGCATATCTATGCGGCCGGCGATGTCATCGGCTTTCCGGCCCTGGCCTCGACCTCAATGCAGCAAGGCCGCCACGCCGCCTGCGATGCCTTCGGCCATCCGGATCGCATCGACACGTCGTTATTGCCCTACGGCATTTACTCCATTCCGCAAATTTCCATGGTGGGACGGAACGAGCAAGAACTCACGCAAGCCGGGATTCCGTATGCAGTCGGCATCGCCCGTTACAAAGAAATCGCCCGTGGGCTGCTGATGGGCGACGAAATCGGCATGCTCAAGCTCTTGTTTCATCGGCAGACACATGAAGTGCTCGGCGTCCATATCATCGGAGAAGGGGCGACGGAGCTGATCCACATCGGTCAGGCTATCATGGCGCATCGGAGTCGTATCCACTATTTCATCGACACGGTCTTCAACTATCCGACGCTGGCAGAATGCTACAAAGTCGCCGCGCTGGACGGCATCAATCGCTTGCCAAGACCCTGGGCACCATACCAATAATGCGGTGCCGGAGCACGCGACGGCTCTAGTTTGAAGAGACACGCGGTGTGGTAAACGGTGAGGAGATGGATCTCACCATGAATGCGTCGATAGACGCGTCGTTCGGAGCCTTGAATCACTTCCCGGGTCGCTGGACTGCCTGTTCCCGGACAACACGCCAGGACTGCGGACAAGCAGGCAGCCGTTCTACAGCTGCGATTAGTTGTTGCCTGACCAGTTGACCGTAGCGAGAAGACTGCGTATCGCTACAATTTTTGCCTGGCCTTCGCCAACGCCATCGCCATGGCGCCAATCGGCTGGGGCGCTCGCGGCGCCGCCTGGCCGGGTACCGACTGCCCAAGCCCGCCTGAGTCGTGGGCTGCCTTGCTCCCGGACTGTACCGGAGCAGCTGGACGGCCGGCGGCATCATCGATCCGCATCGTCAGCGAGATGCGCTGGCGCTTGAGATCCACATCAAGGACCTTCACCTTGACAACCTGCCCAGGCTTGACCACCTCATGCGGGTCTTTCACAAACTTATTCGCCAGCACCGACACATGCACGAGCCCGTCCTGATGCACGCCGACATCGACAAACGCGCCGAACGCCGCCACATTCGTCACCACGCCCTCCAGCACCATGCCGGGTTGCAAGTCACTCAGGGATTCAACCCCCTCCCGGAAAGTTGCCGTCTTGAATTCGGGGCGTGGGTCCCGGCCCGGCTTTTCGAGTTCCGTGAGAATATCCCGCACCGTCGGCACCCCGAACTTCTCATCGGTAAAGTCGGCCGGCGACAACTCTTTCAAGACAGTCGGCTGGCGCATCACCTCGGCAATCCCTCTCCCAAGCCGCGACAGAATTCGTTCAACCACCGGATAGGCCTCCGGATGAACGGCGGAGCGATCCAAGGGATTGTCGCCATCGGGAATGCGCAGAAAACCCGCCGCCTGCTCAAAGGTCTTCTCGCCGAGACGGGGCACGTTCCTGATCGCAGTCCGGTTTGGAAACGGCCCATAGGCATCCCGATAATCCACAATATTTTTGGCCAGCGCCTTATTCAGCCCCGACACCCGCTCCAACAAGGGCGCCGAAGCGGTATTCACGTTCACACCGACGGCGTTCACACAATCTTCGACCGTGGCATCGAGCGACCGGGCCAAGGCCCGCTGGTTCACGTCATGCTGATATTGGCCGACTCCGATTGCCTTCGGCTCGATCTTGACCAGTTCGGCCAGAGGGTCCTGCAATCGCCTGGCAATGGACACAGCACCCCGTAAGCTGACGTCCAGCTCAGGGAATTCCGCCGAGGCAAACGCCGACGCCGAATAGACCGACGCCCCTGCTTCACTGACCACAAGTTTTGCCACCTTCTGCTCGGGTTTGTGAACCGCGACCAACTTGATCGCCTCGACCGCCAGCTTGTCCGTCTCGCGGCTCGCCGTCCCGTTGCCGATCGAAATCAATTCCACGCCATGTTGAATGACAAGCCGTACCAGCGTTTCCATCGAACCCTGCCAGTCGTTGCGGGGCTGGTGCGGATAGATCGTCGCCGTGTCCAACAATTTGCCCGTCGCATCGACCACGGCCACTTTGCAGCCGGTGCGAATGCCGGGGTCCAGGCCGAGCACGGCCTTGGGACCGGCCGGTGCTGCCAACAACAGCTCATGGAGATTGCGGGCAAAAATCTTGATCGCCTCGGCTTCGGCCGCTTCCCGCAGTTGCACCAGTAGTTCAATACTGAGCTGCGAATGCATCTTCACGCGCCACGTCCAGTCGCACACACCGGCCAGCCATTTGTCGGCTGGCCTGCCGCAGTCCCGAATTCCCGCATGAGCTGCGATCATCGATGCACAAGGATGCGGGACAACCGCGTCGAGCGTCTCTCCCAGGCCCAGCTCCAGCTTTAAGACACCGAGTGTACGGCCTCGGAAGAGCGCGAGCGCCCGATGCGACGGGATGGTCTTGATCGTCTCCGCATAGGCATAATAATCGCGGAACTTCTCCCCTTCGGCCTGCTCCTTGTCTTTCATCACCGTCGAGGTCAGCACCCCCTGCTCCCACAGACGTGTCCGCAGCGCAGCCAGCAGGTCGGCCGTTTCGGCAAACCGCTCCATGAGAATGTCGCGCGCCCCTTCCAGCGCCGTCTTGGCATCCGGCACATTGACCGCCTCGATGCCGTCGGCGGCTGGAATCACACGGATGTATGTGAGCGCCTCTTGCTCAGGATCCCGCATCGGATCGGTCAAGAGGCCATCGGCCAACGGTTCCAGTCCCGCCTCGCGCGCAATCTGTGCGCGGGTGCGGCGCTTCGGCTTGAAGGGGAGATACAAGTCTTCCACGGCTTGTTTCGTCGCCGCCGCCTCAATGCGCTCACGCAACGCATCCGTCAGTTTTCCCTGCTCGTCAATCGAAGCCAATACCGCTGCACGCCGCGCCTCCAACTCGCGAAGATAGAGCAGGCGCTCTTCCAGGGCACGCAGCTGCGTATCGTCCAGATTGCCGGTCGCCTCCTTGCGATACCGTGCGATGAACGGAACGGTCGAGCCCTCGTCGAGCAGCGCCACCGCTGCCGCGACCTGCCGGGTCCCGGCGTTGAGTTCCGTGGCAATAAGGGAAATGATCTTGAGCTGATCCGTGCTTGAAAGAACTTGAGTCGTTGGAGCGGTCATCGGTACAGCATGAGTCCTCGTGGCTTAGTCCCCATTATTCATAATGGCTCGTCGCCAAATGGCTTACACGATCGTTCCTCGTGAAGCGTATGTCGTTGAGGAAAAGAGCGGATAGCTGATGGCGTATAGCACATGATCGAAGGAGAAAAGAGCTTGTAGCGTATGGTCTATAGCACGAGAGCGAACCGGAATATCATATCAGCGACGGCTCATTTTTCTGTCCCGTGCCACAGGCCATCAGCCATAAGCTCCAAGCTTTTTCGTGCCATATGCCATACGCTATAGGCTCTTTCGACCGATTGCGCTTCACGAGCTACGAGCGACGAAATACGGGCTATCCGCCTGCGCTGCCGACCGGTCCGCCCGGTTCGGTCATGCGCCAGGGGTCGAGGAGTTCGGTCAGACGCTTTTCGGGTAGCACCTTTTGGTCTTTCGCCACCTGCCGGACGGTCTTGCCGGACTTGTAGGCCTCCTTTGCCAGCTTCGCCGCCGCTTCATAACCGATCTCCGGTGCCAAGGCCGTGCACATGGCGAGGCTCTCTTCGATCAGACTCTTGCATCGCTCTTCGTTGGCTTTGATGCCCTCGATGCACTTCGCGGCGAAATTGCTGGACGCCGTCGCCAGGAGCTCTATCGACTGGAGCAGGTTATAGGCCATCACCGGCATCATGACAATCAATTCAAAGTTGGCCGCCTGCCCGCCCACGGTGACCGTCACATCGTTGCCGATGACCTGCGCGCAGACCATCGTGACAGACTCGGCGATGACCGGATTGACCTTCCCCGGCATAATGGAGGAGCCGGGCTGCGTTTCCGGCAAATTGATTTCGCCCAGCCCGCAGCGGGGTCCTGATCCCAGCCATCGGATGTCGTTGGCGATCTTCATCAAACTCACCGCGATGGTGCGCAATACGCCGCTCGCTTCGACGAGGGAATCCTGCGCCGATTGCGCCTCGAAATGATTCTTGGCTTCCTTGAAGGTACAGCCAGTTTCTTTTGAAACGATCGCCATGACCTTCGCTGAAAATTTTGGATGGCAATTCAAGCCTGTGCCGACGGCGGTTCCACCAAGCGCCACTTCGCTCAAGGCTGCCTGCGCTCGCTTCACCCGCTGAATGCCCAGCTCAATCTGGCGGGCATAGCCGCCGAATTCCTGTCCCAGCCGTACCGGCGTGGCATCTTGTAAATGCGTGCGCCCGATCTTGACGACCTTGTCAAATTCCTTGGCCTTGCGGTCCAAGGCCTTGCGCAAACGGGTCAAGGCCGGCAGGAGCTGTTGCTGCATCGTCTCGGACGCGGCGATGTGAATGGCGGTGGGAATCACGTCGTTGCTCGACTGGCCGAGATTCACATGATCGTTGGGATGCACCAGCTTGCTCCCGCGCGCGCCGCCCAGCAGCTCGGTCGCGCGGTTGGAAATGACCTCGTTCGTGTTCATGTTCGTGGAGGTGCCTGAGCCGGTCTGGAAAATATCCACCGGGAACTCGGCATCCCATTTTCCCTCGACCACTTCGGTCGCCGCCTGCTTGATCGCCTCGGTCGGCTTCTTCTCCAGCAACCCCAGTGAATGATTCACGGTCGCGGCCGCCCGCTTGATCATGCCCATCGCCCGAATTACGGAGCGAGGCATGCGCAACGGACTAATGGGGAAATTCTCGATCGCGCGCGCGGTCTGCACCCCATAATAGGCGGCGGCGGGAACGGCCAATTCGCCCATCGTATCCCGCTCGATTCGAGTCGCTGCTGACGGCTTGGTCTGGTCTGGTTTCATATGCAGTGCTCCATCTTAAAGAGGGGTCAATCGTTCGCGGGCGACATGATAAACTCCAACCCCGTGCTTGCACAAGAGCAAGAAGCGACACTGCCTGATGTGGACTGGTGGGGAAAAATAAAAGGGCCCGCCGAGCGGCGGGCCCTGTCTCTCGAACTAACTGCCTAAGCCGGCTTATCCGACTTTGACCTCAATCGCTTTCGGTTTCACCTTTTCGGTCTTCGGGAGGTGCAGGTTCAAGACGCCGTCTTTATACTCGGCCTTGACCCCGCTTTCATCCACCGACTCCGGTAACGTGAAGCTCCTCACAAAGCTGCCGTAGGACCGTTCGACGCGGTGGTACTTCTTGCCCTTCTCCTCTTTCTCCTGCCGTCGCTCCCCCTGGAGGGTCAGCACACCGTCCTCAACCGTGACTTTCACATCTTCCTTCTTCACCTCGGGCAATTCCGCCTTGATGAGATACTCCCCCTCGTTTTCGCTAATATCGACGGTCGGAACCCAGTCGGCGACTGTCAGATGCTCCTTGCCCCCTGACGTTCGCAAGGCAGGACGGGTAAATACGCGATTTAACCGGTCGGACATGTCTTCCAGCTCACGAAACGGATCCCATCGTACGAGTGTCATAGTTGACCTCCTTCTCACTAGTTTGTCGCTTGTTTGTTCCTCGTGCTGCGCCGCGTCGCACTGTCTGGAGGAAGATAAACCCGACACACGAGGAGTCAAGGGGCGTCGGAAGAAGTGCGGTGGAACAAGGCGGTGCGTTTACCGCCGATCGATCGGTACATAGGGCCGGTTGTGCTCACCGGAATAGATTTGATCCGGACGGAACAGTTTGTTTTCCCGCAACTGCTCCAGCCAATGGGCCAACCAGCCGGACACCCGTGACATGGCGAAGAGCGGCGTAAAGAGATCGATCTCGATACCCATCTTGTCGTAGATGATGCCCGAATAGAAATCGACATTGGGGTAGATGCCCTTCCCCTTGAGTAACTCCCCTGCCGCTCGTTCGACCTCCAGGGCCACTTCATAGAGCGGCGAACTCCCGCATTCTTTGAACAGGCTCTGACAGAGACCTTGGAGCACGGTGGCGCGGGGATCTTTCACCTTGTACACGCGATGCCCGAATCCCATGAGCTTCTTCTTGTTGCTCAAAGAGCCTTCGACATACGATCGCGCCTTGCCTGCTGTGCCGATGTCCTTGAGCATCACGACCACTTCTTCGTTCGCGCCCCCGTGCAGGGGTCCTTTGAGCGCTCCGATGGACGAGGCGACGACCGTATAGGGATCGGCCAGCGTCGAGGCCGTCACCAGCCCTGTAAACGTCGAGGCGTTCATCGTATGCTCGGCATGGAGAATGAGGCAATCGTCGAAAATCTCCGACCACAACGGATGGGCCACCGACTCGGTGAGCATGTAGAAAAAGTTCTCGCTGAATCCCAGGTCGTCCCGGGGGGAAATCGGCGCATCGCCATGCCGAAGCCTGGCCCACGCTGCCACAATGGTGGGCAGCTTCGCGACCAGGCGCACAGCGCTCCAATAGTTATTCTCGATATCTTTCACGTTTCGGCCGGGATAGAACATGCCCAACGCCGCCACCGCTGCTTGCAGCGCGTCCATGGGATGCCCCTGTTCCGGCAGACATTTCATCAAGTCGATGATGCGGAATTTGATGCGCCGATGATGCGTGACGTCGTTCGTCCATCGCTGCAACTCGCTCGGCGTCGGCAAGTGCCCGAAGAGCAACAGATACGCCGTTTCGAGATACGACGACTTCGCGCAGAGCTCCTCGACCCTGATACCGCGATACTCCAACACCCCTCGCTGTCCATCCACGTCGCTGATCGAAGAGGTCGCGGCGGGAACACCGGCAAGTCCGGGCATAAAATCATGGGGCATGGTCGCACCTCGCAAACGTTTGAGGATGGATGGAGCGTCTTTGGCTTACCCTACCACGAATGAACTCAAATCGCTGCACCGTCCTTGAAATGGGCCTGGGCACTTGGCATACTGCACTGGCCCGCATTATTCATGAACACTTCTGCTGCAATCGCCGATGCGCTGTTGCGACGGGCGGCGGATTCGCCCCTCGGACCCTCGACGTACTGCACGAGTACGCCTCAGGTCCTCCGGGCTCCACGCGCCGGTCTCACGACGCGGCTTGGCGATTTCGCGACGAACTGTCATAAATAATACGGGCTTGCGGTGATGAGACGGAGACTACATGCTTCGGCACATATTTCGGTCCCTCGTCGGTGCCTCATGCGGACAATCATCGCCATAGGCTGCCTCCTGGCATCGCTCCTGTGGGTGACAGGGCCGAATTCCTCCCGCGCCGAAGACGATGTGGTGGCATTCGCCGTGGTGAGCGAGCAGCCCAAAGACAAAACACGCATCGTGGCAAAGGTGGCGATTGAGGGGGCGGTGTCGGATATGAAACTACTGGCACCCGACCACATCCTGTCCAACCTGAGTTGGAAGAAACTGGAGATTTGTCACGCGATGAAGCTGGAGGGGCGACTGGTCCAGGAGGGGTTTCGTGTCTCCTCTGTGCGGGTCATCGAAGGCGCCATGCTGCCGATGGCACTGCAGGGCTTTGCCGGCGATTGCCTGTTGAAAAAGGCGCTGGAGTTTGCTCCGTATGTAGACTAGTGACGACACTCCGGACAGCACGTCGGCTCCTGCTCCGCATCGGCTTCTTCCTGCGTCAGAGGAAACAGGATCTCGCAGGCGCTGCAGCGGCGGATTTCAAAATAGGCGACGCCCTTGTCATCAATCTCGGTGGGGAGCAGGAGCTCAATCGGATCATAGCCGGCAGTTCCGCCGTCATCGAACTTGACGAGCGCGATCCGATCGTTGAACACTTCGAATGCCGCCTCGTGCCCTTTACGATGGAGCAGGTGGCCGAGTACGAACACTGGCTGGCCCTTGCGTTTGATGCGGAGATCTTTCAGCGTATGTTGGGAGGCGGTGGCACAGGCGTAGTGACCTGATGAACTGGTTCCAGCCCACGGCATTGTTCGATCCTCGTTCGATGCTCGGCACAGTGTTGCATCGATCTATCACGACGTGAAAAATCGCGTCAAGACAACCTTCTTCATCAAAGGAGTTCCCATGGCGGACATCACGATCTATCAAAAACCGACGTGCAGCACTTGCCGCGAGGCGGTCCAACTCTTGAAGGAGAGCGGCAGGCCGTTTACCGCGATCAACTATTATGAGCAGCCCTTCACCACAGGGCAGCTCAAGAGCCTCTTGAAGAAGGCCGGATTGGCGCCGAAAGACGTGTTGCGGACGAAGGAAGACATCTACAAAGAGCTGGGCCTGGCGAAATCAACGCCCTCGGATGATGAACTGATCGAGTTGATGGTCAAATATCCGGATCTCATTCAACGGCCGCTCGTGGAAAAGGGCGCGCAGGCGATGCTGGCCAGGCCGGCGGAGTCGATCAAGAAATTGCTGTAACGGCACGATCACGGCTCGAACTCACTGTACGCCACGATCCGCCCTGTAGCGTCGGACGAGACTTTGGGGGCATCGGCTGACACCGCGCCCCGTTTCACACGATTTCCCCCTTCCCCTTTCGCTTCATACAGCGCCCGGTACGCGGCTTTCGTGACCAACGCAAGTGACGACCGGGCCCCTCCCGATTCCGCCACACCGATGCTCACGGTCGCCGGTAAGGCCACATCACGGGATTTTGCCCTGGCCGCGCCTCCCCCTTCCCACACCCTGTCGCGCCCCCGGAGATAGAGTTGGGTCTCTTCCACCATCTTGCGGATCGCTCCCAGATCAACCAACGTCTCCGTTGCTGATTTCTTTGGAAACAGCACGGTGAACTCCTCGCCAGCCAATCGGTGGACCTTTCCTATACCGGCCGCAGCCATGATCTTCGGCGCGATCAGCCGCAATATCTGCTCGCTCACCGATTTCCCGTGCTGATTTCCGTATTGTTTGAGCTGGTCGATCCCGACGACGGCCAACACATACTTGTTCCCAAGACCGGCGACCGCTTGGTCGTAGGCGACCTTCCCCGGAACGCCCGTCAACTCGTCCCGGTAGATTTCCTGATGAGAGGCCTGCAGCAGCGTCACGAAGAGTATCAATCCGGCCGCCGAGAAGAAATTGGTCGGCATCCAGCCGTGGTGAAATCCTTGCACGGCGACGAACGAGGCGATCACGGTCCAGAAGATGCCGCTGTCGAGCGGATTTCTGTCCAGGGAGAATCGGATCCCGATCAAGCATACGGCGCCCGAGAATGCCAAGAGCGCCAGTTGAGGAAGCGCCGTCCAACTGGTGTTCAAGACCGGCAGAAGCGGCTGTTGTAACGAATGTGCGATCCAGGCCTGCCCCGGCTGAGCCAACCACAGCACCAGGACCGGCTGGATCAGAACTAACGGCAACCGCACGGCTCCACGCCAGGATGACATGGCCTCTTCCTTAATGAGGGAGAGTGCCATGAGATTCAGTGGCAACAGCAGGGCGAGGGCGGAGAACATCACATGATGGGCGGATTCCCCAGACTGATCTGCCGGTGGGAGGAGGGCCAGTCCGCGGTCGGCTACGCTCAAGACGATTAACGACAGGATCAACCGGCTGCTGGAGAGATACCAGCCGAAGAATAATCCGAAAGCCAGTACGACGAATGGAAACGCATGGACCGGCCCCTGCACCCACGGCGGTAGCCCGTGAGGACGCAACAATGCCATGGCAGCAAGAAAAATGAGTCCCCCGGGGACCAGGAAGTCGAACAGCGATTTTTTGAGTGAAGACATAGGGAACCGACGCCTACCCCACCATCAGATTCCAGGTTGGCAAAAGCGAGAACCGTACCAATCTTCACGGGCACCGTCACGATACCACGGGGAGAAACTTCACACATTCTCAAGGGATTAGATACGCCTTCACGAGATGACAAAGAATGACACTTGCGTCCGTCCCCTTTTGGACAGCGACAAGAAGGAAACGGTCGTAAAGGATCAGGAGACTGAGGGGGACGCGCAGGCAATGGCCCCGGTCTTGGGATCAACCGACACGGCCAGTTTGCCATCGAGGACGTCCAACAACAGCTGGCCCACGAAAACCCGTCGCCAGCCGCTCAGAAGCGGAAGCTCTAAGGATCCTCGGCCTGTCTTGGCATCGACCAATGCCTGGAGATCCGACGTCGTGGCCAACAGGGTGGGGGCAATATCGTGCTCAAAGGCACGCGCCTTGAGCACCGCCTGCAGCAATTCGACGAGACCGGTGAACTCCGGCTCGGGCTTCCGTTCTTTGGGAACCGACGGCCAGGCAGATGGCGGAAGCGCGAGCGCATGATGGATCGTGCCCACGAGCGCCTCGCCGTTACGATCGACCTCCGATCCGTGCACACCCCGGACGGAACGGAGTTCCTGCACGCTGCGCGGGGGATGCCGGGCCAATTGGAGCAGCACCTCGTCCCGCAGAACCCGGCCCCGTGGGACGTTCCGCCGTTTGGCTTCTCCTTCACGCCAGGCAGCCAATGCTCGAAGGACGGCCAGCGATTTCGGTTTGAGCTGATCCCACCCCCGCACTCGCTGATACCGTTCCTGTGGCTCCCCGCGTGTTTCACCGACGGCGTCTTCCAAACGGGCAAACTCTTCCCCAATCCACTCCAGCCGGCCGAATTCGGAAAGGCGCGCCTGGAGATGGTCGTGGATCGCAAGGAGAAAGGTCACATCCTCAAGCGCATACGACAATTGATCAGGAGACAGCGGCCTGGCACTCCAATTCGTGAACGTATGCGCCTTGTCCAATTGCTTCCCATGCACCCGTTGAACCAAGCTGGCGTAGGCCACTTGTGGACCGTACCCCACCATCGCAGCGGCAATCTGCGTATCGAAAAACGGTTTGGGAATTCGACCGGCATGCACCGCAAAGAGATCCAGATCCTGCCGCCCGGCATGCACGACTTTCTGCACCGCCGGATTACACACAATGTCCCACAGCGGCTCCAGTGACCCTCCATCCAACACGGCGGGAAAATCAATGACGGCGGCCGTCGAATCCGTCGCGATCTGAATCAGTTCAAGCCTCGGCACAAAACTGTCTTCGCCGACAAACTCAGTGTCGAGCGCCAGACGCGGGCTGTCTTTCAGCTCCAAGCAGAACTCATGCAGTGCCTGACGGCTGGTAATGTAGTGCGGTCGCGTCATCACAGCTGGGTTACTCCGCCGGGCTGTAGGGCCGATCCGGCGGGCGCATCGGCTCGGTATTGCTCAAGCTCAGATACTCTTTGAGAAATTGATAGGCCTCCAACATGCGACGCAGTTCCGGCTCGGAACTGCGGTCGCCGTTATTGGCGTCGGGGTGCAGCTGCTTGGCCTTGATCCGAAAGGCAGCGGTCACCTCGGAGAGAGAACTGCCGAACTCCACCCCCATGACCGCATACGCGTCCAGCGCGTTGTTGACTCCGTGTGGATTGTCCGAGAGGGCGCCGCTTCCGCCGCTTGCGGCTTTCAGCATATCGGCGAGATTGATTTTTCTGCGTCGCCGGCGCGGCCGTTCCCGGATTTCGCTGTCGAACTCGTCCCATCGGTCTTCGACAAACTCCAATCGGGATTCGAGGCGCATCGCGCCGGACAAATCGCGAATCAACTCCAGCTCCTCTTCAATCTCGATGAGCGATCTGATGATTTCTTCGAGTCCTTGCTCGACCCGAAAAAATCCGTCCACCCGCTCTTCCATCATCGTATCGACGGCAACGTCCAGGCTATCGTCTGTCTTTGAGCGCAACGACTCGATGCGCTTCTGCATGCCTTGGCGGAACTTGATGTACTTGCTGGTTGAAAACGGCATGGCCCATCCCGCGTGTAAGAAAGGGTTATTCTAGCATAGTACGATTTGCAGTCAGAAGGGCTTCAGGCTAGAGGACGACAAGGTTTCCGGACCCTGTTGATAGCGACGAACGTCACTCTTGGACCGGCTGATCGGTCATTTTGACTCGTCTTCTCGCCACGCCGGTCTCGCGGGCGGCAGCAGCAACAGCCAGAGCGACGTTCGGAACGACTGTTTTATCGAACAGGCTGGGGACGATGTAGTCTTCACTCACCGCACCGTCAGGAATGGTGCTGGCGATGGCCTGGGCCGCTGCCAGTTTCATGGCCTCGTTGATCTCACGCGCTTGCACGTCGAGCGCCCCGCGGAAGATGCCTGGAAATGCGAGGGCATTGTTGATCTGATTGGGGTAATCCGAGCGACCGGTGGCCAGGATCCGGCAATGCGACACCGCCAATTCCCGCGGCACTTCCGGGTCCGGATTTGCCATCGCAAAGACAATCCGATCCGTCGCCATCGCGTCCAGATCGTCGGCGGCCAGAATATTCCCAACCGACAGCCCGATGAAGACATCGGCACCCTTCAGCGCGTCACGCAAGGTCCCTCTCGGCCGATCACGAGTCAGGCACGCAGCCAGATCGGTCCGGCAGGCGCGTAACTGCTCCGCCTCACCGTACAAGATGATGCCTTCCTTGTCGCACCCCAGCAGATGCGACACGCCGGCCGCCAACAGCATGCGGCAACAGGCTGTCCCCGCCGCGCCAAGTCCGTTGACGACGACGCGGACCTCCTCCAGCCGTTTCCCAACCACTCGCAGCGCATTGGTGAGAGCAGCCAGAATGACGACCGCGGTCCCGTGTTGATCGTCATGCATGACGGGAATGTCGAGCGACTGTTTCAGCCTCCGCTCGATCTCGAAGCACCGAGGCGCACCGATATCTTCCAAGTTGATGCCGCCGAAGCCTGGCGCAATCCCCTCTACGATCCGCACGATCTCATCCGGATCTTGTGTGTTGAGGCATATCGGCCAGGCATCGATGCCGGCCAATTCCTTGAAAAGCATGGCCTTACCCTCCATCACGGGCAGCGCCGCTTCGGGGCCGAGATTCCCGAGTCCCAACACTGCAGACCCGTCCGTGACGATTGCCACGCTGTTGCACTTGGTCGTGAAGGCGTAGGCTTTGGACTTGTCCTGCGCGATGGCTTGGGCGACACGGCCGACACCGGGCGTGTAGACCATCGAGAGGACATTCCGCGTACTGATCGCAATCTTCCCCTCCACCCGAATCTTCCCGCCGAGATGCAGCAGGAAAATACGATCGGAGGCCGAGATCACGGTGACATCGGGCAAGGCGGCCAGCTGCGCGAGCACGCGCTCGCCGTGCGCTTCGCTTTGAGCGTCGAAGGTGACGTCGCGCACCATTCGTGTTTTCGTCGCGGACACAATATCGACGGCGCCTAAATTGGCCTGTTCCTCCGCTAACAGCGCCGCCACACGGGCGAAGACGCCAGGCTTGTTCGCCAACTCCAATCGAACGGTCAGGCGATAGTTGGAATAGGGACCGATCTCATTCATTCGTGCCGCCGTTCCCTCCTATGACCAAGATTACCACAGACGCGTTGTTCGTGAAGCGTATCTCGTATCGCCCAAACAAAGATGAACCACACACTCTTTCCGTCCTGCGCTTCACGCTTCACGAGATACGAGCGACCAGCGGCCAGCCTCCGTTGACGCTGTTCACGCCACGATGCTAGGGTGCCTCCTATGTCGTCGGCGGCCCACACGAACTCTCCAAACCGGCTTATTCACGAAACCAGTCCCTACCTCCTTCAGCATGCCTACAACCCCGTCGACTGGTATCCCTGGGGGCCGGACGCGTTGCGCGCCGCCAAAGAGCACAACCGCCCCATTTTACTCTCGATCGGCTATTCTTCCTGCCACTGGTGTCATGTTATGGAGCGCGAGTCGTTCGAGAATGTGGAGATCGCCGGCATCATGAATCGCGAGTTCGTCTGCATCAAGGTCGATCGGGAAGAACGGCCGGACTTGGACGAAATCTATATGCAGGCCACGGTGGCCATGAATCACGGCCAGGGCGGCTGGCCCATGACCGTGTTTTTGACACCGGATCAGGAGCCCTTCTTCGCCGGTACCTACTTTCCTCCCGAAGATCGGTGGGGACGGCCGGGGTTCGGCTCGCTGCTGAAGAAAATCGCCGATGTTTGGAAAAACAACCAGGCGGGTATCCAGGCCCAAGCGCAGGACATGACGGCACGGCTGAAGGGCGCGGGCCGTATCGCCTCCCCCATGTCCGTGAGCGACACGGCCCTCGATGACGCGGTGACCCAATTCAAGGACGATTTTGACAAGACCCACGGCGGCTTCGGCACGGCACCGAAGTTTCCACCGGCAGCGGGATTGTCACTGCTGCTTCGTTGCCACCGGCGGTCGGGCGACGCCCAGACGCTCACGATGGTCACGAAGACACTTGATATGATGGCGGCGGGCGGCATCTACGATCATATCGGCGGAGGGTTCGCCCGCTATTCCACCGATGCGCGCTGGCTCGTGCCGCATTTCGAGAAGATGCTCTATGACAATGCGCTGCTGGCCCGCGTCTATGTCGAAGCCTATCAGGTCACCAAGAAGCCGCTCTACCGGCACGTCGCCGGTGAAGTCATCGCGTATGTCATCCGGGAAATGACGGGGCCGGACGGCGGGTTTTATTCGGCCACGGACGCGGACTCGGAAGGCGTCGAAGGAAAATACTTTGTCTGGACGCCCGCCGAGGTGCGGGCGGCGTTGAAGAATGAGGAGGAGGCCCGGCGGTTCTGCGAGCTCTATGACATTACCGAGGCGGGCAACTGGGAACACACCAATATCCCGAATCGCCTGCGGCCCATCGAAGACGTGGCCAGGCGGCTCGATCTCACGGTCGATGAATTGCTGGAGTCGGCCGCGCGCGCGAAGCCGGTCCTCTATCGAGTCCGGCAGGAACGTATCCCCCCTGCACTCGACGACAAAGTGATCACATCCTGGAACGGCATGATGCTCTCAGCCATGGCTGAAGCGGCCAGAGTCTTCGGTGAAGACCGCTACCGACTGCAGGCTCAACGGACAGCAGATTTCTTGCTCACGGTTCATGCCGGGCCGGACGGCCGCTTGCTGCGCACCTCGCGAACCGGCCGCGCCCATCTCAACGCCTATCTCGAGGACTATGCGTACCTGGCCGAAGGATTGTTGGATGTGTACGAGGCGGGCGCCGATGAACGATATCTCCACGCAGCAGCGCGACTCGCCGGCTTTCTGATCACGGATTTTCTCGATCGCGAGCAGGGCGGATTTTTCACCACGGCCGAGGGCCACGAGTCGCTCATTCTCCGAGCCCGCGAAGGCACCGATGGAGCCGTTCCCAGCGCCAATGCCGTGGCCGCTTCGGCTTTGGCCAGGCTCTCATTTCATTTTGACCGGCAGGACTGGCGTGACGCAGCCGTGGGTGCCGTGCGGGCTTACGGACGACAGATTGCCCGCTATCCACGGGCCTTCGCTAAAAGCTTGGCCCTGGTCGATTTCCTGACCGAAGGGCCGGTCGAATTGGCATTCGTCGGCGAGGCCGACGAACTCCGCGCGCTTCGCCATGCCGTTGCGGAGCAGTATCTGCCAAACCGCATCGTGGCCACCGGCCATCCGAAGACGCCGTCATCGCTGCCTCTCCTGGCGGGCAAACAGCCGGTTGGCGGCAAACCCGCGCTCTACATCTGTCGAAACTTTTCATGCCAACAGCCGGTCACCGATCCCCGCTCCGTCGCGGACACCCTGCACGCGCACACGGCCGGCTCGGATCGTCGTGGTCATGAACC
>JABMDL010000107.1 GCA_015903945.1 Nitrospira sp. | reverse complement strand
CCAGGTCCGCATCAAACAGCGCCAGCGGGGGTTGTCGCCAGCCCAGTTGGTGGAGACGCTGAGCGCGTTGTGGACGGCGGGCGGGGACCGCTGCCAGGACCTCAAGGCACTGCGTGCGGATGTCGCCTTGGCGACGTTGCTGGGCTACGAGCTGCCTGCGGCCACGACGGTACGGGATTTCTTGGAGACCTTTCATGTGGAGGAGCCCTTGTTGTGGCGCGCTGGCGAGAAGACGGCTGTGCCCGAGGAGTCCGCGCCCCTGGCGGGCGTAGGAGCCGCGAACCGGCGTGTACTGGCAGCCGTGCAGCAGCCGGCGCCGCAGCCCACCGCCACGCTGGATGTGGATGCAACCATTCTGGAAACACACAAGCGCACCGCGGCGGTGACGTATGAGGGGCCGCGCGGCTATCAACCCGTCATCGTCGTCTGGGCTGAGCAGGACCTGATCGTTCACGATGAATTTCGGGATGGGAACGTCCCGGCGGGGTGCGGCAACGTGCGCGTTCTGGAACGGGCCGTCGCGGCCTTGCCGTCCGGGATCACGCAGATCTTCGTCCGGGGCGACAGCGCCCTGTATGAACAGGAGGTGCTGGCGTGGTGTGAGGCTCCCACACGCAAGATCGGCTATGCGATCAGTGCGGACATGAGCCCGCCGTTGCGGGCGGAGATCGGGCGGCTGCCGGAGTGCGCCTGGCAGCTGGAGCGTGAAGAGCCCGATGCGATCCGCGAGTGGGCCGATGTGCCGTATGTGCCCGAGGACGGCGACCATCGGAAAGATCGACCCTGTGTCCGCCGCTATCTGGCCATCCGTGTCCGTCCGCGCCAAGGGGAGTTGTTTGCGGATGGCAGCACGGTGAAGCATTTCGCGATCGTGACGAACCGGGAGGGGGAGGGCCTCACGCTGATTCGCTGGCACCGGGAGAAGGCGGGGACGGTGGAACACACGCATCACGTGCTCAAGAATGAGTTGGCGGCCGCTGCCCTGCCGAGTGGGAAGTTTGGCGCCAACGCCGCCTGGTTCCGGCTCAACATCCTGACCTACAATCTGCTCAGCGCGTTGAAGCGTCTCGCCTTACCCGGAGATTTGTCCGATGCGCGGCCGAAGCGGTTGCGGTTCCTGGTGTTCAACACGGTCGGGAAGGTTATTTATCATGCTCGACGCACGCTGTTACGGCTGATGACACCGGTCCACCAGACCCTCTTGGCCCTGGCACGCAGCAACATCCTGGCGCTCAGCCCTACTTAACCGGAGATTAGGGGCCTCGTCGATGCTATTCGGAATTAGGCGGCAATTCCCGTAGGAGGAAAGTCGCCTTGAGGTGTACCACAGTGAATGTATGGGTGAAGTTTTTGGTGAGTAATGGGGATAGACGAGATCAGCAAATAGCCAGGCTGGACCATTCATACTAGGAATAGGGCACCCGCGGTCGTATGGGTTGACATTACAGGTGTCCAACGGTACAACGCTATACGGCATCGCGTGTTTTTGCAGTCTCAGCCACTCTACGTTAGTTAGGGATAGAGTGGCAGCTCCGCGGCATCCTCTACCATGCGAGAGTGGCGGAACTGGCAGACGCGCGAGACTTAGGATCTCGTGGGCAACCGTGGGGGTTCAAGTCCCCCCTCTCGCACCACTACGACGAACCCTTTGGAGTAGGGAGTCTCATTTCGACGATGAAGATGGAAGTGACCGAGTTAGGACCGATGAAACGCGCCTTGAAAATCGAGGTGCCGGCCGATGAGGTGACACAACAATTTTCACGAGCATATTTGGAACTCAACCGTCAGGTTCAGATTCCAGGGTTTCGACCAGGGAAAGCCCCCTTGGCTATTTTAGAAAAGCGTTATGCGAAAACAGTCGAAGAAGATGTCATTCGAAAGCTCGTGCCGGATTTCTATGGTCGGGCCATCAAACAGGCCGGGATCAGTCCAGTAGTGGTAGATATTCCCCCTCTGGATCGGGTCAAAATCAAAAAAGACGCCCCGTTTACGTTCACGGCGACCGTCGAAATCAAACCGACGATCGAACTTCGCGACTATAAGTCCCCCAGTCCCATTTCGCTCCAGGCCGACAAGCGCACGGTTGCAGAGGAACAGATAGACCGTGCTCTGGAAGTATTGCGTGAACAACAGGCTCGCCTGGACGAGGCTCAAGCTGGTACGGTTTTATCCGAAGGGGATTATGCCATCGTCGATCTCGAAGGATTTCTGGATGGTGCTCCTCTCGAAGGTACAAAGAAGGAAGGCCAGCTCCATAAAGTGGGATCAAAAGCCGCTTTGCTGGGGATTGAAATCGACACTCATCTGATCGGAAGACAGGCCGGGGATATGGTAGAAATTCCTCAGACCTATCCGGTGAGCCATCCGGATCAACGGGTCGCGGGAAAAGCTGTCAGCTTCCACCTCGTTATAAAGGGAGTTAAACAGAAAAAGCTCCCTACCCTTGACGATGAGTTCGCCAAGGACTGCGGACCATACGCGTCGCTCCACGAGTTAAGGGACAAGTTGCGTGGCCAAATGGAAAAGGCGCTCAAGAGG
>JABMDL010000066.1 GCA_015903945.1 Nitrospira sp. | reverse complement strand
CGCCATAAGCAGTGGTGATTCCACACACTTCTATTCATGAACAACGCCACACAGGTGAAACAAACAGAAAGGCCGAACCCCGTTGCCGGGATTCGGCCTCTCTTCAAGCTGACGGCTGTCAGCTCACACTGACTGACTTAGTACTGCAGCTGCAACGCAACGTGGAATGAATCCACTTTCTGTTGGCCCAAAGCACCATTAATACCGTTACCATTAAGGTAGTTGCCCGATCCACCGGTGCCACCTCCAGGACCATAGGTCATGAGATCGCCATACCGGTAGAACGCCGAGATCCTGGCATTGTGGCCGGAAATGACATAGTTGATGCCCGGCTCCCACTCAACCCGGTCATTGCCATAGCGCGGATCTATGCTGGTGAACCGTACATAGGGCTGGAACCGGCCGATGCCAATTTCCTGCGGGATCAGATACAACGCATAGACGGTCCAGGAATGGCCGTTGAAGACGCAGAAGCAGGTACCACTAGGACCAAGATTTGCCGTGGGCTGTCCATAATTCGCGAAGAACCGCTTGAATTCACCGTTGAATGTGAATACGCCCATGTTGTTTGGAAGGACCTTTTCAAACAGCAGGTCCACGGACAGACCGGTGAAGTCGCTATTGGTTCCCCCACCAAGCCCTGTCCCGGCCCCATCCTTCTGATGCTGCACACTCCCGGCGATCGCCAGGATGTCTCCAGCCGTGCCATAGTAGGTACCGGCTGTGTAATAACCTGGATTCTTTTCATCGTTCAACAGGTTCCACTGCAAGCGCCCTGTGTACATCAAACTATTCCCGCCGTTGATGCTAGGACTGCCAGTACGCAATCCTTGAGACACAGCGACAGCGTACAACAGGTGTGTCCCAAACGGATGAAATTTTCCCCAGAATGTGGCCGCATTGTCACGACCATAGAGACCAGAACCGCCGTTGAAGTTCCCACTGAAATCTGCTGGGAAAAACGGGGTCCTGAATCCATCGTAGGTGGCATGGTAGAACGGACCGTTCAACTCACCTCGCTCGCTGGGAAGCAACATACGGCCAACCCAGAGGTTGAACATTTCATTGAACTCGAACTTTCCGATCGCATCCAGCAAGCCGATCGACGAGTTGTTTCCCCTAGTACCCGTAGCATCCTTGAAAGAGCACTGGAAACAATCGGTATTGAACTCGAACCCGACGTACTTGTGGATCTTGCCGTTGATATAGATACGAGCGTTGTCAATATTGAACTCGTTGGTGTAATGCCCGGATGGAGATGAAGCTTCTACCGCACTGAAGCTAGTCCGGATACCCCGACCGAGATCCACTTATCCTCATCAGCCTTGATCGTCCCTCCGGCGTACGCACTCGGCAGCGTGGACCCAGTCCCAGCCACCAGTGCCGCGAGGGCCCCGGCAACTAAAAACTTCCTCCACCACCTGCTTTTTTCTACCTTCATTATGGCAGCCTCCCTTGTGAAATGAAGTGATAGAAACAACAGACTCTTCTTCTACTACGAAACCCTCGAATTCGATAGCAATCTCGTGAAGATGAAAACGGGGCGGAGTATGCCCAAATTTGACGATTACTTCAAGAACAATTTTTGGCAGCGGGTAGTACTCGGCGGAGCGAGAAACTTATTCAATAGTCATGCCGTGACGTGCAAAGACTTTTTCAGAGTCACCTCGACGCCCATTCGATCTTCTACGTATGCCGACACTTCTCACATTCACCTCGGCGGGAGCCGCGATGCATGGCTCCCGCCTTGCGAAAATCCCTATTCTCACAACAGATGAAACTCTGCCAGCTTCCCGGCGTCCCGATCGAATGTGACCGTGCGCTCACAGCCACGCTCTCGGTTACCAGTTCCCAACAGACAATCTGAAAAGTCTGCCCTGCCCTTTTGGTACATACGAAAGGCGGTCCAGGCCGTCTGCACATCCTCGACTTGGAATTGCGCGGTTCTGAAGACCTTCTCCAAGACTCCGGCGATCGTCTCTTTGGAATATCCATACGCACTCTCCAGCACCCAGACCAGCTCGCAGAGCACGATGCGATTGATGAACGCGGGGCTCTCGCGCGTACAGTCTCTGGCGATCACCTCCGCGGCGATCCGCGCTTGATCCGGGTTATCCCTGACCAAGTACCGAACCAGCACGTTCGTATCCAGGCCGATCACCGGCGGCCTCCTCGTTTCCGAACGGCCTGCGCCATTTCCTCCAGGGTGACCGGTTTTGCCGGAGGCTTCAACATACCAGCCAACTCCGCAACATCAACGGTAGCCGCCAGCACCATGACCCGGCCATCTTCATCCATTACAAATTCCACTCGATCTCCGGGTTTCAAATGGAGATGCTCCCGGATTTCCTTTGGAATCGTCGTCTGGCCTTTACTTGTCACCGTTGAAGTCGGCATGACAGCACCCCCTTACCTCGTTAAAATTTCCTTACACTATGGCAGTGGGGAACGAAATACAAGCCGCTAACTATTTTTCAGACAGAGTGGCTCCATCCAATCTCGCGATTGGACAAGACAAGGGCAGGCTCGAAACAGCAAGGCGGGAGCAGCCCCCAACGGTGCTCCCGCCGCGCGCTGTGCTGGTACCTGGTTATCTGTTCGGCTGCGGCGTATAGCGGAGATAGGGCTTCACGGTCTTGAAGCCTTTCGGGAACAGCGCCTTGGCTTCATCGTCGTTCACCGCCGGTGTGATGATGCAGTCCTCTCCGTCCCTCCAATTGGCCGGTGTGGCTACCTTGAATTTGGATGTCAGTTGGAGCGAATCGACGACGCGCAGCAGCTCGTCGAAGTTCCGCCCGCACGACGCGGGATAGGTCAGGGTGAGCTTCACCTTTTTATCCGGCCCGATGATGAATACCGACCGCACCGTCATATTGTCGATGGCGTTCGGATGGATCATGTCATAGAGCGTGGCCACCTTCTTGTCCGGATCGGCGATGATGGGATAGTTCATGGTCGTCTTCTGTGTTTCGTTGATGTCGTTGATCCAGCCCTTGTGCGAATCGAGCGGATCGACGCTGACCGCGATCACTTTGACTCCCCGCTTCTTCAACTCCGGCATGATCTTGGCCACCGTCCCCAACTCCGTGGTGCAGACGGGCGTGAAGTCTTTCGGATGGGAAAACAGGATGCCCCAACTAGTGCCGAGCCATTCGTGAAAATTGATCCTACCTTCCGTCGTGTCCGCCGTAAAATTCGGCGCGTCGTCGCCCAACCTGATCGCCATGATACCCTCCCTGTTATCGGTAAAAAATGATCCCGTGATTCGACCACACGAGACTGACCGAACTACGATACTGCGCCGCTCGAGACGAGCGCAAGAGGCCTTTCTCGTTACTCGTATCTCGTCGCTCGTGAAGCGTATCTTGCAAATAAGATGGGATATACGCGCTTTCTTTCCTGCGCTTCACGCTTCACGAGATACGATTCACGACTCTGCGACTCAAGATTCCTCATGCGCGAGCCGATAGAGCCTACAGGAATCTCACTGGGGGCAGGCCATGGGCAACGCCGATCCTGGGCGAACCAAACTCCATATCTCGAACGACCCCATGTACCGGATGCTGCGGGAAGGCTGCATCAAGGAATTCAATGTCAAGAAAGCGTCCGGCGACAAATGCGATCTGCGCGGCTGCGATCTCCGAGGGCTCGATCTGCGGGGGTTGGACGCCGACGGCCTGGACTTCAGCGATTGCTATTTTCGGCAGAGCGATCTGCGGGGCGTGGACTTAAGCAAGGCGCACATGGACGGCGCCAGCATCAACGCCTGCAAGATCTCCGGTGTGCTGTTTCCACGGGAGTTGAGCGCCTCGGAGATTGAGCTCTCCCTGCTGCATGGCACGAGGATGCGGTACCGGGTGCCCTGACGTACTTCGTCGTTCGTGAAGCGTATCTCGCAAACAAGATGTGACGCACTCGTTTCCTTCCTGCGCTTCACGCTTCACAAGATACGCTTCACAATCCGGCTCCCAGCGCCAGCTGCGTGCGCACCAGCTCGTAGCCTGGCTCGGCAGAGCCGGCTTCCAGCATAAAGACCCTCTCGCTGGTCAGTTTCCCGCTTTCCAACAGGCGGTTGCGCACCGTTTCGCCTCGGTCCCTCGCCAGCGATTCCAAGTCGAGGTCTGTGATGGGAATTTCTGCGAGCACTCGCTGCTTCATCTCCTCTGGTGTCGGAGGTTTCGCATCGGCCCCCTCCGGTGTCTTCGCTCCTAAAGTAGCCTGTTTGGCTTGCCATTCGGCAAAGAGTTCCTCCACAAACCCTTGCTCCTCCTCCGCGGTGATGTCCTCCGGTGCAACCGCCTTGCCCCTCTCTCGCCGCATTTTTGTCGCAAGCCGATCGGTCAACTTGCGCTGGCGCAAGGCCAACCCATCGAGCGTGGTATCGGCAGTCCCTTTGATCTCCAGCCGCAACCCGGCCCGCTCATCGAGCGCGTGCTCAAGTGTCTCGAGTTTCTTCATGTCTTCGGCTGTCAGGGAGGCGCTGCCCGGCTGAAACTCGATAAATTGCAGATCCTCCCCGCTCCCGCCTCCCGGCGCAAGTTTGCCCAGCAGCGTAAACGGCGATGCCACGACCTTGCCGAGCAGATTCAACAACGTCGAAATGACGACCTTGCCGTATTTGAAATCCGGATCGGCGAGGTTGCCTCGAATAGGCATATCGATCTCGATCAGTCCTTTGCGATCCTTGAGGAGCGCCACCAGCAGGGGCACAGGAAGCGAGGTCGCATCCGGGCTGTCGACTTTTTGGCCGAACGTCAATTGATCAACCTGCACCATATTCTCCGCCTCGAGCAATTTCTGCGAGACCTTGTACTTCAAGTCAAGCGACAACTTGCCTTTCGATAACCCATACCCGGCATACTTGCCGCTGTAGGGACCAGCCGGCGTCAAGTCCATGCCGCCCAACGTAATGGAGAGGTCGGTAAAGGCGTCCTCGCTCAGTGGATTGATCTTCCCGGCGATCTTCAACGGCGCCGCCTTATCGATTCGGCCCGCTAAATCCACATCCGCCTTCTTGACCTGTTTGGACGACAACCCTTTGATCGTACCGCCGAAGTCGGTGATGCCGGTTTTCACCGGCGGCTCGACGGACAAATCTCGGAAAGTCGCCGCCGCCTTGACCAGCTTGACTTGATCGACCGTCACCGTCGGCGGAGCCTGTGCGGGTGTGGGTTTTGAATCCTCGATTGCCTTCTGCTCCTTGTCGGTACCCTCGGCCGGTGGAGGCACGGCCAGTTTCGACAAATTCAATGCGCCGTCCGATTCTATGACGGCGTAGATGGCCGGCTCCTGCCACAGAATCTCGCCGATCCTGACCGCCGTCGGTTCGACCTCCAATGTCAGACGGCTGACCGCCAATGCTTTCCATGACACCACTTCGTCGAATTCTTTCCGATCGGTGATCCTGAGCCGATTGACGGCGACATTGCCCTGAAAGCGAAGCATCGGTCCTTTGGGGTGCTCCTTGGCATACTGAACCGATCCGTTGAGATCAATGGCGCCATCGCTCACCTCAGCATTCAGAAATCGGTCGAGATACGGTTGAACGGGTTTGATCGCGATCTGTGCGATTGTTAGATCCAAGTCAGCCGTCATCGGCTCGATCGCCACCCGTCCCCGCACATCCACCTGACCGGTCTGATTCAGCTTCAAGGACAGGCCCACGGGCAGCGGTTTGGTGAACGGGATCTGGATATCCTTCACCGTGACGTCCAATGCATCGACTTCCATCACCGCTGGCGTCGTCAACGTGCGGTCCTCGAACTTGGCCCGATAGTTTTTGACCTCAACCAAATCGACGGCCACCGCCCACGGCGTCGGCGCCGGCCCCTTGGACGCCGGTGCAGGCTCCGCCGCCGTCGCGCCACTGCTCCCGGCAGGCGCAAAGAGCGGTTGAAGATTGAGCACACCGCCGGCGTCCAGCCAGGTGTCGAACCGGGCCTCGGCCGTATGCACCTTCTCAACCCGCACGGAACGTTTCTCCAGATCGAGTTGGATCCCCTCGATATCGGCCACGGGAATGGTCACCAGCGACTCCGGAAGACCCCGCTCTCCGACCGCCAGATCATGAATGGAGAGCTTCCCGTCTTTCACCGTGGCACGAGGGGCCTGTCCCCGCAAATCGAAGTGATAGATCGCCGACAGTGCCAGCGTGCCCTGCTGCATATCGAATTGAAAGCGGTCCTGGACGGCCTGATAGAGCGTCTTGAGCTTCACCCCGGACACACTCACCTTGCCGTCCGATTCCACCGGCTCTAACGAGACGGTTCCTTCCCAGGCCAACGCCTCTCCCTTGCCGATCTCGGCCGTGAACGCATAGGCGTTTTCGCTCCCTTGCATGGTGCTGAAATTTCTGAGGCTAATGTCGATGGGCACGATGTCCATTGAAACGGGCCGTGGCTTGGATTCGTCCCGGTACTCCATAATACCTTTGCTGATCTCCAGCAGACCGATTTCCAGCGGCATCATCTTCTTGGGTTGACCGGTCTCCGGCTGTGCCGGCGCCGCGGTTTCATCCGACGCAGGGACCAAGGCCAATAGATTGAGTTTCCCTTCACGGCTCACCTTGGCCGCCACAAACGGCATGACGAACCGGATCTCGTCGAATCCCAGTGTCTGCCCAAACAGTGTGGTCGCTCGTAGATTGACGACGAATTCTTCCAGACCGAGGATCGGGACCTGATTGGTCTCCAGGACCTCCAACCCGTTCAACCTGAGGGACAGGGTGAACGGATTGAACGCCACCTCGCGTAGCACGACAGGACGCTTGAGTTGCTCCGCCGCAGCGGGAACCCCGTATGTTTGAATGAGATAGGGCAGCAGGAGAAATCCGGCCAGCGCATAGAAGACAACCAGTCCGAGAGCGAGGCCGATCAGGAACCGCGGACGAAGAAATCGAGACATACTCGTTCAAGCTCTCGGAAGACTGACGGAGGGAAAACTATAGGGGACATTCCTATGCAATGTCTATAGATCCACGGCCTCTCCACGTAAGGGAGGAGCATTCGCATACGTTTCAACAGAAGCACGTGCTAGTTCTATCAGCCTGCCCGGCGGGACCGGACCTGTACTCGGCAGAAAGTTTCACCCGGTCGGCAAACGCTTCCTCCCTCGCCCGCTTCACAACTCATAAACGCTTCAATCTATTCTTCTTATGCGAGTCAGGCCTCTTGGCACGGATGTTGAGCTAGAGCACCCCGGATCGCTTCCTTGTCATGATTCCACCGAGGTATTGGATATGAGCAACTGGGGCTGGCTGGGGGAAAGTTGGAACCTGCTGAGCCATGACATGGCCTTGGTCGGCGGCATTCAGAGCCCGCTGCTGAGTTGGCTCGGCGCTGGTGGGATCCTCCTCTTATGCCTGTGGCACAGCATTGGTCTCGTCCTGGGCACCAGGCAGATTCAACAAGCCTTTGCTCGCCTCCACCCGACTGTTGCCCGCCTTGCTTCGGCGCGTCGGCAAGCCTCCCAAGAATGGATCCTGCTCCCTCACGTGGCCAAGAAACAGAAGCAACAGGCTCAGCCACAAGGCGCTCGGCGTGATCTGGACGATCTACAGGAACTGGACCGTGTCATGCGGGCCGAGCCCACCTTTGCAGGCGACTGGCTCTCCTATCGCAAGACGTTGGTGGTGGAACAAGCCGCCTGGTTCATGGAGCCGACCGTCTCGACCGAGCGATCCGCTACGGAACATTTTTCTTTTTCCGCGCTTTGTGCGACCCGCCTCAATGTGCGGTTCTACCAGCAACTGCCCTCCTTTCTGACCGGCGTGGGCTTGATGTTCACGTTTCTAGCGATCTTGATCGGGCTCAGCAAGCTTCATGCGAACGGATCGCAGATCGAAGGGATTCAAGGCCTCATTAACGGCCTCGCCGGGAAATTCGTCACCTCCGTCGTCGGACTGGCATGTGCCAATAGCTTCATGATCCTGGAAAAGTCGTTATCGTACCGGCTTGCAAACCACCATCGCCGATTGGTGTCACTCCTCGATGAGATGTTTCCTCAGAAGGTAAACGACCGGAATTCCTCTCAGAATCCAGCTCATTCGGTCGGTGGTTCATTGCGGAACGACTCGGCGCATCAGCTGGTCGAGGCGGTGCACCAGCGTCTGGGCTCAACTGTTTCGGCTCTCACCTCGATATCCCAATCCCTCGCGACGCTGGGCAGCACACAGGGCCGCTTGAAACCGGAGCACCTGGCCTCTGAACTCGGCGCTGAAGTGCGGCGGGCACTGAAACCCTTGATGGACCCTTTGCTGGAATCCATTCGAGAGCTCACCCATTCCATTGACCAACAACGCCGCACTGCTCCGTTCCCCCAAGCGGAAACAGACAGGATGCTTGACCGGCTGATGCGCCGGCTTGATGGCGGGCATCACGTTGCTGGAAGTCAATCGGACTCTGAGCCGGGAAAGACCGGCGGCAGATGGAGAATCCCCGGTTTCAACCGAGGCGGGCACCACAAGGCGGGAGTCGAATGAAGTCCAACGTTGAGCACGAGACGTCCGACGGATCGTCTCTATTAGCTGGCGGAATTGCCGACCTCATGACCTCGTTGGCAGTGATCTTTATTCTCTTACTGGCAGCCTATATCACCAGAGTCGAAGATGGGAATGCGAAGCCGGCTGGTTCGGAGAGTCGTGAGACGACCGTGCGTGAGGTGCCGCTGCAACCGCCTCACCTGACGGTTGAACGGAGCAGTGTCGATCCCGACGTCCTGCGCGTTGTGATTCCAACGGCCATTCTGAATTTCGAATTGGGCAAGAGCACGCTGTTGCCGCCGGCTGAGGCATTCCTGGCCGACACGATCCCCTACTACGCCACCATGATCTGCGGTCAGCAGGGCCATGACGTCGAGTCCTTTGTGATTGAAGGCTATACCGACGACCAAGGGGAGGATATTCACAATCTGAAATTGAGCCAGGATCGGTCGTTCGCCGTGTTGGCAAAAGGATTGGAAATCATTCGCGCGCGGCTGCCCTGGGCCTACGAATGTTTCCAGCAGAAGGCGTCAGCGAACGGACGCGGGCGCCAGGACCTCATGCGCAATGCGGTCGGACAGCCGGATCGGGAGAAAAGCCGTCGCGTCATCTTCAAGATTCACTTGCGCCATACCTGACGAAATGGGATGGGCCGGATGTGACAGCAGCACGGGTAAAGAACATAATTCGGATGGAGATGCCCGCCTCATCGCGTGAGCTTCTTTTTGATCAAGGCAAGGTTCTCAGGGGTCGATCGCACACGTATCGTGAGCCCCTCGGCGGTATAGTCTTCGGACAAGATACGCATCCGGGCTCGGATCTCCGCGAGAACTCCTTGAGCCGTAAAGGGAATACACAATTCCTCATCGAGCATATCGCTCTCAAAGTACGTCATGATGCGTTCACGCAACGCGTTCACATCCTCCTTGCTTCTCGTGCAAAGAAACACCGCCTCGGGATATTCCGCCTTCAATGACGCGATCGCGTCCGGTCCGAGACGATCCTGCTTATTCATCACCAGGAGACCGGGAACACCCGAGGCTCCAACTTCGGCTAAGACCTTCCGCGTGACCTCGAGCTGGGATCGAAAGGACGGATCGGAGGCATCGACGACAAACAGCAGCAGCGAGGCACCGGCCGCTTCATCAAGCGTCGACTTAAACGAGGCCACCAGGTCATGCGGAAGCTTTTTGATAAAGCCGACCGTATCGGTCATGAGCACCTTCGGGCGTGTTTCAGGATACAGAGGCCGGATGGTGGTATCGAGTGTGGCGAACAGCTTGTCGGCCACGAGCACCTCGCTGCCCGTCATCGCCCGCATGAGCGAGGATTTACCGGCATTCGTGTACCCGACGAGCGCGACGGTCAGTTCGTTTTCCCGCCTTGCCCGGCGCGTGTGATGTTCGTCTCCGATTGATGCCAATTCGGCTCGTACTTCTTTCATGCGATCGCGAATTCTGCGCTTATCGAGCTCAAGACTCGTCTCTCCCGCCCCTTTCCCTCCGATTCCTCCGCTTTGCCGTTCTTTGCCGCCGCCGGTTTCGCGCACACGCGGCGCAAGATAATTGAGCCTCGCCAGCTCCACCTGGAGCCGGGCCGCCCGTGTTCGCGCATGCCGGCTGAAAATCTCAATGATGACACCGGTACGGTCAAGCACAGGGACTCCGGCGGCACTTTCCAGATTTTTCAATTGTGACGGCGACAGATCACAGTCCACGATGACGATCTGCGCCTGCTGGCGGGCACCGGGTGAGGTCTCGATCGTTTCATCCGATTCTTCCTCCTCTGATTCCTCCGCCGCGTCCGATGCCGCCGCCTCAGGCTTCAAAGCGGCTTTGTGCGCCGGTCTTTCAAACGAAGCCGCGACTGTTCCCGAACCACCGGTCCACAGCGCCAATTCGGTGAGTTTCCCCCGACCCAAAACCGTCGCGAATTTATTGGAACTGCGCTTTTGTCTGACGTGGCCGACAACCTGATACCCGAGGGTTTTCACAAGACGCGTGAGTTCTTGAAGAGAACTTTCCAATTCCTCCGCGGTGACATGAGGGGTCTGGATTGCCACAAGCACGGCACTGGATTGTGAAGCTGTCGACATCGCGTACTTCTCCTTGAGCCCATCTTAGTATACCCGCCGCTCCCCCGACCATGTGCAACAGCGATCAATCCGGGGGGGGGTCCGGGAAACCGTCACTAACGGAGCGAGTGAGGTAGGACACCGCGTGCAGCCCGTTGAATAGATGGCGCGCCCGGTTGGAATCGCGACCCTCAGCTTAGAAGGCTGATGCTCTATCCGACTGAGCTACGGGCGCAGATTACTAAAGGTTTCTATTCGGCGGCATAACGAAGAAAGGCTATACCGGGTGAGCCGCCGGCACAAGCGAGCTTGGTTTGGCACAGGGCTGGCAAGGACTATCCGAAGGGCTCGCTTCCTTCAGAAAGACCGGTTCAGGAGGGAGAAGTCACAATTCGGGAAGAGCCCCCACGTTACACCGCAAGCTGTTTGACGTCCGGGAACCGCTTCACCTTGATTGATTTCGCCGTCTTCTCCACAGCTGCCAGATCATAAGCCAGCTGCATACGCATCCAGTGCTCCACAGTCGAGCCAAAGGCCTTGGAGACCCGAACCGCCATCTCAACCGAGAGCGAGGTCCTGCCATTGATCACCCGCGAGAGGGTCTGGCGCGTCACGCCGAGGCGCTTGGCCGCATCAGTCAGGCTGAGACCCGAAGCCCCAATGGAATGTCTAATCAGTTCTCCCGGATGAGCCGGTTGTTTCATCGGCATTGTGACCCTCCTTTAATGATAGTCCACCAAATCCACATCGAAGGCCTTTCCATCTTCAAACCGGAAGATGATTCGGTGATTGCGGGATACGAAGACACTGAACCACCCCTTGTGGTCACCGGTCAGGCGGTGCAAGCCAAAGCCGGTGATATCGAGCTCCTGGACAGTTCGTGCGGTATCCAGTACCGACAGGTAGAGCTCCGCTTTTCCCGCAACGTCCGGGCGTAGGCCGCTCCGGTCACCGTCCTCATAGAGCCGCTTTAAGCCACGATGCCTGATCTTCTCGATCATGAGCCTAGCATAACTTGTAACATGGCATGTTACAAGCCGGAGAGATGGCAATCGATTTGCCGGTGCTGCAGACCAGCATGATGGCGCGCCCGGTTGGAATCGAACCAACGACCCTCAGCTTAGAAGGCTGATGCTCTATCCGACTGAGCTACGGGCGCAGATTACTACAGGTGTCTATCCGGCGGCACAAAGAAGAGCGGCTTCGCCGGGTGGGCCGGCGGAACGAGCCATGATAAAGAACTACCGCACTGGTGGCGTTTATCCGCGCGCAACAACACCGATAAGCCCATGAATAGCACGCGGCCCACAGGAAGTGTGGTGTGGTCGGGGCGAGAGGATTTGGTCTCCAGGTCCAGGCTACGCCTGCCCTTCCGACCGGCCGGCTCGCTGCCGGGCAATCATTGCCTCTTCCTCCCTATTCGGTCGGCGCTCGCCGTCTTCAAACCTCTCGACTGGCGATCGTATGTTCACACTGTGGTCGGGGCGAGAGGATTTGAACCTCCGATCCCAAAGCAGGCGCGCTACCGGGCTGCGCTACGCCCCGACGTTGGAATCCCGTCAATGGTCATTCGTCATTGGTTGAACAGGAAGAGAATCTACTGCAGCTTCTCTCTCTACCCATTGACTCATGACCGTTGACCGCTTTCCTGAATAATCGCTCGCAACTTCAAAAACGCTTTTGCCCGATGACTGACTCGGTTTTTTTCTTCAGCGGATAACTCCGCCAGCGTCTTTCCCAATTCGGGCACAAAGAACACCGGATCGTACCCAAATCCCTTCGACCCGGCCGGCGCTTCCGTGATCATACCACGCAATTCTCCGGTCTCGACGCGCACCCCATCGGATGGGAATGCGAGCGCCGCCACCGTGATGAAGCGGGCGGTCCGTTTCGCGGGCGGCACGCCGGACAATTCACGAATCAACTTCCGGCAATTATCCTCGTATGTCGCCTGCTCGCCGGCATACCGCGCGGCATAGACGCCCGGACGCCCTCCCAGCGCATCGACTTCCAAACCCGTGTCATCGGCCACAGCCGGAAGACCGGTGGCGGCGGCGATCTCTTTCGCTTTTTTGACGGCGTTAGCCTCGCAGGTCGCCCCGTCTTCGACGACCTCCGGCGCGTGAGGAAATTCGTCCAATGTCCTGATCGTGATGCCCAAACCATCCAAGAGTGCAGCGACTTCCGCTCCCTTGTGCCGGTTGCGCGTCGCCAGCACGATGTCCTTCGGCGCCGGCACGTCAATCAAGCTCGCCAATCAAATCCTTCTGCATGGCGGTGAGCCGCTGAATCGCCTGCCAGCCCAGCGCCAAGAATTCGTCCATATCCTGCTTGGCGAAGGGAGTGCGCTCGGCCGTCCCCTGAATCTCGACATATCGGCCACGGCCCGTCATCACGAGATTCATGTCCACTTCGGCCATTGAGTCCTCGGTGTAGGCCAGATCCACCATCGTCTCGCCACCCACTTTGCCGACACTCACCGCCGCCAGGTAATCGGTCAGCGGCAGGCGCTTGATCGCATCCTTCTTCTTCAACGCCAGGCAGGCATCGGCGAGCGCAATGAACGCTCCGGTGATCGACGCCGTCCTGGTCCCTCCGTCCGCCTGGATCACGTCGCAGTCGATCCAGATCGATCGCTCACCCAATTGAGACAAATCGGTGACGGAGCGTAGCGAGCGCCCCACCAGCCGCTGAATTTCCAGGGTTCTGCCCCCTTGTTTTCCTTTGACAGCCTCGCGTGGAGACCGATCATGGGTCGCACGGGGCAGCATCGCGTATTCGGCCGTGACCCACCCGGTTCCCTTTCCCTTAAGAAACGGCGGAACTTTTTCTTCAACCGAGGCGGTGCAAATGACTTTCGTATCACCCATCTCGATCAACACCGCGCCCTCCGCGTGTTTGATGAAATTTCTCGTCACTTTCACCGGACGGACTTGATCTTTTCGCCGCCCGTCAAACCGCACCAATCCCGCGATCCCGCTCATTGCCATACCCCTTTGCCACGTGTGGAGGGAGGAGGGAATGTGGAGAATTATAGTGAAGGCGTAAAGAAAGCGCAAACCACAGGGAAAACTCGTACGGAAGGCTCATTTCCATTGAGCGATACGCTCCGACGCGATGGGTGAACGAGCTTTGCACAAAGAGTGAAATTTCTGGCGAAAACCAGTGATTTGTCCGATGCTCGCTTGAGCAAATCGCGCTCCATAATAAGAATAGGACCGACCGACATGTCGTTTCCTCTGAGTCAACAGGAACACCAGACCTTGCTGGACAACCGCACACTTCTCGTCGTCGACGACGAGGACGCGATCAGGCGCGTACTCGGCTATCTCCTCACCTCGCACGGCTACACCGTCGAATTCGCGGTCGACGCGCGGGACGCCCGGCAGAAATTAAAGACCCAGCCCTTCGCGCTCATGCTGTGCGATGTCAATATGCCGGGGGAATCCGGCCTGGATCTGGTGCGCAATGTGCTCGCGGACCACCCTGCCACCGCCGCGATTATGGTCACGGGCCTGGATAGTTCGGTACTCGCCAACGCCGCCATCGAGGTGGGCGCATTCGGCTACATCGTCAAACCGTTCGAAACGAACGAGGTGCTGATCAATATCGCCAATGCCCTCCGGCGCCGGCGGCTCGAACTTGAGAACCGCTTCCATCGCGAGAGTCTGGAAGACATCGTGCGCACCAGGACGATCGCGCTTCAGCAAGCCTTGGATTGGCTGGAACGCAGCGAGAAAGAATTGCGCCTGTCGCGCGAGGAGACCATTCAGCGCCTCGCTATCGCCGCGGAGTTCCGCGACAGTGCCACCGCGCAGCACATTCAGCGGATGAGCCACTACTGTGAGCTCTTGGCCCGCAGGAGCGGGCTGTCAGCCGAACGATGTGACTTGATCCGCACCGCCAGCCCCATGCACGACATCGGCAAAATCGGCACACCCGACCAGGTACTGTTGAAACCCGGGAAATTTACCCAGGAAGAATTCGACGTCATCGCCCAGCACGCGGAAATCGGCTATCGGATTCTGAGTGGATCCGATGCGGAGCTGCTCAAAGTCGCGGCGGTGATCGCCTATACCCACCATGAGCGATTCGACGGGACCGGCTACCCACGCAACCTCAAAGGCGTGGCCATTCCCATCGAAGGCCGTATCGC
>JABMDL010000008.1 GCA_015903945.1 Nitrospira sp. | reverse complement strand
GGTATCGTCCGGTAACACCTACGTGTCCGGAACACCGATCACTTTCGAGGGATTGCGGGTGATCGTGGCCAATAGCCAGCAGGGCGGGCCGCAGGCCGGTGATACCTTTTCGGTCAGCCTGTCGCCGCGAACGGTGTTGAGCGATCAGACCTACACATCCGACAGCCTACTCAGTTTCGAGGGGATCAATCTGACGCTGTCGACCGCGAGCGGTGCGCCCGCAGCAGGGGATCTGTTCTCTGTTGTAACGGGTATGCAGTATCAGGGCGATGACGGGGTGCACGCCATCGAAATCGGCCCTGGCCAAACCGTCCCGACGAACATTCCAGGCAGCCGCCTGTTCAGCTCGGCCGGCACCGACCTCTTCGCCACTGCCAAGCAGCTGGTCACCGCGTTCCGGACCAACGATCGAGAGAGTATCTCGCAGGCGCTGGGCGGGTTCGGGCGTGGGCTGAGCGCCGCCGGCGCTGCGTTGGGTGAAATCGGCGCCATCTCGAATCGCTTGACGGCGAACACCGCGCAGCTGGACGAAGCCAAAGGGTTCTTCACCCAAATGCTGTCGCAAACCGAGGACGTGGATCTCGCCAAGGCGATTTCCGACCTGACCTTACAGCAGTATGCCATCGAAGCGGCGAGTCGCACGTTGACCAGAGTGTTCGAAAATTCGCTGATGAACTACCTGCGGTGAGCGCCTCCACTGTCAAGTTACATGGCCGTCAGCCGATAGAGTGTCAGAAAGGATGCCATGTTGGTTCTAACGCGCCGACGCGGAGAAGGTGTGGCCATCGGACCCGATATCCGAGTCATTGTGCTGGGAACGAAGGGAGGCCAGGTGCGTTTGGGAATAGAGGCTCCGAAAAACGTCGAAGTTCATCGTGACGAAGTGCATGCCAGAATCCTCAAAGAAAATCGGCTAGCGGCACAGACCCATGTCATCCCCCTCGACGCCTTTCGGAGCCTTATCCGCGACAAGCGTCGCATGGCAGGGTAATTCTTGACCATGAAGTACACATCCAGCCGGCTGGGACCATTGGATATCAAGGAGGAGAGCGTTCTCACGTTTCCCTCGGGTCTGTTGGGCTTTCCTGAGAGCCGGCGCTACGTGATCCTCGACCACGACACGGCGGCGCCGTTCAAGTGGTTGCAATCGCTTGATGAGCCTGCCCTGGCCTTTGTCATCATCGATCCGGACCTCGTTCTCGCCACCTATCGGGTTGAGGTGTCCGCCGAAGCCATGGATGAAGTCCAAGCTCAGGGGGCGGAGGACCTGTCGACGGCGGTAATCTTAACCATCCCGTCGGATGACCCCGGCCGCATTACCGCCAATCTGCGGGGGCCCCTGCTGATGAACCCCCGAACGAGGCTCTGCAAGCAGTTGGTGCTCTCAGACGAAGTTCCGACCCGTCACCCGCTCTTTCCACTCACCGCCCCGGACTCCACTGCGGCGGACCGATCCCCTCAGCCGGCCGAGTGCCCAGCGTAGCCCCCATTTCATTTTGTTGATATGTCACGGACCGGCTGAATGTGAACAAGATACTCATTGCCGTGTCGTGGATTCGCGGACACCTTCTCTGTGTTCTCGATGGTTCGATTGTGAACAATTTCATCTTCTTATTGCCGGGCGCACAGCATGGGGTAGAATAGCCACACGCAGCATGGCGCCGGGCAACAGGCGGGTAGGCGCCGCAACCGCCGTATAGACAAAATCCAGCATGGCAAAACAGTTCCGAAGAGCGATGGAGCGCAGTCTGTTAGACTGCCTTGCCTACCGCGGCCTGATCGGTCAGGACGACTTGGATGCCGCCGTCGAAGAAGCCGTATCCCGTGAAGTGGATCTCGAAACCGTGCTCCTCGATAAGTATCGCGTGCCGAAGAGCGATCTCGGCGCGGCGCTGAGTGAGTTCTATCAGTGTCCGTATGTGCCCCTCGATGAACGGACCGTCATCGATCCGGACCTCTTGAAAAATCTCAGCTTCGATTACCTCAGGAACAACTCCTGGATTCCGCTGAAGCGTCAAGGAACCGTGCTGGACGTTGTCATTAACGACCCTCATGACCTGGACAAGGGGCTTGATATCCGTCGGGCCTTTCCCGGCGTCACGGTCCGGTTTTCGGTCGGTCTCCGCCGTGATATTGAACAGTATCTCCTCGTCGTGACCGGGCAGGCAAACGGGGCGTCAATCTCGGAGATTCTCGGAGAGCTGGTCACTGAGGCGGGATCAGAGAGGAGCAGCGAGGCCGACAAAGGAGACGTCGACGAAAACGATTCTGCCATTGTACGGCTGGCCAATCAGGTCATTGCGGACGCCTACCGGCTGAATGCGTCGGACGTGCATATTGAGCCGTACTCGGAAAAGAAGGAAACCGCGGTGCGCTTCCGCGTCGACGGCACGTGTTTCACGTACATGCGGATTCCCGCGGTGTATCGACGGGCGATCATCTCCCGTATCAAGATCATGGCGAATCTGGATATTGCGGAACGACGGAAGCCGCAAGACGGGAAGATCCGGTACAAACTAACTAAGGATCGCCAGATAGAACTGCGGATCGCAACACTCCCTACGGCCGGCGGTAACGAGGACGTCGTGATGCGGTTGCTGACGGCAAAGGAAACGATGCCGTTAGAAGCGATGGACTTTGCGCCGGACATCCTGCAGACCATCAAATCCCTGGCGGTACGACCGCATGGCATCTTGTTGTGCGTGGGGCCGACCGGGTCGGGGAAAACGACGACGCTCCATGCCGTCCTGAGGCATATCAATACGGACGAGCGGAAAATATGGACGGCGGAGGATCCGATCGAAATCACCCAGGAAGGACTGCGGCAGGTCCAAGTGCATCCCAAAATCGGCTTTACCTTTGCCGCTGCGATGAGGGCGTTTCTACGGGCGGACCCTGACGTGATCATGATCGGCGAGATGCGAGACAAGGAGACCGCCGACATCGCGATCGAGGCGTCGCTGACGGGACATCTCGTCCTGAGCACGCTGCATACGAACAGTGCGGTCGAAACCGTCACGAGACTGCTCGACATGGGATGCGATTCCTTCAATTTTGCCGATGCCATGCAGGGCATTGTGGCCAAACGTCTGTGCAAACGCATTTGTGAAGCGTGCAAAGAGGGGTATCATCCGACGCGGCAGGAATACGACGAGCTCGTTCAGGGCTATGGGGCCCGCTATTGGGAAAGGCTCGGAGTCGAGTATGCGGACGACTTGGTGTTCTATCGGGGACGAGGCTGCGACGTCTGCAATAAAACCGGCTTCAAGGGGCGTGTCCCGCTGCACGAGCTCCTGGTCGGCACAGAAGAAGTGAAGAGTCTCATCCAATCAAAGGCTCGGACGGCGGAAATCCTGAACGCCGCGATGCGTGAGGGAATGGTGACGCTGGTGCAAGACGGCATACAAAAAGTATTGCGCGGCGTCACGACGTATCGCCAGATCCGTGCCGTCGCTATGAAGTAACAACTCGAACCGTCCGGCTCACACGGGCGTTGCCATGTTACGGGGTGTTTTCCAGCAACGCGACGAACATGCGCAGCCGTGCCAGCGATTCGCCGGATACCCGGATGAACTCCAACCCGCATCGATAGTCAGTTACCCACCGAACTCCGGCCAATCCGATGTCAACCGGCTTCGTACCGTCCGGAAGATCTATTTGCATCGACACATGCGTGTGTAGATCCGGGATACGCTCAGCCGTCAGGGCGCAGCCCTCCGCTGAAATATTGAGGACCGTCCCCTGTTCCGATGGTGCCGCGTCCCCGAACATAACCGGAAGTTGAACCGCAAAGCGTTGGGCCCGTCTAGAATCTTCACTCACCGGCATTCCTCCTGCACGGGTGGTCCAATGTGGGCGTGCACACCCTAGTGGCGACCGTTATGCCTGCAAATAGCTGGCCTCGTCAAATCGAAAGGCAAACAAGGGCCGTCTGCTGCGGATGGCCGAAATTGTCGTCCAATTTCGCGAAAAGAACAAGAAGGGGGCAAAGAAAGAAGCGGGCAGGTCTTGCCAACGCACATTCGGGCAGCCGGTCTCGATTCAAGGGCTGTCGCCGCTGTGCCGCCGACCATATGAGTTTACGAAGTGAACAGTCACTTGATGACCATGACCGGTGCGGAGAATCGCCTGCGGTCGCCGTTCTTTGGAGTGTGTGACGGCTGGGGTGTGCGGGCTTTCGCGTCAGGCGGCTTGAGGGATGGTGGTGTATCCCTGCCGGAAGGGGCCGAGGGCTTGCACGAGGCGCAGCACTTCCTGTTCCAGGTGAGCGTAGATCGGCGGCGCGTCCTGCAGTGCGCCAAGATGGCCGATTGCTTCGAGGCGGCTGGCTGCCAGCACCACTTCCGGTGCGCACAAATTGCCCGCCGTACCTTTCAAGGAATGCGCGGTGCGCTCGACCGCCACGCTGTCTGCCTGGATGAGCCCCTCTTTGATGTTGGCCAGCATCGCCGGATACTGATTCAGGAACATTTCCACGAGTTGAGCAAACAGATGGTTGTCTTCGCCGATGTTGCGGAACATGGAGGCCGGATCGAAGACCCCGCGGGTGCTATTCTGTTCCTGGGCAGGAAGATTGGAGCCCGTGTCCCGCGACGTAGGCGGTGCGGCCCAGCGGTGCAGCACCGCTCGCAAGGTCTCCATCTGGATCGGTTTGGCGAGGTAATCGTCCATGCCGGCTGCCAGACAGTGTTCCCGGTCGCCGTGCATGGCGTTGGCGGTGACAGCAATGATCGGAATGTGTGCTGTGCGTCGTTCGTCGCTCGCATCTCGTATCTCGTTAGGCGCTTCACGCTTCACGAGCGACGATTCACGTTCTCGAATGCGCCGCGTGGCCTCGAATCCGTCCATGACCGGCATCTGGCAATCCATAATGACGACGGCAAAATCCTCCGTCTCCAAGGCCTTGAGCGCCTCCTCTCCGTTCTCGGCGACGAACGCTTGATACCCGAGTTTTTCCGCCATGCGGACGGCGAGCTTCTGATTGATGAGGTTGTCTTCAACGATCAGAATACGCTGCCGCGGCCTATGGTCGGCCAAGCTATGTCTGGTCACGAGCTGCGGCGTGGCCGGCGCGAGAGACCCGGGCTCAGGCTCAATCTCGCAGGCGATTCCTAAGACAGTGCGGAGGCACTCGCGTAGCTGGTCGTGACGCACCGGTTTCGGCAGGTAGCCCATAGCCCCGGCCTGGCGGGCTTGTTCGGCGTGCCCGCGTTGAAGCAATGAGGTCAGCACCACGATCCGCATACCTGCTCCGGCTGGGTCGCGACGGAATTCCCTGGCTAGTTGTAGCCCGTCCTTGCCGGGCATGATCACGTCCAGAATCGCCAGATCGTAGGAGATTCCGTGGGTAGCGGCCTCTTTGACCCGCTGCAAGGCCTCTTCAGCGTCTTTCGCCACGTCGTCGATCATGCCCCATCCGGTTACGAGATGGTGCAGGATCATGCGGTTGGATTCGTTGTCGTCCACGATCAGAATCCGGCGGCCTTCGAGATCGCTCGAGGGAAGAATCGCGAGAGGGGAACCGGCCTGTTTGGTGAACCGGGCCGTGCACCAAAACGTGCTGCCACGGCCGGGTTCGCTTGTGACACCGATATGCCCGCCCATCAGTTCGACCAATTGTTTGGAGATCGAGAGCCCAAGGCCCGTGCCGCCGTATTTTCTGGTCATCGAGTTGTCCGCTTGCACGAATGGCTGAAACAATTTGGATGTCGCTTCCGGCGCGATGCCGATGCCGCTATCGGTGACTTCGAAGCGAATGACGGCGTCTTCCTGCGTTTCTTGCTCCAGAAAGGCTTGCAGGGATACCTCGCCCCTCTCCGTGAACTTGAGTGCGTTGCCGACCAAATTTGTCAGCACTTGCCGCAGCCGTCCAGGATCGCCCTGTAGGGCGGTGGGCACTGTGGCGTGGACCAGTCCGGTCAATTCGAGCCCCTTGGTTTCCGCCCGCCCGGCGAATTGAGCCAGCACCTCTTCGACGGCTGTGCGGAGGTTGAAGTCGATGCGCTCCAGTTCCAGTTTGCCGGCTTCGATCTTGCTGCATTCAAGCACGTCATTGATCAGGTGCAGCAGCGATTCGCCGCATTGCCGGATCGTCTCCGTATAAGACTGTTGTTCCGCTGACAGCGTCGTCTCCATCAGCAGGCTGGTCATGCCGATGACACCGTTCATCGGTGTGCGGAGCTCGTGGCTCATCGTGGCTAGAAATGCCGCCTTGGTCCGCACCGACTCTTGCGCGGTGGTCAGCGCCTCATCGAGCTGCCGATTGCTTTCTTGCAACTGCGCGGCGGTGCGCCGGAGCTCCTCCTGCGCCTCATGGATCGTGGTCATGTCGAGAGCATAGCCGCGCACGAGCCGGTGCGTCAGTACCGGGCAGAAGGTCCATGCGAAACTGGCCTCCGGTAGAAAGACGTCTTGGCCGTGACTCGTATTGCCGGACCGCAGGCACTCTGTAACCAGCTGCGGGAGGTCATGAGGGAGGATGCGTGGGAGCCCATCGGCTCTGTAGCCCAGTTTGGTAAGCCAGGCGGTCATGGCCGGATTGGCGTAGAGCATCTGGCCATACTGATCCAATTCGATGACAGGGGATGGAGTTTCCTCCGCGATGGCGGCCAGGCGGTCACGTTCTTCTCGGAGTCCTTCCTCTCGGGAAAGATCGCGCAGGCTGATCAAGAGGCTATGCCCTCCGTCTTGATTTACAGCCTGGCATGTCCATTCGACGGGGACGGAGCCGGCTGTTCCGTGGCGGAGGCGGGTCGTGACATGAGGCATCGGTTCTCGCGATGTCGACACGTGGTCCAGGAGACGCACTACGTCGGCGGCGTCTGATTGTGTCAGAGCAGCCCAGATGCCGGGGAAGGATTGCCCGACCAGAGTCGATGGGCGGTGCCGAAGCAGGCGTGCGCCTTCTGCATTGATGCCGAGAATGAGATGGCCGTCAGTCAACACCATCACGCCAAAAGACAGCCCGTCCAGGAGGCCGGCAAAGGTCTGAGCGGTGTTTTGGCTGAGAAGGCGATCGGGGGCACGCCGTTTGCGGGGAGTGCGAGCGGGCATCAGGCCGCCTCTTTATAAATGTCATCGAGATACATGGCAACGTTGACCCGATCATGGGACGGGTCGAGCACCTGCGCTACGGAACGCGGTTCGCGATCCTCGGTTTGCGCCGCCAGGTCGATACAGGGAGGAGACGCGTACGATTCACCGCGTGGACCTCCGATGATCTTGACGCGCGGCTTCAGCCGGTGCTGTGGATTGACGGCGACCACGACGGCCTTCTCCCCGGTATTGAGGCGGACCAGACTGCCCACCGGGTACACGCCGATGCTCCGAATGACGTTTTCGATCAGCGATTTGTCGAATTGATTCTGTTCCCCGGCCAGGAACAGGCGGCGAACCGCGTCATGCGGCAGCATGGCCGGCCGTCCACCGCGGCGGCTGATCATACCGTCATACCAATCGATGATCCCTACGATCTTGGCCAGTTCGGAAATGGTGTCTTGGGTTCGCGCGGATGGATACCCGCTGCCGTCTCCACGTTCATGATGTTCGGCGACGACTCTGCGCACGTCATCATCGAGTCCTTCTAATTCCGCGAGCGTGGCGATGCCGAACTCCGGGTGCCGGCGCAGCAAGAGGCGCTCTTCGTCGCTGCACTCATTGCGTCTCCGCACGAGGTTGAGAGGGAGGCGCGCATACCCCACATCATGCAGGAGAGCGCCGAGACCGAGTTGGACTTGCTTCGGCTCATCGAGTCCACTTTCGGCGGCGACAATCAGCGACAGGATGCAAGTGTCAAGCGAATGCGCCGCCAGTGAGCCATCGAAGCGCTTGAGTTTGTGAAAGGCGAGATGCGCCATCAACGCCGTACGATCGTTGGCAATCTGCCTCAGTACGTCAGACACGACGGCTTTCGCCGCGGCAGGGGAAGGGGGAAGATTGTGCTCCATGTCCGCATAAATCCGCTCCATCGCCTCTGTCGCCTCGGCGTACATGGCGTGCGCCGGGGCGGTGTCTGACCGAACCGGCTGGTGTGGTGTCTGGACTGCATCCTGGGATGCGGGGATCTCGGCTGCGCCCGACTTGTCGTCGCGTGCAGCGGCACTCACATCTTTCCCCTTGCTGATGTCGATAGTCACTGTCCGGATGCCACAGTCTTTCATCTGCTGAATGGTCGCAACATCTTCGACCCGCCACTTGTGGGACAGGAACGGAGTTCGGTACCAGGGGACATCGACTCCCGCGACGAACATGCCGGGAATGACGTGATCAATGGAAATGTGTTTGAGCCGAGCGGGTGCTGCCATTCGTTGTATGCTTTCGTCCGGATCGACGCTCCGGCGAGACGACATGGGCCAAAGAGGCTTATGTGTCCTATCGGTCGATGCGACTGGAACTTGACTGATTGGGTCTGGTTGAGACGTCGCCGGAAGTCGTACGGGAGGTTTCAGTGAGAGGCCGGTAGGCTCAAGATCTGGAGGGTATTATCCGACACTACCCCTTAGGAGACGGTTACTTCCGGGATCAGAACCCCACCGGAGGCTTAATAACAGCAGCGGAGTATACCCACGCGCTTCTCTTGATAAGGAGCCGGTATGAGCGAAGTCACTGCACCTACGCCCCCGGCGGCGTCTTTCTTGACGGTCGGTTTGCCGCTGAAGATTTCACTCGTGGTTGAGGGGCAAAAGGCCATGTACGGTAGTGCCCTGTTGGGTTGGAAAGAGCACGCCTGGCTGGTTTGTGAATGGCCATTGCAGTTGGGTCATGCGTCGCACCTTTCGGCCGGGACGCCCTGTACGATCAGCTACCTCCTTGACGGAAAGCTGGTCGGCTACAGGACGGAGGTTCGGGATGTGATTGTCTCGCCGGTGCCGCTCCTATTCATTGCTTTTCCCCAGAGGGTGGAAGAGATGCATCTGCGTAAACATGCGCGCGTCGCCTCAAGCGAGCCGGCGTTGTTGACCAGAGTGGATCAGAGGCCCGAGCACGTTTCCGTGGTCTCTCCGTCGGACTATGCAGGCGGGTTGGTGAAGGATATCAGCCGCGGGGGATGCCGTATTGCCTTGACGAAGACGCCCCCTTGGATCAGGCCAGGGGTGTCCATTCGCCTCGAATTTGAACTGCCGGGCTTGGGGCATGTGACCAACCTGACGGGAATTGTCAAAAACTCCGAGGACCGTGATGGGACCGATATCATCGGTATCGAATTTCAGTTCGACGGATTGGAATTCATCGAATACCGAGGGTGGGGCGGATCGGTGAGAAACGCGATCGAACAGTGGGCGGCCCAAAAAGCGGGGAACCTGTTTCCTCTCGGCTGACCGCATCAAACTTTCCTGTCTGACCGGCAAATCTTGCCCTGTCGTGTCCCCTTCGGTTGTGTGTAAGCAACAAACAGCGGGGTTCATTTCGCATTTGCACCGAAAGGACTGGCACGGTCCTTGGAAGGATCTGTGCTCATGGTTGCTTCGGGAGCACCGTCTTCGGATGAAGAGGGGCTGTGATGAGTCGAGTTGAAGAAGCGAATGGGGTGGGGGTCATGCCCAACGTGGAGCCGTGCGCGACGGTCGAATCGTCAATCGAGACTGCGTGGCCTCGCATGCGGAATCTGCTGAGGGAAGCCGCCGTCCTGTTCCACGATCACCCGATGCCGCTCGAAGCCTGCCTCAGTATCCGGCAATGGCTGGCTCAACGGAGTACCCGACCGGACCCCCTCGCGGAAGAGTTCCGCATGTTGCGGGTCAGGCCAGCCGGCCTGCGCACGCCCGAGCTTCGTCCACTTATCGGTGAGAACATGCTCAATGAGTGGGCGCTGTGTGCGGAGACCATCGACTACCTGATGACGATCATTGAAAAGATGCGCCCCGCCGCCGTGCTGGAATTCGGTAGCGGGACGAGCACAGTTGCGTTGGCCTGGGCGATGCGGCGCCTCCACGGTACGTCACCGGAGACACGGGTGTTCAGTATCGACCAGTCGGCAGTCTATATCGAACAAACTCAACAGCGGCTTGGACAGCTGGGGCTTGCAGATACCGTACGTTTTCTCCATGCGGATCTGTCCGTTCAGACCATCTGCTCGCTGGAGACCCGGTGCTACAGGCTTCCGCCTGCGGTCTTGACGGAGTGGTTCGGGGCCGCCCGTCCCGGTCTTGTGGTCATCGACGGGCCTGCCGGAGAGAACGGCGCCCGCTTCGGGACCCTTCCGCTGGTTCGCGATTATTTGGCTCCGGAGGCGTCGATCTTCCTCGACGACGGATTTCGGGACAGCGAGCTGGAGTCGGCCGATCAATGGAGCCGGATGGGATATGTGCGGTGGGATGGAGTGCGGTGGGAGGGCAAAGGCCTGTTGTGCGGCTCCGTGTGTTCGCCAGCGACCCCAGCGGCCGAACGATGGTTAGCGCAGGTGCAGAGGGAAATATCCGGGGAGCGGAGCGAGCCAGTCTCGCGGCGCTCGGCGCAGGGCCAAGCGTTCGCAGAAGACGGGAGTTCACAGATTGCCGCCAACCGTCAGGTCGCGGTTGTCTCGGCGCCGAGCAGTGCGGTGACACCATGCGCAAACCGCACCGCCTCAAAAAACTGTGTATTTCTGAACACCTATTACCCTGGATTTCTGGAACGGCACTATGCCGTTTGTGGTGGGCTAGACCAAGCGTCCTATGAAGAGCAGCATCGGTCACTGCAAGCGGCCTGCTTTGGCGACAGCGACTTCTATTCCACGGGGCTTCGGCAGGCGGGATGGAACGCGGCCGATATCATTGCCAATTGCGCGCCGTTGCAGCGCCGATGGGCGGAAGAACATGGCCTCGATCCCACGAGCGCGTCGGGGGACATCCTGCTGGCGCAGCTCAGAGACGCCGGCGCGCAAGTACTCTATATGCAAGATCTCGGCATGGCTACGAAGGAGTTCATCGCCGCCGTCCGCCCGCATGTCGATCTTCTCGTAGGGCAAATCGCCTCGCCGATACCGACGCAGGCGCATCTGGACGGGTTCGATCTGCTGATATCGTCGTTCCCGCACTTCGTCGATCAATTTCGCCGGGAAGGGCGCACGGCCTATTATCAGCCATTGGCATTCGACCCGCGTGTGCTTCAACAGGTGGGCCAGCCGGCCCGCGAATTTCCGCTGACGTTTGTCGGGGGCCTGTCGCCGGCGCATCGCGAGCGGCAACAGCTCTTGACGAAGTTGAGCACGGCGCTGCCGTTGCAGTGCTGGGGTTACGGCACCATGGCGTTGGCCCGCTATGGCATCGGCGCGGAGCGGCTGCACGGCGATATCTGGGGGCTGGAAATGTTTGCGGTGCTGGCCCGATCGTCGATGACGGTGAACCACCACATCGACGTGGCGAAGTCGAACGCGAACAACATGCGTTTGTTCGAAGCGACCGGATGCGGGGCGTTGTTGGTGACGGATTATAAGGACAATCTCGCCGACCTGTTCGAGATCGGATCCGAAGTAGTCGCCTATCGGTCTATCGAAGAATGCCAGGATCTACTCGCCTACTATTTCCACCATCCTGAAGAAGGCGCGGCCATCGCCAAGCGGGGCCAGGCGAGGACCTTGCGCGAGCATACCTATGGCGCCCGCATGGAACAGACGGCCGAGCTGCTCGCGCGCCATTGGGACCTCAAGGCCGGCCGCAATCGCCTACCGGACCCTGACCTGGGCCGTGTGTCGTATGCCCATCGGCAGATTGCCTCACATGAGGTGACCGCAGAGTTGGCCCAGTCCTGGTGTTCGGACGAGATTCCGCGAAAGCAGCGGGCGCTTGTGCAGCGGGAGTTGTCGGACCTGTACCGAGGTCGGTCGCCCAAAGTATTCCAGGTCCTGGCCGACGCTCTAGAGCCGCATGTGCGTCCGGGTATCGGCCTGCTGGAGGTCGGCTGCGCGAGCGGCTACTACTACGAAGCGCTCGAATATCTGCTGAAGACCAGGCTGTCCTACGTGGGAGTGGATTTCTCGCCGGGGATGATCCGTCTGGCCCGCACGTACTATCCACAGGCGAAATTTGAAGTGGGTGATGGAGCCGCGTTGCGGTTCGAGGACAACGCGTATCCCATCGTCGTGTCGTCCGGTGTACTCCTCCACGTCCAGAATTACGCTGCACACATTGCCGAAGCGGCGCGTGTCGCCTCCGGCTTCGTGGTGTTGCACCGGACGCCGATGTATCGCACCGCTGCCACCGCCTATTTCAAGAAACTCGCCTATGGCGTTGAGACATTCGAGCTGCGCTTCAACGAGGGCGAACTGTTCGAGCTCTGTGCCCATGCCGGATTGGAGTGTGAGGCACGTGTGGAATACGACCGGCAGGATGGCCGGGATGAGTTCGATGCGACGTATGTGTTCAGAAAGGCCTCCCATGCCGCATGAAGGATTTCGCGGGTCGCGCACGCTGATTACTGGCGGACTCGGGTTTATCGGATCAACGCTGGCGATTCGCCTGGTCGAACTCGGCGCGCGGGTCACCCTGGTGGACAGCATGATTCCAGAATACGGCGGCAATCTCTGGAACATCGAACCGATACGAGATCAAGTGCGGGTCAATATTGCCGATGTCCGGGACGAGTATGCCATGAAGTATCTGCTCCGGCAGCAAGACGTCTTGTTCAACCTGGCGGGGCAGACCAGCCACCTGGACTCGATGGAGCAGCCGCAGGCGGATTTGGAAATCAACGCGCGGGCACAGCTCTCCATTTTGGAAGCCTGCCGGCACTACAACCGGGATATCAAAGTCGTCTTTGCCGGCACCAGACAAATCTATGGCAAGCCGGCGTATCTTCCCGTGGACGAAGCGCACCCGCTGCAACCGGTGGATGTTAACGGCATCAACAAGCTGGCCGGGGAGCTGTATCACCTGCTGTATCATCAGGTCCATGGCATCCAGACGACCGTCCTGCGGCTGACGAACACCTATGGACCCCGCATGAGGGTCGTCGATGAACGGCAAACATTTCTGGGTATCTGGATTCGTCGGCTGCTGGAAGGCCGGCCCATTCTGATCTATGGGACCGGCATCCAGCTCCGTGATTTTAATTACGTCGACGATGTGGTGGAAGCGTTGATGCTCGCGGCGGAATCGAGGGAGGCGAACGGACAGGTGTTCAATCTCGGGCACGACCATCCGGTCAGCCTGCGGGAGACCGCCGAACAGCTGATCGCATTGCAACCCGGCGGGACCTATGAACTCGTACCATTTCCCGCTGCGAGGAAGGTCATCGACATCGGCGACTACTACGGCGATTTTGGAAAAATCCGTCGGCAACTCGGATGGACCCCACGTACGTCCCTTCGAGATGGTCTCCGGCACACTCTGGAGTTTTATGAACGTCATGCAGCTCAGTACTGGCCGATCGCAGTCGCCGCCTGAGTGGATTTCGGTCGCCGACCCCGGCGCGGAAACAGCGATCCTAAGACCTGCTCTTCAAGAAGCTATCGAGAGGGTCTTGTCCTCAGGCACCTATATCCTCGGCGACGAGGTGGCGGCATTCGAGCAAGAATGGGCGGCCTATCTGGGGCTCCGCCATTGCGTGGGCACGGCGAGCGGGACCGATGCGATCGCCCTGGCGTTGCGGGCGGTTGGCGTGGGGCGGAACGATGAAGTGGTGACGGTCGCGCATACCGCAGTTGCCACGGTGGCAGCCATCGAAGTCATCGGCGCCATCCCGGTATTCGTGGACATCGATCCCGTGACACGCTGCATCGATCCCGATTTGATTGCCGGGGCAGTGACCTCGAAGACGAAAGCAATTGTTCCCGTGCATCTCTATGGGCAGCCGGCGCCGATGGAGCCGATCCTGGCCATCGCCGCATCGTACGGCCTTGCAGTCGTTGAAGACTGTGCGCAGGCGCATGGGGCGGCCATCGACGAACGAAAGGTCGGCACCTTCGGCCATGCGGCTGCGTTCAGCTTTTATCCGACCAAGAACCTCGGCGCGTTGGGAGATGGTGGCGCCGTTGTCACCACTGACAGCGCGGTGGCACAACGGCTTCGGGAACTGCGCGAATATGGCTGGCGCGAACGCTATGTCAGTCAGGTCCCTGGAGTCAATTCGCGCCTGGACGAACTGCAAGCGGCGGTACTGCGAGTCAAATTACCGCTGCTCGATCAGCGTAACGCGCGCCGGCGATCCATCGCCGACCGCTATCGGCAATCCATTGTGTGTCCGGACCTGATTGCCCCCGCCCTTATGCCGTCCACCACCCACGCGATGCACCTCTTTGTGATTGAGTGCGAAGACCGTCAGGCCTTTGAGGAATCGTGTTACCGTCAGGGTATCCGGACTGCCAGACACTATCCACTGCCGATTCATCGCCAGCCCGCCTACGCCGGACGTATCAGAGGCGGAGAACGTCTTCCGATGACCGACCGAGTGACTACTCGGATCGTGACGCTTCCGTGTTTTCCCGATGAACGGGAAGACCACATTCTCCGGGTGTGCGAACAGCTCCGAGCCTGGTCGAATTCGCCACGACATGAGCGCCAGAACAGGACGGCGCATTCCTGTCTGAGCATGGAGGGCTAATGCGGTACTACTGCACCTATTTCGATCGCCACTATCTCAATCGGGGACTGGCCCTGGTCGAGTCGCTGCGGCGCCATGAGGCCGCCCCATTCAGGCTGTTCGTTGTCTGCATGGACGAGATGACTCGCGCGGCCCTTGACCAACTGGCCGTGCCGGAGATCCGGTCGGTTCCACTCCATGAGATCGAGTGGCGGGACGCGCGGTTATTGGAGACCAAAGAGGCCCGCTCCCTTGTCGAATACTACTGGACCATGACGCCGACGATCATTCTTCGGATCTTGGAACGCCATCCAGAGATCGATCTCCTGACCTATCTGGACGCCGATCTATGGTTCTTTTCCTCGCCGCAACCGATTTTCGACGAATTGGGCCGGCACTCCATTCTGATCCACGAGCACCGGTTTGCGCCGAGCCAGGCTGAGCTCGGGCGCCACAACGGCCGGTTCAATGTGGGCCTGCTCTGTTTTCGGCGGGATCGGAATGGCATGGAGGCGCTGCGCTGGTGGAGAGCACGCTGTCTCGAATGGTGTTTCGCCCGCTATGAACAGGGCAAGATGGGGGATCAGCTGTATTTGGAAGATTGGCCGGAGCGGTTCCAGGGTGTCAGGGTGCTGCAACATCCGGGAGGGGGGGTGGGGCCATGGAACCACGACCGATACGACATTCGAGTCGCGACCGATGGCCGGATCACCGTCGATGGCGCCCCATTGATCTTCTATCATTTTCACTCGCTCAAGTCGGCCGGCCCTGATCTGGCGATTCCGGTGGCGCATCCCCACTATCGATTGACGATTCCCGTCTTAACACATTGTTTTGTCCCGTATCTGAAAGCGCTCGATCAGGCTCAACAACGGCTCGCCGAGGTTGTGCCAGGCAGCCGGTGGGGGGTGGAGCAATCATTGGACGTCGCACCGCAGTTGTCGGTGTTGGCGCGGCTGGCGCTGGCGGATAAGCTGACACCGGTGACGCATGCCTATCGGAAGGTATCACTCAATCACGAGTGGGATGCCTATTGCTCGGAACAAGTGATCGACCGGACCGATGCGCCTTCGATACCCATACAACCAACGTCACAGGAACAACCCATGGGAGATGGATCAACCCAGCATGACGGGCTTTTCTCGCTTGGCCAAAGCCCCATGGCCCAGGACATCCGCACGATCTACGTCGTAGGCGCACATCGGTATCAAGAACAGCACCTCTTCAACCGGCTTTTCCCGAATCTCGAACGAATCTACTTATTCGAGCCGTTGAAGGAGTTGGCGCAGGCGCTCATGCGCATCGAAGCGGCGGATTCTCGTGTCAGAGTATTTCCATTCGCCTTGTCCGATCAGAGCGGCGATCAGGAATTCTACGTCACCAACAACGACGGGGAGTCGAGTTCTCTGCTGAGACTTGGTACACACCGGGAGATTTTTCCTCACGTCAAGGAAGTGCGGGTCACAAAGGTGCAGTGCCGGACGCTCGATCAGGTGATTCAAGAATACAGGTTGCCGATGCCGGACCTGTTGCTGCTCGATGTGCAAGGGGCGGAATACAAGATTCTCTCGTCGTTGTCCGCTCCGGTGAAGCGCCATATTCAGATCCTTTATGTCGAGGCGAGCCTCGAAGAGGTCTATCAAGGCGCGCGCTGCTTAGACGACCTGACGTCGCTGTTGGCCGACAGTCATCGGTTGGCCTCGTTTGCCCCCTTGTCGCCGGAGTCTCCCACCCATGGCAACGCCGTATTCGTGAATAGGCGCTGCACGGAGCAGCCCCCGGCTGAACCCAACCGGCAGGCGGTGGCCGAGGGACCGCTGATCTCGGTGATCGTGTCCAGCTACTGTGCCGAGGCATTTATGCGTGAATGTCTCGACGATTTGGCGAACCAAACAATGGTAGCGCGCATGGAGGTCATCATTGTCGATGCCGCGTCTCCTGAACGGGAGCGGGATATCGTGTTTGAGTTTCAACAAGGTCATCCAGGTCATCCGCAGATGACCTATGTCAGGACGCCGAGTCGGATCGGCGTCTACGCCGCATGGAATCTTGCGCTCCGATTGGCCCGCGGCCGGTATGTCACACCGTTCAGCACGAACGACCGCCTCAGCCCCGATGCCTATGAACGGCTCGCCGATGCCTTGGACGCGCACCGGGACGTGGCGTTGGTCTATGGCGACACCTATCTGACCGATCGGCCTCACGAGTCGTTCGACCGGCACCATCGTGCCGGGATATGGCAATGGCCGGAATACAGCTACAGCCAGCTGCAGAGACAGTGCTGTGTGGGACCCCATCCTATGTGGCGGCGAGCGGTCCACGACACAGTCGGCTATTTCGATGAAAGCTATGTTGCGCTGGGCGATCAGGATTTTTGGATTCGCCTCGGAGCGCAACACCGGCTGCTGCATATTCCAGTTGTGACGGGGCTTTATTGGTGCTCACCGGAGGGGTTGTCGAACCGCGCCGATATCGCCGAGCCGGAGGAGCGCCGGCTGCGCTTGACCTACCTGCCGTCCACGGAGACCCTGCACCCCACGGCCGAGGTGAAAGTCGAAACGAAGTATGACTGCTCGGTGATTATTCCCGTGTGGAACCGTTGCGAATTGACTCGTGACTGTCTCACCGCGCTGGCGAAGACAACCGAAGGCGTGTCATGGGAACTGATCGTCGTCGACAATAACTCCACAGACGGCACGCAAGCATTCCTCTCCTCTCTGGCAGGCGACGTACAAATCATCCGCAATCAGGAGAATCTGGGATTTGCCAAGGCCTGCAATCAGGGAGCGCAGGCTGCACGCGGAAAGTATCTGGTGTTGTTAAACAACGATACGGTTCCGCTGGACGGTTGGTTGCGCGCCCTGGTCGCCGAGGTCGACGGACATCCTGAAGTCGGCATCGCCGGGAGCAAGTTGCTGTATGGAGATGGCACCGTGCAGCATGCGGGTGTGGTGTTTATGCGATCAACGTGCTTGCCGTACCATATTTACCGCAAAGCGTCGGCCGACCTGCCCGCAGTGAATATCCGCCGCGAATTTCAGGTCGTAACCGCGGCCTGCATGCTTATCCGACGCAGACTCTTCGAGGAGATCGGAGGGTTCGACGAGGGATTTCGCAACGGCTTTGAGGACGTGGACCTGTGTCTGCGAGCACGGAAGAAGGGGTACCAGGTCGTCTATCAACCACGGAGCGTCCTCTACCACCTGGAGAGTCAGACGCCGGGCCGGAAATCGCACGAAGCGCACAACTCCAGGCTCTTGCAGGAACGATGGGGTGCGTCGTGGTGGCTTGGAGACGAAGATCTCTACTACCACACCGATGGCTACAAAGTGGTCGGCAGCGAAGCGACCGGCGAGTATGTGGGACAGGTCCAGTTGATCAAGGACATCAAAGATCGCGCGGCCTGGGCCCATGTCGCCGCCGCGCAGTCAGCGGCGCTCAGGAAAGACTGGAGCGGCGTCAAGCGGGAATTGAGCCTGGTCCAGGACTGGCCGGGCGATCCCTATGTGCTGTCCTGGGCCGCGATGGTGTGTGAACAACTCGACGAGCCTGCTCTTCGACATACCTTCCTCACCCGATATCTGGAGTTGAACGATTCCCCTACCGTGCGTCGGTCGCTGGTGCGGTCGTTGTTGGCGCATAAGAGTCTTGCGGCGGCGGAGCAGCAGTTGAAAACATTGCTTGCGGGTTCTCCCGACGATGCCGAAGGGCTCTTGTTAAGAGGTCTGCTCTGTATGCAGCGGGAGCAATATCGGGAGGCGGAGACAGCATTCTCGTCCGCCATGAGGCAAGGGGCAGATCGCAAGAAGTGTTTAATGGGGATGGGCATGGCCTCACTGGGCCGAGCCTATGCGCAGGGCGCGTGGGAACGATTCATCGAGGTGCTGGCCGATAATCCCGATGATGCCGACGCGATTCACTGGCTGCTTCGGGCCGGGACGGCCCAAAACCGCTGGGATGATCTGAGTCTGCAGCTGCGGGCGTATGTATTGCGGAACCCACGCGACTTAGCGACGCGGTTCGCGTTGGCCGGTGTGTTGCTCCGGGCGGATCAGATCGAGGCAGCCCGGCGGGAACACGACATTCTCCGGGCATCGGATCCGACGTACGACGGTTTAAAGGCGCTGGAAGAAGCCATTGTCAGGAAGGAAACCGTGCTCGCCATGGAGGCGGCTCAGGCTTAGCTCGTCGTTGGTAAAGCGTATCTTGCATCTCGCAAACAAGGATGGAACACACGTACGTGCCGTTCTGCGCTTCACGCTTCACGAGATAGGCTTCACGAGGACCGCGGGATTGGGTGTTAACGAGTGCGAGTCCGACGGATGCCGGTTGACAAATGACGAGGAGCAGTTTCATGAGACGGGCACTCATGGTGCAGCTGGCCCGGTTGGGCGATCTGCTCCAAACTGTTCCAGCGATCACCGCGATCACGGCGGCCGATCCGGCGTTGGAGGTGGATCTTCTCTGTCCCGCGCCGCTTGCGCCGATCGGCCGGATGCTTCCGGGCATCGCCACGGTATTGGAGTGGGACGGCGTGGTGTGGAACCATTGTGCCAAGGCGACCGGCTCAGGACTGCAGTCGGAGCATCTGCAAGATGCGGAGCGCCGCATCAGGATGCTCGCGCCGCGACAGTACGACTGTGCGTATGTGCTGAATCAGCACCCGCGCGCGTTGCTGGCCGGAGCGCTGCTCGCACGTGCAATGATAGGCCCGCGGCGTGAGGGGCCGCTCGGCGGGCAGTTAACGCCGTGGGCGGCCTATATCAGGGAAGTGGCGGTCACTGGGAGAGGGCGACAGGTGCATCTGGCCGATGCGTTGTGCGGCATCTGCGGCGTGCAACCATCCGGGCGGCTGGCGGCCCTACGTCGGGCGTCTTGTGCGCTGCCGGGCGAGTGGGATGAGATCGGGCAGTCCGAAGGACGGTGGGTCGGGCTGATCGTCGGAGCGGGCGACGTGGAGCGTGTGGTCCCGCTTGATACGTGGAGACAGTGGATTATCCGATTCCTCGAGCAGGATCCGCGCGGACGCGTCGTCTTGATTGGTCAGGAAAAGGAACGGGGAGGCCAGCTCATCGATTTGCTCCCGCCGTCGGTGCTTGGGCGTCTCTGGGACGTCACCGGGCGGACCTCGTTGACTGAACTGGCCGAAGTCTTGGTCCGTTGCCATCGGGTGATTGGCTCGGATACGGGCCCCCTCCATCTTGCGGCGGCACTGGGTGTCGCAGTGATCGGGATATATTTCGCACGGGCACGTGTGCATCAGACGGGGCCGTACGGATCGGGGCATCTGATTTGGCAAGCTGGGGAGACGAGAGAGAACATGCCGATGGCCGCCGGGTCTATCCGGCCTATCCGATGGCCGATCGAAGAAACCGTCGCGGCTCTGGTGGAGGGGCGCATAGGTCGCAGCGAAGGATGGACGGTGTGGGACAGTCATTGTGACCGATGGGGTGCCTACTATAGCGAAGCGAACCACAGCCCGACTCCACCCTACGAGCGGGAAGCACTCTGGCGCAACATGTGTTCTGTCGTCCGATGAGGAGAGCGGCGTGACCTATGTGAGAGAAAATCTTGAGGGCCTGCGCAAGACGGTCCCCGCGTTTGTGGAAGCCGTCATGTCGTCCGCAGGCAATCGATTGTCGATGAGCTCGTCCCGCGAGGGGAGTGTCACGGCAACGTGCGACGGCCAATGGGTGCACAGCGCCTACGACCCTCGCAAAGAAGCCCGGACATGGGCAGAGGCGCAGCGGTGTGAATGGAAAGAAGGGGAATTGGGTATCGTGCTGGGTGTCGGATTGCTATACCACGTCGAAGCGCTGGCCGCCATCAAACCGTCCGGGAGCCGACTGGCTGTCGTGATTCCAGACCCATCGATTATGAAGGACGCGGCCTCCGCGCGCCCGATGGGCGCCTGGTTCACAGACGTGGAATGGCTGTGGGGGTCGGCGCAAGCGATAGCGGAACAGTTGGGCGCCTATTCGACTCCGCTCCGTGTGCTGACATATGGGCCGGCGGCCCGTCTTGATGCGGAATTCCATGAGGAACTGGAAGACGCATTGCGCCGAGCGGTATCTGAACGGCAAAGCGGGCGGCTGCATGTCGCGGTGGTCGGGCCGATTTACGGAGGGTCACTGCCCATTGCACGGTATGCGGTGACGGCGCTGGAAGCCTTAGGCCATCGCGTCAGTTGGATTGATCACAGCGTCCACCGGTCCAGTTATGACGCGTTGGGAACGTATCGGGAGGCACGGCATAGTCAGATCATGCAGGGGCGGCTGGCCGAGATCCTCAGCCTGAGCACGATTACCCGCCTGGCGGAAGACCCGCCCGATTTGGTCTTGGCGATCGCGCAGGCGCCGCTCACGCTGGCCGTCCTCGAGCATTTACGGAAAAAGAAATTTCTCACGGCCATGTGGTTCGTGGAGAACTACCGGCACTTGACCTACTGGCAGCAGCTGGCCTCCGGCTACGACTATTGGTTTGTCATTCAGCAAGGAGCATGCCTCGAAGCATTCACCCGAGCCGGGGCGCGCTTCGTCGGCTATTTGCCGATGGCCGCTGATCCGGCGGTCCACAAGCCGCTGGTGCTGACCAAGGCCGAACGGACGGAATACGGCGCTGATGTGTCATTTGTCGGAGCCGGCTATCCGAACCGGCGGGCCTTGCTGCCGCGCTGGTTGTCGGACGAGTGGACGTTCAGGCTCTGGGGTAACGAGTGGGAAGGGGCGGACGACCTTGCATCGGTGTTGCAGCGTGGCGGAGCTCGCATCGACGCCGAGACGTGCGCGAAGGTGTTCAACGCGAGCGCGGTCAACCTCAATCTGCATTCGTGCGGAGGCGACCGGTTGGACCCCGACGCCGATTTTGTGAACCCCAGAACGTTCGAGCTGGCGGCCTGTGGGGCGTTCCAGCTAAGCGACGAACGGTCGCTGTTTCCGGATCTGTTTACGGATCAGGAGGTGGTCCGGTTTCGGTCTGTGGAAGATGTGCCCACGTTGATTCGCACCTGGCTCAAGGATCCAGACCGGCGCCGGGCTGTCGCGGAAGCGGCGCGCCGCCGCGTGTTGCGCGACCATACGTATGAGCATCGGATGAAAAAGCTGTTGACCTCCATCGGTGTCCGGCAACCGGATCGCATCGGGTCGCTTCTGCGGGGAGACCGGGAAGCCGGTATCTTGGCGGCTCGTGCCGGCTTCGTACCGGAGCTATCCAAACTGTTGCGGCAATTTCCGCCAGGACAACGAGTGGAATTGAAAGACGTGGCCGCCGGTATCCGCGCAACCGGGGCTGGACGGGAGTTGAAGCGGGAAGAACTGCTCGTGTTGCTGCTCGACAGCTATCGGGCGGAAACGCGAGACCTGGTATGACGCGGACCTCGTGAAACGTGAAGCGTGAAGCGCAGAACGCGAGACTGGCGGGAGTCGCGCGAAAAGCGCGACAGGTTGAGGACGTTGTTGAGACGAGTCCCGCCTTTCTCGCAGGTCTCGCCTCTCTCGCAAGCACGGGATACGAGATGCGCTTCACGAGACACGAAAAAGGCGGCAGTGACTGCACAACTGTCGCGTAGGTGTGATGCAGCGATGAAACAAGTTCTGATCCTGAATATTACCCGCATGGGCGATTTGGTGCAGATGGGTCCGTTGCTGGCCCGCCTCCAAGAAGAATGGCCTGGCGTCGCCGTGGATCTGGTCGTCGACCGCCGCTTCGCCCCCGTGGCCTCTATGCTGAAAGGGCTTCGAAACGTTGTCAGTTTCGATTTTCACGAACTGATCGATTCAAGCCGCGCGGCCGTGAAGGACGTCGTGTCGTTGTTTCAAGAGGTCGCAGGATGGGCGCGGCCATTAGCCGAGCAAAAGTACGACCGCCTCATCAACTTGACGTTTAATCGGCCCAGCGCCTTTCTGGCGAGCTATATCGGCGCGCCGGATATTCGTGGTGGAAGAAGCGCGTGGGACGGCGGCATCGTCATCGACAATGCGTGGATGGCCTACTTCACCGATATCCATCGGTTCCGCCGGATCAACCGGTTCAATCTGGTCGATGTGTATGCGCTGGGTGGCAGCAGGGCGGGCGCGTTTGCTCCGCTTCAACTGACCGTGACACAGGAGGCTCAAGAGTGGGCACGCGGGTTTCTGGCCTCCGAGCAAGAGACGCCGGCCCAGTGGATCGCCGTGCAGGCCGGCGCCAGCGACGTCATGAAGGCCTGGCGACCGCGATCCTTTGGATCGACTTTGGCACGTGTCAGCGAACGGTGGCGAGGAGGTATCGTCTTTATCGGCGCTGGATCGGAGCGGGAGACAGTCGCGCAGGCCATTCAAGCCTATCGCAGCGCGGGTGGCCGCAATTCTTTTCTAAACGCCACGGGCCAGACGTCGCTCGAACAACTGGCTGGGCTGTTGGCGGAATGCCGCCTTCTCTTGACGAACGACACCGGCCCCATGCACGTCGCGGTGGCAGTGCAGACGCCGGTGATCGATCTCTCGGTGGGGCATGTGGATTTTCAGGAGACCGGCCCCTATGGGCCGGGGCATTGGGTGTTACAACCGGAACTCGACTGTGCGCCCTGCGGATTCGAGCAGGTGTGCGCGCACAACTCGTGCAAAGACCGGTTTCTGCCGGACCACGTGGCGGAGCTTATACTGTACGCGCTCGGCGGTGGTCCGTTTCCATCCGGTGTCTCGACGTTTCGTATCTATGAGTCCGGGGTCGACGAGGATCAACTTGGCACGTTTCGACTCAGGGCAGGCCGCGAACCGGCCAGCACAGCCTGGTACGCGGCGTTCTGGCGTCGGTATTGGTACGAATCGTTTACCGGCCTACAGAGCCATGTTCCAATGCCGGACGGTCCTGCTCCGGACGCCGAGGATGCGATACGCCGTCTTGCCGCCATGCAGCCACGACTGGACGCGTTGTGCAAAAGGGCCGAAGATATTGTGCGGACGGCATGCCGCACGCCGATTGCCACAGGAGTACTCGCGTCGCTTCAGCGAGAACAGGTGCTCGAGCGCGAATGTACTGTGCGGATGGGGATGGAGAGCTTGGCAACAGCTCCCGTCACGACCGAATTCATGAGGACACTCCATAACGACAACGTACAGGGGATAGACCGGTTGGCACGGCACCATGCGAAGGCCTATCGACGGTGGCAGATGCAACTGACTGACATCTATCGGCGCCTCTCCGGAGTCCACAGTATGAGCTGGGGGAAGCAGTTACGAATCGTCGCGGGCACATCCGCCCTGGCCGTGTAGGAATTGGGCCTGGACGCTACGGGCCCTGCCAAAAAAGGAGATTAATCATGCACGTATCACTCGACCAGGAGCAATGGGAAGCCGGGGTAGGGACCACGATTGGGGACGTGCTGGCTGACGTCAGTGACCGGGCGCAGGCGCGATCGCGCATTGTGACGTCGCTGCGGCTCGATCAGCGTGCGATTACCGACCGGGACCTCGACGCTGGGTTCTTACGCGAGGCATCCGGGAAGTTCGCCCGGCTGACGGCGGCTTCTCAATCGATGCACGATCTCATGGAGTCCGCGAAACAGTCGGCGGCGCGCTATGCGCTGGATCTGAGCAAGGAGGGATACAGAGTCGCCAGCTCGTTCCGCGCCGGCCTCTCACAGATGGGCGCGCTGGATCTCTGGCTGGGTAAACTTGCTGACTATCTCGAGCTCGTAGAGGGAGGTCAGGCATCGAGGCGCACCGGTGAAAGCGAGCGGCCGCTCAGCGCATGGGTGCGGGAATTGCTCGATGCGCGCGCCGGGCGGGACATCGTCCTGATGGCCGATTTGCTGGAGTACGAGATACTTCCTCGGTTGCAGGGGCAGTCGCTATCGGAAGGCCAAGGTCGAGGCTAAGGCTGAGTAAGGTGCAAGCATATGTGCACAACCTTGACCTCAGCCGCAGCCTTCCTGCGTAGCCGTTGTTGCCGGTTGCGTTGCGCTCCATGAGTTGCGTGGCGGTTTCTCGACCGGCTCAAGTCCCTGGCCATTTATCCGATACAGCAAGTAATCAGCTCACAGGCCTGAGCCGAGAATACGCTTCTGCACGGATGCCGGAAGCAGTGAGCCCGATCACGTGTTTGTATCAAGGAGGAAGAGTCCATGGCACTTATCGTTAACAACAATCCCGCATCGATTGCGGCCCAGCGAAATCTGAGCGTCAATACCAACCAGCTGAGCCGATCGGTCGAACGACTGTCATCTGGGCTGAGGATCACACGGGCGTCCGACGACGCCGCCGGCCTCGGATTATCCGAGTCCTTGCGGGCGCAAATCCGCAGCATCAACCAGGCGACTCGAAACGCTTCGGACGGCATCAGCTTGACACAGATCGCCGACGGCGCAGCTGCGACAATCGGGTCGTTGCTGGCTCGGCTGCGCGAACTCTCGTCGCAGTCGGCAAGCGGTACGGTGGGCAATACGGAACGGTCGTATATCGATCAGGAATTCGTGGCCCTGCGCTCTGAAATCGACCGTATCGCGCAAACCACGGAATTCAACGGTCAGGCGCTGACGAGCGGTTCGACCATCAGCTTCTCCGTCGCCATCGGGTTCCGGAGCGGCACCGGCAACACGCTGGACCTGGCTCTGAACGACATCACGACGACGTCATTAGGGCTGGGTTCGGTGAACGTCTCGACGTCGGCCAATGCGACCAGCGCTCTGGCAAATGTTGATAATGCCATCAGCGCGATCGCGACCGCCCGCGCCGAATACGGCTCGATCCAGAACCGGTTCGAGGCGACGATCGCGAATCTCCAGGTCACGAGCGAAAATCTCACGGCTGCGGAATCCCGTATCCGCGACGCCGATGTGGCCTATGAAACGTCGGTGTTCACGAAGAACCAGATTCTGGTGCAGACCGGTATCTCGGTTCTGGCTCAGGCCAATACGCTGCCGCAACAGGCGTTGGCCTTGCTGCAACGGTAAGACACATAGCGGGAGCGGCCGCCCATCATGAGCGGCCGCTCACCGGCTAGGTTCACACGGAGGCTGCCATGATTACATCGGTGCATAACAAGGCGGATCTCCTGATCACGCCCCGCAAAGGGGGTGAACCGGACAAGGCAGCGGCCACACGGCCGCCTGCCGCACGGACGCAACCGGACTCCTCTCATGATGCGTCGCAGCCGACTGGACGGGCTGTGCTCGATCGGGCAGTGGCCGCGGTCGGCGAAGCGCTGAAGTCGGCTGGGACGCATGTGAAGCTCCAACTCGACCAGGATAGTGATCAGGTGGTAGTGAAGGTGCTCAAAGAGTCGGGAGAAGTGATCCGACAGTTTCCGCCGAAAGAATTGCTGGAGCTGGCGAAGTATCTCTCAGAAGAAGGGATGCTCCCGCCAGACAAAGGGCTACTCTTCGAAGGCCGAATCTGAGTTCGATCAGGAAGACGGCATATGGCGACGATCAGTTTCGGGGGCCTGGGCAACGGACTCGACTTCGGCCAAGTGGTCGACCAGCTTGTCAAGGTCGCCCGCCTTCCCGTGGATCGGCTGGCCGACAAGAAAGCCTCGCTGAATTCCAAATCGACCGACTATGCCACCCTCAGCACCAAGCTGGTCATGCTGCAGAGTGCCGCCGACAAGCTGCGCCTGTCCACATCCTTCGACCGGACCAGCACAAACGTGTCGGATACCACGGCACTGAGCGCGACGGGTTCATCCACCGCCACGGCGGGGACGTATTCGATCAGAATCACACAACTGGCTCAATCCCATCAGATAACGAACAAGGCCGCCACGGCGGTCGCCGCGACGACGACCGATATCGTCGGCGGTCCATCGGGGACGTTCACCTTTCGTGTCGGAAGCGGCGCGAGCCAAACGGTAACACTCGGCGCCACGGCCACCCTCGACGACTTGAAAGCCGCTATCAACGATTTGGGGGCCGGCGTGACCGCGTCCATCATCAATACCGGGTCCGACACGACCCCCGCCTATCGGTTGGTGCTGACGGCCGCCTCCACGGGAGGGTCCAACGGCGTGGCGATCATCAGCGACGACACGGACCTCGACCTTGACAACAGTAGCGGCACAGGCGGTGTCGATACGCTTCAGGCTGCTCAAGACGCCACAGTCGTCGTCGGAGATTCCGCTCAGAACCCCGTCACGCTGACCCGCAGCAGCAACGTCCTGTCCGACGCCATTCCAGGCGTGACACTCACGATGCTCAAGGCCACCGGCAGCTCGACGGTGCAGGTCGGGGTCAGTCGCGACGTCGCCGCGGTGAAGACGAACATCGCGGCCTTGGCAACGGCCTACAACGACGTGGTGAAGTTCATCAACGAGCGGAACACCTACGATATTGCCACCAAAAAAGGCGGGATCTTTTTCAACGAGCCGACGGTCCGTGGGGTATTGACGCAACTCCGTACGGCGCTGTCGTCCAGTGTGGCGGGGCTGTCATCGTTGAAGACGGTGGGAGAAATCGGGTTCAAAACCGAACGCGACGGGACGGTCACCGTCGACGATGCCAAACTGGACGGGGCCCTCGCATCCGGCTACTCTGCGGTTAAGAATCTTTTTATCAATCAAACGTCGAGCACCGGCATCGCGCAACTGATCAATAATGCCGTCGATGCGATCGACGATGCGGTAAACGGACCGTTGACGCTCAGGAAAAACGGATTGACGGGGCAAATCACGGATCTGACTGCCGAGATCGCGCGTAAGGAAGACATCCTCGCCCAGTATGAAGAACGGTTACGCCGCCAATATGCCGCGCTCGACGGTTTGTTGGGGAGGCTGCAAAGCCAGAGCAGCTTCTTACAAAGCAACAGCACGAATCGGCGATAGGGCGAACGAGGAAAGGGACCCATGCTGACCCAATACGCCAGGCAGTATCAGCAGACGCAAATCATGACGTCGTCGAGCGTGCAGATCATTGTGATGCTCTACGATGCCGCGATCCAATCAATCGAGTCGGCGCGGGCTGGGATCGAATCAAATAACCTGAAGGATAAGGGACAGACGATTGGAAGGGCCATCTCTATCGTTGGGGAATTGAACAGTGTCCTTGACTTCGAGCGCGGCGGAGAGATCGCGACGTCGCTCCGAAGGTTGTACGACTATATGTTGGCCGAGTTGGTGACAGCTAATGTCCGGAACGATGCCCGGTATTTGGAAGGCCCGCGCCGGTGTCTCATCACGCTCCGAGAAGGCTGGCGGGAGGTGGCGGCACAGCAACAACATGCGGTGGGAGCCGCACGGTGATCTCTCGGATGGCGGCATCGGATATGGAGAGCAACGAGGTCGAAGGGTGGACGCTCGCGGCCGCGGGGGCAGCGGAGCGGGGGGAATGGGACCGAGTCGAGGAGTGCTATCAAGAACGGGAGGCGGCGATGAGTCGGGCCGTGCTCTCGCAGAATCAGATCGAGCGGATGCTGGCCGTCGATCGGCGGATACAGGCGCAGGTCTTTATAGCCAGGGCGGCAGTCGCGGAACAGTTGCGCCAGTCGTTCGCAACTCGGTTGAGACTCAAGACACTGCGGTCAGGTATCGGAGAGTTGGAGGGTCGTTCAGGGATACTTCGGATGAAGGCGTAACCCCGTATGACGGCAGCTGGACGCGATACTCCAGGAGACGGCCACGCGCGCTTGTCGATGATTCATCGGCTCGCACAGGCGGCGGCTAGTTCGGGGGGGCCAGAGGAAATCGTCGCGGCGGCATGGGCCGAACTCCCATTGCTGATAGGTGCCGATGCGGCAGGACTGGTTCTGTTCAAGTCCAAGCGGGTGTGGATCTGGTCTAAGCCGGATCAGCATGAGCGGGGAGACCTCGTGAGAACCCGATTGTCGGATCGTTTCGACCCATCGGGAGAGCGGAGGCCGCCTTTGCAACCGTCCCTCCGCGCCGTGCGCCGTGCGCATTTGTCGCTTGTGCCGAAGTACGACGATCCTCTTCGGCTGCCGGAAGACCAGACCGGCTGTGTCGTGGAGATTGATCTGGCGGCCGGCGGATCGAAGGTCGGCATCCTGCACCTCGAACGCGTACACAGCCTGCCGTTTACGGAGCAAGACAAACAGGTGCTGTCCACCTGCGCGGCGTTGCTCGGGTTGGCCTTTGGCCGTCTCCAGGCGCAACAGACGCTTAAAGATGTGGCACAGCGGGATTCTCTGACCGGGGTCATGGCACGGGGCGCGCTCGAGGAGCCGCTCCAGCGTGAGCTCAAGACCGGACTGCGGTACGGCACGCCAGCCTCTTTGCTGCTGATGGACCTCGACTATTTCGCCACCGTCAACGACCGGCTGGGCCATGCCGCGGGCGATGCCGTGCTGAAGGCTGTGGCGGCGTTGGTGCAGGATGATGTTCGGGCGGTCGATTGTGTCGGGCGATCCGGGGGAGAACAATTTGCGGTCGTGCTGCCCCATACCGATGTTGAAATGGCGCAGGTGTTGGCTGAGCGGATCCGTGCCGACATCGAACGCCGTGCGTTCATGGTCGAAGACGGGCAGGTCCGTATCACGGTGAGTCTCGGCGTCGCGTCGCTCCGTGATGCATCGATCACCGACGTGAGCCGGTGGATCGCAGCGGCCGACGCCGCGTTGTGCGAGGCCAAGGCACAAGGGCGCAATCGTGTGGTCACGCATCATGCCTGCAACCCGGCCCCGGCCCAGGCGGCTGTCTTGAGGGCGGCCTGAGTCAGGCTGCAGCGGTGGTCAGCACATCACGATCGGAGAGTCGAATCATGGCGGACGACCGTCGGGAATGGATTCGCATCGACGATACTCTGTTGCTCGAGTATCGGCTGAGCGGGGAATCCGCCGAGGCATCATTTCGCGGACAACCGAGTGTGACCCCGGACGTGATCGCTGCTGCGGTTGGCAAACCGACGGCGGATTTGCTGGCTCGTTCCGGCGATACTCTCAACGAGTCCGCGCTCTTGCCGTGGGTGATGAAGGTGGACTGGCTCCTCGAAGTCATCCTGAAGACCCTAGCAAAAGCGCATCCGGGCTGCATGGAAATCGCGCGGATGACAAACGTCAACATCAGTGGAGGCGGCATCAGTTTTGTCTCGCCGCATCCGTTCAACGCCGGCGATCGCTTGGAACTAAAGATCATTCTGCCTCCGTTTGTCCCGATTCACACGGTCGTCCACATCATCCGGGCTTCTCCTGATCCTCACGGGCAAGGCGTGGTGCTTGCCACGGAATTTGTCGATCTCGGCGGGGACGAGCAGGATCGTATCATTCGCCACATCATTCAGACCCAGGCGGAACGGCTTCGCACCTGCCGCCACCAGACCGTGTCATCCTGACCGGACATGGTGACATCGGTTGTCGGAAATGCCGGCGCCACGGCTCCTGAATCATGGCCGGGAATGTCCGACGGCACTTAAGTTCGTCACGGCGATGCCGATAACGGCGTGACTATGAGTAATGTCGTACCAGCACCAGCGGCTCTGCATTCCAGCGGAGGCCCTGTCTCTGAGGACGAGATTTTGACCGTCATGGATGTGGCGCGCTTTCTCCGGGTGCCCAAATCCACGGTCTACAAGCTCGCGCGGGTGGGCGAACTGCCGGCATCGAAAATCGGGAAGCATTGGCGCTTCCTTCGCCGGGACATCCACGAATGGCTGCGTAGCCGCTCTCAATCAAACTGACGTGTCCTCAGGACCCCCTTTTCTTTTCCCATTCATCCAGCCAGCCTCGGACCGCATCGCTCACAGTGCGCATGATCAGAATGCGGGCCGGGCCTCACTCATGCTGGCTGCCTCTCAGGTTCCTGCAAGAATCTGCCGATAACACACCGCGCGGAGCCACGCGTACGAGCATCCACGACGGCTCGGAGGACGCGGTCGTCTCAGGAGAGGGCTTCTTCTGTTAGCCAGAGTGTAAGGAGGCGATATGCCGGCTGATCCCAACATGAAAATCCTCGTGGTCGACGATATGACGACGATGCGCCGAATCGTCAAGAATATTTTGAAGCAGCTGGGATTTGCCAACGTCGAGGAGGCGGAAAACGGACAAGAGGCTCTGCAGAAGCTCCGCGCGGAGCGCTTCGACTTCGTCGTGTCCGATTGGAACATGCCGGTAATGACGGGCATCGACTTGCTGCGGGCGATTCGGGCCGACGCGCAGCTCAAAGCCATTCCTGTCCTAATGGTCACGGCCGAAGCTCAGCAGGCCAATCTGGTGGATGCGATCCAGGCCGGGGTCAGCAACTACATCGTAAAGCCGTTCACCGCGGAAACTATGCAGGAAAAGCTGCAGAAAATCTTCAAGTAATGGGGCCAAGAGCCGAACGATGAGGTCTGCGCAGGGTAGGTTAGCGCGCGGGAGGGCATCGTGCACAACGGTAAGCACAAGTTGTACGCAGAGCTGGGCGAATTGGCGCGGTTTGTCGAAAACGCGACGCGAACTCTGAGCCAAGCCAGCGCTCCGATCGCCTCCAGCTGCGCCGGCTTGCCGGCGGCCACCGCTCACTTGATCGATCTCAGTAAGATGACGGAAGACGGCACGCTTGAGGTGATGCGCTTGACCGAAATGATTCAAGAGAATCGCAGTCGGACGCTCAAAGAGCTGGAGGCGATCAGTGCAATACTGGAGGCAGTCGACTGCACGACGTTGGCGCAACGCCTTCAGAAGACAGCGAGCGGGCTGGCCCAGGACGACAAGCTGCTGATGGAGATCTTCACCGCGCTATCGTTTCAGGATCTGGTTGCGCAGCGCGTGAAGAAATTAGTGGGGATTCTTAACGACGTGCAGAACAAGCTGATGGAGCTCGTCGTCGTATTCGGCATCCAGGAAGATGTGAACGGCGCCGCTGCGACGGGGAAGACAGGTGAATTGCTCACGCAGCTGGAAGCATCGAAAACGACGGCAATGAAGCAAACCGTGGCCGACGAGATTCTGGCCCAGTTCGGATTTAACTAAGGCATTGCGACCTACTGAGCTGATTCATGGACATCGCCACTATTTTGGGAATCGTGCTTGCGCTGGGTTCGATCGCCGGAGGCCAGGCACTGGAGGGCGGGCATATTGGTTCCATACTTCAATTGACGGCGTTCATCATCGTCATGGGGGGGACCCTCGGCGCCTGTTGTGTGCAAAATCCGTTGCCGGTCCTTCTCAAAGCGGTGGGGGCGCTGTCACTCGCGCTGGCCGGTCCGCGCCAGGACTACAAGGGAACGATCAAGCTGATCCTCGATCTCGCCAACGTGTCACGGAAGCAAGGGTTGTTGGCGCTCGAGGGCAAGCTCAAGGAGATCAAAGATCCGTTCATGCGGAAGGGAGTGCAACTGATTGTCGATGGCACCGATCCCAAAGCGGTCCACGAAATCCTTGAAATAGAGGTCGAGCATCACGAAGAAGAAGGGATGAAGGCGGCCAAGGTTTGGGAGGCCGCCGGCGGCTATGCCCCGACGATCGGGATTCTGGGCGCCGTGCTCGGATTGATTCACGTCATGGAAAATCTCGCCGACCCCTCGAAGCTTGGCAGTGGTATCGCGGTGGCGTTTGTGGCCACGATCTACGGTGTCGGCGCAGCCAACCTGTTCTTCTTGCCCCTTGCCAATAAAATCAAAATGAAGCTGAAAGAGGAGGCGAGTGCGCGGAACCTGACCATCATGGGGCTCGTGGGGCTTGCACACGGAGAGAACCCACGATTGTTACAGGAAAAACTCGAAGGGTTCCTGTCTCCCGCCGATCGGATGAAAGAGGCGAAAAAATGACGTCGCTCGTGAAGCGTCGTTCGTATCTCGTGAAAACCCTACGCGGAGATAACGCCCGCGCTTCACGCTTCACGCTTGACGAGATACGGTCTTAGATGGCCAAACACAAACACGAAGAACACGAGAACCATGAGCGGTGGCTGGTGTCCTATGCGGACTTCATCACGCTGCTGTTCGCGTTTTTTGTCGTGATGTATTCGATTTCGGCCGTCAATGAAGGAAAGTTTCGGACGGTGAGCGAATCGATCAAAGCCGCGTTGCATCCGGTTACCCACCAGGAACCGTCGTCGTTGGCCTTCAATATCGGGCAGAGCCGCCCGTCCATACAGGCTGCCAGTTTGTCTGGGCCAAAGAATGAGGCGGTCCGCAATCTGCGCATGCTGGTCGAGTCGTTCAAGATGGTGTCCCAATTCGAGGCCGCGCATTTCCAGGAAACAACAAACGGCGACATCATCATCACCATTCCCGACCAACTCCTCTTCAATAGCGGTGAGGCCGCGATCCGGCAAGACGCATTGCCCTTTCTCAAGGGGATTGCCGCGGCCATGCTGGAATTGGGCCGGCACGTCCGCGTCGAAGGCCACACGGACAATGTCCCGATCCGCACCGCGCAATTTCCGTCGAATTGGGAGCTATCGTCTGCCCGGGCCGTCATCGTCGTGCGTGTCCTGTCTGAACTTTACGGTGTGCCAGCCGGACACCTGGCGGCCGTGGGGCATGCCGACACCAGGCCGGTGACAGCCAATCTGAGCCCCGATCAGCGGGCGAAAAACCGCCGCGTCGAAATCATCATCTTGGAACATGCCCCGCCAGCGCCAGGCCTGCTGCCGGAGGCGGGACAAGGCGTAGCTGGTTCCGGGAATGAGCTGCCAGCAGAAGTGGGTACGGCGGTCACACCGGTGGTTCCCGAAGGGGAGTCGGCTCTCTCGCCATAGGGCGGCTCCAGAGTCGTTCAGCATCAGCCGATACTGACGACGACGTGCTCCAGATTCGGAATGTTGAAACCACGAAAGAAGGCCGGAGCAGCTGGCCGGCGAACACGATGGAAGTGAATGACCGACAGTTAGCCCCGGTAGGGGATCTGACGATCTTCGAGGCGGAAGAGTTTAGAGAAGCCTTGCTGAAGTTATTCGCCAACGAAGGTTTGGTGTGTCTGAATTTGGCCCAGGCGAAACGAATCGATACGGCAGCCATCCAGCTCATGTGGGCCGCGAGGAAATCCGGACGGCTCTTAGTCACGGGGATTCCTCAGGAGCTGCAGACGAAGCTGGCCCAACTCGGAATTTCCGAACCGCTCAGCGAGTGATCAGTCGAAGCCGACCTGTGGGCCAACAGGACCATATGAGGGTCACGATGTCGCCTCTGCGGGGGGACCGCACTTCCCGACCGTGCGGGAAACGTAGAAGGGAAGGAGCTTGGTGACCAGAAATCTGGGCGACGAATCAAATTCGGCACAGGCATCCGACGCCGATGGCTCGAACGGAGAGGTGGATAAGCTTCGAGAGCATCATCGCGCATGGGAAGCCTTTGCCAGTTGCGCCGTGCGGCTGATCCCGGTGTTGAACGCGCAGATGGCATCCGTCACGGGAGAGACCGAGCGAGCAGCGATGGAGTTGCTCATTCATCTGAGAGTGTTGGCTTCGTCCGAGGCCGGGGTAGGCAAGGAAGAAAGGGCGGCCAGTTTGTCGAAGGTCGTGATGGCGATGCAGTTTCAGGACATCACCCGTCAGAAGTTGGAACATGTTGGCGAGGCCTTGGACCAGCTCAAGACCCAACTATGGGTCTTATTGAAGGGGCCGCAGAATGAAGAGGCGAAGGCCCAACTGGCCGTGCTGCAGCAGATCGAACTGAACTACACCATGGAAGAGGAACGCCGTCTTCATGTCGCGACCTTGAGTCCGGATTATCAAGAACCGGTGCCGGTCGATGTGGAACCGGTGGCTGCGGAAAAAGACGCGGTCACACTGTTTTGACAGCACAGACTGCGAGCGGCGGAGGGTCGCGGATGCGGCTTGCCAGACGAGGAGGACAAGATGGCCAAAACAGCACTTGTTGTGGATGATTCAACCACCATGCGGCAGATGGTGTCCTTCACTCTGACCAACGCCGGCTTCACCGTCGTCGAAGCCGAGCACGGGAAAGATGCCGTCAGCAAGGTCGCCGGGGGGGCGAAAATGGATATCGTCGTCACGGATCTGAACATGCCGGAGATGGACGGCATTGCGCTCATCAAGGAATTACGAAAAATGGCGAATTTCAAATTCACGCCGATTCTGATGCTGACAACCGAATCGGCCATGGAGAAGAAGCAGGCAGGCAAGGAAGCTGGCGCGACTGGATGGATTGTTAAGCCATTTAATCCGGAATTGCTGTTGAAGACGATCGCCAAGGTGCTGCCGGCCTGAAGACGTCAATCGTCAAGGGTCATTCGTCATTGGAAAAGACTCGTTGATATCAGCGTCTGCGATTGACGGTTGACGCATGACGAATCACGCGGAGTAAGTGATGAGCAACGATTTCGCACAATTCCAAGACGCGTTCTTTGAGGAGGCGGCTGAACATCTTGCGGTGGTTGAAGAAGGTTTGCTGCAGCTCGAGCAGCATCCGAATGATTGGGATCTCCTCAACAAGATCTTCCGTTCGGCGCATTCGATCAAGGGTACCGCCGGGATGTTTGGCTTCTCCGCGGTCGCCCAGTTTACCCACAAGATGGAGACACTCCTCGATTTGCTGAGGAATGGACAGAAGGCCGGGTCTCCTGCAGTCACAGACTTGCTCCTCAAATCGACCGACTGCCTGAAGACGTTGATCGAATCGGCCAAGACCGGATCCGGCATCGACGAGGAGACCGTACAGCGGCTTACGGCGGATCTGGCAGGAGCGAGCACGTCAGCTGCTCAGCCAGCTGCCGCACGGGGGCTGGGGGGAAGCGCCGGTGCGGCGCAGCCTGGTTGCGAAGACCGGACCTACGCCATTACCTGGACCCCTCCCGACTGGTTGTTTCAGCGGGGCCTCGATCCACTGCAGATCATGAAGGAATTGAATGACCTTGGGAGTCTGGCCAAAGTTACTCTCAATACCTCTCGGCTGCCGGATCTCTCCGATCTTGATCCGGAGCGCTGTTATTTGTCTTGGGAGATCCAGCTGGCTACAGGAAAGGATCATAAGGTTATCGAATCCGTGTTCGAGTTCGTCCGCGAGGACAGCGTACTCAAGATCGAGGAGGGTGAAGCGTTAAGCGTGAAGCGTGAAGCGCTCGAATCTGGAAACGAGATACGCTTCACGAACGACGAACGACGCGCCGAGAGCGGCGAGCCCAAGCCGCTTGGAGAAATCCTGGTCGAAACCGGGGTCGTCTCACGGGAGACAGTGGACCATGCCTTGGCACAACAAAAACGAGTCGGGCAGATCCTTGTTGAACAGAAGGCCGTGACTCCTGAACAGCTGGAGCAAGCCCTCCAGAAACAGCGACAGCAGGAAACGGCCGTGCAGGCGAGGAAATCCGACGCGACATCCATCCGTGTCGATACGGACAAAATCGATAAGCTGATCAATCTCGTGGGAGAGCTGGTTATTACACAATCGATGCTGAGCGATTTAGGATCTCGCTTCGAGATACAACAGCTTCCGGTGCTGCTCGAGCGAATGGCGCAGTTGGAACGGAACACCCGCGAGATTCAGGAGCGAGTTATGGGGATTCGCATGCTGCCCATCGGCACGGCGTTCAACCGATTCCCAAGGCTCGTGCGCGACTTGTCCGCCAAGGCTGGGAAGAAGATCCAGCTCGTCCTGTCCGGGGAAGAGACGGAACTTGATAAGACGGTCATCGAGTCCATTAACGATCCGCTCACGCATTTGGTCAGGAATTCAGCCGACCACGGCCTCGAATTGCCGGAGGAACGGCTCGACAACAACAAACCAGAAGTCGGGACCATACGGCTAAATGCTTGTCATGAAGGCGGCAGCATCTGCATCACGGTGGAAGACGACGGGCGGGGGCTGAACAGGGAGAAGATCATCGCGAAGGCGGTGAAGCAGGGACTGATCGCCGAACATGAGAAGCTGTCTGACGATCAGATCTGGGCGTTGATCTTTAAGCCGGGATTCTCGACAGCGGAAAAGGTGACCGATATCTCCGGGCGAGGTGTTGGTATGGATGTGGTGAAGCGGAACATCGAATCGCTTGGCGGAACAATAAGCATCAAGACCGCGACCGGGCAAGGCACCACCTTCACGCTGAAGCTGCCGCTCACGCTCGCCATCATCGAAGGGATGACCGTCCGGGTCGGCAAAGAAACCTACATTGTGCCGTTGCTGTCGATCCTGGAGTCCATCCAGCCGAAGCTGGGATCGGTGAAGACGGTGGCCGGAAGGGGCGAGTTGATCAATGTGCGGGGCAGCTATCTGCCGGTCATTCGGCTGTATGAAGTATTTGCGCTTCAGCCGGAGCATACAGAGCCGACGAAGGGGATTCTGCTGATTCTAGAGACGGAAGGCGAGCGGGTGGCGATCATGGTGGATGAAATTCTCGGTCAACAGCAGGTCGTCATCAAGAGTATGGAACAAAACTTCCGCAAGGTTGAGGGTATCGCCGGCGCAACCATCCTCGGCAACGGAACCGTCGGATTGATTTTGGACGTGCGAGGCCTCCTGGAGATTGCCCAGCGCGAGGAGGCGGTTGCGGTGTAACAGTGCGGAACCAGCGGTGATGGGGCCCTCACCTGAGGAAGTCATCAGCGATAACTGCATTGCCGCTAAGGAGGCGTGGAGGCTCAAGTTCCTGCCGGTGAATCCGATAGCGGAAGTATCGATCCCTTGATGGGGTAGGGTTATGGTGCGGGACTGTGCGGTAGACCGCGAACCCGTCATGGCCCAGTGGACTGCGGTGGGGCATTCTGCAAAAGGAAGTAGGCGATGCCGGTATCGGCGCGTGAAACGTCGGTCGGGGAATGTAATCAACCAGCCGGTCTGACTACGGACGGCAACCAGTATCTGACATTCAACCTTGGAGAAGAGTTCTACGGGGTCGACATACTCCGCGTCAGGGAGATCAAGGGTTACTCGACTGTCACGAAGATCCCTCACACGCCCCCCCACATTAAGGGAGTGCTGAATCTCCGTGGCACGATCGTGCCCATCGTTGAATTGAGAACCAAGTTCGGCATGCCAACCGTGGAATACACGGCCTTTACCGTCATCATCCTCGTTGTTGTGCGGGACAAGGTGATAGGGCTTGTGGTGGATTCCGTTTCCGACGTGTTGAATATCGACAAGAAGGACATCCAGCCCCCGCCGCAGTTTGGGAGCAAAGTAAATGTGAGCTTCATGAGCGGGATCGGAAAGTCCGGTGAGAAGCTGGTCACACTGCTGAACATGGAGCATCTGTTGGTCGACGGAGACATGGCGGAAAACAGTGTTGCCATGGGGGAAGCATAACTCAGAAGGGGTAGACGTAGAGACACCCAATGCAAGTGTCGATGATCACGCAGGGGTCCAGCTCGGGCGCTCATTTGGTGGGTAACGGGCCGGTCCCCTCCAATCAGCATTCTGAGTCGTCTCGTCTTTTCGGGAGGCGGTGGACGGTGTCCCTCCCGGCCTATTCAATTTGGAGGCGTCACGATGAAAAGCTGGTTCACTAATTTGAAGATCCGCTGGAAGCTGCAGCTGAGCTTCTCACTGATAAGCGGACTTATCCTGGTCGTCGGTCTCCTGATTATCATGGGTGTGCTCTCGTTACGTGAGAATCTCCGGATTGTCTATGAAGACTATACGATCGCCGGGACCAACCTGGCCCATGCGTCGAACAATCTCACGCGGCACCGTTATGTCGTCCGTCTCGCCATGTCGGCCTCTAACCAGGCGAGCGTCAACCAGCGTAGTGAGGCGGCCAGCAAATTGAAGGCGGAGATTCTGAAACCGGTCAATGTCTATGCCGCCACGACACTCCGAACGTCACGCAACGGGCGGAACGAACCTCAGGACCTTCAGGAATTCCGTCAGAAGGTGGGAGAGTATTTTGCAGTATCGGAACAGATCCTGGCGTTTGCACAGGAACGTGTCGGCAGAGGCGAGAAAGCCGAGCTAGCAGGTGAGCACGCAAAGACTTCAGACGCGCTGATCATGCAGGTGGACCAGAAGCTGGAAGAGGCCCTCACGGCGCTCGATGAGTTGTTACTGACGGTCGCCGATGTTGGAAAGGACATGAACGAGGAAGGGCGTGCGACCGGTGACAAGGCAATTGGGACGCTCATCGGAAGCATGACCATATTGGCTGTGCTGGGCTTCTTCCTGGGATACGTCGTCACACGGATTATCGTTACCAATATGGCGAATCTCTTGGCAGCGGCGCAAGCGATCGGCAACGGGAATCTTGATGCCCGATCAACGGTCAGCACGAAGGATGAGGTCGGGCAGTTAGCTCAGGTCTTCAATAACATGGGAAAGAATCTCCAGTCCGCCGCCGCCAAGCAGGCGGAGGTGACGGCGATGGCGCAGGAGCAGGCCGCCAAGTTTGAACAGGAACGCGACAATTGGCAAGACGAATTCAAAGTCCGCGACGCCATCATGAATTTAACCACCAACGTCTCGGAGTTTGATCTCGAGGGCAACATTGTTTCGCTCAACGAAAAATTCTGCGAAGTCTCCAAGTACTCAAAGGAAGAATTGATGGGCAAGTCCCTCGCTGTTGTGCGTCATCCGGACATGTCTGGAGAGGTCATCAAGCAGATGTGGGCGACGATTGAACAAGGGAAAATCTTTCACGGCGTTGTCAAGAATCGGCGCAAGGACGGAACCCCGTACTATGAGGATGCGGTCATGGCGCCGGTGCTCGGCAAGAACGGCAAGCCACGCAAATACGTGGGTGTGCGGTATGACATCACGGAGCAAGAAGTCGCACGCCAGCAAATGAAGGGGATCGTCGACGCGATTGATCGGATGTACGCCACCGCCGAGTTCACGATGCAGGGGACGGTCATCACGGCCAATGAGAATTTCCTCAAGTGCATGGGGTACGGTCTTGACGAACTCAGGGGCCAGCACCATCGCATATTCTGTGACCCGGCTTATGCGAGCAGGGGCGAGTATGCCGCGTTCTGGGAAAAACTGAATCGGAACGAGGTGGATCGGGGGACCTATCGTTGTGTCGGCAACGGGGGACGGGAGGTGTGGCTGCGGGCCAGCTACAACCCGATTTTGGATGAGTTGGGGCGGCCCATGAAGGTCGTGGCCTTCACCACCGATATCACGGGAGAGAAGCAGGCGGAAATCGCCGTTGATGGGCTGATTGCCGCGGCGGCGGGTGGTCAACTGAAGGAGCGGATCGAGACGAGCCGCTTCGAAGGACAGTCGAAGCAGCTGACTGAGAACTTTAACCGGCTTCTTGATGCTGTTATCAAACCCTGGCAGGAGGCCCAAGAGGTACTGTGGGCACTCTCGAATTGTGATCTGACCAAGTCCATGACCGGAAATTACCAGGGTGATTTTGAGCAAATCAAGGAGAGCATTAATCGGGCCATCTCCAAATTGCAGGAAGCCATGGTCACGGTGCGGGAAGCTACGGAAAGTGTCTCACTCGCCGCGGAAGAAATCACCAAGGGCAATGAGGATCTGTCACAACGGACCACCCAGCAGGCGGCATCCTTGGAGGAGACGTCCAGCGCCATGGAGGAGATGACTGCTACGGTGAAACAAAATGCTGACAATGCCCGGCAAGCCAATCAACTGGCCGTCGCGGCTCGGGACGTGGCCGCCAAGGGCGGCGTCGTGACGGGCAGCGCCGTCGAGGCGATGGGCGAGATCAATAAGAGCAGCAAGAAGATCGCTGACATTATCACGGTGATCGACGAGATCGCGTTTCAGACGAATCTGTTGGCCCTCAATGCTGCGGTGGAGGCGGCGCGGGCCGGAGAACATGGGAGAGGCTTTGCGGTGGTGGCCGCTGAGGTGCGAAACCTGGCCCAGCGCTCGGCGACTGCGGCCAAAGAAATAAAAGGACTGATCAATGAATCTATTCAGCGTGTAGCAGAAGGCAGTGAGCTGGTCAATCAATCGGGCCAGACCCTCAATGAGATCGTGACGTCGGTCAAACGGCTCACCGACATCATCGCTGAGATCTCGGCGGCCTCGCAGGAACAGGCGAGCGGGATCGATCAGGTCAATACGTCCGTGATGCAAATGGATCAGGCCACGCAGCAGAACGCCGCGCTGGTCGAAGAAGTAACCGCCGCCAGCCAATCGATGCGGGCGCAGTCCCTGTCGTTGAGAAAGCAGGTGTTGTCCTTCAAGATCAAGGTGACTGAGGCGGAGAAGGCGGCAATGCCTCCTGAGCATGAGATGAGAGAGAACACGGCGAGGGCGATACATGAGACTTTTGGCGACTTGAATACGGGGAAGCTCAGGCACACGGACAGAACTGACAAACGGGTGAAGCCTATCGCGGCTCCGTCGAAGGCGGAGCGCCGCGAAGCACCGTCGAGTGACGCGGCAAGCCTGCAGGCAGCCGTGCATGCCGGAAATGGGAAGGATCGCAGCAGGACTGATGAGGAGTTTGAAGAATTTTAGTCCCCCATGACGCGAGACAGGTGGGATTGCGAGATACGCAGGACCGGATAAGGTTGGTCGTGCGTGATTCCGCGCCGCGCTCCTCGCGATCGCCACAGAGAGTCCCCCAGTTCAAGACCACCTGTCATCACTCAGTTCGGTCAAGAATCGACGGTAATCAGCCGATAAGGAGCAGGGGCTGGCCGCGTGCTGTGCCCCCTCGCGACCTGAGCCATGGGAGTGTCGCCCGTCATGGAATTGGCGATTACGGCAGAGGAATATCAACAACTATGTGCGCTGATCTACGCCGAGAGCGGCATTGCGTTGGGCGAAAAGAAGGCGTCATTGGTTGTGGGCCGTTTGTCCAAACGCCTCCGCGACCTTGGGCTGGCAACCTTCACGGAATACTGTGAAAAGGTAACACAGGACAGAACCCGCGAAGAATTCACGCGGATGCTGGATCTGATTTCCACGAACAAGACCGAATTTTTTCGGGAACCGGTGCATTTCGAGTTTGTGAAGAAACACATCCTGCCGGAATGCGCGCGTGCCAAATGCATTCGGATCTGGTCGTCTGCCTGTTCGACCGGGGAAGAGCCCTATACCATCGCGATGACACTTTACGACAGCGTCCAGAGTCCGGCCGAGTGGGATTTCAAGATTCTGGCCTCCGATCTCTCGACCCGTGTCTTGGCCAAAGCCGCGTCGGGCACTTATGACGAAGAGCGTGTGCGCACGTTGCCACCCAATGTGATCAAGCGGCATTTCCTCAAAGGGCGGGCCGACAGCGTCGGTCTTGTCAAGGTGAAGCCCCATCTGACGGACATGGTTCAATTTCGACGAGTCAATCTCATGGACGAGCGGTTTCCCATCAAGACTCCCCTCGATGCCGTGTTCTGCCGCAACGTCATGATCTACTTCGATCATGCAACCCAGGAAACACTCGTCAATAAGTTCCACTCGTATATCAAACCAGGAGGGTATCTCTTCATCGGCCATTCGGAAAGCCTGCAGTGGGCCAAACATCCATTCAAGCTGATTGTTCCGACGATCTATCGGAAGGAGCCATGATGGTTATGGCCCAGGCCGACTCTGATCAATTTGCCCATATCCGGCGGATGCGCGACAGCCGCTTTTCGCATGAAATCGCGTCCATTCTTCCCGGCGAATTCTTCGTGAGCGCCCAGCCGATGATTGTCTACACCGTTCTCGGTTCGTGCATCTCTGCCTGTATTCGCGATCCGATCGCCCGAGTGGGAGGGATGAACCATTTCATGCTGCCGGAACCCAAAGAGGCGGCTAGCGATTCTTGGGGCGAGTCCACACGGTATGGCTCCTATGCGATGGAGTCGCTGATCAACGAGATCCTGAAGCGTGGCGGGCTGAAGAGCCGGCTTGAAGTGAAGCTGTTCGGGGCCGGGAAGATTTACGAAGGCAAGATCGATGTCGGCGCCAGAAATGCCGAATGGGTGCTCGGGTTTCTGAAAATGGAAGGGCTCACGGCAGCCAAGGTCGATCTCGGCGATGTGTATCCGAGAAAGGTCTATTACTTTACCGATGCGGGACGAGTCTTGGTCAAGAAGATCGAGCGGCTGAAGAATAGCACGATCTTCGATCGCGAATCGGAGTATGCGTCCAAAATACAGGCGCGCAAGCAGGAGCCGGCGGAGGATGTGACGCTCTTCTAAAGAAACGTGAAACGTCGTTCGCATCTCGTCGTTCGCAAGTCCGGAGCGAGATACGCTTCACGAGATTCGAGGTACGGATGAAGAAGATTCGCGTGCTGACAGTCGACGACTCCGCGCTCATGCGGCAAGTGCTGACGACGTTGCTGTCAAGAGATCCGGACATCGAAGTGATTGGAACCGCGCCGGATCCCTATATCGCCCGTGAAAGGATCAAGGCGCTGAATCCTGATGTGCTCACGCTCGATGTGGAAATGCCCAAGATGGATGGCCTGACGTTCCTGGAGAAGCTGATGCGCGGGCATCCGATGCCGGTCGTGATGGTCAGTTCGTTGACCGAGGTCGGCTGCGAGACGACGTTGCGGGCTCTGGAACTTGGGGCGGTCGATTTCATCACCAAGCCCAAGATCGATTTGCGGGAAGGCATGGAAGAGGTGGCTCAGGACTTGATCGGCAAGATCAAGGCCGCGGCTTGCGCAAAGGTCGGATGTTCCAAGTTTCATGGTTCAAGTGTCAAGGCGGCCCCGAAACTTGACACGTGCAACTTGAAGCTTGGATCTGGTTCGGAGGCCATGATCAAGACGACCGATACGATCATCGCCATCGGGGCGTCCACCGGTGGCACCGAAGCGGTCAAGGAGATTCTGGTTCAGCTGCCTCCGAATACCCCTCCGATCCTCATCACGCAACACATGCCCGAGCGGTTCACAAAAACCTGGGCTGACCGGATGAACAGGCTCAGCCGGATTGCCGTCAGGGAAGCTCAAGACGGAGATAGTGTGTTGCCCGGCCATGCACTGGTTGCTCCGGGTGGCTACCACATGGAATTGGTCCGAAGCGGAGCCCGGTATTCTGTCCACATTAATCAGAACCCTCCGGTTAACCGCCACCGCCCGTCGGTGGATGTGCTGTTTTCGTCGGTGGCCAAGTGTGCCGGTGCCAACGCCGTGGGAGTGATTCTGACTGGTATGGGAAACGACGGCGCGAAGGAATTGTTGACCATGAAACAGGCCGGTGCGTTCACGATCGCACAGGATGAAGCAAGTTGTATCGTATTCGGCATGCCGAAGGAAGCCATCAAGCTCGGCGGCGCAGACAGAATATTGCCGCTCACCGATATTGCAAGCGCAATCTGTGTTCATGCCATTCGTTAAAATAAAGGAGGACTCATGTCGATGCAAACAAGAGAGCGCCCCGTACCGAACGGTGTAATACTGGACATTGTTGGGGATCTGACCTACGCCAACCGGGAACTGTTCAAATCGGCTGTCGAAGCCGTCCGGCAGAAGGGGTACCGGCACCTCATTCTGAACATGCCCGAGGTGCGCTTCGTAGACAGCTCCGGATTGGGATTGCTGGCCATCGTGTCCCAGAACTTTAAACTGACCCAAGGCCGAGTCAGTTTGCTGAAACCGCAAAGCTATGTGCGGGAAATCATGACGCTGGCGAATATTCCCAAGCTCATTCCTGTGTACGACAACGAGCAGGATGCGGTGGCCGCCTATCAGATGGCGGCCTAATCACGATGGAATCACATATGCCGTCATCTTCCGCGCAGTCCGACGCGTCGTCCGGATCAACGGCCGGGGCAACGCCATCCACCGTGCTCGTGGTCGATGATGAGCCGGTGTCGCGTGCCAGCATGGCCGCGCGTCTGAAGCGGCTCGGCTACCGTGTGCTCCAAGCCGGAGAAGGCAAAACGGGGTTGGAGTTGCTTCGGCGGGAGCGTCCGGAGCTGACCATACTCGATTGGATGATGCCGGAGATGGACGGCCCGTCATTCTGTGAACTGGTTCGGCAAGACTCGGCGATCCAGTCCAGCCAAATCCTCATGATGACAGGCCACGACCGGCCGGAAGAAATCGCGGAAGGATTAGCTCGCGGCGCGGACGATTTCCTGAGCAAGGCGGCCAGCGGGCAGGAAATTACCGCTCGCGTCCAAGCCGGGCTGCGCACGGCGATGCTGATCCGCCGGTTGGAGCATGCCACGGACGAGATCCGCCGCAAGCAGGACGTGCTTGAGCAGGAATTGCAATCCGCCGCGCAGTACGTGAAGTCCTTGCTGCCGCCGGCCGGCATGCTGTTGCCCGGTCTGGAGTTGGCCCATGCGTACCGGCCATCTTTGGCCTTGGGTGGGGATCTTTTTAACGTGCTGCGATGGGATAATGACCAGATCGGTCTCTATCTGCTTGATGCCTCCGGCCACGGAGTCGCGCCGGCACTTCGGTCTGCCGGGCTATCGACATTCCTGCGGGGCGGTGGGCTGCGGCATCAGCCGGGATCGAGAGATCCTGGCGGGATCCTGACCGAAGCCAACAAGCAGTTCCCCTTAACGGAAGAGGGGACTTACTTCACGATTATCTTTGCTCGGTTTGACCTGAAGGCAAGGACACTGTCTTTTGCGTCAGCCGGCCATAGCGGGGCATTTCTCCATCACTCGTCAGGCGGCGTGACCTGGCTGAAGAACAGCTCACTGCCGCTAGGATTTTGCGTGCCCAATATCTATGAGACGATCCATCTTCCCGTTCCCTTATCTCCTGGTGACCGTTTGTACCTCTTCAGCGACGGCGTCTATGAAGTGCCTGCGCCGTCTGGTGAAATGTGGGGCCAGGAGCGATTCGCCCAAACCGTGTTGGAGTCGGGAGAGCTTCCGATGGCTGACGTGATTGCACGGACGGTTGAGCGGGCGGCCCAGTGGCTGGGCCATGATCAGTTCCCCGATGATGTGGCCCTGATGGGCATTGAGCTCACCGCATGACGCACGGATCGCCCGTTACTCGATGCGAGACCCCCTTATGAGCATGAGACGCAATCCAGTGTTTGACTATGACGAAGCGTTGCGCAGGGTCGACCAGGATCTGGAGACCTTCCACACGCTGATGGAATTGTTCGTGGAGCACGGGCCGAAAGAGCTGGCGGCGATCAAAGCGGCCATGGATGCCCGCGATCCGGCCGCTGTGGCGCGCTCTGCACACCGGTTGAAAGGTTCGGTGATGCAGTTTTGCGCGCCGACGGTGGTGGAGGCGGCGATGGAACTTGAAAAGATGGGGAGAGCCGGGGATGTCTCATCCGGCGCGCCGGTCTATGTGGAGCTGGAGTCGAGGCTGTTCCAGCTTGCCGCAGCCCTACGCGATGAGCTCCAGAAAGGCTTTGCCGCATGACGACGCAGAATCCTCCTTGCCGTGTTCTCGTGATCGATTCCTGTCCTGAGACTCAAGCCGGGATTGTGCGCTTGGTGCATGGGCGGGGAATTGCCGTCACCGCGGTGCCTGATCCGATAACCGCGGTGACGGCGATCGACCAGGTGGCGCCGGACGTCATCATCACGGACCTATTTCTTCCCGCCGGCGCCGGTCTCGCCTTGACGAAGGAGATCGGAAGCCGCCGCGAGCTGTGCCCGGTTATCGTCATGGCCAGCGATGCTCCGGAGTCCGTGATCGTGCAGGCGCTCCGCGCCGGCGCGGTCGACTATCTGCACAAGCCAATCGTGGAGGAAGAACTGGCCCATGCCTTGTACCGGGCGCGGCACATGCTGCCGGGGGATCTCGCGGACCTATCGGGTGTCCGGCGATCGGAGTGCCGGCTGGCCATCGATTCCGATCCCGCGCACATTCCCGGAATCCTTTCCTGGCTGATGAAGACCACGGCGTCCACGCTTCCAGACACCCAGCGGCTGCATTTGCGCGGGGCGCTTCAGGAACTGCTCATCAATGCGGTCGAGCATGGGAACTTGGAAATTGCCTATCGGGAGAAGCAGCAGGCCTTAGCGAAAGGTGAGTACGAGTTGCTGCTCGAGGAGCGTCTGGCCCAACCCCGGATCAGAAGCCGGCAGGTTATTGTTCATGTCCTGTATGAGCGGGAAGCCAAGCGCGTGGGGTACCGTATCACCGATGAAGGTGCGGGTTTCCCGTGGCGCGGCCTTCTTAATCAATCGGAGGAAGCCATCAGCACCGAAGGGGGGAGCGGTCGAGGCATCTTTCTGACGCGGTCGCTTTTTCCGAACCTGACGTACAATGACCGGGGAAACGAAGCCACGATTACTGTGCCCCTGGGGTAAGGAATATCAAGGCCGAGGTTGAGGTTAAGGCTAAGCCAGATATTGAAACGAAGAAAATTGACAAATTCTTGTTCTAACCTTAGCCTCAGCCTCAACCTGTTTGTTAATACACCCGCAGGTATTGCACCGTGCTTTCGCCCTTGTCGGCGTCGCGGCGCAACAGGGCGAGCGCCGTTTTCGTCGATTCGTTTACAGTGATGGCCAGGCGGGCGGAGAAGTAGTCGCTCTTCACATCGTAATCGGATCGGAGGCGTTGGAGGATTGCCTGCGCACTACTGATCCGGTCCAAATCCACCTTGGTCTTGTACGGCCGTCCTTGTGAAATTTCCATGGCCATCGCTTGCGTGATGTCTGCATCCATCGCCTGAATCGCTAGGGGATCGGCGGTGTTGATGTTGAGCGGCGCGCTGCCGTCCAGCGGGTAGACCGTCACATAGCGTGACAACCGGTCAATGATGTCCGGCGTAAAGCCTTTGATCAGCCGGAGGTCGGCGAGCGACTGGAGCCGCTCATTGGCGGCTCGGTACGCCGGTCTCTGCGATTGGTAGTACGCGCTCTCCGCGCCGGCCGGCCGCGGGTTGTCGTCTTGGTCGGTCCAATCGATCAGAGCATCGACGAGATCCGGATTGAGTTGGAGCAGTTCGAACAGCCGACGGGTTCGCTCCGTGATGGTCTTGAACTTAATCTGATCGTTCGCCGCGGCGATGAAGTCGTTCAGGTTGAGTTTGCCGCGTTCGTCTTGGATCTGGGCGCTGAGGAAGCCGTCGCCGATCGCGTAGTTCTTGATCGGCAGGGCCCAGAGGTCCGTCGGGGCGTCGAACTTCTCACCGGTTTGCTTGTCGCGCAGAAAGTCCTGCTGCAGCACGGCGCGCGCCGCTTGCACGGCGGCGCGCGTCAACATGCTCGCCTTGAAGTTGTCCCGGAACGCGGCGGCTTCCCGGTATTCCCGCCGGGCTTCCGCGTCGAATTCCAGGATGAGCGCGACCAGGAGAGTCAAGACCAGCAGGGCCAGGAGCAACGCAACGCCCCGTTCATCAGCCTTTCGCATAACTCAATACCCGCACGGTCGCGTCGAGATTGACGGGGTTGTCGAATTTGGGACGGATCTGCAGATGACGGACCTGCAGATCATACGGGGCTTGATCGATCGCTGTGAGGAAGGCCAGCAATTCGGGCAATTGCACGCCGTCGAGCCGCAGATCGACTGCCGTCTCTTGATAACCCTGCGGAAGGGACTGTACTTGGGGCTGCATGCCTGCGATCCGATCCCGAACACGCGCCGTGGCGGCCGCTTCTTCCATGAAAGTCAGCAGGGAAAAACGGCTGTCGGCCGGCGGCAGGCGATTCTCGGCCTTCGCCAATCGGTCGTGCTTCGCCGCGTATTCTCGGCTCAGCAGCGCCAGCTCGTGAAGATCTTTCTGTTTGCGCCCCGTCTGCCGCTCCAACCGGTCAAGTGTGGAGAGGAGGGGATCGACGGCGAGCACAAAAAGCAGGCTGAGTCCGATGACGATCCCGCCGATGAGCACGATGGTCCGTTCACGCGGGGCCAAGTGCCGCCAACGTTCGCGCAAGGTCTGCATCATGGCCGCACCGTTACGGTCATGCGAAACACCACTTGGTTGGGCGCGGCGCCTACGCGGGTTTCCGTCACCGAGGCGTCCTCGAACTGGGGGCTTGCGATGAAGGTGTGTTTGATTCTTTCCACAGCGTCGAAGGAGGTCGTCTCAGCTTCCATGAGAATGGTCCCGCCGTCCACCGTCAGCTCGCGGACCTTCACGGAGGTGCCGGCGGGCAGTTGCTTGACAAATGTCGACAGCGTCTGCAGCACCTTCCCGTGCCCTTGCGAACTGTCAATCACAGCGAGCGCTTTGTCCACCTGTCCCATGCGGTACCGGGCCTGATCGAGTTCGTCGCCGGGCAGGGCGCTCGATCCAAAGACCTGTTCATATTGGGTCTGGAGGGCGGCCTTGAGCTTGGCGACCCGTTGGTCTTTCAACATCAGATGGATGGAAAAGTCCGCGAGGGCCAAGAGTCCGATGACCACTCCTGCGCCGATCATTAGGCGGCGGTCTTGCTTGGAGATAGCCGCTGTGGCAGGCGACTCACCGCCGGCGGTCTTCAAGTCGAGCGCCAGTCCGAGCGGCGACGGTGTGAACCGCCAGCGTGGCTTGACGATCTTGGGGTGAATCGCCAGGCCGAAGGCGATGGAAAAGGCTTTCGGACTGTCGGCGCCGAATCCCTGCCTGGGGCCAACGGGATAGAGCCCTAACTGGCGGGCCACGAATCCGCCCACTTCCCGAAGTTTCGCGCCACCTCCCGATACCCAGCAATGAGTGAACCGTCCTCGCTCGGTTCCTTCATAGGCTTGGATGGTAACGCGCAGCTCCCGTAGCAGAGGCTCCAGCCAAGCATCCACCTGTTCGACGGCCATGGCGCGCTTACGCCGCTCCGCATCGGCAAAACTGCACGCCTCCCGTACCGCCAAGGCCTGGGTCAGGTGATTCCCACCCCAGAGGATGGTGCGCAGCACCACCGGCCGTCCTTCATGGATCAGGCAGAGCGTGGTCTTCGAGGCGCCGACATCGATGATGACCAAATCGTTCGGGACGCCGCCGTGTTCGCTCCGGAGATACTGGGTGACGGAGAACAGTGCCATCGCATCAACGTTGATAGCCGACGGCTCGACATCGGCCTGGGCCAAAAATCGGAGGTGTTCGGCCACCTTGTCCTTAGGTGCGGCGGTGACCAGGACGTCCGAGCCCTTATGCTCGCGGGGCGCGCCGTTCGCGGTTTGTCCAGGCGGCAAGACGAGGCTGCCGATTGCCAGTTCGTCCAGCGGCATGGGCACCAGGTTCTCCACTTCGAAGGGAACCACCTGCGCGAGCTTGCTGGAATCTTTGAACGGGAATGACAGGGTGCGGATGAATAGATCCTGGCAGGGGATGGCGGTGACGAGCTGGTCCGTGGCATAGAGACCGTGCTGCCAGAGAAAGCCGCGTAAGGATGTGACGCGCCGAGCCGGCTCCAAGTCTTCCGGCCTCGTGAAGGGCATCGGGTGCTGGAAGTAGTCGATCGATTCGCGCCCGCTCAAGCGGCGGCGGAACCGGACGGCTTTCAATCCCGTCTGTCCGATGTCAAGTCCGACACATTCCGTGACGATGGCCATGCAACTGCTTTTGTTTCAAGGTTCAAGCTTCAAAGTGCACGTCTCAAGGTTCAAGGTGCGAGTTGCAAGGAGCAAGTTGCAAGATTGACATGCATCGAAGGCGTTCGCATAGATATGAACCTTGCCTCTTGCAACTTGCGCCTTCCCCGATACTCTACAACGCAATCCTGGCTTGTGCCAATGGGCCAACGATTTTTACAGTGAGCGTAGTCCCGGCCGGCAGGGGAGGTAATCCCAGGGCGTCGGCCTTCGAGGCGAAGCCGGTGCCGGGCGTGACCGCCACGGTCAAGGCCAATTGGCTGTCCTGTATCGGCTGCTGGAGCGTGATGGTTCCTTGCCCCGTGAATGACCCATCGACGCCATCGCCGTTCAACTCCGTCACGTTGCAGATGGAATCTTGGCAGGCTAACCCCGCGGATACCTTCGTAAAGGCCAAGGATAGGGTTCGCCCATTGCCCAACGGAATGTGATCGATTGCCAGGTCCGTCGCGTCGGCTTTCCACGTGCCCGCGCCTTTCAAAGAGCCGGTTGCTGTGTGAACGGAATCAATGTGATGGGAGAAATCTCCGTTGAGCACGCCGTGGCTGACGTACCGACCGAGGAGTTTGGAGAGATCGATTTGTTGGAGCTGTCCTTTCAGGGAGACGGATCCTTCCGCCAAGGACCATGACGGGGCGGTCAAGGCGGCTTTCGCCAGTCCCGTGTTGAACGCCGCGTCATCCAGACGGGCCTCGACATCCAGGCGTAGCCCGCCGGTTAAGGCGGCGAGCAGGCCGACCTTCGCATCCAGGTGCGCCACTTGAATCGGCGCCCAGTCCGGTTTTGTCAGGGTGACGTTCCGCCAGGTCAGGCCCAGCGGCCACGCCGTCGTCCAGTTCGTCGCCCGAACGTCCAAGCCGGTGCGTCGATTCAATTCGGACACGGCGCGTGCGTGCAACGCGTCATAGGGAAAGGTTGCCGCCATTCCTGTTGCAACGGCACACAGGCCGACGGTTGTCCACATCAAGATTGGCTTCCACGCCCCCAGCCATGACGTGGTCATGACGACGCTCCGATCGTCACCCACTCTCTCACCGTCCAGGGAGGCTCATCGGACTGTTGGAACGTCACTTCGAGCAGCAGCGCTTTGGGCAACTTGGTGGCCGCCGGCCACTCGTCGACCCAGATACGGCTTTGCCCGTCGAAATAGCGCAGATTAAAGCCTTTCACCCGGTCGGCCAGTTCGAGTTGATCGAGTGAGTCGTCGGTGAGGCCGTAGAGATTCTTCTTCGCGAAACGCATCAGGCGGTCGCCGTCGCGTGTGTACACGACGCGGATGGTCTCGGTCGTCGCGCCGCCGGTACCGTCGCTCATCGTCAGAAACGCGAGCGTATCCGCCGGCTGACCCTCCAGTGTTCCATTGATGCCGGTCCAAGGGAACGGTTTCTCATGGGAGCTCAATGTGATCTCGTCGGCCATGACGCGCAGCACTCTCCTGATCGTTTGCTCCTGTGCCGCCCGGTCGCGGCCCGCCTCCGCGAGGCGGGTCGTCGTAAGGAGCGAGCCGAACACCATCGCTGCGACGGTGGCGAGCAGCGTAATCGCCACCAGGACTTCAACGAGGGTAAAACCCGCATCGGGTCTAGAATGTGAGGCCGGCGAAGACATACGTGCTCACTTCCACCGCTTCCTCGGACACCCCCCGCGGCCATGACACTTTGATGCGGACTTCGCGGATCAGCGGCAGCGACGTTGGGGCGATAGTTCGCTTCCACTTGTAGCCTGGGGCTCGATCGCCCGCCGCTACCGTCGCCGGCGCGCCGAGCGGCGCGTTCCTGAAATCGCCGGTGGTTTCTCCTATAGGGTATACGCCGACCAGTTCCGCTTCGACCAGCTTTTCTTGGGCCAGCAGCGTCGCGGCTCGCAGTTCGGTGGCCCGCTGGTGCAGGTCCAGATCAAAATTGCGGAGCCCCAAGAGAATTGGTAGGGCAATGGCCAATAGGGCAATGGCCAGCAACACTTCGAGCAGCGTGAATCCCTGTTCGCCGGATTTCCCGGTGGGTGAGGTCTGCAGCATGACTATTTCGCGGCGGCCTGCAACAGGATCTTGACTCGGTCCGGAATCGGGCGGGCTCTCGTGAGATCGAACCGTTGGTCGGAGGTCCTGATACGGCCGGTCAGCGGGTCTACCGCCAAGCCGAGCAGACTGTTGCCGGCGTCGGTCAGATACACCGTGGCGGGATCGATGCGGCCGTTCGGAAAAAACGACAGATCGGCCCGTCCGTATGTTCGTTTGGTGAGGCCGACGGAGACTTCCGTGAATCGAATCGATTCGGGGAGCGACAGCGGTGTCGCCCAGGTGGCATCGAGCGGGCGCTTTTCTTCCCGGCCGTCCACCACCATGGCCCAATAGGTTCCCCGGTCGAGATCGAGATAGAGTTTGACCTGCTTCTGGGTCGTGGCGGCCAGGCCTTGAAGCGAACGAAGCGTGCCGATGAATTTCCGTCCCGTCGAATTCAAGTCTTCTCCAATGACGATCCGAGGGATGACCAGCGCCAGGACTCCGCCCAAGAGAAACAGGACGATCAGCATCTCCAGAATGGTAAAACCCTGCGAAGATCGCAAGGCGTGAGGCGTCAGGGGTGAGGCGTCGTCAGACACCCGAACCGAATGACGAATGACGAATGACGAATGACAAGCGATCATTGACGGCCTAGTCCTTCTCCAGATTCCAATTGGTGATGTCGGCGTTGACGCCTTCGCCGCCGACTTCGCCGTCGGTTCCAAGAGACAGGACCTCGTAGTCACCCTTT
>JABMDL010000106.1 GCA_015903945.1 Nitrospira sp. | reverse complement strand
CGGCCGCCATTCTGGAGAAGCCGACGACTCTTCTGCCCCTATCGCAATCGCTGATGGCAACGGCAGGGCCCTACGTTCTCTGTTAGGAGTGATCTGGTGATCATCACACGGCCTACACGGGAGATTCAGGACACACGTCTCCTCTCGGATCGCTCTACGCCGCCGTCCTGCATACGTATTGACGTGTGGTTAACCGGGTACCGCGCCGACGGCCACAGCCACGCGGTGCCAGGTCGTGCGCCAGGGTGCCGACCTCGGCAGGTGGAGGACGATGCGGCGCACCGAACGTTCCACCCAGACCGCCAGTTTGAGCAACCGCTCCCGTAGCGTGGAGACTTGTGCTGTGGCACAGTCCGTCCCGTGGGCCTGTTGCCGCAATGCCTGCAGCAGCACATACGCCGCAGCTGTCAGCAGCACGCGGAATGGATTCGCCCAGAAGCGCGAACAACTCGTCCGATCCAGGGCCAGTCCGTGGTGTAATTCCTTGAGCCGGTTCTCCATCTCGCCACGCTGACAATAGATGGCATAGACAGCAGCGGGTGCTTCACGGAGATTCGTCACCACGAAGCGTGGATTGCATTGGGGCTCATGTCCGGACCGACGGACGACCTCCGCCTTGATGCTGACGTGTCGACGATGCGACCAGCTCTGGGCCGCATAGAGGGTCTCCCCGGCCTCGCCCAGCAGGCGCCCGGCATGTCGCGCCAGCCGCGGGTTGTTGGCGAGTCCCACGACATACTCGACTCGCTCCGCTTCCAGGAAGTCCAGCCAGTCGTTCCCCGCAAAGCCCCCGTCCACCCGCACTCGCACCGGGGTGCAGGGAAACGCCCGACGCAGCTGACGGAGCAGGGTTCGCAGGAGCCCGAACGCGCCGTGCTTGGCCGGACTGTTGCCAGGCCGCAGGACGATCGCGACCAGAAACTGCTCGGCTTCGTCGTTGAACGTCAGCGTGGCCACCAGGGGCAGATAGCACCACGTGTCGTAATGCCCATTGAAGAAGGCCAATTCCTGCTGCCCGTGAGTGGGATCATCGGTCGGGTCCAGATCGATCGTGATGCGCTGCGCGCGGCCCTTGAGCCGGTGGCGATGCTGCGCGATCACCGTCGACGCCAACATCCGCCCCATCCGGTACAGAGCCCGTGGGCTGGCGGCATTCTCAAACCGGGAGAGTGTGGGCTGCGAGGCCAAGGCGTCCCCGGTCACCGGGTCGCGCCCCACGGCCAGCTTGTGCAGAGGATCGTCAATCAGCCGAGCCGCGTCGTTGCCATCCTCATACCCACAGGCCAGGCCGAAGATGCGCTGGCGCAGCAGGTCGCGGACCGCGTGCCGAACTTTGTCGGGATCTCGGCGGTCAGGCAGGCACGCCGCCAGTTTGTCTGTCAGCTGAAGGCAGTCATCCAGCGCCTTGAGGAGCACGACGCCGCCATCGGTGCTGGCCTGCGTCTGGTCGAATCGGGCCACCGCCTTCGTCCTGGGATAGCATGTGAAGGTCAGTTGCGGTATACAGTCTGTGACCATCGGGGTCTCCTGTTTGCTGTGCGTAGAAACGTCTGAACACCGCTCCTATAGCACAGTTTGGAGCCTCGATGGCCTTTTTCTCGACAAAGTCGTGCATTATTCAGGCTAGGGCAACGTATACGTCAGGTTTGGCCAGACCGCATACCCGATCGCCTGACCATTTTTCCCGTCCTGCGACTCGAAGACGATACTGGTCTGAAACGGAGTGGTTCCCGACATTCCGTTGAATCCACCAGCACCGCCCGTAAACGTGAAATCGCCCATACACTCTTTCACATTTCCAGTGCACTTCCAGTGGGCATATCCGACGTCCTTGCCTTCATGCGCCACGACCGTGCAGAGGCCTTCTATCGCCTGATAATCTTTGTTTCTGTTGAGATTCACACGGACCGGACACGTCAGTCTGGAGGAATGGACAATCATCTTGGCTCCGTCTTTATGACGGGAGATCAGGACTCCTTTCACAATTCCATTGACGACCTGTTCTCCATTTCCAAGTTCCAAGAACTCGCCGGTTCCGATCCAACTCGAGCTGGAATCTCCGGCTTCAACGGTTTTCGCATAGGCGAAAGAACCGTTGATTGTGGCCACGAACCCACCTAGAACAATGACAAACAGAAAATAAGAGCTGATTCGCATGCGATCCCCTTTCAGTTAAGAGCAGCCTAAAACAGACGAAGTATGGAATTCCCGTCGACAGGCCTTATGCAGCGCATCTATAAAATGATGAAGCCCTGCATCGTGATCCGCTTTGTCAGTAGCGTACGAGTCAGGAGCCCCAACCGATCCGGGCCTGGCGTGATTCACGGGCGCGCTAGCTGTCGCTAGACAGGTGCATTCACCCCTTCACTTCGTTGGACAGTCGCCTAAGCTCGGCGGATATAGCCGCGCGACCGGTCTCGACCGCCTCGGTCATGACTGCCTGCTTGTCTTTGATGAACTCGCGTCCTTTGTCCATGGCCTGGTCGACAACCTCGCTGGCCTTGTCGGCCAGCTCATGAACGCCCTCTTCGGCTCGTCGCGCATACCCTCGCAACTGCTTCTGCGACTCACGACCAGACTGCGGTGCCAGCAACAACGCCGCCGCCGCTCCCAGCAACCCTCCGGTCACAAACGCCAATCCCACCGCTCCCAATGAACACCCTCGATTATCTGACATTGAGCAATCCTCCTTTTCCATTGACCATCCCTCCTTCTCGGTGAATATGTGCCTTGACGACGGCCATCGTGGCCGTGACCCCTGCCACCATGCTGGCCAAGGCGACCAGCAATGACCGACCTCCACCCCGTACCGTCTCATGGACCCGTTGGATGGTGTCACCCACCGCACCTGCCGCATGCAGCAACACCGCCGCATGCTCGACCCCACCCCGAGCATGTTCGATGAGCGAGTTCATGTTCTCCGTCGCCGACCGGATCTCCTTGAGCAGCAACGGCAGCTCGTCGTTCATACGGGCTAATAGATATTCCGATTCCGCCACCGATTTCCTAAGTTGTATCAACAGTGGAATCAGCCAGCCGACCAGCACCACAAACGTCACTGCCCCCACACACAGGGCGATCTCGCCAATCATACAGCTCCTCCTGCCCCCATCAGGCTTTCGCTAGACCAGCCGGTCCTCCACCCGCGCTTTATCGGAGGACCCCAAAGACCCAAAGGACGACAATTAACGTAAACGGCACACCCAGTAGCCAAAGAATGAACCCTTTTCCCATGGTGCCCTCTCTTTC
>JABMDL010000029.1 GCA_015903945.1 Nitrospira sp. | reverse complement strand
GATTACCACATTCAACAGCTTGCGTCACAGCGGAGCCAAGGCCGGTGATCTTGTTGCCGTCCAGGGGGTGGGCGGTCTCGGCCATCTCGGGGTGCAGTTTGCCAATAAGATGGGTTTTCACACGGTGGCCATCGGGCGAGGTCAGGACAAAGCCGAACTTGCATTGAAACTGGGAGCCGAGCGCTACCTGGATGCCGAAACGACCGATCCGGCGAAGGAACTGGCGAGTCTCGGCGGGGCAGCCGTGATTCTGGCTACGGCTCCGAACAGCAAAGCGATGTCGGAGATGATCGACGGCTTGGGGGTCGGCGGCAAGCTGGTTGTCCTTGGCGCGTCGGTTGATCCCATGCTCGTGACACCGATTCAACTGATCGGCGCCCGCCGGACGATTCAGGGATGGCCATCGGGCAGTGCCCGTGATTCGGAGGATGCCCTCAATTTTTGCACCCTGACCGGTATCCGTCCGATTGTGGAGACGTTTCCCCTGGAACAGGCTCCGGCAGCCTACGACCGCATGTTGAGCGGCAAGGCCCGCTTTCGTGTGGTGCTGGCTATGCGGTCATGACCACGTGCGCTTGTTCAACACGATCGTTGACGAAACTGGGGGAACGCCTCCGATCTTGTTGACTCGGGGATGCTGCTTGCGCCTGGGAGGAGACTTCGCTATATACGGGCGGGTCAAGAGTGCCCGTGCTTACCCATCGCGATGTTAAGAGGAATGGTGCACATGAACAAGATGCTGGTTGGAACCGGGCTTATTGGCCTTTCTTGCCTATTGGGAACGGTTGGCTGTGTTTCGCAAGAGGCCGCGATGCAGTCGGCAACAGGAGACTCTTCAGTGTCATCCACTGGTGAGGAGGCTCCTGAGGCAACCCCCAAGGCGTTCTCGGATTCTTTGGAAGGCTGTTTGGAACGGATCCAGAGTGCCAGTGATGGGGCGAAGTGGGTTGCCGAACAGAGCTGTCATGACAATGAAGGACTTCGCCAAGCCGTGGCCGGGGCCGCCATCAGAAAAAGCGGCAGCCGTGCATCGGCCGGGACGCAAGGGGATTCGCTTGAGGCCTGCATGGCACGCATCCCCAAGGACGCGACGGAAGGCCAACGAATGCTAGCGGAAGAAAGCTGCCAGCGCGATCAATTGACGCATCACTGAGAAACACGTAAGGGGTCCGTCCACCATCAGATCGGACCCCGTCGGGTCCCCTGGGCCCATGCTTCCCTTCCTGCATTTCCCATCCGGGATTGTTCAAATCCTTGGACCGTCTTGGGGCAGTTCTCCAAGGATTCTTCTATTCATTCATTATCATCTTGGGTCGGCGGGGACCAGCCATCAATGCTCAGGATGTTGCCCGGCTCCTCTTGACCCATCAAGAATAATTGTTATGTTGATCAACCATGGTTGCCGGAGATTTTTCTACCAAGAAGGCGGTGAGGCTGTTTCACGCACTGTCGGACGAAACACGTCTGGCATTGCTCTACCGGCTCAAAGAGGGAGAGCAGTGTGTCTGTGAGCTGACGGATGCGATGAACGCCGCGCAGTCGCGCCTGTCGTTTCACCTCAAGGTGTTGAAGAATGCCGGGCTGGTCGAGGATCGCCGTGAGGGGCGGTGGATGTATTACTCGCTGAGTTCTCAGGCGATGGAAGAACTGGAAGACTTGGTGGATTCTCTCAAGAAGGTGGCAAAGTCAGATGCTTCGGCGGGACGGTGCTGTTAATTTTTTGCCCTTTACTAATCAACGTGTTTTGATAGGAGGTGTCTCATGACGGATGAACAGACGCTCAAAGCGGAGATCAAGACCAGATACGGGCAAGCCGCGTTGCAAGCGCAACGGCAGGAACGGCGGTCGTGCTGCGGAACCGGCGCGGTGCTGGAAGGAGGCAAGCTCGATCCTATTACCTCCGGTCTCTATGCGGACGGGGAAAAAGCCGCACTTCCCGAAGATGCGGTGCGAGCGTCGCTCGGCTGCGGCAACCCGACTGCGTTGGCCCAGATCGCTCCGGGGGAAACGGTGTTGGATTTGGGATCGGGCGGTGGGATCGATGTACTGCTCTCCGCGCGTCGGGTCGGGCCGAGCGGCAAGGTGTACGGCTTGGACATGACTGATGAGATGTTGGACCTGGCACGGGCGAATCAGGCCAAGGCCGGAGTGACGAATGTGGAATTTTTGAAGGGCGACATCGAGCATATTCCCTTGCCTGATAACTCCGCGGATCTGATTATCTCCAACTGCGTCATCAATCTGTCCCCGGACAAGGATCGCGTGCTGGCGGAGGCCTTCCGCGTCTTGAAGCCGGGAGGGCGACTGGCTGTATCGGACATCGTCGTCCGAGGGAAGATACCCCATGAAATCCAGCGCAGCATCGAACTGTGGGCCGGGTGCGTTGCGGGAGCGTTGGAAGAAGAGGAGTACACTGCCAAACTCGAGCGAGCAGGATTTGAACGAGTCTCGATCGAGCCGACGAGGGTGTACACCGCTGCCGATGCTCGAGATCTCTTTGAGGGTACAGACATCAATCTTGACGCCATTGCCCCGGTCGTCGATGGCAAATTCATCAGCGGCTTTGTCCGGGCGACGAAACCGGAGGCAAGTCCGGCGGCTTGTTGCTCAGCCACCTGCTGTTCATGAAACAGCGAGTACTGTTTCTCTGTACGGGCAATTCCGCCCGCAGCCAGATGGCGGAAGGGCTGCTGCGCCATCTGGCTGGAGACCGGTATGAAGCCTCTAGCGCCGGGACGCATCCCGTCGGTCTGAATCCTGGGGCTGTTGCGGCGATGCAGGAACTGCAGATCGATATTTCGGCCCAACGGTCAAAGCGGATGGACGAGTTTCTCGATCAGGCGTTCGATTACGTGATTACCGTGTGCGATCGAGCGAAAGAGTCTTGCCCGCGCTGGCCTCAGACGGGACGTCTGGTGCATTGGAGCTTCGAGGACCCGGCCGCCGTCATGCAATCGCCTGAAGAACAACGGATGGCCTTCCGCAGGGTGCGGGATCAGATCAGACAACGCCTCGAAAAGTTCATCACGGCTCCGTGGTGATTGTCTATCTATGCAATGGCTTCGGCACAGTATTTCTTCAGCTGTGTTTTGGTGCTGCACAGGTAAGGTGTGAGTCGCGTGGGGCTTGGTCGAAGGATGCCGCCGGATTGCCGGTCAGGGGCGCCGCTCGTTCATAGACGGTAAAGTTGTAGGGGTCCTTCGCAGTGAGGCCGTACTTGTCGATGAGCATCTGATGTTGCCCTTCTGTCTGGATATGATAGCGAACGCTCACGACTAATTTGAGGCTGTCCCCCTCCCTCGGTACGTGGATATTCCCGGCTGGCCAACGGCATGAGTCTATTGTCGTGGAGTTCGACGATGACCGGTTGCCACAGGATCCATCGCCCCATCGTGTCTGACTGCTGTGCCAACACCCTTCCATTCTGATCCTCCACAGCAAACTCGACCGTAAAGTGGCGGTCCGGATCGCCCGTGGGGAGTTTGTGCCCCGCGCCGGCATTGACCAGGGTCAGCGTGACGCGGACCTTGTCGCCGGGTTTGGGCTCGGCCGGCTCGGTGACCACCTTCACGTCGATCGCCCGCCTGACCATCTCGGGATCGTGCCCGCCCCGCCAAAGGTGTTGGCGGCCTTTCCGCACAGGACCGCCGATCGCGATTGGCCGTTCGACTTCAGGCATGTGGCAGCTTTGGCAGATAAAGCCTCGTTCCTTTCTCCAGTAACCGTCTTCGAATTCAGGATAGGTGCCGCAGGGCCCCCCATTATAAAACTGCGCCGGTCCGCCGACGACGCTATGACAGCGTTGGCACAATTCTGGAGTGCGAAAGGTCGAATCATATTTCGTCGGATGTGGGGCCTTGGCATCGTCGAATGGACCCAGAATCACCCCATCGCGCACGTGGCAGGCCGCGCAGGTGACCCCTTCCTGCTGATAATCCTGGTCATAGTGGGGATTCGGCTCCTGGACGGCACGTTCAACCCGATCGCGTGGAATGTCTTTAATCAGCGTCGGCTGCTGGTTCTCCAGCGGCGTGTGGCAGTTGAGACAGACCCAAATGTGTTTGTCCTTCGCCCAATAGGCCTGGAAGAAGGGATCGTTGTACGCTTGTGAGTGGATGCTGGTTTTCCATTCGTTGTAGATGTCGGTATGGCAGACACCGCAGGATTCGGCTTTCAAGCTCGTCAAACCCTCAGGAATTTGTTGATGGGGAATGGCGTGGGCATAGTCCGACCGCAGTCCGAAAATAACGACCGGCTTCACTTCTGTGTAGTACAGGTAGGTGAGCCCGCCCAAGACGACGACTCCGATCAGAATTCGCTTTACCCACCGCATCGGTATCTCCGTTCCCCTGCCAAGGCTGCACAAACCTACGATACACCAGGAGCGTGAGAAATAGCAGTGCTCGCCATGCCTAGATTTTCTGAAGCCAGTCTTCGCGTTGTCGGCAGCACGCCTGTATCTCTGAATGGCAGGGCGGTCTCGCTTTCAATGGGTTTTCTTAGCAGGAAGTCACGCAGTAGCCGTTGACATTTTGCCCCGGCAGTAATTACTTTCTCCTCAAGCTCGCAGAATGACTCGGCGCCTGTTCTCCGGTTCGATGCCGTGTATCATGGCCATTTCAAATGCAACCTCCGGCGTATTGTCGATTATCCGCACCTCTTCGGCTATCTGAGAGATCTGTATCAGATCAACGGCATCCCGGCTACTGTGGACCTCGACTGCATCAAGCGGCACTATTACCTCACCCATCACGAGATCAATCCAACCGGCATCATCCCTCTTGGCCCGGTCCAGGATCTGACCGCCGCTCATGGAAGTGAACGGTTGGGATAGCCGGTCCTGACCTTCTCAATCTGTCAAAAGAGCTGGACAGCCTTGTGGCTCTTCTCCCCATTCCCCAAACTCGCCTCCGTGGGCAATCTGAAAAACCCTTTCATTCTGAGCTGGTTGTAGAACTGACGCCCCGTGACGAACGCGCATGAGAGTTGCTCGCACTTTCATATGCGGGTGTGTTCCTTATGAGTGCCTCTATTCATACCGAAGGTATGAATTTCGAACACACCTACGATACCCCAGGAACATGAGAAGAAGCAGTTCTCGTCATGCCGGGATTTTCCAAAGCCAGTCTTTGGGTTGTCGGCCGCGCGCCTGTCTTTCTGAATGACAGGACTGTTTCCGCATTGAAAATTAATACTTAGCAACAAATCATTCATTATCTATTGACAATTGGAACTGACAGACATTATTTTGCACTGAAGCGCGCGGATTGAGCCGCGGCATGTAACAAACCAAAGGAGGGTGTGATGAGAGTGAGGAGTATCGTGGCCATCGGATTCGTTTCTGCAATAGCGGGAATCGGCTTGGTGAACGCCTCAGGCAGCGCCGCCGCAGATTTGAATCAGTCCGGCCTCATTGAGGAACGTGTTGGGCATGGCGGATCGATTTTCCATAGCAAGACCACTTCGAACTGTGATGCGATGGCTAAGGGAGCGCTTGTTGAGGAGCGGGTCGGGCATGGCGGATCGATTTTCCATAGCAAGACCACTTCGAACTGTGATGTGATGGCTAAGGGAGCGCTTGTTGAGGAGCGGGTCGGGCATGGCGGAACGGTGTACTACAGACAGTCCTCCCGTCAGGGCGTTAACTAACAGGTGGATCAGACTGGGGCCAATGGGACCATCCATTTTCTACAGCACACTAATCGCCTGTTGATGGTTCGTTGAGGGAGGATGCCTGGGGCAGTCTTTTCAGAGACTCCCCCAGGCATTTTTCTGCTAGCAGGCTTGGCAGTCTCGATGCAGTCTTCCAATGAACCAGCATTTCGAAAATGATGAAAGTCGGGGGGTTACAGTTCCGTAATGATATGGTCCTCCGCTTTCTCTTCCCCTTCGCTCCATTCGGCCACGGCCCGTGCCATCTCTTCCAGACGCTGAGCAGCGCGGCCGAACACCGTATCGGAAGGATACGTCCCATCAAGCCCTCGCTCGCCGGCTGCGACGCCGGTGAGCAGTTCCAGGGCTTCCTCGATCGTGGTCACCGCATAGACGGCAAAATGTCCGGACTCCACGGCTTCCACGACTTCGCGGCGAAGGGCGAGGTGTTTGGTGTTGCGGGTAGGAATGATGACGCCTTGTTTCCCCGTCAGGCCTTTCCGTGAGCAGGACTCGAAGAAGCCCTCGATCTTCTCATTGACGCCGCCGATTGGCTGGATTTCGCCCAACTGATTGACGGAGCCGGTCACAGCCAGCCATTGATGGATCGGCAGATCGGCCAGGCTGGAGAGAATGGCGGCCAGTTCGGCGACGGCGGCGCTGTCTCCTTCTACCTCGGAATAAGTCTGCTCGAACGTCAACGACGCGCTCATCGCGAAGGGACGGGCGCCGGCGAATTTTCCGGCCAGATACCCGGCCAGCGTCATGACGCCCTTGCTGTGGACCACTCCGGCAAGTTCTGCTTCACGCTGGACGTCGATCACGCCCTTGGTACCGACATAGGTCCGGGCCGTAATGCGTGTGGGACGCCCGAACGAATAGTCGCCGAGCTGGTGGACGGAGAGGCCGTTGACTTGGCCCACGACCTCGCCGTCGAGATCGACCATCAACGTGCCTTCCTTGATCTCATCCTGGATCCAGTGCTCGGCCAAGTTTGAGCGGTGGCGCTTATGCGTCACGGCCACGTCAACGTCCGCGCGGGTCACGAAGGCGTGGCCTTCTTTCCTCGCCCAATAGCCGGCTTCGCGAATGAGGTCGCTCACCAGGCTGAAGCGCAGCGAAAGCCGGTCATGCCGGTCGGCGAAACGGAAGCCTTGGCGGATGATTTCCGCCACCGCGTCGGCCCCGAAGTGGGGCAGTCCTTCTTCGCGGCACAGTTTGGCGACGAAGCGGGCATATTGGCGATCGTGGCGTTCGCTGCGGACCACTTCTGTGTCGAAATCCGCCTTGACCTTGAAGAGTTTGCCGAAGTCTTCTTCATAGGCTTGCAGAAGGTGGTAAATGACGGGCGGCCCGACCATGATGATTTTGACGTTCACCGGGATGGGTTCCGGCCTCAATCCGGCGGTAGAGAATCCGTAGAATTCTCCCGGGTCTTCGATCTTGACCTCTCTTGTCTTGATCACGCGCTTCAAGGCATCCCACGAAAAGGGCTGTCGGAGCATGTCGAGAACGTTCACGATCAAGTAGCCGCCGTTGGCCTGCAGCACGGTGCCTGCGCGGATCTCGGTGAAGTCGGTGTACATGACACCCATGTGCGCACGCCGCTCGATCTTCCCGATCAGGTTCGTATAGGTCGGGTGGGATTCGTCGATCACCGGAGCACCGTCCGTGGGATCGTGTTCCACGATGAGATTGACGAGATACCGTGTCAGGTCCGGCCGTCGCATCTCAAGGCCGGGAATGGTGATGGTCGGCCCTTCGCGCGGCAGAAAGTCTTTGTAGTGGCGGACGATATCGTCTCGGACACGCTCCAAAAAGGCGGACACCGCCGGCAAATCTTGATAGGTCCGACGTAGCGTTTCATGGCGGCCCTCCAGCACATTGGTGACCACTTGGCGGTCGAGATTGCGGAGTTCCTGTTCCGCCTCCTTCTCCAATCCGTGGATGCGCACATGGAATTCACGGATCTCGCCTTCCAGCGTCTTGCGCCGCTGGGTCAGATCCTGCTGCTCCTGCTCGGTCATGGCCTCAATCTCTTCATCCGTCATGGCGTGGCCGGCTTTCAGCGGGACCAATCCGAACCCTGCCGGCGTTTCTTCGAAGCCGAATCCCCTGGTGCGGCTCAATTCCGTCAAATCATGGAACAGGGATTTTTTCTTGCCTTCCGTGTCTTCGTGCAGCTTGGCTTTCGCGTCGAGGTATTTCTTGCTTTCGAAGGCGCCGGGGATGTCGCGTCGCAGACTCTCGATGAAGGAGGCCATCTCCCGCTTGAAGGCGCAACCCTGTCCGGCTGGGAACGACAAGCCCAGCGGGCGGGAGGCATCCTGAAAGTTGTTGACGTAGCACCAATCGGAAGGGGCGGGAGCCGCCTGTGCCAGTCGTGTGACCATCTGGCGAACGAGCGTACCTTTTCCGGTGCCGACCGGGCCGGAGACGTAGAGATTGAACCCCGCGCTCTTCATGCCCAGGCCGAACTCCAGCGCCTCCACCGCCCGTTCTTGTCCGATGATTTCGGTGAGAGGCTCCAGCTCGCTTGTATCCTCGAAGCCCAGGTGCCCGGGATCGATCATCGGGGCCAGCATCGAGACAGGGACTTTGAATTTCTCCATGGTGTTCTACCGTGCCTTCGACGCCATCGTAGGCGGAAGTGACACGACGGTGGCCTGTGGACCTTTCTTCCCTTCTTCGAGGCCGAAGACGACTTCCGTGCCGTCATCAAGCCGCTCGAAGGCTAAGCCTTGCAGCGCGTTTGCATGGAAATAGACCTCACCGCCTCCCTCTTTCAGAATGAATCCGTATCGCTCCTTGGGAAAGAGCTTGCAGACCACACCGCGATGGGGCGGCACGGGCGGCAGGCGCACTTCGGTCTTCGCGCGTTTGTCCCGATACTTGCGCAATTCAATGCCGACGGCATCGAACGCGGCCCTGATGGCTTCCTCGAACGTCTTATCTTCTTTTCTTGCCGTGAGCGTGTGGCGTCCTGGCAGCGTGACGACAACCAGCGCTTCTGCGACGTTCGCCAGTTTCTTGTGGTGCCGATTCTTGATCAACGTGACACGGCTATGAATCAGATCCTCGTGCCCCCGTTGCAGATCGTCCATACGGGCTTCGATCTCCGACTTCCAGCGAGGGGTCATTGCGACATTGCGGCTTTCAATTTGCAGTTCCATGGTGCCTCCAGGCTATGGCGATCCGGTTCTTTGTCCACAGCAAAGATCAGCAAACGATATGCCGACATTGGAACGGGCTCCAACCGCAGGACCGGTGGGGCAGCGCTCGATGTTTCCACGATTCTTCGTGCCCTGTCCCTCCCTTCATCCCAATCGGCGCGACGGATGTGGCGCATTTTTCCACAGTGTGGTTCCGAGCGATGGGGCTCGATGCGCCAGTTTTAAGAGGTCGCTTTCTCATATACTGCTCTGTTCCGTGATCTCTTGCCAGGGCCGTCATGCGTCAATCGTCAACCGTGAGGAAGGTGCAGAAAGACGGTCTCCCAGAAACTCTTCCGTTTGACGAATGACCAATGACGAATGACGGGTTCATGGGCTCCTTGGTGGAACATGACTTGCGAGGGGTCAGGGTATGCCGACATTGAGCAAGCGGGCATTGCAACAATACCTCCAGGACCGGTTTGGCTCCGAAGCGACCCTGCTGTCTTTTGGAGTGATCGGCAAGGCCAGTTCGAAGGGGGAGCAGAAGCGCTATGGGTATGGGACGCCGGTCAAATTGACGTTTCGCCTCGGCCGTCGGCTGCAATCCGCCGTGCTGGAAACCATGAGGCCCGGACCCTTCGGGCACGAGCATATGGCCGACCGCGCACAGGCGATCTTGTGGGACTATGATTCGTACGGTCGGCTGCCTCGCCATGTGAAGGCGCTCGATGTGGGGGCGTTCGACGGCACGCAGGAGCTCTTCTCTGTTGCGCAAGCCCGCGAGTTCTTCGTGCTGAACGAATGGGCGGAGGGGAAGAGCTATCACCTGGATCTAGCGGGGCTCGCCAAGGGCGCGGCGCTGCGTGCGCTTGACCGGGCGCGAACGGTCGCGCTGGCGCGGTATCTCGCACAGATCCATGCGACGAAACGGCGGGATGCGGATCTGTACAAGCGCCGGCTCCGTGAATTGATCGGCCACGGTGAATGCATCATGGGGCTGACCGACAGCTATCCCAAGCGATACGGGTTCATCACCGCGGAATTGTTGCGCGCGGTGGAAGAAGCCTGCAACCGGTGGCGGTGGCGCCTGCGAGACCAAGCAGGCCGGCTGTCTCAAGTCCATGGGGATTTCCATCCGTACAATGTGTTGTTCCGCACGGGGACGGACTTTTCCGTGTTGGACCGGTCGCGCGGGGAATGGGGTGAGCCGGCCGACGACGTGACCGCGATGACGATTAATTATTTACTCTGTTCTCTGATTCGATGGGGCAAGCTTCGAGGCCCATTTGAAGTACTGTTCCGGTTGTTCTGGGACACCTATATTGAAGCCAGCGGCGACAAAGGCGTGACCGGAACCGCCGCGCCCTTCTTCGCCTTTCGCGGCCTGGTCGTGGCGAGTCCAGTCTGGTATCCCAACCTGACAATCGATGTGCGCCGGAGCCTCTTTCGTTTCATCGAGAACGTGCTCGATGTTCCGCGCTTTGACCCGGATCGGGTGAATGAGTATTGCTGTGTATGATGCGCTCTTAGCGATCAGCTTCCAGCCCTCAGATGACAAGGGAAGAGCAAGCCTCGATCCTCACCCATGCTGAAAGCTGACAGCTGATTGCTGATGGCTTGATGGGATCCATGATTCGACCGCAAAGTTTTGCCATTTGGCTCACCGGCCTGCCCGCTTCGGGTAAGAGCACCATCGTCGCGGCGCTGAAACCGCGGCTCGAAGGCGTGGGTTGTGCTGTCGAAGTCCTGGAGTCCGATGCCGTCAGGCGGGTGCTCACGCCAAGGCCGACCTATTCCCATGAGGAGCGGGATCTCTTTTACCGGGCACTGGCCTTCATGGGTGCCAGACTGGTTGCACATGGCGTGACGGTGATCTTCGACGCGACGGCCAACCGGCGGGCCTATCGGGATTTCGCCCGAAGCCTCATTCCACAGTTCATCGAAGTGGCGGTGGAATGTCCGTTGGAACTCTGCATGCAGCGCGATTACAAAGGGACGTATCGGAGAGGTCAGCAGGGTGAATCGACGACTGTCCCAGGGTTGCAAGACCCCTATGAGGCATCGCTCAAGCCAGAACTCGTCATAGACACGACACAACTTTCCGCGAAAGAAGCGGCCGAGATGATTCTCAAGGCAGTGAAGAGAGCAAAATTGCTCAATATATAGCCCTGAATTCGATCTAGCCTCTTCTCTCGATACCTATCCTGCAATTTCTGCCTGACTCATATTTCGCATCGACACTCCTGTGCTAAAGTTTTAGAAGACTATCAACCGGAACCAGGGACTATGTCCTCTGAACAGCTGGCGGAAGCGGCACGGTTATATGACCAGAAGCGGTATGAAGACGCCTTGGCGCAGTATGCGTTGCTGGCTGAACAAGGTGATGAATATGCAGCCCGTTGGGCCGGATGAATAATCTATAAAGGGCTCTGTGCTCGGAACAATCCTCAGGAGGCGATTCACTATTATCTATTGGCAGCCCAGTCAGGTTCAACGGTAGCTTGGTTTGATCTGGCTGATATGTACGCCCGGATTGGAGAGTATCGGAAAGCTATTGAGTGGTATGAGAGATCAGCGGCGGAGGGATATTTGCCTGCGCTGTATAGGCTGGGGAGGTGCTATCAATCTGGCAAAGGGGTAAATCAGAATAAAGAAAAGGCCCTCGCATATTTCGAGGAAGCTGCAAGCCAGGGACATATCTTTGCGAAGGGCCAGCTGATGCGTCGACGATTAGTGCGAGACTATGGCCGAATGTTGGGGTCGGTTTTTTTACAAGTTCTGGTGCTTCAAGCAGTCGAAGCAGATTGCAAAGATTGTCATGGCTGAGGATGATCCTCCAACAGATGAACGCCTAGTAAGGTAGAGCATTAGCTATTTTTTGCACATGACCCTATGTCGGAGGCGCTCTGATTGCGGCACATGAGGCAAGTGAGTAGAATACCCTGATGCCTGAGCTGTGTCGGTTCTTCGGAATTATCATCCGAATGTTTGTCGAGGTTCAGGCTTCGCATCATACACCCCACTTCCATGCGTACTACCAAGAGCATGTGGCGGTGTATGGAATTGAGCCGGTGGAAATGCTGGCTGGGACGTTGCCGAAACGCCAACAACGGTTAGTCGAGGCATGGGCCGAGTTGCATCAGACGGAACTAATGGCCGACTGGGATCGATTGCAGGGCGGCCACAAACCGTTGCCTATTGCGCCGTTGACCTAGGAGAAGGATGAATCATCCTATTTATCAGGTGCAGGCTGTCGAGATTGTCGCGCCGTATACGCTGCGCGTGCAGTTTACCGACGACACGGAGCAGGTCGTTTACCTCAAACCGGTTCTTGCAGGCGAACTCTACGGCCCGCTGCTGGATCTTCAGTTATTCAACCAGGTGGCCGTTGATTCGGAGATCAGAACCGTGGTCTGGCCGAACGGTGCCGATTTCGATCCTGCAACACTACACGATTGGCCACAACACAAAGATGCCTTCGCCGCTCGCGCCAGAGAATGGGAACGGATATCTGCCTGAGGAGTTCTCCTTTCTCCAACCCGCACCGCATGGGCTCTTCTCGTTATCCGACTCGATTCAGATAAGCCTGAAACCACTTGCAGGCATGGTCCGCGACCTGCTCCAGCGTCCTCGGTTCTTCAAAGAGGTGGGTGGCGCCGGGGACGATGATGAGTTTCTTTTCGCAGGTCAAGAGTTCGTAGGCTGCTTGATTCATCTCGATGACCGGCTCGTCCCAGCCGCCGACGATCAACAAGGTTGGGGCTCTGACGGACGGCAGGTAAGGTTCAGCGAGGTCCGGTCGTCCCCCTCGTGACACGACAGCCTTGATGTTAGATGGTTCTCGCGCGGATGCTTGAAGGGCTGCGCCTGCTCCGGTGCTGGCGCCGAAATAGCCTACGCCGAGATGAGCAGTGCGCGTGTCCGCTTCCAGCCAGGCTTTGGCCAGCAACAATCGATCCGCCAGCAGGTTGATGTCGAATACCTTGCGCCGATCATCGGCTTCCTCCGGCGTCAACAGATCGAGGAGCAGGGTAGCGAGACCGTTCCTTTGCAGGTGACGGGCTACGAAATTGTTGCGCGGGCTGAACCGCCCGCTCCCGCTTCCGTGCGCGAAGACGACCACGCCGTTCGAACCGGGGGAAAGGCCGAGAATGCCTTCCAAGGCCAGCGGCCCTTGTGTGATCGTGACCCGGTGTTCCTGCCCAGGCGTCATGGCTTGGTCCGTTTTTTGGCGGTGCTGCAGGGCGCCGGTCGGGTCAGTTCGGTCGGCAGTTTCGTCTGTTCGTCGACGCAGGCCGTATCGAGTTGAGACTGCGTCAGCCCCACCACCGAGGTCAGGATCGCGCCGCGCAAGTTCGCGCCCCGAATGTCCGCCGCATCGAGGCGTGCGCCGGTGAGATCGGCTTTGACGAACACGGCATCCCGGAGGATGGCTTCCTGAAGATTCGCCTGAGTCAAGTTAGCCTCGGTGAAATTGGAGCCGCCCAAGTCTGCTGCAACAAGATTGGCCGCTTCCAAGTTGGCCTTGTCGAATCGCGATTGCCGGAGAAAGGCTTTCGGCGCGTAGACTTCGCCCATGTCCGCCTTCGTGAAGACTGCGCGTGTGCCCCGTGCGCCGATGAAGACGGCGCGAGTGAGGGAGGCATTTCCAAAGTCAGCTTCATCCAGTGCCGCATGGTAGAGAATGGCCATGCGGAACTTCGCCGAGCGCAGTTTCGCTTTGGCCAGGCTTGCCTCTTCCAGATTGGCTCCTTCCAGATCCGCCTCCTGCAAGCCCGCGCCGTAGAGATCCGCGAACCGTAGATCTGCGCCACGCAGGATCGAATTCTGTAGGTTCGCCCCGCGCAGATTGGCTTCCGGCAGATAGGCGCTCTCCAAGTCGGCTTCGATCAGCCGAGCCCGCTCAAGTTTTGCGTTGTCGAGCAGGACACCTTGAAGGTTGGCGCGCGAGAGGTTCGCGTCGGCCAGCGTGGTGCGGCGCAGATCAGCGCCCATCAGATCCGCGTCCGATAGGACGGCCTTCCGGAGTATGGCCCCATAAAAATAAGCCTCGACGAAGTTGCCGCCGGTCATATCGGCGGACGAGAGATCGGCGCCCTCGAACTGGGCCCGTTCGAACGTGGCCTCGCGCAGCTTGGCGCCGGTGAGGGCGGCGTCGAAGAGCGCCGCCTCGTCACCGATCGCGCGAGTGAGATTGGCGTTCGTCAATGTCGCGCGGCGAAGATCGGCTCCGGCCACGTTTGCGCCCTCCATGGTCGCACCGGTGAAATCGGCTCCGGCGAGACTGGCCTGGGTGAGCACTGCCAAATTCAAATTTGCCCGCCGGAGGATGACGCCTTCCATTTCGGCGCGCTCGAGGTTGGCGCCTATCAGCTGGGCCCGGCTCAAGTCGGCTTGGCAGAGTTCCGCGCGACGGGCTTGGGGATTGCCTCGGTATTCCACCCACCGTTCGTGCGCATGCACCAGGGCGCTCAGCGTCTTGGCCGAGACGGCCTTCTTCTTGTAGGGGCTCTTGCAGGCAGGAACTGCGGAGCTGGCCGGACCGGTTTGCGCCGGGCTGGTCGCCCAGGCCGATGCGGCAGCGAGTCCGGCGGACATCACCATCCCGAGGATCAAGACGGGCACGGCGGCTCTCATCATTGGTGTCTCCTTCCACATGTTAGAAACCACGGTCGACTGCCTCGGCCAACGCCAGCAAGGCCGGAGCGATTCGCACGTCATAGGCCGAAACTGGTTCGAGCGATCGAAGGGATTCCGGAATGCGCGCGAGTTGCGCCGCCATATGGCCGCGCAGGTCCGTCAGGCTCGGGCCAGGAGCGAGACGACGGCCCTCTTTCATCACCGGATGCAAGAGCGGCTCACCCTGTCCGCGATCATTGAGTGGCGTGAGGACGTCGTAGTCGAAGCCGCCACGGTCCGCGTAGGATCGGTAGACCTGCTTGCGGCCGGGCCAGGTGGCTTTGCCTTCGGAGCGCTTACGGCAGGGTCGGCCTGCGTACTCTTGCAGTTTGTAGGCGCAATCCAGCGCGGGTGCATCGGAAGACGTGGTCATGGCCGTACCAACGGCGAAACTGTCGATCGGCGCCCGGCTGTCAATCAATCCTTGTATACGATATTCGTCGAGATTGCCGCTGGCAAGGATCTGCGCGTGGGACAGGCCTCCTTCGTCCAGGATGCGGCGGACCTTCCTGGCATGATCGGCCAAATCTCCGCTGTCCAGCCGCACACCTTTCACAGCGATGCCCTTGGCTGTGAGCAAGGGAACCAGCGAGACGACCTTCTTCGCAGCCGTTTCCGTCTCGTAGGTATCGATCAACAGGACGACGTTGTCCGGCTGCGCCAGCGCGAAATGCTCGAAGGCCTGGACCTCGTCCTTGTGCGCCTGTACGAAGGAATGGGCCATGGTGCCGTAGAGGGGAATGCCGTAAGCCATGCCAGCCAGCACGGTGGCGCTGCCCGAAAATCCCGCCAGATAACTGGCCCGCGCGGCCAGCAGGCCGGCCTCGGCGCCGTGCGCGCGGCGCAGTCCAAAATCGATGAGCGGTTTTCCTCTCGCCACCAAGACCGACCGCACGGCCTTTGAGGCGACCATGGTCTGGAAGTTCAACAGGTTCATGATCCGGCTTTCGACGAGTTGAGCCACCGGGAGCGGTGCGACAACGCGGAGAATCGGCTCGTGGGGAAAGAAGACCGTTCCTTCCGTCATGGCTTCAACGTCACCGATGAATCGCAGCGTTTCCAAATAACGGAGGAGCTCTGGCCTGAACAGCCCCGTCCGATCCAGCCAGGCCAATTCTTCCTGTGTGACCTGCAGGCCGGAGAGAAAGTCCAGGACCTGCTCAAGCCCGGCCGCCACGAGGAAGTTCCGATGAGGCGGCAGCTTGCGGACAAAGAATTCGAATACCGCCGGTTCCTCCATACCCTGCTCCCGGTAGGCCTGGGCCATGGTGAGTTCGTACAGGTCGGTCAACAGGGCGCTGTTTGAGGGATTCATGCGGCGAGTGTCTCCAATCGGACCGGAGCCGCTCCGAGGCGGAGCATGTTCTGCTCAGCGCGCCGGCCGTCGTCCGGTTGCACGTTGACTGCCTTGATGCCGTCCAGCAACAGGCATACGGCATAGCCTAGTGACAGGGCGTCCGTGACCGTGTGCATGACGCAATAGTCGGTCGCCAATCCGCCGATGAACAAGCGACGGACACCGAGGGCTCGCAGATGGCGGTCCAGGGCGGTACGGTCAAAGGCTGAGTAGGCTTCCCGGTCCGGGTCGATGGCTTTGTAAATAATCACCGCCGAGGCTGGAGTTTCAAATCCCGCCGGCGGCAACGAGCCGGGTGTTCCGGCGACACAATGAATAGGCCACGGGCCTCCCTGGTCACGAAACGAGCAATGATTCGGAGGGTGCCAGTCGCGCGTCAGGAAAATAGGTAGCTGGCGGGCCTGGAAGCGGCGGATGTAATTCGACAGGACTGGAAGGATCTCTCCACCGCCACTGATTCCGAGCGCGCCGCTGGGGAAGAAATCGCTCTGAATATCGGCGATGAGCAAGGCATCGTTGGATGTCAAAGTCTCCATCGGCTGACGAGATACGTACAACGATCATGGTCCCTGTTGCGACAGGAGGCGGATATAGGCCAGCACGTCCTGCATTTCCCCATCGGTGAGCTGTCCGCGCCAGGAATGCATCGGGCTGAAAACGATGCCGTGCTCGATCGTCCGCAGCAGCTCCTCATCTGATTTCAAGAACGACCGAACGCGATGAAAATCCGCCGGGGATACTTTCAAGGACGCGGCTTCCGGACCATTTCCATGGCCGCTGTCCCCATGGCAGGTTTGGCAGTAACGAGCATAGATCGCTTTCCCCCGCACGGCATCAGGGGGATAGTCTTGGGCGCAGAGCGAGGATGCCGCGAGGGGCATCGAGGCGAGGAGCAGAAGAACTCCCGTAAGGCGGGGATATAGTTGCCTATTCATGGCGCTAACTCTTTTTCGTGGTGTGGGCAATAAACGGGCTGAACAGTTGCTGCAACTTCTTGCTGCCGCAGGCTGGACATGCCACCTCGCCCCGTTCGTGCTCCTTCAACGTCACGACGATCAGCGATTCCTTGCCACAGTCCAAACATTTGTAGTCGTACATCGGCATGGTTCATCCTCTCTCGGTCAGCCGAAGATCATCAGGGGGTAGCGTCCTTGGTGCAAGAGGGCGTGGGAGACACTGCCCAACACCAGGCGTGTGACGCCATGACGCCCGCGGGATCCCATGAGGATAAGGTCCGGATTTAAGGCCGTCGCTTCCTGCGTAATTCCTTCAACGGGGGTGCCCAACGAAGCGGCCACTTTGGTTCGATAGCCCAGCGAGGTGAGCTTGGCGGCGATGTTGTTGAGAAAGTCTTGGGCCTGGCGAAGCGCATGGACCTCCATCTGCTCGGTCGAAGCAGCATCCATCGGCCAAGGCGGTCTGGTCTGCGGCAGGACGGTGAAGAGGGTGATCGTGGGCAGCTCACGAAACGGCTTCTGCTGGAGAAAGCGCAGGGCGTGGGCTGCATCGTAGGTTCCCTGCAACGGGAGTAGCACCTGGCTCAGGGCTTTCAACGGGCCGGGAAGAATCAGTTTCGCGCCTGGGGCATAGGTCAGCACGCGATGCGCGACACTCCCGACCAGCCGCTCTTTGATCGGGCCGAGGCCGCGGGTACCGAGGAGAATCAGATCGACCTTATGTTGTTCGGCCAACGTGACGATGTGATCCGCAGGGGATCCGACGACCAGGTGCTTCGTGACCGGGCCGATCCCCATCGGGAGCAGCGACACGATTCGATCCAACAGGCGTGAGCCGTCCTCTCGCATGTTGCGTTCGACCGTCTCGTAGAGTTCCTGCGACACTTCCGGCATCATCATCGGATAGGCCGGAGTCGGGACATCCAGCACGTGCAGGATGTGCAGTTCGTTCGCGCGGCTTAGGTACTTGAGCGATCGCACCGCCTCATAAGAATGGTCGGACCCATCGACTGCGAGTAAGAGGTTCATCGCCATCATCCTCCGTTGGGAGAGTCACCAATTCGCGACGTCATGTGTCACTCCGGAAGCAGCACGGTGGCAATCAGCAGATAAATTCCCACACTTAAAATGTCCTGGACCACGGTGGCCACCGGTCCACTTGCCAAAGCCGGATCGGCACCCAGGCGTGCGAGCCCCAATGGCAGGATGCTGGCCATCACGGTGGCGACCACCGCCGTGACGCCCAGCGAAGTTCCCACTACCACCGCCAAGACCGCCTGTCCGTTCCACAGCCACAGTCCCCCCGCGGCCACGATGGCGACGATGGTGCCAATGGACGCGCCGATCAATCCCTCTCCGGCTAGTTGTGTCCACAGAGGGACGTCTCCGTAGGCCAATCGGCGAACCAAGACTGTTTCGGTTTGCGTCCCAACGGCGTCGGCCATATACACGACCAATGGAAGAAAGAACGCCAGGGCGATCTCCCGCCTGAGCGGACCTTCGAAGGCTGAGGCCACCCCGCTGGCCAAGAAGCCGCCTGCGAGGCCGACCATCAGCCAGGGCATGCGCGTGCGCACGGCGGCCCAGGTTTGCCGTCCGGCGAGCGACAGATGGAGATGGTCGATGTTGCTCACGCCGCCCATCCGTAAAAAATTGTCCACATGCTCCTCATGCAGCAGGGCCAGCAGCCGTCCGATCGGAATGGCGCCCAACAACCTCCGGCGGCCGTCGATGACGGCCACATCCGCGTCGTGACGTTCGACCGCGCGCAATGCCACGGTCTCGGCCGGATCTCCAGGTAGCACTTCAATCGGAGGACGGCCTACGAGTTCAGCCAAGGAGGTCCGTTCTTCCGCTTGGAGCAATCGTTCGATCGGTACCTGGCCGACCAGCGAAGCCTGCTCATCGACCAGATAGACGTGGCCTACTTCTTCCCAGGTATGGTGCCGGAGTGTAGCGACCATGTCGCCGACCGTGAGGCCTCGATCTCCCTTGGGAATGTCCACGGTCATCAGTTCCGCAGCGGTCGTCATCTGGACCCTCTGGACCGATGCTTCATTGACAGTCTGTCGGACACAAGAAAATGAAGTAGATCACGATTGCCAGGCCCAACCCCACTGCTCCGAGCAATAGCCATTGTGTGCGTGTCATCTCTCGATTTCTCGGAGATGATTTCAGCAAGTCCAGTGCCATAGGGGGCGGGAGACGTGAAACGCAAAACGTGAAGTGTATTCCTGAAACAACACCACTTGTTACCTCTTGCGCTTCACGCTTCACGTTTCACGAGACACGAACTGTGGCGCCTTCTGCTACAGCGGGTAATTGGTCACTGTGGCAGAGAGCCCCGTTTTTCAGAGGCAGAGCAGGGAGCTGACAACCAATGGCAAGGATAAGAAAACCAAATACGCGGTTTCTTCAAGCTGTCAGCTGTCAGCTGTCAGCGCTCCGATAGTGGCATCGGCCTTGCTCCGTTTTTCAGGTAGGAGAATTTGTATGGGGTATACTAACGGTCTCTTCAAGAGGATTCTGGTGCCGGTCGATTTCTCGCCTTGCTCGGATGAGGCGTTCCGGGTTGCGTGTGACATGGCGCGTTTGTGCGGGGCAAGCATGACGGTGGTGCACGTGATTGACACGGGCGCTCTTGCCTCATTCAATCGCTTGGGCCTGCTGGCCGTGCCCTCCGATGCCGCCGCACAACGGCGGCGTCTGCGCCATCATGCCCGCTTGAATGTGCGCCGGTTAATGGACTCCGAGGATGCCAAGGAGATCTCGATCACGCGCATGGTTGTGGAGGGATCTCCGTTCGTCGAAATTGCCAAAATCGCCCGTACAGGAAGAGTCGATCTGGTCGTGATGGGCAGTTACGGAGGTCGGTCCGGCAGTGTGGACAAGATCTTCTTCGGCAGCACGGCGGAAAAGGTCGTTCGTACTGCCGGCTGCCCTGTGCTGACCGTACCGCTGCCGGCGTCGACCGTTCAGCGGAAAGCGATGTGAGAAACAGGAGGATAACGATATGCCACATGCGCGAACGTGGGTCCCGTGCCTGATCCTCGGCCTGATCTTCGGTTTGCCTGGAGTGATGGAAAGAGATGGAGATGCTGCCGCCGAGGCACAATCCGAACAGGTGGTGGAGGTCACGATCAAGGATTACAAATTTGTGACGAAACAGGCCCCGTTGCGTCTCGGCTTGCCGACGGTGATCAAGGTACGGAACGAGGACGCGGAGCGGCATGATTTCGGTTCGACGATGTTCGAGGGGCTCTCAGTGAAGGTGGAAAAGGACGGGGTGATCGTCTACGGACGAGGGGTAGGCGGGGTGTTGCTCGACCCTAAACGCGAGGCAGCGATCCGGTTCGATCTGACTCGTCCGGGGCGGCATGAGTTCCGTTGCTCGATTCATCCGACGATGAACGGAGAATTGCTCATCTTGAGCACGGAGGCCGTGTGAGCGAATCGGGCGCGAGACCGAGAATTCTCTTCGCAACGGATTTATCGCGGTCGGCGGAGCGGGCGGAGGCCTATGCGTGCACGTTGGCTGCGTCCTGGGGGGCGACCCTCACGGTCATGAGTGTGTTGGAATTCCCTCCCGGACTCGATCCGGAGTACCCAGTAAACCGCATGTATTTGGCTGAACTGATGAAGGAGGCTACGCAAGGGTTGGTCGAGTTGAAAGAGCGGACCGTCGCGCGAGGAGCTGTGGTGCAGACCAGGATTGCAACGGGGATTCCGAGCGAAGAGGTGTTGGCGGCCGCCGGGGCTGAGGGGACGGATTTGATCGTCGTGGGCACTGTCGGAAAGACTGGCGTCGAACATGTTCTGTTGGGCAGCACGGCGGAACGGATCATTCGGACCGCACCCTGTCCCGTGCTGGCTATACGAATGGAGCGGTCGAGAACGGAACAAGACGGCGGCAAGCAGCCTCCGGTGGAAATTAAACGACTCCTCGTGCCGATCGATTTTTCCGATTGCTCGCTCGACGCGGTGGAATACGCGGTCATCGTGGCGCAGCGGGCAAAGGCGTCTCTGACACTGCTCCATGTCCTGGAGCCGGTGTCCTATGGCCTCGATTTCTCGTTTCCGCATCCTGATAAGCGGGAACGTCAGCGGGAGGCGATCAAATCACGGCTCGACGGCCTGGTATCGTCCCTGGCTTCTGCTCAGGTGAAGGCCGGCTATCTGCTTCGCGGAGGCCTGCCGAACGATTCCATTCTGGAGGCGGCCAGGACCGGATCCGCCGACATGATTGTCATGGGGACACATGGACGCCGCGGCTTGTCGCACGCTTTTTACGGCAGCGTCGCGGAATCTGTGCTCCGAAAATCCCATTGCCCCGTCCTGACCGTCCGAAGCCCGAAATTTCACCCGGACCATCGTCGCGTACTCGCGGCACAACCCATCTTCCAATAAACCGCCAACCGAGGAGCCTGCCATGCGCGCCATCGTAAAGAAAATCGGAGCAACGAAGAAGCGGTCTTCGCCGGCCTCCGGGACGACCGGAACGGCGATCGAACTGCCGGAAGGGATGTGGGAACGGATCGCCCGTAAGGCCTACGAATTGTGGGAACAGCGGGGCTGCCAGGAAGGCAACCAACTCAGGGATTGGCTCGACGCGGAAGAAATAGTCATGGAAGAAATCCATGAAGCTCGCGAGTGAACGGGGAGCTGGCTTTCAGGCCCCGGTCCCGCCCTCTCTCGAGGCGGTGCTCGCGCGGCTCGAATCGTTGTCGTTGAGACCGGAATTCGCTGTGCAGCGGGAGATGGCCCTGGCGCGCGCACTGAGACCCTATCTGCAAAGCGGCGCCGGGGGGATCGTTGCGCCTCTCGTCCAAGAAACCGAACTCGCCGAACTCGCCCTGCTCTGCGATTTCTATCCGGAAGACGGGCAGCTGACGTTGATCGAACAGCTACGCGACGTCATCACGGAGCATATTCCCAACGAGGAACGGGCATGGCTCGATCCGCTGAAACATTCCTATATGGATCTGTTGGAGCCAACCCTGTCGACGAAACCGAGCGACGCCCTCTCGTTACGGTCGCTGGGTGACGGAGCCGTGTTCGTTCTGCCCGGTGGCGAGGTCGCCAAAACCGTGGCGCCGGGGCAGGTGCTGCTGACTCGGGTCATCGGTGTCCCGGGCGGGCAGGAAGCTGGCCGGGCCGTATGGGCCGGTTGTGGGATCGTGCTCTCCTCCGCCGATGCCGGGGCGGTGCTCGAGATGACCGCAGAATGGCGCCGCGAGATGGAGATGAATTCCGGATCCTTCGCACTGGGGGAATGGCAGGAGTTTGCCAAGCGGTATGGGTACATGCTCCTCTGGGCATTTGCGCAGCTGCGCGTGGATGCCTTGGTGGATGCCGTGACGCATATCCGTTTCCGTACTCCTGACGGACAACCCTATCTCTATGCCGTGGCTCTGTACGACCATCATGAGTATCGGTTGTTTGCGGATCGGTTGTCGGAAATGGAGGAATTGCGATCGGAACAACCGGCCGGTTCAGCGGCGAGCCGGGGGCCGGCCGATGGTGTTCCCCCGACTTTGACCTGGGTCCAGCGTGAGGCCGCCGGACCGGCCGAGACGACCGTGGCGCGGCTGACGCTGACCTCTTCCCAGCTGATTGTGGAATGCGACGGGCCGGAGCGGCTCGACCGGATCAAGCACCGGCTGGCGGCTTCGTTGGGATTTTCGCTACATTTCCGCGGCGAGACGTTGACACCGCCGGCTCGGCAATTGTCGGTGGGAGAATTGATGTCGGACGAGTCGCTGACCCTGGTTGTCACACCAGACGAAGACCGTGCCCTCCTCAACCAATTTCTGGAGAAGGCCTATCTCGAATGGTCGGATCAGCCCCATCGCTCGCTCGGCGGGCAGACGCCGCGTCATGCCGCCGCGACTGCGGAGATGCGCGGCGCGGTCGGCGTCTTGATCGACGAAATGGCCCGGCGCGATCCGGGCCTTTTACGGACGGGCCGGGCCGCGTTCGATTATAATCGGCTTCGCGCGCATGTGGGGCTGGATGAAGTGCCGGGGTAAGCCGACGCACACCGCACTTGCCTCTCGACGAAATCGCGTATACAACCATGCACAGACTATAAAGGGATTGGAAAGCTGCTGGGCGGGCATGTAAGGGGACGACAGGTTGGCATCCGAACGGACAATCATCGGGATTCTGGTCGGCGGCGGGCCGGCGCCCGGTATCAACAGCGTCATCGGCGCCGCGACGATCCGCAGTATTCTCGGCGGCTGTGATGTCCTGGGGATTCTCGACGGGTTCAAATGGCTCATGGAGGGGAGCAGCGGAAACGTGCGGCCGCTCTCGATTGAAGACGTGAGCCGGCTTCACTTTCGCGGCGGTTCCTATCTCGGCACGTCGCGGGCCAATCCGACCAAGAAGGTCGAGCATCTGGACCACGTCCTCTCCACGCTGATCAACCTCGGCGTGACGCGTCTCATCACGATCGGTGGAGACGATACCGCTTTTTCCGCGCTCAAACTAGAGGAGCGGGCGGCGGGGCGTCTCCAGGTCGTCCATGTGCCGAAGACGATCGACAACGACCTCGACTTGCCCAACGGGATTTCCACCTTCGGGTTTCAGACCGCGCGGCATGTCGGCGTGGAGATTGTCAAAAATCTCATGGTCGATGCCCTGACCACCTCACGCTGGTATTTCGCCGTGACGATGGGGCGCAAGGCCGGCCACCTGGCGCTTGGAATTGGGAAAGCCGCCGGCGCCACGTTGACGGTTATCCCGGAAGAATTCACGGAGCGGCCCGTGAGGCTGAAGCGGTTGGTGGACCTGCTGGTCGGCGCCGTGATCAAGCGGTTCAGCCACGGCCGAACCGACGGGGTGGTGGTGCTGGCGGAAGGGTTGATCGAAATCCTGGACCAGCAAGATCTGGGAGGGCTGGAGCAAGTCGCACGTGACGAACACGGCCATCTGCGCTTGTCGGAGGTGGATGTAGGGACGTTGCTCAGGCGGGAAGTGACGAAGGAGCTCAGCGCCCTGGGGCATCCCATTTCGATCGTCGCCAAAGACGTCGGCTACGAATTGCGCTGCGCAGACCCGATCCCGTTCGATCTCGACTACACCCGAGATCTTGGATATTGTGCCGCCCAGTTCCTGCTTGATGGGGGGACGGCGGCGATGGTGTCGATCCAGAACGGGCGGTTCACGCCGATTCCGTTCAAGCAGATGGTGGACCCCACCACCGGGCGCACCAAGGTCCGCATGGTGGACGTCGGTTCCCAGTCGTATGATATTGCCCGGCAATTTATGATTCGACTCACGCAAGAAGACCTTGACGATCCAGTCATGCTGGGCCGTTGTGCTGCGGTCGCCGGTCTGTCGCCGGAATCGTTCCGCAAGCGGTTTGCCGGTGTGGTCGGCCCGGCTCTGAATCATTAGCAGGTTGCGAAAAACTCGGTTTAGACATGAAGCACCATAGGAATCATGTTGAATGGTGCTGACGGTGTCAGAGCCGCAGGATGCTCAAAATGGCCGTCCAGCAAGGCCGCAGCGAGTGAAGAGGCGAGGCGTACGCTTCGGTACGTTGAGCCTCTGAACGATGCGAGAACGCCGCTGGCGGACTTTTTCAGCATCATGTAAGACGAAAGGACGCGCATCATGAAAGTGTTGGCAGCCACAGATGGATCGAAGTACGGCCGGTGGGCGGTAGAATGGCTGGCGCTGATCCCGTTTACCGTCAGGCCTGTGGTCCGAGCGCTGCACGTCGTGGACATCGCCGGTTTGCGCGCGCCCTTCATGATTCAGCCGATGATTGTGGGCACGGAAAAGTATCTCCAGGCGGAGATCAAACGGATGGAGGCACACGCGAAAACGACCAAGAAAGAAGCCGAAAACGCGTTGCGAGAATCCGGCTTGAGCGGGACGGTCGTGGTGGATCGGGGTGGGGTAACGGCGACGCTCATGAAGCACGCCAAACGTGGCGTCGATCTCCTGTCGATCGGATCGCGTGGGTTGGACGCGCTGGATCGCTTCATGCTTGGGAGTGTGTCCAACCACGCGATTCATCATGCGCCCTGTTCCATCTTGGTGGTGAGAGAGGCGCCCCGGCCTGTGCGCCGAATTTTGTTGGCGATCGACGGCTCCCCGGCATCGGACAAGGCGGTTCGGTTTCTGCTCCGAAATATTAATCCGGCTCACGATGGTCCCGATCGCGATCCGGTGATGGTTACCGTGGCACATGTGATGCCGTACTTCAAATATCCGGAGCTGCGGGAATCAGGGAAAGTGCTGGTCAAGCGCTACGTGGACAAAGTGGCGAAGGCCGGGTTTCAGGTGCAAGAGGCCATGAGGTTGGGAAAGCCGGCCGATGAGATTCTGACTGAGGCCAAACAGGAGAAGGTCGATCTGATCGTTACCGGTGCCAAAGGCTTGGGGGCGATCGGCCGCGCGTTGCTCGGCAGCGTTTCCACTCGCGTGGTCCACCATGCGACGTGCTCCGTCCTCGTCGTTCGATAAGAGACCAGGATCTTCGTGAGAGGGCGTGCCGTGCCCTGCTTCCAGCCAGGACGGGCACGGCTGGGTCCACCAAATTGATTCCAATCTGCCATATCTGACACCAACGAAATACGACGGCAGGTTCAATGCCGAAGGCCGCCCTCCTCTCCATCGCAATTGAAAAGGGGGAGGCTTGACGAGTAAAAAGAGGAAGCATACACTGCACGAGTTTTCGTTCGTTAACAGAATTGACATATTGTGAGGTACCATGGCTTCTGCCGAAAAGATCGAGCAAGAACCCCTTCCTGACCGGTTGGTCACGGGGCTTTCAAAAATCGGGCTGGCGATGAAGAGCCGAACCTGGAGAAGACAGGGGCGGAAAGGGGTTGGCCCCTTGCAGGTCCAGGTGTTGCGCTATCTCAAGACCTGTCACAATCAGGCAGCCACCGTCTCGACGATTGCGCGAGAATTGACGGTCAAGCTGCCCACGGCGTCCGAGGTCATTCGGACCTTGGCGGAGAAACGGCTTGTGCGCCGGCGTCAAGAGCAGCCAGACCAACGCATCGTGATGGTGCACCTGACCGCCTTGGGCGCCAAAGCGGCTCGAGTGGAGGATGGCTGGCCGGAGTTATTGGCCGCAGCCACACAACAGCTGTCGGTTGAAGAACAGGTCAGTCTGCTGACCGTCTTGGCGAAACTTATCCGCGTGTTGCAACAGAAGGGGGAGATTCCCATCGCCCGGATGTGCGTCTCGTGCCAGCATTTCGCTCCGAACGCGCATAAGGGTGGAGACCAACCGCACCATTGCCGGTATTTCGACGTACCCTTCGGCGATCAGGCTATCCGTCTCGATTGCCAGGAATATGTCGAAGTGCTCAAGACCAAGGCGAAGAGTGCGTGAGGGGTCCGACCAGTTGGGGTCTATCGCGGGTGAACTAACCAGCGGGGCGTCGTTTGCGGGGGCCTGGATAGGTAGGAGAAGCGCGACGCCGTTGCTAACGTGAGGGCCCTTCTCCCTGCCCCACATACAGAATTCGATCGGCCTCGATCCAACCGAACAACTCATCCAAAGCCAGTTGGAGTGCCGTTTCGATCGGATCGCGATCCGAAGCGGCCACCCATCGAACCCTCGATCCCGCCACGGTCTGTTCGCTGACATAGGTCTTAACCGGCTGATCCGCCTCGCTCATCTCCCCCTGCAGCCGCATGTGGTAATGATACCGGCCTTGCCGGGAGGCCAAGGCCAGTTTCGCGGTGATACGAAGCCTCAAATCGGTGGAGCCGGCAGAGACCGAGCTGAACGTTCCCCGCTGCTGCGCATATCGTATGATCGCCTGACTGAGGTTGTGGGTCGGCCATTCGAGCAGGACAATTCCCGGCCGATGGTCCGCACCCTCCAAGGCAAGAGCGCTGACTGTCAGCTGAAGGGACCGGGGGATGGTGGCTGACGCCGGGCTCGTGGGAAGGGGATTCACCTCGATTCGGTGTACACACCCAGCGGATACGATCAAGATGAGCGCCAGAAGTCGAACAGACATGGGGTCTTTGAAAGGAGTCACACAAACAACAGGTTTGTCGGTCCAATCGCGGCTCAGTCTAGCACAGGTGTTCGAGAAAAACCCTTGAACCGGTCAGGATAGCTGCGTTATCTTAGCGGCGTCAGGGTGTGCGTGAGGACCTTCTCCTGCAGGCCGACACCGTTCGAACAACGAGGAGGATGAACATGGGAAAGAATTTGAAGGGAACCAAGAGCCACGACAACTTGAAACATGCCTTCGCGGGCGAATCGCAGGCGAACCGCCGGTACCTCTACTTCGCGCGGCGCGCCGACATCGAGGGTTATCCCGATGTGGGCGGATTGTTCCGCGATACGTCCGAAGCCGAAACCGGCCATGCCTTCGGCCATTTGGATTTCTTGAAAGAAGTCGGCGATCCGGCCACCGGAAGTCCGATCGGGAACACCGATGCGAATTTGAAGGCCGCCATTGAGGGTGAGACCTACGAGTACACCCAGATGTATCCAGGCATGGCCAAGACCGCCCGCGATGAAGGGTTCCCTGAACTGGCCGAATGGTTTGAAACGCTGGCGAAGGCCGAGCGGTCCCATGCCAATCGGTTCCAGAAGGGGCTCGATGGCCTGAAGCAGAGTTAACAGCCTGTCGTATTCAGCCGTCAGCTGTCAGCATGAAGAAGTCGTTCTTCACGGCTGAGAGCTGATTGCTGGCGGCTGCGTGCTCCTGTCAGCCCGCCCATGAAGCCTCTCAGTCTCATCAATCCGATCGATCCGGCCCAACTGGACAAAGATACATTGCGGATCTACGAGATCTGCGACGGGTGCCGCCGCTGTTTCAATCTGTGCCCGTCTTTCAATACCTTGCTCGATCGAATCGACGCCTACGAGGGCGACGTCGCCAAGCTGTCGCCCGCCGACCATCATCGCGTCGTCGATGAGTGCTACTACTGTAAACTGTGTTTCAATCACTGTCCCTACACGCCGCCGCATCAGTACGCGATCGATTTTCCACATTTGATGGTCGCATGGAAAAAGCGTCTGGCGGCGGAGCGCGGAGTCCATTGGCGCGATCGAGTGCTCGTCATGACAGACATGATCGGGAAACTCGGCAGTGCCACGGCGTCGATCACGAATGGATTGTTGGGGAACCGCCTGATCCGCCGGATCGTCGAACTGGTCGCGGGGGTGCATCGGGACCGGCAGCTGCTGCATTTTTCTGGCGAAACGTTCACCCGCTGGTTCACCCGGCACGCGCCGGTAAAACGGGCCGGGCCTCCGGTCCGGAAAGTCGCGCTCTTTGCCAGTTGCCTCGTGAACTATCAGACGACGGATGTCGGGAAGGCGACCGTCCAGGTACTGGAGAAAAACGGAATCGACGTCGTGGTGCCGGAACAACGCTGCTGCGGCATGCCCCAGTTCGAAATCGGCGGCACGCAGGCTATTCAAGAGGCGGTGAAGGCCAATGTCGCGTCGCTGCATCCGTGGGTTGCACAAGGTTATGATGTCGTCGTGCCCACGGCGAGTTGCAGTTTAATGCTCAAACGCGAATATCCGGAACTCCTGCCTGACGAGCACACCAAGCAGGTTGCGGATCGCACGTTCGATGTCTGCGAATATCTGATGGCGATGAAGAAAGCGGGGCAGCTGGCGACGGATTTTACGGTGTCTCCCGGACGTGTGGCCTATCAAATTCCCTGTCATCTGCGGGATCAAAATATCGGCTTCAAGTCTAAGGAATTGATGGAGTGCGCCGGGGCGCAGGTGAATGTGATCGAGCAATGTTCCGGTCATGATGGGTCGTGGTCGGCCAAGACGGAATTCTTCACGCTGTCGATGAAGATTGCGGCCAAGGCCGTCCGCGCGATCGAACAGGCACCGGCCGATCTCGTGGCTTCCGACTGTCCCTTGGCCGGGTTGCAATTGGATCAGGCCGGGGCGTCGGCTCACGTGGGCGGCAAGGCAGCTCGCCACCCGATTCAGATTGTCCGCGATGCCTATGGGCTGCCCTCTTCCGGTTCGTAGTGCGTGACGCGCAGGAAACATGATGAAACGGCTGGTACGGGAAGACTTGCTGTCCACGCAGGATTATGAACGGCAACGGGAAGCCTTTCGGGCCCGTATTATCGAGCTGAAGCGGAAGCGGCGGATCTTCGTCGGCCCCTTGATCACCCTGGTATTTGAGAATCGGGAGACGCTGCTCTTTCAGGTTCAAGAGATGATTCGAGTTGAGCGCATCATCGATCCCGCCAAAGTGCAAGACGAGTTGGATGTGTATAATGAGCTGCTGCCCGGGTTGGATGAATTGAGTGCGACACTCTTGATTGAGATTACCGAAGAAGCGAAGATGAAAGAGTGGCTCGACCGGTTCATGGGGCTGGATCGCGGCCAGACGCTGGCGATCACGGCGAACGGTGAGCAGGTGTTTGCGGAGTTCGAGGGCGGCCACAGCCATGAGACCAAGATCAGCGCCGTCCATTTCGTCCGATTCCGGCCGACAACCGCGATGAAAGAGGCCTTTGCCGACCTCCGCAAGCCTGTGACGATCGGCGTAAACCATGGCGGCTATCGGGAGGATGTGCCAGTACCCGGCAGTATGCGGGAAGAGTGGCTCTCCGATTTGAGCGCGTGAGCGCTCAAATCGGACTGTCGAATAACGAATGTTCAATGCTCAATGTTGAAGCCAGGCCGCTGTCCGGCGATGCCCACTCAACCTTGAACCTTATGGCGTCGGTACTTCTGACCAAGCGCATCGAGTTTTCCTCTTCCCACCGGTACCTCAAGCCGGAGTGGGATGAAGCCAAGAACCGCGCGGTGTTCGGCCTCTGCTACAACCCGCCTGCCCATGGGCACAATTATCTGCTTGAAGTGACTGTTTCCGGTGAGATCGATCCCAAGACCGGCATGGTCGTCAACCTGTTTGACCTCAAGAGGGTTCTCCTCGACGTCCTGGAGGAATTCGACCACAAGAATCTCAACCTGGATATGCCGTATTTCAAGGATCAGATTCCCACCTCGGAGAACTTCGCGCGGCTACTCTGGGACAAACTGTCGCTACAACCCGACATCGGCGCCTTGCACACCGTCCGTCTCTGCGAGGACGAAGATCTCTACGCCGAAGTGACTGCGGCAAAGGGCCTGGACGTGGCTTCCGTGACGAGGCGCTACTCCTTTACGGCGGTCCAAGACGGTAATCAGGGCCACACCTGGGATCTCTTTGTGACTGTCCATGGCCGGATCGATCCGGTCACCGGCATGGTCACGGATATCGGAGCGTTGGACCGGCTCGTGCATGATCAGATTGTGCAACCGTTCGATCGGAAGGATCTCAGGCATGTGCTGAGCGTGCCGACCATTAGCGGGGAACTCCTCACCAAGGCAATCTGGGCTCGTCTCGCCAATCACGTCTTAGGTGGCACGCTACGACACATCCGCCTCGAGCAAACCCGCGACCTCTCCTTCGACTACGCCGGATAATCGGCCAACCGTCTTGCAATCTCATATTTGACAAGCAGCCTTAACCTCCCCGCGCTCCACGTCATCCTCGACATAGATCATCCCAGACCTGCGGCCGGGGATGTGGTAGGGTGGGCCAGCTTCGTAATGCATGCAGTCTCACGGACCATAGCAGTGCGTTTCAACTCGCCACTTCACGGGTGGTGGAGTACAGTGGTTGAGGATGATCTGTGTCGGCCACGTCAGGCCGATGGGACCTTGACCAGATTCTGTCTCACAAGTCTCACGCTTCAGCCGTAATGGGCATAAATTTACGTCCCACCATACTTCCTCCCTTGCTGAGGGTCATGCATTGGCCTATGATTGTGGACCATGAGCCACTCACTGGATTTCGTCACCATTGAAGGACTCCTTGCCTATGGTCGGGCCCTTGCGCGACGAGCGTCGGAGCGGGGACTCGTCCAACCTCCGGCGCGAGAAGTGTCCAGCAATGACTCTGATCGCGTCCACGTCAAGATAGAGCAACTGCGCTCGTTCATCGAACGCTCAAAGTCCGGGTTTACAACCGCTGAAGAGTACCAGTCGGCTCGGGCAGGTCTTATCGATGATCAGCTGGTGTTCTTCACTGCATGGAACGCGCTCCTTGCCGAAGGTGCGCTGCAGCCATTACTCCGGGCCAGGATCGGCGGGGTAGCCAAACCAACCTATCGACGTCCGGTGGCCATCATGCCTCGCACGCAGCTGACACCCACGCTGGCGGAAGGCCGTATCGTTCTTGAACTGGGCGATGACCGGTTTTGGTTGTTGCCTCGGGATCTTGGCGACCGGACGCTGTTCTTCACAATGCGCCACGGCGTGTCACAGGTCGATAGCAAGACCCATCGCGTCGGATGCCGCTTGCCAAATCAATTGGACCGCGAACGGGGCGTTGCCAAAGCCGATGCGGTCGGGGCGGCGCTCGCCCACATGATTGGCCTCGTGGGACAGCAGCTGGATTTTCTGCATCTCGCGAATTACCTCGATCCGCGAACCTTCCTCCATTGCATCAGCCGCAGCCCAAATACCAGGCAACTCTACGAACGGGTGTCTGCCACGTTACTGCAAGGGGCCTCCGCGTCCGAGCCAATTGTCGAGCCAGCACTTGAATCGTCGGATTTCGGTTGGGTTACGGGCTTGGAGAAGTTGGTGGAGATCGAAGAAGCCGCAAAGGCGTTCGGCGTGGAGACCTCGATGGCCAAGCGGCTGATGAAAGATCCGCTCTATTGTTATCCGGATGGCAATTCTTTCTTCGACCTCTATGTCAACGTCATCGATGGCCTCCACCGGTTGGGCTCTACGCAGAAGGGGAAAGTCGCTTGCCTCTATACTCACAGTTCCACCCTGCGGGCCTTAATGATGTATTTAGACCCACGCCCATTCCATGAAGCTTTCAGTGAGTTTAGCGACTACAAGGAAAGCCAAGACAATGTGGTGTTGCTCACGGTCGAACAGGGACGGATGTCCGGCTACTCAACAGCGGTTGGGCTGTCCGAACGGGAGCGGGTCGTGCGCAACACATGGGTCATTGTGGAGGCTGCGAGAAAAGATCGCGTGACACTCAAACCGAAAACTCTCAAACGAATCGTCGCTCTCGTCTCCGGGGGAGATTTCGCCGGGGCCGGGGCCGCCCTAAAAGAATTGCACGTGACCGGCCAACGCATGGGGTTGGAGGTCTATTTCGTTCGGCATGGCTATCTGGGTCTGGCCAACAATTGGATCGAACGTGTCACCGAAGAGCATACTCGCGGCATGGGCAGCCATCCCAGCAGTCCTATCGGTAGTAGCCGCTTCGAGGAGTTCAAGCAGGAGACGGTGCAGCAAGTAGCCATGCGCCACCTGGAACCCTACGTGCGTGATGGCGCGCTGATTGTGCTTGGGGGCGACGGCAGCATGCGAGGAGCTCGGGCTATTTACGAAGCATTCGGCGTGCAGGTGGTTGGCATTCCCGGCAGCATTGATAACAATCTCGAAGGAACAATCTCTCTTGGGTTTCAGTCCGCAGTGGCGTTGGCGGATCAGTCCATCGAATCTCTCAAAGCCACCAGCTCGGCGATGGGAAGTGTGTTTTTCGTGGAGATCATGGGCGCTGGGTCAGGTCATCTTGCGTTGGCCTGTGCCTATCAGGCGAGAGCCGAAGGGTTGTTGG
>JABMDL010000065.1 GCA_015903945.1 Nitrospira sp. | reverse complement strand
TGATGCTGGTCTGGGCCGGGCTGGCTCGTTTTCTAGCCAGGCGGAAGGAAGGGATGTTGTGAATTGAGGGGTACGTTTTTGGATTGTCGCTTGCGCCCCGCCGGTTAAATTAAGTCACATGTTACCTGGAAATATGGTAAGCTCGTCCTAAGAACGGACAAGAAAGACTCCCCATGGCTGCCAATACGAACCTGACCCCGCAGGAGAAGCAAAGCCGTTACCGCCGACGTTTACGCCGCAAGGGGCTGCGGCCGGTACAGATCTGGGTTCCAGACACACGCGCCGCGGGGTTTGCCGGCGAGTGCCGCCGGCAAGCGCGCCTCGCCGCCCGCTCCGCTCAGGAAAAGCCCGCACTGAACTTCATTGCAGAGATCGCCGCGTGGGACCCCGTATAAAACGGGGCGATATTGTGACGGTCGCCGCCAAGGGCCACTACAGCGGCAAACCCCGTCCCGCTCTCATTCTGCAATCCGACCTCTTTTCCGCCATTGGCAGTGTGACGATCTGCTTGTTGACCACGGAGATTCTCGACGCTCCGCTCTTCCGCCTCACCATAGAGCCGTCCGCATCCAACGGTCTCCAGCAGGTATCGCAGATCATGATCGACAAGATCGTCACGGTCCCGCAGGACACACTCGGCCCCCGCATTGGTTCTCTGGATCACGATCTTCTGGTGCGTGTCGACCGCTCGCTTGCGGTATTCCTTGGGATCGTGTGACGTCACTGAGGAAGTTGGTTTGCCGGCCGGCAGTGATGTGGTAAAGCGTCCGGGGAGATTTGATACGCAGCGGTTGGTGTTGTTGGGATTCTCCAGAGCAGTTTGCTATACTCAGATGCAGTCAGATAAGGAGTCGAAAGTGACGACGAGCCGAATTGAGATGAATCCTAAAGTGATGATGGGCAAGCCCGTCATCCGTGGTACCCGCATTCCCGTCGAGTTGATTCTCCGGAAACTCGGCGAGGGGGCCACCGAGGCGGATCTGCTTGATGCGTACCCGCGTCTCACCAAGGCCGATATCCACGCCGCAATTGGTTATGCTGCCGACACCGTCGCCCACGAAGAGACGGTGTTGGTTGGTGCTCCGTCCCGTAAGCGATCCAAGCGCTAATCCGTGCGGTTCCTAGCCGACGAAAGTTGCGACTTCTCGGTGGTTCGAGCACTCCGTGCTGCAGGGCATGATGTGCTCGCAGCGACCGAACTTCTGTCCGGTTCTAACGACACTGTTGTCATGGACCTGGCCTTCCGTGAGCATCGGATTCTCCTGACAGAGGATAAAGATTTTGGCCAGATGGTCTACGCGGATTCTCAACAATCCAGCGGTGTGATTTTAATCCGTTACCCCGCGAGTGCCCGCAGGACTCTTCCCGAAGCCGTGGTGACCCTCGTATCGGGGCTTGCGGCTGACTTGAGCCGCAGCTTCATTGTGATCACTCCCGGTCGGGTTCGAATAGGCGGGCGTGTGCGTTAGAAGGCAAGCAAAGGGGGCCGAACCCTTGACTCGGCTCCATCCAGGAAGGTGTTTTGTCGGGCCTTGCCCCAGGCCGTGACGTGCGCGGGTTCAAATGGGACAGACACCACGCGGGGACGCGGGGAAGGGTGTCAGTCCAGCGGATACCCAATTAGGCTGTTTTGCCAAAAGTCGCCTTGGCCCGCACAGCAAGCTCGACGGGGATGAGAACGCACTGTGCCGCCACTCTCTTAGCCCGCTACGCGTGTGAGCGTGTTCTCGTTGGTGTGGTGAAACAGATCCAGCTTTCCCGGCATGCGGAGTTGGGTGTCTTCCTTGTAGTGAAACCGGTTCTTGCCCAAGACCGTCACGGGCAACTCGTAGCGCACGGTCTTGAATTCTTTGTCAAGGAACCGGTTCGAACAAATCCCAGAGGTGTCCGATCCCGCCTCCGCCAGCGGCCTAAGCTGCTTTATCAGTTCAGAAGTCATTAAGCCTCCGGGCGTTCTTCAATAGAGTAGGCCTGCCGGTTCAGGACCGGGTATAGGGTAAAGATTGGCGTGTTGAATGGGATCGTGGCGCTCTCGACGCCGGGCAGCAGGCCCAGGTGCAAGTTGACGAAGTTGTAGCTCAAGCCTTCTTGCCATGCCTGGCGGGAGGATTCGGCGTAGGCTTCGACGCGGTCGGAGGCATAGGTGCGGGTCATGAGTCCCATGGCGCCGCTGAGTCCGTAGTCTGCGAGGTCCGGTGCACCCTGGATCAGCAACGAGACGAGCGATGCATCGAACCAAATCTTGAATTTACAGCTCACTTGAATGAAGGGGCCCAGCGATCCAACCGTCTTCAAAACGGCTAGGGGATAAGCTAAGTTGTCCGGCACGTCCGGCTCGCGGTCAGGCGGGATAAACCGGAAGTCCGGCTCCTTAAGGGCGGACACGGAGACGAAAAGGAGGTGCGGGTCGTCCAACGCCACGTCGAGCATCCGGCCGTCGTGATAGCCGCAGAGTTTGCCCATTTCGTAGCGCAATGGATAGGAATAGCCGACTTTGGCGTAGAAGATTCTCACGCCGCCGTCAAGCGGATCGTCCGGCTTGCGGCTGATCTTCAAATCGAATGGTAACAGCATATGAAACCCCTGGGTCCGTGCTGCCATGAAGGGGGCGCAGGCGCCGGGGAATTCTTTTTGGATGGCCGGATTGTCCGGGTCGAACCGTCCATGAGTGCCGCCAAAATGCTGTGCGGTCTTCGCCTCGGCGGAGACTCGATACTTGTTTTGATAATAGGTGCCGGCGCGTTTCTGGGCCAGGTCGAGAAAATACTCCGGCGCTTCCGTTTCAACGAAGAAGCGCTGGTTGGACAAAGACGGAGGACGCGCGACCTTCATCGCCTGGGAGTAAATCTTAAGGTCCGCCGCGGTTTTTTGAATGGTTTGGTGGAGATGACGGGCCAGTTCGGGATCTTGGAAAGTCATCCGAGGTAAGACCTCGATGGCGTTCTGCAAACATTCGAGCTTGGCAGTGAAGCGTTTCGGTTCGGCGGCAAAGGCGTCCGCCGTGGCCATATAGAGATTGAACTGTTCCTCAGCCGTCAGACCCAGCCGGTCGAAGCCCGGTTCGCGGAGAAACGCCAACGCGAGGGGGCCGAAGGCCTCTTCGCGTCTGATGCAAAGCGTCATCAAATAGTTGTACTGCGCGCGCGCGTCGTCCGGTGTCACAGCCTGGCATTCTAGCCCGCAGCATTCACGAGTTTCTACTGCGACCGCCGTGACTGTGCAGGGAGCATTCACCGGTCTCGTCGCCTTTACTGCCGAAAAAATCGCGTGTTATAGTCCGGTCCTGCGTAGTTCGTGAAGCGTCGTTCGTATCTCGTTCATCGCTTCGCCAGGTATGCGTCTCTTGACGCGATACGCTTCACGTTTCACGCAAGACGGGGGTGAGGGATGCCTGACGTTCCGGTGAAATTGTATCTCGATAAATTGTTGAAAGATTCTCGGAACGTCGCGCGGCAGCTGGCGTTGCTGCCAGGACCGGCCAAAGACAAGGCGTTGCGGGCGATGGCGGATCGGCTGGAGGCCGATGAAGACGTCATTCTGGCGGCCAATGCGAAAGATGTCGATGCGGTCGGGAAATCCTACGAAGGCGACACCAAGAAGGACCGGATGAAAGCGGCGGTCGCGCGAGTGCGGATGACGTCCGACTCCATTAAAGAGATGACTGAGCGACTTCGCATGATTGCCGACTTGCCCGATCCAGTCGGCGCCGTGACGGCTCGGTGGGAAAGGCCGGACGGATTCCAGGTAGGGAAGGTGCGGGTGTCCATCGGGGCAATCGGAGTGATTTCCGAATTGAATCCTCTGGTGACAGTGGAGTCGATTGCGCTCTGTTTGAAGTCTGGGAATCTCTGCGTCTTCCGTGGAGCGTCGGAATGGAGTTTGACGCACCAGGCGATTGAACGAGCGCTGCATGAGGCGGTTGAAAAGAGCGGTGTGCCCGTGGGCGCATGGATTCTCATCGACCGTCCGGAGAAGGAAGTCGCCATGGAGCTGATGCGTTCGGGAAAGAGTCTCGATGCAATCATTCCACGAGGCGGGGCCGGTCTCCGCAAGACGGTTATGGAGCAGGCCAAGATGCCGGTGTTGTGTCATGACGGCGGGCTCACCCAGCTGTATGTCGATGATGAGACGGATATTCCCCTGGCTCAGAATGTCGTGATCAATTCCAAGGTGCAGTCGTCCGAAGCAGCCAACTCCCTCGACACCTTGCTGGTACAGCAAGTCCTCGGACGGCAGTTTTTGCCTCCGCTGATCAACCGGTTGCTGGATCAATTCAAGATCGAGGTGCGCGGGTGTCCCAAGACAATCGCGCTGATGGGGCAAATGGCGATGACGGGCCATACGGCGATCGTGCCGGCGACGGAGGCCGATTGGCGCACACAGTTCCAAGGACCTGTCTTAGCCGTGAAAATGGTGGAAGGGCTGGATGAGGCGCTGACCCACATCGCGGAGCATGGCCCATGCCTCACCGCCGTGATCACGACGTCTCGGTATGAGTCGGCGATGCGCTTCACACGCGAGGCCGATGCCGGAGCCGTTTTCGTCAATGCCTCGTCGCGGCTCAATGCGGGAGACAGCTACGGCATGGGGGCCGATATCGGACTGAGCGGGGCGCGCCTGCACGCCAAGGGGCCGATCGGATTGGAACAGTTGACGTGCGAGAAGTACGTCGGGTTTGGGTCGGGACAGTTGCGACTGCCACACCCGGTGCCGGAGACGTATTTCGACGCGATTATGCTGAAGAGACCGTGACCCGTCGTTCGTGAAGCGTATTTCGTATCTCGTATCTCGCAAGCTAAGAAGCAGCCCCACTCTTCTTATCCTGCGCTTCACGCTTCACGAGATACGAGCGACAAGCTGTACGCCACATGCTCCCCTCTTCAGATGAGATACGAGCGGCCCTGCACGAACATCTGGCCTGGTGGGGGCTTACACGATTCACCACCGACCGTGAGTATTTCGCCTGGCAACAGCAGCAGCTGTCCCGCGCGGACCTGAATCAGCTTCTTGCGCAGGCTGACCAGAAACGGAGTGGCGATCGCCTCGATGACATAGCATTCTACGACTTGACCGCCCAACCGGCCGTGCTCCCCGTTCTGTACAGTCAGCGATACGACTACTACGGCACGGTTGGATTGCGGGTGATGGCTCGCGTCGGTAGTGCCACGCGTGTCCTCGATTTCGGCTGTGGGGTCGGCATCCTCACGACATTCTTCGCCCGCCAATTTCCCGATCAAGAATTCGTCGGCCTTGATCGTTCGGCCGTATCCCTCGCTGTCGCGCAGCAGAAAGCTAGAGAGTTGGGATTGGCCAACGTCTGCTTCGATTGTGTGGATGGAGAGACGGAGCCGTTGCCGGGTCAGTACGATCTGATCGTCGCCACCCATGCGCTGATGCAGGCCGAACAAGATCCGGGCATCCCGAGCGAGAGTTGGCGGACCTTCATGCGGGCTCACGATGCGGGCCGGCAAGCATCGTTTGAGCAGCGCACGGGACTAGGCGTGCGGCTTGACCGGCTCAGCACGGTGCTCGATCAGAACGGTCGCATGATCGTCTGCGAAAAAACGAGGCAGTTGGCCAGGCGGGTGCCCTTTCAGCGGGCGCTGGCGGAGAGGGGGTTGCGGTTGGTTGAACCGCCTGAATTGATTCGCTATCAGTCGGTTGAAGAAGTTACGGATGATGGGCCCCTGTACCATATGCAGAAGGGGGGCGCGGTTTTGTTGGATTGGAACGAAACAACAGATCTTGATGACAGCGCACCGTTCGACCCCTCCAATCTGCTAAGGCAGTCTCGCGATCCCGATGCTCCGCTGTACGAAAATCACAAACCATCCGCACAGTCAGCTTGGGAACGGCTTAACGATCGCCGGGTCATTCAAGAAACAACTCGTCAGGAGCCGGACGGCCGCCAGCTGCATATCGAACTCGGCAGATCCGAAGGCCTGGTCTATCTCTACTGCGCCAATACGTTCGATCAACGGCAGTTGGTCATTGTTGAGCCGACTCGAGCAGCCATGCTCGACTCCTATTATCAAGAAATCACTGGGAGTATGGCATGAGTGGAATTGAATCGGGACGGCTCGGGTTATGCATGTCTGCGTTGAAAGAAAAGAACTTAATTCTCCGTTGACAGAGGCCGATAAAGAGGAGTAAGGAAGCAAATAGATAGACGGCTCTTTGGTCCACACGAACAAAGTGAGCCGTGTCCGGATAGTCCTCCAATTGAATGTCGAAACCAGGAGGAGGGGAGTATGGATAACCTTAGTCCACCGGATCAGGCAGGCCCGCCGAGCCACGGGCGGGTTTCTTGCCAGCCACGCTAGCCGGTTCTCCATCGGCTGTCGCTTTCCCGCGTGCGGGATTCTTCTGATTGACGAGCCACTGTGGAGAGCGGAGACGGGTGTGAGGAACACAAGCCCCTGGGATCATACTCATTTCCCCTGGCGAGCCGCTCATCCCCCGGTCCTCGTGCGGGTCTTTACAACCACATAACGAGACGCTCGGCGTCCTAAGCGCCTAGATGCAGGCGATCTGTGAACGGCAGATCGCCTGCAGAGTATTTCCCCTCGAATGCGCGAGAGGAGAGCAAAGCTGAGAAGACCTGTGGTGTCCTGTCAGGTGGGTGACGTGCATGCCATGCAGGCGAGGAGGCATTGTGTCAATCGGGCATGCGATCCAAACGAAAGGAGCAACCATGGATAGTACCCTATTGATGTTTACCCTTGTCATGCTTTCGATCTTAGTCGGCGGGATCGTTGTGTACAAGAAAACCCAGTGAACCGCTGGGCGTGGGAGTTCTGTTGAGCGATTGGGGTTGTGAGATCATTTATTCGAAATGCGTCGGGAGACGCAGGGGTAACTTGCGCCTCCCGACCCGCCCGTAGTGATCTCATAATTCCCTGCACTAGAAAAACGAGCGCGAGGGAGTGACTCTCGTGCAGGGGGTGCTCATCGACTAGCTGCTAGTACGCGTTAACTTGCCACGAACTTGAGTGCGATGCCGTTAATACAGAAGCGCAGGCCAATCGTGCAGACTGTTCTTATATCCGCCCTTGCGGAAGCGCAAGGCGAAGTCGTGGGGGTGTGTGGAACAGGTCAGTCGCCGATCCATCTCCAGAGACAGGGCGTAAGCATATAGGCCGCGGCAGAGACCAGTACCCCGATCACTACGCCGAAAAGTTCAGCCACGTAGAGCCCGGCGAACGGCGCCATAAACACGATCAGAATCATGAACAGGGCCAGCGATCGATGGCCTTCGTAGAAGGTGCGGCGGGCTTCAGCCGAGAAGGACGCGGTGGAGTCGGAGCGATCAGACATGCCCGGAGTATAGACGAAACCCACCGTCCTGTCTGTCACGGCAGTCCCGATGAGGAGCGTCCTTGTATGTGGATGGTGTCGAGATTGCCAGGCTCAATCGATAGCGTCGTCTTGTCGGTTGTCGGTCGGAGATCATGCGAATGACTTCCAACCCCTTAGCGTTCCCTCGTCGATTTTCGTACCTGCGTTCTCCAGGAGGGGAAAAAGGCCGGCGTCACCCCCGCATAACGATCATAGGCCTCACCGAATTGTGCACGGGCTTCTGCCTCCTCTGAGTGAGCAAGCTGGACGTACAATCCCACGAGCATAGGGAACATGACCAGGGTCGGAATGGTCGGCCACTGGAGAAGAAAGCCCAGCATGATCACGATAAAGGCGGTGTACTGCGGATGTCTCATCCAGGCATAGGGTCCGGTCGTGGCCAAAGTCCGGGCCCGTTGCGCCCAATACAAGACGCGCCAGGAGACTGCGAGCAGCATCAGCCCCGCGAAGACCAGCACTTCGCTGAAAATATGCAGAGGATCGGAATGCGCCGGCCCTTGCCTGCCCAGCAGGGTATGCCAGAAGTGGCCGGTGTCGTGCGCAAACGGGTCGATGTCTGGATAATGGCTCGACAGCCATCCTGAGAGCAAATAGATGCTCAAGGGAAATCCATACATCTCCGCAAACAGGGCGACGATAAACGCGGAGAAGGCACCGAGCGATCGCCAATCGCGCGTGGTCCGCGGGCGCGTGAAGCTCAGCGCGAAGAGAATAAAGAAGACGGAATTGACGAGGACCAACCACCACACCCCATAGGCTGCGTCCTTATCCATATAAATGCCTTTAACAGTTGGTGCGTGGAAGGCCTATTGAGCCTTTCTCCACATCTGACACAGCAAGTGACTCAAGGGGCTTCTCAGGCACAAGCCACGTCAACCATCCATCAAGATGGATGATGGCCGCCTGGCAGTCAACTGGCAGTGCGCCGATCATGATCGGATGGCGAAGCCCGCGATGCTGAACGTGCCGTAGCTCCCGTGCCGCGATTGAAAAGTCCTTGAGCCGCCCCGGGTTTCGTGGCCACCAGGCTAAGAGGCACTCAACTGTCGCTTGAGCTCCAGCGGCCTGAAATCTGGCGTTGTGACGAGGGCTGGCTGCTGACGAAAGGAGGGGGCAGGCCCAGGTATTGAGCCGGAGCCTGTCGAGTTTACGGTGCGGTTGAAGTCGCCAGCGGTTCATCCCGCTCAGATGGCGGTGTCGTCGGCGCATCCTGATTGAACGCTGCCGGGAGCACTTCTTCGATGCGCTCGACCAGGATGAACCTGAGTTCATCCCGCACTTCCTGCGGTACGTCTTTCAGATCTTTCTCGTTCGCCTTGGGCAGAATGATCCGCTTGATGCCCGCGCGATGAGCCGCCAGCACCTTTTCCTTGATCCCGCCGACCGGCAGGACCAACCCGCTCAAACTGATTTCTCCGGTCATGGCCGTATCGCTGCGGACGGCTCTTCCTTCGTACGAGGAGGCCAGCGCCGTGGCCATGGTGATCCCAGCCGAGGGGCCATCTTTGGGAATGGCTCCTGACGGCACGTGGATATGGACGCCGTTGCGTTTGAAGCGCGAAATGTCCAGTCCCATGCTTTCGGCATGCGACCAGAGGTAGCTTCTCGCCGCGCGCGCCGACTCCTGCATGACGTCGCCCAACTGGCCGGTCAGCGTCAGTTCGTGGCTGCCGGGCAAGAGCGTCGTTTCGATATAGAGCACATCGCCGCCCGTAGGAGTCCAGGCCAGGCCGGTGGCCACACCGGGAGGCAGATTCTTCCGCGCCTCCTCGGGCATGAACCGTTCGGAGCCCAGCCACTCATCGAGCACATTGGCTTCAATTGTCACGGGCGTTCGCTCCTGTCCTTCCGGCAGGTCGGCAAAGGCGAGCGCGACTTTTCTGGTCAGGCGTCCCAACATCTGTTCAAGCTGGCGCACGCCGGCTTCTCTGGTGTACCGGCTGATGACGAGATTCAGCACGTCATCCGACAGTAATGCCTGACTCGCGTCGAGGCCCGCTTCTTTCAGCCGTCGCGGCCACAGGTAGCGGCGGGCGATTTCGGCCTTCTCCCGCTCGCTGTAGCCCTGCAGTCGGATGATCTCCATGCGATCCAACAAGGGCTGGCTGATGGTGTCCAGCGTGTTCGCTGTCGTGATGAAGAACACCTTCGACAGGTCAAACGGGAGATCCAGATAGTGGTCGCGGAACGTATGGTTCTGCGCCGGATCAAGAATTTCCAACAGCGCCGAGGCGGGATCGCCCCGGAAGTCTCGCCCCATCTTGTCGACTTCGTCGAGCATCAAGACGGGATTGTTGGCGCCGGCTCGACGCACGGCCTGGATAATGCGGCCCGGCAGCGCGCCGACATAGGTTCGGCGATGGCCGCGCAATTCGGCTTCGTCATGCACGCCACCCAGGCTGAACCGCTCGAACGTTCTTCCCATGGCGCGCGCGATGGACTGTCCCAGACTGGTCTTCCCGACGCCCGGAGG
>JABMDL010000105.1 GCA_015903945.1 Nitrospira sp. | reverse complement strand
CCCTTGGCCCGAGTTGGCGTCGTGACCTAAGGTGGGAGCCGGATGCGGTAATGCCGCACGTCCGGTTCTGTGGAGGGGGTGAGGGGTGACCATCATTCCTACTCCGTCAGAAGCGCAGTTGGCTAGAAACTCCCCCATCAAAGATCGAGTACCAAGGCCGCTTCGTGCCCTCCTCATGAAAGACACCCGTCGGCCTGATAGTCTGGCTGAAGTGTACGTTCACAAACTGTTTTTCTAAGCATTTTCGTTTGGTCTGAATTTAAATAGAATCGATCCCACATTTCCGATACTCCACTGTGCCTCTACTAACCTACGGCGGGCAGGAGTGGACACAGTTACGGCTATGAAGATTGTCGGCCACGAATCTGAGAAGATGTGGACCGGTACAATGTGATAGAGGAAGGGGACTTGCATGCGGCCACCCTGAAGGTGCATAAGTACCTGCAGGAGAACACGCCGGGAATACTATTGATTAGCAACATAAATACTTGACGATATCCTGCGATATCCTTCATTGTGCGTTCATGGAACGACACGACATGAGGATGCTGACTCCGGACGCACGGATGGAGCGGCGTCGACACGTGGTCACCCTGCGCAAACAGGGCTGGACACACCAAGCCATTGCTGAACAAACGGGGCTATCGCGTCAGGGCGTCAGCGCCATCCTGCGCCGCTATGAGCAAGAGGGAACCCGCGGGTTGGCGGATAAGCCACGCGGCCGCACGTCGGGCGAGCAGCGGGCGTTGTCGCCTACCCAGGAGGCAACCATCCGTACGCTCATCTGCGACAAGACGCCAGATCAATTGAAGCTGGGGTATGCCTTGTGGACCCGGCTGGCGGTCCGGGAGCTGATTCGGAGGCGTTGTGGTGTAACGCTCACGCCGCAAGGCGTGGGGAACTATCTGGCGCGCTGGGGTTTGTCCCCGCAACAACCGATCAAAAGGGCGTACGAGCAGTGCCCCAAAGCGGTCCAGGCTTGGTTGGATACCCGGTATCCTGAGATTGCCCAGCGGGCCCACACGGAGGGCGCAGAAATTCATTGGGGAGACGAGACAGGGTTGCGCAGCGACGACGTGCGGGGACGCAGTTATGCGCCCCGGGGGCAGACCCCAGAAATTCGGGTGTCGCAGCGACGTGACAGTGTGTCGGTGCTTTCCACCGTGACCAATCGCGGGACGATGCGCTGGAAGGTGTTCGAGGGGGCCATGAACGCCGGCATCCTGCTCGACTTCATGAAGCGACTGATCAAAGACGCCGACAGCCGAAAGGTGTTTCTGATCCTGGACAATCTGAAGGTGCATCACGCCAAGCCGGTCACCCAGTGGCTGGGGGAACATGCGGAGGCTATCGAAGTGTTCTATCTGCCGTCCTATAGCCCGGAGCTGAATCCGGACGAACTGCTCAATGCCGATCTCAAGGCTGCCGTGACCCGCCGCGCGCCGAGTCGAGCCAAAGGGCATCTGAAACAGGTCGCGGTCAGCCATTTACGCCGCTTGCAACACGCTCCGCAGCGGGTGAGGAACTATTTCAAACATGAACCGGTACGCTACGCCGCGTGAGTCCAGTATTTGCGTTGCGGATCAATAACATTGTACGAGAAGCCCTCAGTAATAGTACCCGCCACGCGCAGGCATCCCATCGCTGGATTCGACTCAGCCTGGCGGAAAATGCCATCCATTTGATCATCGGTGATAATGGGGACGGATTTTCGACTGTGCGCAAACGTCGAGCCGGTCATGGATTGCGCAACATGGCAGCCCGAGCCAAGCAGATCTCCGCCATCTTTACGCTAAAGAGCGCACCGGGAGAGGGAACCCGCGTGATGGTCGACATTCCACTGAAGAAAGAACACATCTATGAATAAATCTAAACCAATTCGGCTGGTCATTGTGGACGATCATGAAGTCGTACGTATCGGGCTCTGTGCGGTCCTCAATTTGACGCCTGGCATGAAGGTCGTAGGCCAAGGTGGGCAGATGGAAGAGGCGAAGACACTCTGTTATCGTCTGAAACCGGACCTCGTCTTACTCGATATCCGACTACCGGACGGCAGTGGGGTAGATGCCGCTCGTGAGATTCTTGCCAAATGCCCCAAGACACGCGTGTTGTTTTTGACGAGCTTCGCCGACGACCATACGGTCCTAGAGGCTATTCTGTCCGGTGCTCAAGGGTACATTCTTAAGGATATCGCATCCGAGGCATTGGTTCGTGCCATTCGAACCATCTACGCTGGCCAGCCCATCATTGATCCCCGCTTGACCAAACATACCATGGAGTGGCTCAAGCACGTCTACACAGAGCCTGGCCAATCCAAACGACCACTCCTTTCACCGCAAGAACAACGTCTCCTTCCCTTGGTGACAAAAGGCCTCACCAACAAAGAAATCGCCAAAGACCTCAGCTTGAGTGAAAAAACCGTCAAGAACTATCTCGCGAATATCTATTCAAAACTGAACATCGGGCGCCGATCCCAGATTGCCGCCTTTTATGCCGGGAGCTTTAAGGGCTCGGAGGTGCGTTTACCCATGGCGACTCGCGCCACTCATGGCTGACGCTAGAGGAATGACTCCTCACCCTATTCTCCGGCTAAGTCGGGCTGAGCGCCAGGATTTTGCTTCGCGCCAAGACCAAGAGCTCCTGCTGAACCGCTGTCGTGAGGCGCAACCA
>JABMDL010000028.1 GCA_015903945.1 Nitrospira sp. | reverse complement strand
CGTTGTTGGAGTTGATATTCGCCACATAGGCGAACCGCCCCGAGGGGTCGACCGTGATGGAGGTCGGGCTGCTGCCAGCCGCCACTTCCGTGCCCACTTCGGTCAGCACACCGGTCGTGGAATCAATGCTGTAGGTGGTGACGTTGTTGGAGCCTTGATTCGCCACATAGGCGAACCGCCCCGACGGGTCGGCCGTAACCGAGAACGGAGCGAGGTCGGCTGCCACTTCCGTGGTCGTGGAATCAATGCTGTAGGTGGTAACGTTGTTGGAGTTGATATTCGCCACATAGGCGAACCGCCCCGAGGGGTCGACCGTGATGGAGGTCGGGCTGCTGCCGGCTGCCACTTCCGTGCCCACTTCGGTCAGCGCACCGGTCGTGGGATCAATGCTGTAGGTGGTGACGTTATCGGAACCTGCATTCGCCACATAGGCAAACCGCGGGTGGTTTTGGGCGACAGTGCCACCGCCTCTACTGCCGCCGTCGCCAGTGGGGCAAGCGGTGACACTCAGGGTCATGGTCAATGCCAGCACAAGGGATAACGCGCGCGCGGTGGGGTTAAAAATCGATTTGGTTTTCATGTCACACCTCATCCTTGGATCGGGTTGAGTGCAAACGAGCCTATCATGCAAGGTCTTGAGGTTTGCAAACCATAACCTTCTGAATGATCACTTTTATATTCCCATCCGTGCCCGTGTCAATGGCGGCATTATCGAACCTCTGGAACAGATCGGCCTTCCTGAAGGTCAAGAAGTCCTGGTGACCATCCTCGTTCCGACCAACCGCGAAGCCTTTCAGCGTAGCGAGGGACAGTGGACGGGCACACTCGACGCCGAAGCAATGATCTGCGACATCCACGCGAAGCGAGACCGCGACAGACTCTCCAGCGAGTCACCGTAGTGAACCACTCCCCCTCAACTTGACTCTCCCTTCCCCTCCCCAGTACGCTCAACACCTGATCAGCGCTTCGTCCCACAATCACATTGGTCTGGCATGACCAGTTCTTTAAATCCCTCTTCCATTTTGCAAACCGCCTTCGGCTTTTGGGGCTCCAAGGTCCTGCTGACGGCCGTCGAGATGGGCGTGTTTACCACACTCGGCAGACGTCGTCTCACCGGAGCAGAGCTGGGGAAAGCACTCCGACTCCATCCACGAGCCAATCCCGACTTTTTTGACGCGCTCGTCGCGATGAAATTTTTGGACCGCGACGGCGATGGCCCGCAGGCGAAATATTTCAACACACCGGAAGGCGCGATGTTCCTCGATGCGGCCAGCCCGCGGTATATCGGCGGGATTCTCGTCATGCTCAACGAGCGGCTGTTCAAATTTTGGAATGACTTGCCCGAGGCATTGCGCACCGGACGGCCGCAAAACGAGATTAAGCACGGCCAGAAAGGGATGTTCGAGGAGCTCTATTCGGACCTGCCCAGGCTGGAACAGTTCATGGGCGCCATGACCGGCATCTCCCGCATTAACTTTGAAACGTTCGCGGAAAAGTTTGATTTCTCGACGTTCCAGACCTTGTGCGACGTCGGCGGCGCGACTGGTCTGCTCAGCATTGAGGTTGCAAAGCGGCACCCGCATCTCACCTGCACGAGCTTCGATCTGCCGGCGGTCGAACCGATCGCAAAGAAGCACATCGCCGCCGCCGGACTGGAGCATCGCGTGCGCACAGCTGCTGGCGATTTCTTCAAGGACAGGCTGCCGAAGGCCGACCTCATCACGATGGGCATGATTCTGCACGACTGGAATTTGGAGAAGAAGATGCACCTGATCCGGTCTGCGTACGAGGCGTTGCCCCTAGGCGGCGCGCTGGTGACCATCGAAGCGCTCATCGACGACGCCCGACGCGAAAACGTGCAGGGGCTGCTGATGTCCCTCAACATGCTCATCGAGTTCGGCGATGCCTTCGATTATTCCGGCGCGGATTTCTTCCGGTGGTGCAGCGAGGCCGGCTTCACACGGTTCGAGATCATTCACCTAGCCGGCCCGTCGAGCGCGGCAGTCGCTTACAAGTAGCGGCCCGTCAATCCACGATCCCCTCTCCTGATGGTGTACCACCCATTCGCTTGACTCTCTCCCCCCTCCACCGTAGGCTCGGTGTCCTATGACCGCTTCGGGCAGCAAGAGAGTCCTCATCGTTGAAGACGAGCGGGATATTCTCAAACTCGTCACACACTACCTGGAGAAAGAGGGGTTTCGAGTGCTCACGGCAACGACCGGGATCGAGGCGCTGAAGAAAATACAAGAAGAGAAGCCGGACCTTCTCATGCTGGATCTCATGCTGCCTGAAATGGACGGGCTCGAAGTCTGCAAACGGGTGCGCGCCGCTCCAGAAACGGCAATGCTCCCGATCATCATGCTGACGGCCAAAGCCGAGGAATCGGATACGGTGATCGGGCTCGAACTCGGCGCCGACGATTACGTGACCAAACCCTTCAGCCCGAAGGCGCTGGTCGCGCGGGCGAAGGCCTTGCTGCGCCGGCTGGAACGCTCGCCGGCCGCCGAATCCACCCACTACCGGTATGGCCCTCTGGCGATGGACCTCGGACGGCATGAGGTTCGCCTGGGCGAAAAGGAAGTGCTGTTAACGGCGAAGGAGTTTGGGCTGCTCGAACATCTCCTCCGGAATCCGGGGCGAGTCCTGACCCGCGACATCCTCCTCAATGCCGTCTGGGGCTACGACTACTATGGAACCACCAGAACGGTCGATGTCCATATTCGGCGACTCAAGCAAAAACTTCCGCTGCTCGACGAGGCCATCGTCTCCGTGAAGTCGATGGGATACAAACTCAAGGAACTGTAATCGTTGATGGGCGAGAACGCATGACGCTGTCCATCCGCTGGAAACTCGCGCTGGGAACGATCCTGACCGTGGTCTGCAGCCTGGCCGTCGCCGGATTGACGGTGGGACACTCGCTGGTATTGGCACTGAGCGCCGCGTTCTTGATCGCCGTGACACTGAGCCTCTGGCTGGCTCACAGTATCACGACCCCCCTATCCGATCTCACTCCTGCGGCCCAACAATTGGCCGCCGGAGAGCGGGCTGCCCCTATTAAGATCACCGCGCACGACGAAATCGGCCTCCTGGCGTCCTCGCTCAATGACGCGGCCGACCGGCTGCACGCCCAAATCGACGCCCTCTCGGAAGATCGCGCCCAGCTGCTCGCTGTCCTGACGTCGATGGTCGAAGGGGTTATGGTGCTGGACGCTCGCGGCTACGTCCTACAGATCAATCCGGCCTTGGAGCACATGTTCGGTATCGCACGCACGGAGGCACGGGGGCGCCCCGCTGCCGAACTGTTCCGCCCCCCACAGTTAAACGAGCTGATCGACGCGGCCTTACGTTCGCGGGCGAACCATGAAGCGGAAATCGTTCTGCCTTTGACGGGACGGTGTCTGCACATCGAAGCCTCCGCCGCCGGTGGAGAACGGGACAACGAGGCCTGTGTCGTCCTGGTCTTCCACGATATGACGGAACTGCGGCGCCTCGAAACGATCCGGAAGGACTTCGTGGCGAACGTGTCTCATGAGCTTCGTACGCCGCTGACCTCGATCAAGGGCTACGTCGAAGCACTGCTGGACGGCGCTAAGGACGATCCTGTCGCCGCAGGCAACTTTCTGGACATCATCCTGAACCAGAGTAACCGGCTGAATCTGATTCTCGATGACCTGCTCGAACTTTCGAAAATTGAATCAGGCAGCGTGCACTTCAAAAAGGAGCCCATCGCCCTGAGTCCGCTGATCGATCGCACGATCGCCATGATGAAAACGCTCGCCGACAAGAAACGCCACCGGCTCCTCGCGTCGGTTGATCCGGCTCTCCCGCCGGTGGAGGGGGACGAAGAACGGCTCGTTCAGGTTCTCACTAATCTACTCGACAATGCCGTCAAGTACACACCGGTCGGCGGCACCGTCACAGTCGGCGCACGATTCGCCCCCGCATCGGCCGACAGGATGATCGACCTCAGTGTCGCGGACACCGGCATTGGCATTCCGGAACCGGACCGCCCGCGTGTCTTCGAACGGTTCTATCGCGTGGACAAAGCTCGATCACGCGAGCTCGGCGGTACCGGACTCGGCTTGGCGATTGTGAAACATCTTGTCGAGGGACTGAGCGGACAGGTCTGGGTCGAAGCGACCCACCCCCATGGAAGCCGGTTTGTGGTTCGTCTACCTGTCAGCAGCAAGCAGGCAACTGGCGACGCAGAGTAAGGACGTCACGAGAGCGTAGCCCCTTCTATCACCCTTACCACCGCACAAGCCCGGTGGCCCACGTCACACCTCCGCCAAAGCTGCCTAACAGTACAAGATCACCGGCGGCGATGGCTCCACCACGCACGGCCGTATCGACCGCAATCGGCAGAGAGGCCGATGACGTGTTGCCGTACCGCTCGATGACCGATGTCAGTTTGTTCTGTGGAATCTCCAGGCGGTCGGCAACCTGGTGCAAAATCCTGCCGTTGGCCTGATGCAGCACCACCTGTGCAATCTCGCCGATGCCTACGCCAAATTCCTTTAAGAGATCTTGCACGGCCTGCTCGATCCGCCGAATCGCGACCCGATAGAGCGCGGTTCCCTGCATACGGATCGTATGTTCCTGTTTCTCGAGCGTCGCACGCGTTGATGGAGTTCGTGACCCACCGGCCTGCACGCGAATCAGGCCATGGCGAGATCCATCCGCGTGCAGCCTGATTCCAAGAATCCCACGCCAATCGGGGTTGCGATCGTCTTCGCCCCGCAAGACGACGGCCCCAGCCCCGTCGCCGAACAGCATGGCGGTCTCTTGATTTGTTAGATCGAGTGATCGAGACTTGACCTCGGACGCCGCCACAAGACAGGTTTTCAGCTGTCCGCTCTGAATCATGGCCTGCCCCATGGAGAGTCCATATAAAAAGCCGGAGCACGAGGCGGATACATCGAAGGCTCCCACCCCCTGACACCCCAACCCCCGCTGAACATAACAGGCGGTCGAAGGGAAGACGGTGTCCGGCGACGTCGTCGACAGGATAATCGCTTCAATCGCAGATGCTTGGCAGCCGGCCGCGGACAGGGCCCGGCGCCCGGCCTCGATCGCCATATCGGAAGGCGCTTCGCTGTCTGCCGCCCAACGCCGTTCCTTGATGCCGGTCAGCCGTCGAATGTGGTCCGACGCAAGCCCGAGTGGGGCCGCAATCTCCTCGTTCGTGACGACCCGGTGAGGGAGATAACTGCCGGTTCCAATCACCCTGACTCGAATCATGACTCCCGCCGGTCGTGGTTCATGTAGAGGGAACGCCGAGTGGACCTTGATCGCGCGGGGATTATAGGGAGCCCTGTGGGGCAGGTCAACCAAACCCTTTTTTCCTTACTCTTCTTGCTTTTTCTCCCTCGCGCTTGCTATCAATAACGGCCATGGAGTTCTCACTATTCCCTCCACGCACCTCAGCCGATCGACCGTCAGGACCATCGTGCGTGATAGCCCTGAGCTGCCTCCTCGTGGCGCAGAGCTTCCTCGCAGCTTGTTCGACGACTCCCAAAGACCTCCGGGGCGCTGTGAAACAAGCCCTTACCGGCACGGATGAACAGATCTTCGTCGAAGACACCGCCGAGCGATACTATCACCCCAACGTCATGATCAAACGTGGAGAAGCGTACGTCGAAAAAGAGGAGTACGCCGAAGCACTGGTGGAATACTCCCGATTCCTTGAGATGTATCGAAACCATGTACTCGCCCCGTATGCGGCATTCCGGATCGGTGAAGTGCATCTTAAGATGGGCAGAAGCATCGATCGAGACCCCGAGCCTATCCAAAAGGCGATTGCCGCGTTTGAACGAGTGCGAAAGGATTTTCCTGGAAGCCGGTACGATGCACAGTCGCTAGAGAAACTGGAAGAATGCCGCAATTGGATGGCGGAGATGCATCTGTTCGTAGGACAATTTTACTACCGGCGCGGCTCCTACTTGGCCGCCGCACATCGATTCGAACAAATCTTCAAGACCTACCCAGATCGCCCCGTTGCCCCAGACGCCTTATATTTTCTTGCCATGAGCCATCATGAGTTGGGCGCTGATGATTGGGCCAGAGCTGATCTCACGCTCCTTCTTGAAAAATATCCGAACAGCAGCGCGGCAGCCAATGGGAAAAGCCTGCTTGCAACGCTTGGAGGGGCGTACCCTCCCTTGCTCGCCCAGAAATCGGATTCGGCCATTGCGTCTGACGCGGGACCGGTGTCGTCTAGACCATACACGTCAGGCCTGTCTTCTAACCAAACTGCCCCTCCCTTCGGATCATTGGGCGCTTCCTCCGCCAGTCCAACCGGACAAACCTTTACCGCGTGCCGCCTCGGCGCCTGGTGCTGATACTAGCCACCAGCCATCAGCTCACGGCTAAAAGCGATTGCTAAGTTTACAATCTGGGGAAATTGGCGCTCTCGGTAGGGAATCGCGGGGCCGTTCTCTTGCTGAGAGCCGGGGACCATCAGCTACCGATGCCTACTGCCCCAAATACCAACCGATACCGTACCGCTCCAGAAAGCTGGTCACCATCGTGAGGGAATTGGCGTAGATCATCACGCCGACGACAACCAGCAACACTCCGCTCACCGTAGAAACACCCCACAGATAGGCTCGCACTTCTTTGAAATAGGCGAGAAACCGATCCACGCCTAACGCCGTGAGAAACAACGGCAAACCCAGTCCCAATGAGTAGGACGTCAACAGCACGACACCGTCAAGCAGGGAGTCTGTCGTGCCGGCGTACAGCAAGATCGATCCTAATACCGGCCCGACGCAAGGTGTCCAGCCCGCGGCAAATGCGACCCCGATGAAGAACGACCCAAGGTAGCCCGCCGGGCGGTTGCGGAACTGATAGCGATGTTCCATTTTCAAGAAATTCAGATTCAGCACCCCCAGGAGGTAGAGCCCGAATACGACGATCAGCACACCGCCAATACGACGAATGGAGTCCTGATAGGTCACGAGGACTTGCCCCAGCAGGCTGGCCGACGCGCCGAAAGCAATGAAGACAGCGGAAAATCCGGCGATGAAGAGGAGCGAGTTCAGGACAATCGCCTTCTTGAATTTTGCCCGCTCTGACACGTCCGTCAGCTGTTCGACCGAAAGCCCGGTAATATAGGAAATATAGGACGGGACCAGCGGCAGGACGCACGGCGAGACGAACGAGAGCAATCCGGCTGAAAACGCGGCGAGCAACGAAATCTGAGGGAGCGATTGGGTCATGCTTACAATTTCATGAGCAGCTGGATCATTTCACGGGCTTCCGGCGAATCCCAGTCTCGGGCACCGAAAATCTTCTGGCGAACCACCCCCTGACGATCGACCATGAAGGTCATCGGAAGCGATCGGGCTCCATAGATCAAGCCGATCTGCATTTCCGTGTCATGGAGGATGGGAAACGACAACCCGATCTTCTGTTGGAATGGGCGAGTGACCGCCGCCCCTTGCGGGTCCGTGGAGACCGCGAGGATTTCGAATTCCCTGCGAGAATAGGTCCGATAGAGTTGTTCCATCGCCGGCATTTCGACTCGACAGGGCCCACACCAGGTTGCCCAAAAATTGAGCAGAACTACCTTTCCTCGAAATTGCGACAGGCTCGTCAGATTGCCATCCAGGTCGCGCAAACGAAAGTTCGGCGCCTCGTCGCCGACCCTCACCGCATGCCGTTCACTGGCCTGGGTCCGTACAGATGGTGCTGGCTCTGCCTGCACCCCCAACGCCGTAAAGGCGGGAGAAGCGGCAAGCAGCCCAATAGACATCCATAGGAGGGAAGTAGCGATCGTCATTCGGCCCGAATCCTTAGTCCGACACGATTCCCTTGAAATCAGGTCATCTTACAAACGTGCAAAAAGCACTGTCAAGGAAACGTCCGAACCCCCGCGCCATTTCCCCCTACACTTGGAGTAATGGACAAACCCGGTCATCTCCTCTAAAATCCCCAAGATTCTACTGGACGGATCTGCCGCGGTGCATGGTGCCACGGTCTGGGACCATCACCGGGAACGCACAACAGCTTGAACCTAAGAGAAAGAGGGGCGCATGAGAAACAATTATTTGTTTACCTCGGAGTCAGTGACGGAAGGACACCCGGACAAGATTGCGGATCAAATTTCCGATGGCATACTGGACGCGCTGATCGCCCAGGATAAGTATTCCCGCGTCGCGTGCGAAACGATCTTGACGACCGGGATTGCATTCGTCGCGGGGGAAATCTCTACCAAAGCCTACGTCGAAATTCCCGACATCATCCGCGACGTCATCAAGGATGTCGGCTATAACGACGCGTCTTGGGGCTTTGATTCACATACCTGCTCGGTCCTGACCGCTATTCATCAACAGTCCGGCGATATCGCCTTGGGCGTCGATTCCGGAGGGGCCGGCGACCAAGGCCTGATGTTCGGCTATGCCACGAACGAAACCGACGAGTTGATGCCGATGCCGATCGTGCTCGCCCACCGGCTGACCCGCCGCTTGGCCGAGGTGCGGAAAAAGAAAATCCTCCACTGGGTGCGCCCAGACGGTAAGTCACAGGTGACCGTGGAATATAAGAACGGCAAGCCGGTACGCATCGACACGATCGTGGTCTCCACACAACACAGCCCCGATGTGACCACGAAGCAAATCGAGCGCGACATCATGGAGAAAGTCATCAAGCCCGTGATGCCGAAGAACCTCTACGACCCAACCAGCGTGAAGCACCACATCAACCCGACCGGCCGCTTTGTCGTGGGTGGCCCGATGGGCGACACCGGTTTGACCGGCCGAAAAATCATCGTGGACACCTACGGCGGGCACGGCAGCCACGGCGGTGGCGCCTTTTCCGGCAAGGATCCCACGAAGGTGGACCGCTCCGCGTCCTACATGGCCCGCTACATCGCCAAGAACCTCGTCGCGGCCGGCCTGGCCGACAAGTGCGAAGTGCAGCTGGCCTACGCGATCGGTGTGGCTGACCCCGTCTCGGTCCTCGTCGATACGAAGAACACGGAGAAAGTCTCTGTCGATCATCTCGACAAACTGGTGCGCAAACATTTCCCGATGACGCCACGCGGCATCATCGAGCATCTCAAGCTCCGCCGGCCGATCTTCCGCAAGACCGCCGCCTACGGACACTTTGGCCGCAACGAACCGGAGTTCACCTGGGAAAAGATCGACAAGGCCAAGGTGCTGCGGAAAGACGCAGGGCTTTAAGACTGACAGGCTGAGGCCAACGTTATGGCCAAGGGGGGCGGGTTACATAACTCGTCCCCCTTTATCTTGACCGCGAATGACCACTGACGAATGACGAGTGACGCTCTGCAAAGGAGGTTTCCGTGGATTACGACGTGAGAGACATTAAGTTGGCCGACGCAGGCCGGTTGAAGATCGAATGGGCCGAGGCCACGATGCCCGTGCTGCGGCTGATCCGCAAGCGATTCGCGAAGCAACAGCCGCTGAAGGGCGTGCGGATCACCGCCTGTCTCCACGTGACAACGGAAACGGCGAATCTGGCTATCACCTTGAAGGCCGGCGGCGCCGACGTCCGCCTCTGCGCCTCGAACCCACTCAGTACGCAGGATGAGGTGGCCGCCGCGCTCGTCCAGCACGAAGGCATTCCGACGTTTGCGATCAAAGGCGAGGATAACGCCACTTACTATCGCCATATCGAGTCCGCCATCGCGCACCGTCCGCACCTCACCATGGACGATGGCGCCGATGTCGTCTCCCATCTCCACTCCAAGCGCAAAGAGCTGTTGAAGAACGTGATCGGTGGCACGGAAGAAACAACTACGGGAGTCATCCGGCTCCGCAGTATGGCCGACAAGAAAGTCCTCAAGTTTCCCGTCATCTCCGTCAACGACGCCAATACCAAACATATGTTCGACAACCGGTACGGCACCGGGCAATCCACCATGGACGGCATCGTGCGCGCGACCAACCGATTGGTGTGCGGGTCCGTCGTCGTCGTCGTGGGTTACGGCTGGTGCGGGCGCGGCATCGCCATGCGGGCAAAGGGCATGGGCGCCGACGTGATCGTCACCGAGGTCGATCCGTTGAAAGGCCTGGAAGCGGTCATGGACGGCTTCCGTGTCATGCCGATGGAACAGGCCGCGTCGGTCGGTGATTTCTTCGTCACGGTGACCGGAAACATCCACGTGATCCGCGGTGAACATTTCGCCGACATGAAAGACGGTGCCATTGTCTGCAACAGCGGCCACTTCAATGTGGAGCTGGACATACCTGCGCTGGAGAAATTGAGCAAAAGCCGAAAGGCGATCCGCACCGGCGTCGAACAGTTCACGCTCAAGAACGGCCACCGCGTGAGCCTTTTGGGTGAAGGCCGCCTGGTCAATCTGGCCACCGCCGAAGGCCATCCGTCCAGCGTCATGGATATGAGCTTCGCCAACCAGGCGCTCGGCGCGGAATACATCGTGAAGAATTACAAGAAACTGGAGAAGAAGGTGTACCCGGTGCCGGCGGACATCGACAAGGAAATCGCGCGGCTCAAGCTGGCCGGCATGGGTGTGGCGATCGATACACTGACGGCGGAGCAGAAGAAGTATCTCGCATCCTGGGAAATGGGCACCTAATCGCGGGGCCTGTCGCTGAACAGCCCATCCGTCCTCGCACCCCGCCCGGTGTAGGGACCCCGCTGCGGGCGGACGGGCGCGCAGTCGAGAGCACCCGCACCGTACCTGCTCGGGAGAGAAAACAAGAAGGCCGCCTCATCTGAGGCGGCCTTCTTCTTCCAGGCGGTCACGGTCCCCCCGCCAGGGCTTCTGTAAAACCCGGGCCTTATTAATCATGACCTGAACGGATTGCACTCTCATAGCGGAATGGTAGAGTGAAGACATGGAGGCCTCTGTGAACTCCCGTGCGCCCCAGCCGCTTTCTCTCACTGATTTCGGACTCTCCCCTGAACGGGGATTCCTGCCTTCTGATCCCAGTGAAGCACTACCCGACACTCCCGTCCTGAACCGTCTGGGGCGTGAGTTACCGAAGATGTTGAGCGCCCGCCAGGTTCGGCGGTTTATCGACGAACAACCGTCGTTCATCCCGTCCGTTCCATCAAACTGGCGTGAAGTGCACTACCGAGCTGCCATGCGGATCCTGTCCTTCGCCGGCCATGCCTATGTTTGGGAAACACCTGAACAGCCGGCCATTAAGCTCCCCTCCCAACTCGCACGGCCCTGGTACGAGGTAGCCCAGAAACTCGGCCGTCCTCCCGTCCTATCCTATGCCTCGTACGCACTGGACAACTGGCGACGACTCGATCCGAAAAGACCGATGGAGCTCGACAACATCGTGCTGCTGCAGAATTTTCTCGGCGGGCTGGATGAGGAGTGGTTCGTCGTAGTCCACCTCCAGATCGAGCGCCAAGCCGGGCCGGGCCTGGTGGGCCTCGTGCGGGCGATGAACGCAGTCTCGGAAAGGAAGGACGATGAGGTTCTGTCGGGCTTACAGGCGTTGGCGTCTGCTCAAATCGCCATGCGAAATACGTTGCTGCGCATGAAGGAGCGTTGCGATCCTTATGTGTATTACACCCGCGTGAGACCCTACATACACGGCTGGAAGAATAGCCCGTCTCTCCCCGAGGGCCTCATCTATGACAACGTTGAGGCCTATGCTCAACAGCCGCAGCAGTTCCGAGGTGAAACCGGTGCGCAGAGCTCCATCGTGCCATGCCTCGACGCGGGACTTGGCATTCGCCATGCCCCCGATCCCTTGACCGTGTATCTGCAAGAAATGCGGGAGTACATGCCTCCCCGGCACCGTGCCTTTCTTCAAGCCATGGAAAGCCAGACCGACGGCCAAGGAAGAGCGATGCTGTCAGGCTATGTTCAAGATCGGCGACAGCGTCACCCTGAATTGTGGTCCGCCTACTGTGCCTGTATCGACCTGCTTGCGCAGTTCCGGGAGATCCACCTTGGCTACGCCGACAGCTACATCAATCGTCAGCATCAAACCAGTACAACCAATCCGACGGCGGTCGGCACCGGCGGTACCCCCTTCATGACCTACCTGCAGAAACACCTCGACGAAACAAGACAAACTATCGGGACCTAGCCACGCTCGGGGAGAGAGAATAGGGATAGGCTGGATTTCCTGACATGGCTAGTGGGAAATCAGGTCGAAAGTGCGATGACCGGAGGCACAAAATCGACGTTGTGGTTTAGGGTGGGGCCGAGGAGATCTCAGCTCAGGCAGAAGGGTTAAGCAGCGCCCGCACTTCTTGCGCAAGTCCCAGCCCATCAGCTTGTGCGATCAGGCGTTCCCGTTCAGCCGCACTTGGTTTCCTCACCGTGACAATGCCCTTCGCATCCTGAAGGTCGATCGGACCTCCCGCATAGAGTTTCATGAGCACCAGTGATCTCCAGTTTACTATCGGAACTGTGCAACCGAGCAACTTCACCATCTCGATGTCTCGGAACACTTCATCTGCCCACTTCGGCCTGAGCACAATGAGTTGCACCGGCACTTCTTGCTCATTGCTCTGAATGGTAAGCCGAAACACTCCCCGTAGCGGGTCATCAGCATCCCCCGCCTCGTATGTTCCGCCAAGATGAGCCGCCAGCGCGCTTGGCGCGGAGGCTCCGAGCACAACGGCAAGATCGATATCCCGCGTCGCGCGAGAGACGCCCCATGCTGACACGGCGAACCCGCCGATCAGCGCGTACGTCTGAAGCAGGCGGTTCTCGCGGGCTCGTTCAAGGCGTTCAATGATTTGGCTCAGGACTTCGGGGAACACGCGCGGCTCAGCTCATGGCAGAAATCAGACAAGTGCAACGCAACCGTCAAGCGCTCCTCCGGCGTCATGCGCCTGGCCCGCTCGATCTTCTCGTGCGAAAGCCGCTCGCTCAACTTGCTTGGCCGCCGCTGGAGGCCATGTGCCATCGTCGGTTGCCGGGGGTTCATGCAGGCAAGTATACACAGATCCCTTTCAGGAGAACAGCAACGGATGGACATCTAACGCAGGCCGGGCAGCACTGCGACAATTCTCAACGGCCCGCCGGTGCCGCCGGCAATTTTCATGGGGAGCGCGATCACATTGAAACCCGTTTCGGGAAGACCGTTCAGGTCAGCAAGGTTTTCGAAGACCGGTACGTTCCGGGAGAGTAACGTGACATGTGATCCAAAGGCCGTCGATTGGCCATAGTCGATCGAGGCTGTGTCAATGCCGACAGCCTTGACCTGCCGTTCACGCACCAGCCAAGCCGCAGTGTCGGGATGTACCCCCGGGAAATGCAATGCCCGCACTCCTTCCTGCCCCCGCAATTCCGTTCCCAGATACTCCTTCCGATTTGGCCAGAATCGGCCGAAGCCGGTGTCCACCAACACAATCGAGTGGTCCGGAATTCGCCCATGCGTCGCTTCCCACTGTTCCACATCTCGGACGGTGACCTGGTAATCTCGGGCACGTGCACATTGGGTGTGAACATCGATTCGGACCGCTCCACCGACCAGACGCTCGATCGGGATCTGATCCAGTGTCTGTTTCCCACGGGAAAAGTGAATCGGGGCGTCGATATGAGTCCCGCCGTGCTCGGGCATCTCGATGCGATTCGAGGCATAGTAGTACCCGCCTGGAGCTTCCTCTGCGTGCTGAACGACGAGCCTGAAATCCTGCTCCGTCGGCCAGACAATCGTGTCGGCGTCGAACGAGTGCGTCAGGTCGACCAGCCGCGCCTTCTCCCAATCAACACGATCGGGTTGAGCAATACCGACCCCGCATCCCGCGCTTGCAGCCAGGCATAGCGCCCCGCACACGAACGTCCCTATGCTGCCGGACATCTTCGCCACAGGAGGCTCCTTTGTGGGCAACGAAGTTGAGAGTGCTGGAGGATACACGGACAGCATCCGCCCATCCCTCTCCAATCACGACCAAGTCTCGGACGGAACGGATGCGTGGATCGGCTGACGCCATGGCGAGAATTGCTAGAGCTGTAGGGGGCTGAGCATCGTGCGACATCTCTCCCCCACCCAAAAAGCAGGGCGTTCCTGCTGGTCTCACTGCGCCCGTCGAGCGAGCACCGACCCTAGTTGTGGGTTGTTATAGCTCCCGCGTGCGCGCTCGGGGAGCAAGAGACTAGCAGGAATGCTCTGCTTACTTCCCAAACGCCTTCTTCAGCAGCGGTTCGATCTCGCCCTTGGCCGCCATCGGGTCAAGGACGTCGGTATCCCCATAGAAGGTGCCGTCGATGAAGACTTTCGGCAGGGTCGGCCAATTCGTCATCTTCGTGAGAGCTTCCCGCTTCACCGGCTGCGACAGAACGTCGATCAGTTCGTAGGGATAGCCGTATTTATCGAAAAACTGCATCGTCTCCCGCGTGAACCCGCACATTGGCATCTGCTTGGTCCCCTTGCCGTAGATCAAAATCTTGTGCGCCTTCACTTCTTTCTGAATTTCTTCTTCGATCGGATCCGCCATCGTCCAGCCTCCTTACGAATGACTGCGAGCCATTCGCGCTTAGTGTTCATCCTGGGTCTTCGCCGTGAGCTCCAGCGCATGAATGCGCCCATCTTTCATCGGTGCATCCAGAGCTTGATAAATCATCCGATGCCGGTCCAGCAAGTTCTTACCCTGAAAGGCCGCAGAGACGACACTGACTTTGAGATGGTTCATGGTCCCGGTACGATCCGTCACCGTCACCACGGCATCCGGCATGCTCTTGCGGATATAGTCGGCCAATACGTCCGATGTAATCACAAGACCTCCCTGATTATCCAAGTCGATACCCTAGCCGAAATTGCCCCGGAAAGGCAATGAGACCACGCGTGGCACTGGTGTATTTCAACACCTGGTGGTGCATATGAGCCACAGAAACGAACGGCACGGCGGACTCAAGGACTGATCGTTTGAAGTTCAAGCACATAGGCTGTCGTATTGTCCGGCATGCACCTTGCGCTTACAGCAAACAGCATACGATGACAACCAAGATATCCATCACCCTCTACCCTTCACCAGGAGGTCACCATGAGCGAGTTCAAGTCCGGGTTTTTCGTGGGAGGTGAGAGCTGCAACGGTCGCGTCCTTGTAGTGGATGATGAGCCCGATATCCGTAAGGTCGTCCGGATGACGCTTCAAAAAGCCGGGTACGACGTGCTGGAGGCGGAAAACGGCGCCAAAGCCATCGAGACGATCAACAGCGGAGAAAATCGTCTCCTACTTGACGTGATGATCTGCGACATCCGCATGCCCAAAGTGAACGGCATCGAGGCGATCACGTACTTCCGTGAAAATTATCCCCGTGTGCCGCTGATCGTCCTGACCGGATTTCCGGACACCGACATGGCTACGTCGTTACTCCGGCAGGGTGTGGTGGACTATCTGGTGAAGCCGGTGGAAGGCGAGAAATTGAAAGCCTCCGTCGCGCGTGCCATGGAGCAGCGCGAATTGGCTCATCTATGATGGATTGGCCGGCAGCACAGAGGACCGGAGCGGCGGCGACATCGGCCCCTGCTGAACCGGGGATCGGGAGGGGGCGGATCGAACCAGTTCCTGCCCTGCTTCCGATGCGAGTGGCCATCATCGGGGCAGGCCGTGGGGGGATGGCCCTGCTCGATGTGCTCCATCAGATCCGCACGATAAAGATCGTCGGCATCGCCGACAGAGATCCCTCGGCTCCCGGACTCACACGGGCCCACGAGCTCAATGTGCCGGTCTATGACCGGGTAGCCGACCTGATCAATCACCAAGGGCTCAACCTCGTGATGGACGTCACCGGTGATCCAACGATGGAGTCGGTGCTTCGGAAAGAGGTGCCGGCGGGGACCGACGTTGTCAATGGCCAGACCTCGCGGCTTCTCTGGCTGCTCGTGCAGCATGAATCGATATTGCAGACCGAGTTGCTCCATGCAGAGAAACTCGCTGGAATCGGCTCATTCGCCGCCGGCATCGCCCACGATATGAACAATCCGCTCCAGCTGATTCTCGGCTTGGCGGAAAATCTGGCTGACGAAACAGACCTAGACGCCGTCCACACCCAAGCACGGGACATTATTGAGGCGGTCAAGCGCACAACCGCCATTTGTCGGGACCTCACCTCCTACTCTCGCCGCGCGTCGTTGCAGCAAGACTGTCTGATCGGGGTCAATGGCAAACTGGACGAAGCGCTGAAGATCGCCCGTTACGCCGTCGCTCTTCAAGACATAGAGATTCGCAAGCGCTATCAACCTGACGTGGCCGTGAAGGGAAACCCCGATGAGCTCCTCCATGTGTTCGTCAATCTCATTACCAACGCCGTCCAGGCAATGGAACACGAGGGCGCCTTGACGCTGGAAACCGCCGTCGTGGCCGGCACCACGCAGATTCGTGTCTCCGACACAGGCTGCGGGATCCCCCCCGAATTGCTCGACCGAATCTTCGAACCCTTCTTCACAACCAAACCGCCGGGGAAGGGAACCGGACTGGGGCTCTACAACATCAAGAGCGTCATTCACCACATGAACGGCACCATAGAAGTTGAAAGCCAGGTCGGCAGAGGCTCGACGTTTACACTCACATTTCCTCATGACTCATCCGTCGGCGAGAGGAGCGTTCAGCCATGACCGAGACGCCGGCACCCCCGAGGTCAGGAGCACGATGGGGGCTCAAAACCAAGGTCATTCTCTCCATGCTGCTCGTCGGCGTCATCCCGCTCGTTGTCGGCTTGGGGATGGCATTCTGGCAAGGGTCTCAAGAAATCCGGGAAGTCAGCGGGGAAAGTTTTAAAGCACTGGCGACTGAAGCCGCCCGCAAACTCGATCTCCTCCTCGCCGAAGAAATCGCGCACACCGCACGCATCGCGAATGACCCGGCGATCATCCATGCACTGGAACAGCGGCGTGACATGCAGAGTGATTCCACACGCCAGACCGCGGCGCTCACGGACTTCGAACGTCGATGGGCGGCGCGAGACGCGGCCGCCATCAAGTCTCTCACCGAAAACCAGCTCAGCACACTACTCCGCGAATATTATACCGGTGGTCACAGTGCACCAGGCCAGTTGCTTCCGCAAGTCGTCCGTGCATCGACTAAACTGCTGTTCCTCACCGATGCGCAGGGCACGCTGGTCGCAACGATGACCGAGCATCCGGCGTTCCGCCACCAGAAGACCCAATGGTGGCAGGGTGCCTTCAATAAGGCGGTAGGCAAACTCTACATCGAAGATGTCCGTTTCGACGATCAGGTGAACGCCTATGTCTTCTCCATCTCCCTCCCCATCATGGATAGTCTCCGGTATGAAGTCGTCGGAGTACTTCACCGCGTGATCGATGCCAAAGAGTTCTTTTCTCCCGCGACCCATGTCACCAGATTTGGGAAGACCGGTCACGTGATGTTGATTGACACGAAGGGCATCGTCGTCAGCTGTCCCATTCTTCCGACCGGTGTCCCGTTGTCCGATCCAAACCTAATCCCGCTCGTCACACCGCAGCATCCCGGTTGGGTGCAGGCCTCGAGCGATGGTCACGGCGGACAGTCCACTTCCGTCATCGGCTTTGCCCCGCTTCCGGAAACAAGCCGGGCGGCCAACGGTTCGACTGACAGTGGGTCGTGGCACACCTTCGTCTGGCAATCCTCCGATGAACTCTTCGCGCCGATTCAGCATCTGTTCACCTGGGTGACGGCGTTCGGAGCCGTCGCTGTGGTGCTGCTGGCCTCGCTGGGCTACGTCGCCGCCGGCCGCATCGTGACACCAGTGCGTCAACTACAACAGGCCGCGCAGTCAATCGGACGCGGTGAATTGCGGACACCGATTCAGATCCAGACTGGTGACGAATTGGAGGACTTGGCCGAAGAATTCAACCGCATGAACCAACAGTTGAAAGCCGCATTCGCCGGATTGACCGACCAGGTCAAGTTGAAAACCCGGGAAGTCCAGGTCCTCCAGCAGTCGACGGATCAGATCTTAGACGCCGTCCCCACTCCGATTCTCCTGATCGATGCCCACGAAGTCGTGCGCTACATCAATCAGGCAGCCCGCGAATCCTTCAAGGTCCAGGAACCGATGTCGGGAACGTCGTTGTTCACGATTCTTCCACTCGACCCAGCCGTTCAGAGGAAGCTACAGGCAGAGTTTCGCACCAACGGAGATACATCGTCTGCTGCAGCCGATATTGAGCGCGAGACGGTACCAAGGGATCCCCTTGCGCCGAGTGCCGATCACGAATCGTCCAGCCACCGTTCTGAACTCCACATCGGATCGCGCATCTATCACTATCAATGGTTCCGATTGCCTGCGAGACCAGGGGAAGAAGACAGCATTGGGCTGGTGCTTCGAGACACCACGGACGAAAGTCGGCTGCAAGACCAGCTGGTCCAGGCGGAGAAAACGGGAAGCCTCGGTGTGCTCACCGCTGGAATCGGCCACGAACTCAACAATCCCTTGTTCGGAATCATCGGGTTGGGAGAAGTGATTCAAGAAGAACAGGACTTGGAGCATATCAGGACCTGCGCTCGGGACATCGTGGCTCATGGCCGTCGCATGGCGACGATCGTTCGAGATTTTACCGGTGTGACCAACCGTGAGGCCTTCGACAAGCACGTGCCGGTGTATTTGGAGCAGATCTTGGACCAAGTGCTGGCCACGGCACAAACCACCGTTGAAATGAAAGACATTGTGATTCATAAAACCTATGCAGGCAATACGCCTGTGTTGGTATTTCCAGACCAACTTCGGCAAGCGTTGGTGAATCTCGTGACCAATGCCGCCCAAGCCATGAAGGGCACCGGCACGCTCACGTTGACGACCGGCGTGTCGGGCCATACGGCTACTGCGACGATCGCCGATTCCGGTCCCGGCATCTCCAAGCCGCACCTGTCAAAGATCTTTGACCCGTTTTTTACGACCAAGGGACAGGGGGAAGGTTCGGGCCTCGGGCTCACGGTGGCGAGGCGGATTATCCGAAAGTTCGGAGGCGATCTCCGCATCGAGAGCGTCGAAGGTCGAGGTACTACCTGCCTTGTCACTCTACCGATCAGTTCTCCACTGTCTCCAGAAGGAGGCCCATGGACACCTTCCGTGTCACGTTCCGAGCCGCAACCATCGCATTCCTCTTAGGAGGACTCTGGGGGGGGGCTTCTCTCCCCTCAGCCAAGGAGAACCCATCAATCGGCAGCATCTCTCCGGAGAGAGTCGCCGATTATGTCCATGCCGTCCTAGAGGCCGATCGGACAATCTACACGACACACATCGTCAACCGCATGCAGGAGAAAGGCATCGTCGCCGCGACCGAACATTGGGAACAGGAGAATGCGCTCCCGCTTCCGGCACAATTCCTTCAACAGTCCGGGCGGCTCGCGGCGGAGAGCGGGAGCGGGATTCGCTACCGGCTGATTGGGTTCTCCCCAATCTATCAACGTAACGCGCCGGCAACCGAGTTCGAGCGAAGAGCCCTGGACGTGCTCCGACGCCAGCCCGAACGGCCAGTCACCGGGGTTGTTTCAAGCGGCAAGAAGCAGTACTTCCAAGCCATCTATGCAGATCGTGCCGTCTCGTCTGCCTGCGTCACGTGCCACAACAGTCATCCGTTGAGTCCGAAGCAGGATTTTAAGGTGAACGAGGTGATGGGTGGAATCGCGATCACGATCCCGCTGGAATAGAACGCCCGTTAATCGTCACACGCCATTCGTCAAGCGCGGACTCAAGAATTCGTCGCCCACGATTGACGCTTGACGATTCACGTGTCGTTACGAGGTGCGGTGGGAGGCGACCCGCTTGCGGCCGTGTAATATTCCTCACGATAGATCTGGACCGCCGTAATAAGAAGACTGACTAAGACGGGCCCGACGAAGAGTCCCAGGATACCATAGAGGGCCAACCCTCCGAGGACACTCAGCACCAGCAACAGGATGGGAATTTCGACACCCTGGCCAATTAACCAGGGCCGGAGAAATTGATCGACCATGGACACGACGCCGATGCCCCACGCCAGCATGATGAGGGCCTTCATCATCGGACCGGCCCAGAGCAGATAGCAGACCACCGGTCCCCACACCAGCGCGGTCCCGCCGAATGGGATGGGCGCCAGCATAATCGTCAGCACCGTGAGCACGATGGGAAACGGCACGCCGAGCGCCAAATAGGCCGCACCGGCCAACACGCCTTGGACGATCGCCGTCACCAGCATTCCTTTGACCACCGCACGAATCGTCTGATCCAGCCGAACGATAATCTTCTGTTTGTGCGACTCATCCATCGGGATCAATTCATAGCAGGCCGCAAACCATTTCTGCCCGTCCTTGAAGAGAAAAAACAGCACGAGCAGCATGATAAAGAAATCCGTTACCAGAATGATGGTATTCTTTAAGAGATCGCCCATCTGGCCGACGAGAAACTGGCTCATTCCCTTGACGCCTGCCACCACCGACTCTTCCATTGAGAATTTCTGGACATCGATGCCGGTGGCGGCGTTGCGCAACCATCCCCCGATTAACGGAATCGTCGCCAGCTGATCCGGCAGCCGGTGCAACCCGCCGGCGGCTATCCAGGCTCGAATTGTCTGTTCTGCTACGCCGGCTTCGTCCACAAGCAACACGCCCATCACAGCCAAGGGCACAACGACCATGCCCAAGGCGCCGATAGTGAGCACCGCAGCGGACAGTGCGTCATTTCCCCTCAACAGTTTCGAGAGCTCAAGGTGGAGCGGAAACGCCCAATGTGCTAAGAGGCCGGCCCAGAGAGCCGGGAACACGAACGGTTGGAACATGAGGCCCATCTGGTAGACCAGCAGCGCCAGCAGGGCAAAGAACACGACGGAGAACAGGTGTTGTTGAGTCATGGCCTCTCGAGTTCGTGCGCGGGCAGGATCTGTTGATAGCAGATCCGGTGAACCTTGTCACCGGTGGAGCGAGATCTGAGCAGCGGAAGCAGGACGCGGGCACATGCACGTGCGGTTGAAGCGGCGTGGGCCAGGACGAACGTGCGAGACCTAAAAGTTTTGTTCCTTTCCGATCAAGGCGATGGGCCTGTTCCGGTGCGGATTGAGGTCACGGAGATTGCCGGGCAGCTTTTGCGCCTCTTCCGGCCAGGCGGTGGCACCCATGTCACTGACGCCTTGAAACTTGGCTCCCTCTTCCATCACCATGATCGGCGAATGCACTTCACCGATGAGAATCGCTGTTTTCAGAAGTTGCACTCGCTCGGTTGCCGTAACCGCGGCCTTGATACGCCCACTGCTGATGAGCGATCCGGCTGTGATCATCCCTTTGACGACGCCGTCTTCGCCCACGATGACTTCCCCTTTGGTATGTACCTCGCCTTCCAGGCGGCCGTCGATGCGCACCGTGCCGTCGACCTTGATCTCGCCCTTTAGCTCAACCCCTTTGGCGAGCAAGGTGATATTGCCGTCGTCCATATAGCCGGTCTTTTTCATACAAGCTCCTGGTTGAGTCCGATCGAGGCTCAGGATACTCTAAGAAGCGACAGACTTCTAGCAGTTGTTGATTCTCTGCGCAAACTCCCCGCATACAGCGTCTCGCTCACATCCCGTCAGAAGAATCCGAACGTGCGCTTGAACCGATCCCATATTCCTTCTCCATGCACTTCGCAATAGACGGTTGGCTCTGTTCCGGCGATGAACACCTCGGAGACCTTTTCTGGACATTGTGATGTGGCCAGTTGACCGGTGTGCGGATCGATCTCGCGCTCAACCACCCCTTCCGGCATCTCGAAGTCCGGCCGGTCTTGGCGCAGCAGCCGCATGGCAAGGGCGCTCCAAATCGGTAGCGCCGCCTGGGCGCCGGTTAATTTGATCGGCCGCTCATCATCGAAACCAACCCATACGCCGATCACCAGATCCGCTGTATACCCGACGAACCAGGCGTCTCGATACCCATCTGTTGTGCCCGTCTTGCCCGCGAGAGGGCCGTGCACCCCCAACGCTCTGGCCTTGACGCCGGTGCCTCGATCCACGACGCCTTTGAGCAGAGACGTCACGAGATACGCCCCTTGCGGAGAGGTGGCTTGGCGCCGATCGGGAGTCTGGTTCCAGATTGTCTCGCCGGTCTCCCGCACCATATTGATCACGGCGCTCGGGCGCACCGCGATGCCGCCGTTGGCCAGCCCCCCATAGGCCGACGTAATCTCGATCAAGGACACGGCGGAACTTCCCAGCGCCACGGACAGATTATTGGGCAGCGGCGTGGTGATCCCGAATGCCCGCAGCTGGTTGATGAACGGCATGATACCCGTCCGGTGGGCTGCACGCACAGCCGGCACGTTCAACGATTGCTCAAGCGCCGTCCGCACCGTGACCGAACCTCGATATTGCCGGTCGTAATTCTGTGGAGACCACGGGCCGGTGCCCGAGTCCAGCGTAACCGGCTCATCCTCCAGCACGGTCGCTGGCGTCAATCCCACTGTGTTCTGACCCCGCGCGGCTTCGAACGCAGCCAGATACACGAATGGTTTGAAGAGCGACCCGGCCGACCGGCGGGCCTGCACCGCCCGGTTGAATTGGCTCACACGATAGTTGCGCCCGCCGACCATCGCAAGAATGTGGCCGGTCTTCGCTTCCAGCACGACGATCGCCCCCTCAAGTGGCGGCTCCGCGTGCGTCAGCCACGAATACGTGGTTTCCAGCTTCGTCAGGCCCTGCTGCAATGCCTGAGTACTGTGTTGTTGCATCCATGGATCGAGAGTCGAAAAGATTCTGGCGCCTTCCGGGATACCGACGCCGGTTCCTCCCTCGACTTCCCGGAGCAGATTGTCCACAAAGTGGGGGGCATCGCTCAGCGCATCTTGCGCCAACACGACGTGTACCGGCCGATTCACAGCGTCGGCCCACACCGTCTCAGACACGAGACCCTGGTCCCGCAGGCGCTGGAGCACCACATTTCTCCGCTCGACCGCATGCTCGAGGTTCTTCACGGGCGAATAGGTGTTGGGCCCCTTAATCAACCCGACGATCATTGCCATTTCATCAATCGACAACTCGTCGAGGCTCTTGCCGAAATAGCGGTGTGCGGCCTCCCCGACGCCATAGATGGAGACAGACCCGGCTTGGCCGAGATAGATTTCGTTCAGATAGCTTTCAAGAATGTCTTCCTTCCGATATTTGCACTCCAGCACAATGGCCGCCATGAACTCTTGCAGCTTCCGCCGCAGGGTCCGCTGTGGCGAATAGTAGAGATTCTTGGCCAGTTGTTGGGTCAACGTGCTCCCGCCTTGCACGACGGCGCCCCGGGTCATGTTGGTCCACAAGGCCCGGCCAACGGCGATGGGATCAACTCCGTAATGAGAAAAGAAGCGGCGGTCCTCGACGGCCAGCAGTGTCTGCACCAGCAGCGGAGGGATGCGGCTGAACGGAATCCATTCCCTAACCTGCTTGGAACCCGCGCGCATCCCGCTGATGACCGCCGGTTCGAGCACGGCCATTGGATCTGGCTGTCCGTCCGGAAGGGAAAGCACTTCCGCGACCATGCCCTCCACCAGCCGTAATCGGACCGCCCTCGCTGGAAGGCGGCTTTCCTCCTGGGCGTGCAGAAAAATCTCAATCGCCTCGTCCGTGAGGGCATACTCGCCTGGGGCCTTTGGCGAAGTGGCAACAGACCGATATTCCAACCGATGCAGCCGATCGAGGAGCCCTGAGTCGGCGAGATGAATCCCTGGGGTCAGAAGAAACGGCGCGCCGTAGATCAGCAGTTGCGGGTGCTCATCGCTCCTGGGCAACGTCAGGGTTGCGGAGAGGACAAGACCGTATCCCGCCAGCGCGGCAACCCCGACCCCGAGCAGGCCGAGCATCGCCAGCATCCAGCGCCGAATCCGAAACGGACGAGACGGCGATATGTGGCCAAGCATGGCACAGCTTACCCTGTGCAGCCACAGAAGGAAACGCTTTCAGACAATGATCGGTTTATGCGGCGAAGGAAGTCACCGCTGGCACCCAGCGGTGCAGCATCTGCGACAACTGTTCCAGCCTCACCGGCTTTGAAAGGTAATCGTTCATGCCCGCGGCCAGGCAAGAGGTCCGGTGCGTATCCGAGGCATGTGCGGTCAATGCGACAATGGGAATGGGTTTGCCGTCAGAACGAGAAAAGCTTCGACTGCGGATTTCTCGGGTGGCGGTCAATCCATCCATCTCAGGCATTTCACTGTCCATGAGAATCAATTCGTACCGGGTTCGTTCGAGTGCGGCAATCGCGTCCTTGCCTGTGTGCACCACATCGGCTGATGCGCCGCAGCGCTCCAACATACCCAGAAAGACCTCGCAGTTGGTGGGATCGTCATCGGCCAAGAGAATCCGCCTATCTGCCAGTCCGCCGATTCGACAAGCATCGAGGGTCACTATATGACCAGGATGAGAGCCTTGTCCGTCTCCAGCGCCCATGGCCTTAGTGAGACGGACAGTGAACCAGAAGGTCGCTCCTTTGCCGGGGATGCTCGTCAGGCCGATGGCCCCTCCCATCATGTGGACCAGCCGTTGGACAATGGTGAGGCCAAGCCCTGTCCCCCCGAATCGTCTCGACATCGTGCCGTCGGCTTGAGCGAATGGATCAAAAATTTTCTGCTGAGCCTCGACCGGAATGCCGATCCCGGTGTCACGCACCGTAATCTTAATGACCGACTCGCTCCCACAATCGCGGTCCAGCCCGATGTCGACAGCAACCCCCCCTCGTTCCGTGAACTTGACCGCATTGCCGACCAGATTCAGGAGGATTTGGCGCAGGCGGCCCGCATCTCCAAGCCACCGGGTCGGGACCGTCGGGGCGATGCGGCACTCAAGCGTGAGTCCTCTCTGTCGGGTGGATTCCAAGAACAGGTTGATGACCTCTTGGGCCGTGGTGCCCAGATCGAACTCCACCTGCTCCAGCTCGAGCTTGTTCGCTTCGATTTTTGAGAAATCGAGAATGTTGTTGATCACATGCAGCAGGGCCTGACCCGACTGGCGGATGGTTTGGACATAGTGGCACTGCTTGTCACTCAGGGTCGTCGAGAGCAGCAACTCGCTCATGCCGAGCACGCCGTTCATCGGCGTCCGAATTTCGTGGCTCATATGGGCGAGAAACTGCGATTTGGCCTGATTGGCACAGTCGGCTGCCGCCTTGGCGGCTTGTAATGCCTGGACCGTCTGATGAAGCTGTTCATTCCGGCGCCGCAACTCAGCCGTACGCACGACGACGCTTTGCTCCAGTTCCCATTTCCTGGTCAGGGCGCTGGCGATTTGCTGCACTTCAATGGAATCGAACGGCTTCCTCAAAATGAGCACCCGGTCGCTTATACCCAATCGCGCGGCCATTTCCGCCCATGAAAAGTCAGAATAGGCGGTGCAAATGACGATCTGGATGTCCGGGTCGGCGGCAAGGATATGCTCGATGGTCTTGAGCCCGTCCCATCCGGGCGGCATACGCATGTCGACCACCGCCACGGCATAGGGGCGGGATTCTTGCCGTGCCGACACGACCTTGTCGTAGCCCTGTTGCCCCTGATCGGCAAAGTCTAACTCATACATTTCGAAAGGCATCGACTCGGCTGCCATCCCGTTCCGAAACAATGCCGCGCGGGCCTGTTGCAACGCGGGCTGGAGCGGCTGGGCTCCCAGTAGTTTCCGGAAATCTTCGTGGATCGTCCGATTGTCGTCGATGACGAGGATGCGCCGATTTCGCTCCGCGGGCGTCGCGCTCATGCCGCCACCTCGACTGGGTGCAATGGAAGATCCAGCACAAACGCGGCGCCGTGGCCCCGGCCCTCGCTTCGGCCTTGCAAGGTGCCGCCGAGATTCTGGGCGGCCAGGGCGGCGCTGTGGAGCCCGATGCCGTGGCCGTCCGGCCTGGTCGTAAAACCTTGAGTGAACAGACGTGGTAAATCGTCTGGAGCAATCCCCACGCCCGTGTCGATCACCTGGAATCGAACGAAGGCGGGGCGGTCCTCGGCCAATCCGAATCGCAGCGTCAATCGATGCGACTTCCCCGGCGCCGCGTCGATGGCGTTCTTGGCGTTGCTGATGAGGTTGACCAAGATCTGGAGCACTTGATGCCGGTCGCACATGCCCTGCGGAGCCGCGTCATAGCATCGCTCGATTTCATACCCGTGGCTTTCGAGGGCCGATCGGTAAATGGCCAGCGCCTGTTCCATCAGATCTTGGAAATACACAGGCTCCAGGATGGCCCCGCCCGGCCTCGCCAGGTCGATCTGCCGATTGACGATCTGCCGAATGTGCTCGATGTTGCGGCCGAGCCCGTCCAGCTCCTTTTGAACGAGCCCTTGGTTCTGGGTCACCGCTTCGGCCAGCATGGAGAGGTAGGAGGGGATTTGTTTCCCTTCCTGGTGTTCGGACAAATACCTCCCTAGATCATGGGTGTGCGCCTGCAGCAGAGACGCGATCAAGGCCACGTCGTTCATTGGCGTCTGCTTGAGCAGATTGGTCACCACGTCCACCGACACATTCACGCTATTCAGCACGTTTCCCACGTTGTGCAGGACGGTCGAGGCCACGTCGGCCATCCCGACCAGCCGCGAACTTTCCACCAGTTGCTTGTGGAGTTGCTCCCGCTCAGCTTGGACGCGCTTGCGCTCTTCAATCTCCAGCTGCAGGACTTCGTTCGTCTGTTCCAACCGTTCGTTTTGCACCAGTACCTGCGTCTGAGATTGTTCGAGTTTGACAATGGCCTCGCGAAGTTTCGAGTTGGCGCGATCGACGGCCGTGACATCATGAAACGACGCCAGTACGCCGCGTGTGCGACCGTCCTGGTCCCGAATCGGCGTGGTGGTCACTGACAGAGTCTGAAGTTCCTGCTCCTTCGTACGGCACCCAAGCCGAACTCCCTGTTGCCCACGTGCGTGATCAGTAGCCGATTGCCAGGGAAGCCGATAGTCTGCCGCCAGCGACATCCCCTGATCGTCAACCCACGGCAGTCGGGACAATGATTGTCCCAGAAGGGATGGCAGCGACCGTTCGGTCAATCGACAGAAGGTTTCGTTCGCCAACACGATCGAGCCTGAGAGATCAACCATCGCTACTCCGTCCGTGAGGCTATCGAGCGTCGATTTGACACGAGGCGGAATCATTTCCGACGGATCGAGATGGCGCAAGGTCCGTTTCATGAAGGTGAAATATCCGAGAAATCCGAGAACCGCGACCAACAGGACATATTGCACCCACACTTCTTCATAGAACTTCTTCCCCGCTCCAATGCCCAGAGCGCGAAATGAAAGCTGAAGGGTCCCCCAATGTGTGGTCCCCTTATAGATCGGGACTTGGATATGCGTGGGGGTCGATCGCTGCCCGGTGGGCTGCACCCAATGGCGGAGATGATCTCCCGCGGCCGCGAGTTGCGGCCCATCCGCGGCTTGGAGCGCCGCCGAGAGGATATCGGAATTACGCTCGACCAACGTGCGCATCGCCGTCTCAATCGTCGCAATCTGCCCAGAAGCCGCCAGCAAGGAATATTGCACCGCCAAGTTCTCGCAGAGTGTCTTCCGAGCCTCGAACACCTCTTTCCGTTGGTCAGGCGTGAATCCGACAAGGGCTTGCCCGGCCAACATGGCACCGATCGTCACGCAGACCAGGCACAAACTGATCAAGACAATGGGCGAAATCCGACTCATGCTTCTCTACTTATCGGCAGGTGCGGATTCCCGCTTGAGAAGCCAGGGTGGGTTACCCCGCATTATTCATGACGGTTCGTCGCGAGAGCGGCGCGCGGAGCCCGGAAACCCTGAGGCGTACTCGCGCAGTACGTCGAAAACTCGAGGAGCGAGCCCGCCGACCACAGGCTTGTCGCAGCAGCGGATCGGCTGCGTCTCGGCTCGCAGCGACGGACGATTGCAGCAGAAGCGCTCATGAATAATGCGGGTTAATAGAACTTCTCCAATCCTCCAAATTCATTCTGTTCCTGCCGTTGGACGGCATCGGTTGTTTGCCGACGTCGGTTCCGTTCTCGCCTGCTTAGTCGGACGACCGGAAGAGGATCGAAGCTCTTCCAAGCGGGAAGCGTGGCGAGGCAGCTGGCAAGAAGCGCGCTGCTTCGGACTGCCCACGCCACAAATCCCACGGAAAGCGTGGCGCCGCTCACCGCCGCAACCCGGGCCACCAGCATCTCGTGTTCCTGCTTGGTACCAATCGCCTCTTCGAGCGATTTCGTCATCGCATCGAGTTGGACCATCAAGACCTCGCTGAGCGAAGACTGGTCTTCCGGCTCCTGAGCGCCGATTGATGGCTCTAGCTCCACGGGAATAATCGTGAACGGCGACGCGGCAGACGAACCATCCCAACGAGCCATCTCGGGTTCAATCCTGGCGGTGTCAAACCGTCGTTTGTCGTCACCTGGGACAAAAATTGGCCTTTCGACAGGAGGAACTGACGGTGGCATCTCACCACCGGGAGCCGCCACAGCTCCTGCGGACCCGGCTGGCTGTTCGGTCAGCGAGGATACTGTGAGGCTTGATCGTTGCTCGCTCAGCCCAGCCGCCACAGACTGGCTGCCCTTCTCGGATTCCAGCGGCGAGGTCGGGAGGAGAGAGGGTGGAATTGTCGGAGTATTCGATTGAGGCACTAGCCCTTCTTCCGCATCCGTCACCGTCACCTGGATCGTCTGCGTCGTGCTCGCCCCTTGGCTGTCGACGATTTGAACCTGGACGACATACACATTGTCGCCGTTCGCATCCGTGGCCACTTCAAAATCGGGAGAAGCGGTAAAATTCAGCGCGCCGGTGGCCATATTGATCGTAAACAACGCCTGATCCGCCCCACCACTGATGTTGTAGGTGAGGGCCTGAGCGGGCAAATCCACATCGGCGCCGGTGACAATCGTGACGGCACTGACGTTTTCCGCTACGTTGATCGTGGCCGTCGCCGCCCCACCATCACTCGTAATCGTGGGCGTATCATTCACCGGGGTGATCGTCAGGGTCATGGTCGTGATACCCAGTGTCCCCCCTGCGCCATCACTCGCCGTAAAGGTAAAACTATCGCTGGTGGGTTCGGAGCCGTTGTGCACATAAACCAACCGATTGGCAGCAATATCCGCTTGGGTGAAGGTTGTCGCTGACACGCCCGGTGCCGTCGTCAGTTCCAGCCGTCCGTACGCCGGACCCGTACCAATCGAATAGGTCAACTGCGCCGCAGCCTGCTCGACATCGGTCACAGCCAACTCGCTGGAATCGATCGTGTCGGTCCCGCCTTCAGCCACCGTGCTCCCGGTATTGGTCACGAGGAGAGGCGCATCGTTCACCGCCGTCACGGTCACATTCACCGTCGCGGTCTCCGTCACGCCCCCGCTCGTGATGGTGTAGGTAAAGCTGTCGGTGCCGTTGAAG
>JABMDL010000104.1 GCA_015903945.1 Nitrospira sp. | reverse complement strand
CTGCATCAGCAAAAACCCATTTTACTTTCCCCCTTGCGGTTCTCATAGTACGAATACCATAGAACTCCTGAGAGTATCGCGGGCCATCTCGCCAATCATACGAATACACGCGGCTAGATGACCTCAAGTACGCACCATTGACATAGGCAGGTTACCGACCAGCAATGGGTGAACGCAAGGAAGCAACCCCCTAGCGGAGAGGGAGCAAGAGACATGCAGAGTGCCCCGTTGCCCGAGAACGAACCATCTCGCCTCGCCGAGCTGCAACAATACAAGATTCTCGACACGCCGGCGGAAGAAGGATTTGACAACCTGACCCAGCTTGCCGCACAGATTTGCGGAACACCGATAGCCTTGATCAGCCTTGTCGATGCCCATCGCCAATGGTTCAAGGCTAAGGTGGGTATCGATGCACCAGAAACCCCGCGAGACATTGCCTTTTGTGCCCATGCGATCCATGGCAGTGACCTGTTTGTCGTGCCCGATGCCACCCAAGACGAACGGTTTGCCGACAACCCTCTTGTTGCCGCTGACCCGAACATTCGCTTCTATGCCGGAATGCCGCTCGTCACTCCCACTGGTCATGCCCTGGGCACGCTCTGTGTGATCGATCGGGTGTCGAAACAGTTGACCGCCGATCAGATGAACGCGCTCCGTATATTAGGGCAGCAAGTCGTCAGTCGTCTCGAGTTGAAGCGGCGCCAGATTGAGCTCGAGCAAAGTTTCGCCAAGCGTAAACAGGTCGACCGAGCGAACGCGGACATCATCCGTGCAATTGAACGCGGACTTGAAGGGGTCGCCTTCTTGGATAACAACGGCTGCTATACCTACATGAACTCGGCGCATGCCGCCATTTACGGGTACCAGCCGGAGGAGTTGATCGGCCGATCATGGAAGACCCTCTATGCACCTGAGGCAATCACCCAGATTGAACAATACTATTTCCCGATACTCTTGCACCTTGGACATTGGGCCGGTGAGGTCAAGGGCCTCACCAAGTCGGGGCAAGACGTCTTCGCCGAAATCTCGCTCGTCCTGTCCGAGGGAGGACAGGATCCTGATCGCTGGTTGATCTGCACGTGCCGCGATGTCACAGAATGGATGATCATCCAGAATCGGCTTGAAGCCAACCAGAAAAGCTTGGCCCAGGCCCAAGCGCTCGCCCATGTCGGCAGTTGGGAATGGGACGTAGCCACGGGGACTGAAACCTGGTCGGACGAACAGTTTCGAATCTTCGGCTATGCCCCTCAGGCGATCACTCCCACGGTTGAGACCTTCCGGGAGGCAATCCACCCCGACGACCGAGTCAGAGTATTCACGGCCGTTGAAAGCGCCCTCACAGAGAATCACCCCTACGAGGTCAGCTTCCGAATCCTTCGCCCGAGCGGGGAGTCTCGTGACATTCTATGTCGGGGGACCGTGACACGCGATACCGAGGGGCACCCCATCCGCATGGCGGGAACTGTTCAGGATATTACCGAGCAGAAGGCCGTTCAACAGATCATGAACGACACCATCCGTCGGCTGGACCTGGCGACCAAATCAGGTGGCATCGGGGTCTGGGACTACAACATTCCTGAAAGTAAGCTGGGCTGGGACAACCAGATGTACGCACTCTACGGCTACACCACCGAGGATTTTCCGGGCGCCTATGAGGCTTGGACCGGTCGGCTCCATCCTGAGGATCGAGCGGCAACGGAAGGCGCACTTCAAGCCGCCATTGAAGGAAGAACGCCATTCGACACGGAATTTCGCGTGGTCCTTCCGAACATGGCCATGCGCCATATCAAGGCATCCGCCACCGTCCTCAAGGACGAACGGGGCAAAGCGGTCCGGATGATCGGGATCAACTACGACATCACCGAGCGCAAACAGGCGGACCGGGAGCTGAAGGAGCGTGAAACGGCGCTCGCGCGGTTCAAATCCACCCTCGATCAGACGCTGGACTGTGTATTTATGTTCCACCCCGATACGCTGCGCTTCATCTACTGCAATCGCGGCGCTTGCGAGCAAGTCGGCTACAGCCAAGCCGAACTGTTCAGCATGACCCCCGTCGATATCAACCCCCAATTCACCCGTGAACGGTTCCAAGCGATGGTACAGCCGCTCATCGACGGCACACAGCCGTCCTTGTCCTTCGAAACCCTGCACCAGCACAAAGACGGCCGCGACATCCCCGTGGAAGTCACTCTGCAGCTGGTACAGCAGGAGGGGGGTAACCCGCTCTTCGTGGCCATCCTCCGCGATATTACCGAGCGGAAGCGCGCCGAGGCGAGTCTGCTCGAGCGTGAGACGCGCCTTCGCGCCATCGTCAACTATGCTGCAGACGGTATCGTCTCTATCGACGAGCACGGCCTCGTCGAAACCTTCAACCCGGCCGCTGAACAGTTGTTCGGCTATGCGGCTGCCGAGGTCCTCGGCCGGAGCGTCAACTGCCTCATGCCGGAGCCCTACCATTCAGAGCACGATCGCTACCTGGCCCGCTATCGGCAAACCGGCCAGACCAAAATCATCGGCACAAAACGTGAGGTTGTCGGCTGCCGCAAGGACGGTTCATCCTTTCCGCTTGAGATTGCCGTGAGCGAAATGCGCCTGCACGACCGTCGACTGTTCACCGCGTTACTCCGCGACATCACGGAGCGGAAGACCGCTGAAGCGAAGCTGGAACACTATGCCCGGGAAATGGCAAGCAAGAATGTGGAGCTCGAGAAGGCGCACGAGC
>JABMDL010000027.1 GCA_015903945.1 Nitrospira sp. | reverse complement strand
CCCCCCCCAATCCGGTGGCAACTGTCGCATGAAGCGGTCGTCTGTATGTGTCCAGCCGGCTTTCCTCTGGCCTGCACTCCATTGTGGCAAGTAATACACGAGCCGGGACTAACTCCTTGATGTTTGAAGATCGCTTGTGCCCAGCTCACCGTGCGGTGGCAACTATCGCAGGACTGAGTCGATGGCATATGCGTGGCCGGCTTTCCGACGGCCGTAGAATTGTTATGGCAGGTTGAACAGGTTCCCGGTCTAACACCATTGTGGGTAAAAAATGCCGGCATCCACCCAGTCGTTCGGTGGCAACTATTACAGTTGATCGTCGTTGGAATGTGGTTGGCTGGTTTGAAAGTGGAGACTACGCGCCCCCCCGGTGAATGGCATTGCATGCACTGTGTGGGAGTGCCTCGGAAGAGACCCTGGACGTGACACCGTTCACAGGGCACCTGGGCATGGCCCCCACTCAGAGGAAACCCCGTTGTAGCATGATCGATTTCGATATCCGTGCGATTGCCTCTTTGGGCCTGACTTTCGCCCGGCAACACCAGTCCAAAGATGAGCAGCATCATGCAGAAAATCGCCGAATTCGTCAGTAATTGTGCGATCCTCCGCCGCGTCTCTTGCCCCAGTGTTATCATGATGCAACTCTCATCCCTTCGCCTAGTTAGTCCAATCAATCATGCTTCGTCGCGCCCATCCGGTTCCTGCTTAATTCCATCCCATCTTCACCCTCATTAAGACTTAAGGTATTTCTTTGGTTTGGCGGCAAACATTAGAGAATGGGAAATTTGTCCCAAGATACACGCAATTGATGTACCATGCAGACTGCTCACAACGAAGAGCTTGATTTCGCAGAACAAGACTGACATTGGACGGGCCATTCATTAGAAGATGCCGCACATATTTTGCAGTAACTGTATCTGCCAACCTACAACATTGAGCATGGGATAATTGTCCCATATGTAAAATGTCCAAGACCTACGCGGAAATTCAACGCCGAGACATTGGCGCAACAGTTGCTTGGAATTCCAAGACTTTTCCCTTGTACCGGTGAAATAGAATTTCACCTTCTATCAAAACTAATGAGGAATGACCCAAAATGCCCGTAGTAGAGCCTGTAGCACCAGCCCGAGAGCTGAAGATGAAACCCACAGCTGTCAGGGCAAGACTTGCCCCCAGATCGGCAACGGATGCCGCGCTGAACTCCCCGGATTGGCTCAAGCGGGTGACAATCTGCGCACTCGCGTGTCTGCTACTGTTGATCGCCTTCAAGATTGCCACGGGCAAGTACTACACCCCTCGGTCGAACGTCGGCTTCTATCTGGGCGTCACCGGCTCGTTGATGATGGTCGCCATGCTCACCTACCCGTTGCGGAAGCGCCTGCGCTTCATGCGGGAATGGGGCGCGCTGAAACATTGGTTCCGCTGGCACATGGTCATGGGCATCGTCGGGCCCATGCTCGTGCTCTTTCATTCGACGTTTCATCTCCGTTCGCTGAATGCGACCGTCGCGCTGACCAGTATGCTGATCGTGGTGGCCAGCGGAATCATCGGACGCTTCGTCTATACAAGAATCCACCATGGGCTGTACGGAATTCGCGCCACGCTTGAGCGGGTGCAACAGGAATTCGCGGGGCAATCCGATGAGATGAAATCCCGATTCCACATGGCCCCCCACGTTGAGCACTGGCTGAAGGCCTATGCCCAGACCGCCGGCCTGGTGGAGCCGTCGCTCGTCACGATGTGGTGGCACTTCATTTCGCTCCGATGGAAGCGACTTGTCTGCTTATTCCGGTGCACCAGAGAGTTGCGGAGGGCCTTGCGGAGAGAACGACATCCCGAATTCCCAGGCGGAGCCTCTGAGGCGATCTGCCTCGCACGCCGCTACCTTCGTGAAGCCGAGCGGATCGCCGAGTTCACGGCCTACGAGCGGATCTTTGCATTGTGGCATGTCCTGCACATCCCGCTCATCTTTCTGTTGGCGGCCAGCGCGATCTTCCACGTCATCGCCGTCTATATGTACTGAGCTCGACTGGCATAAGTGACCACCCACGCCCGCTACCTTGCATGTCTCGCCCTCGGAATCTGGGCACTTCTGGGCGGGGCTGCCTGGGCCGACAACGTCGAGACTGCCCTTATGCCAGGCCAAGTGATCGAGGGACATGCTAAATGGGAAGAGACGTGCACCACATGCCACAAACGGTTCGACAAAGCGGCGCAGACGGTGCTCTGCCTCGATTGTCACAAAGACGTCCGTAAGGACGTCGATCGGAGGCAGGGGTTTCATGGGCGATTCAAGGAACAGCGCGAGTGCAAGGAATGCCACACGGAGCATAAGGGGCGCGCCGAAAATATCGCCCCGATCAACGAACAGACCTTCGACCACGCGCAAACCGATTTCGCCCTTCGCGGCGCCCATGCCGATGCGAAGAAAGTCGAGTGTAAATCCTGCCACAAGCCCAAGACCAAGTATCGCGATACACCGTCCGATTGCTACGGTTGCCACAAAAAGGACGACAAACACAAAGGGAAGGTCGGGAGCGCCTGCGCCGATTGCCATGTCGAGCGGAATTGGAAGGAGATCCGCTTCGACCACGACAAGACCCGCTACAAGCTTCGCAACAAGCACGTGGAGGTGCCGTGCAAAGACTGCCATGCGAACGATCGCTTCAAAGACACGCCGATGGATTGCTACTCCTGCCATAAGAAGGACGATAAGCACAGGGGGCAGGAAGGCATGAAATGCGGGGAGTGTCATGATGATCGGTCATGGAAGAAGACGCCGTTCGATCACAACAAGTCGCGTTTTCCGCTGATGGGGAAGCATGCCCAGGTGGAATGCAAGAAATGCCATCTGACGCCGGCCTTTAAAGACGCCCCGATGGATTGCTATTCCTGTCACAAGAAGGACGACAAACACAAAGGAGCCTACGGGGCTAAATGTGACACGTGCCACGCGGAGAGCGATTGGAAGACGATCACGTTTGACCATGAGCTCCATACCAAATACCCGCTGCGGGGACTCCATATGACCGCCAAGTGCGAGTCCTGCCATAAAGGGAATCTGTACCACGATAAAACGCCGGTGGACTGCTATGCCTGTCACAAGAAAGACGACAAGCATAAGGGCCGTTTCAGCGAGCAGTGCCAGCGCTGTCACACCGAACGGGGCTGGACGATCCCGCTCTTCGATCACGACCGTGACACGACATATCGGCTGAAAGGCTATCACCGACGGACGAAATGCGACGGCTGCCACACCGGCGTGCTGTACAAAGACAAGACGCCGACCGGCTGCTATGCCTGTCACAAAAAAGACGATTTTCACCAGTCGAATTTCGGGGAGAAGTGCGAGACCTGCCACGGCGAGGACAACTGGAAAACGATCGCGTTCGATCACGATCGAGATACGAAATATCCCCTTCTAGGCAGGCATCGTGCGGCAATCTGCATCAGCTGCCACACGGGCGTCTTGTATAAAGACAAAACGCCGACGGCCTGTGTCGCCTGTCACAAGAAAGACGACGTGCACCGACGCAAGCTGGGCACGGAATGCCAGGACTGTCACAGCCTCAGAGACTGGAAGCTGTGGGATTTCGATCACGACACGCGCACTCGCTTTAAACTGGACGGCGGACACAAGGGACTGGGCTGTTATGCCTGTCACACCGAGCGGATGGAGAAGAAGGTGCGCGCTTCATCGGCCTGCGTCGCCTGTCACAAGAAAGACGACAAGCATGAGGGCACGTTCGGTCCGCAATGCGACCGGTGCCATGACACCACGCTCTGGAAGACGATGAAGCCGGGCACCAGCATCTTTCGCAGCCGATAGCGCCGACACCCGTCATAGGCGCGCATGAGAGGACGACTCTTGACCTACAAACGCGACATCTCCCACACCCTCAAATTATTCGTCCTCGGACTTGTGGTTTTCATCGGATACCAGGTATGGCTGAAGCCCGCGGTTCGAGTCCCCGATCCCGATTTGCAGAGCGAATCACATGCATCACTCCCTTCTTATCCGCCGGAGGCCGCTCTGCCTACGGAACAGTCAAATCAATCATGGGACGTGCCACCGTCCCGACTGTCGGAGTTGGGGGCCCCTCCCAACCAGAATCTGGACACCATCCGCGATGAGATCGAGAAGGGCAACTACGAGAAGGCGGAACGGCGCCTCAAAGCGCTGTCGAAGAACCGGCTCACCCATACCGCCACACGAAGATATATCGCATCATTGTGGAACAATCTCGGGATTCATCAGGAAAAATTCGGCGGGACCTCGCTCTCCGTCAAGGCATTCGCGCAATCGGTCTCCTGGGACCCTCAAAATGCTCTGGCTTACCTCAATCTCACGCAAGCGTATTGGGAGCTCCGCGATCCTGCGATGACCCCGCAGTTCTTGGACACCGTGATTCGTCTTGCGCCGGAAGATCCATTTCCTCATTTAGCCCTTGCCGATGTGCTGTTGGACGGCGGAAACACAGCCCTCGCGGCTGTACATGTGGATCACGCGCGGCTTCGCGTAAGAAACAATCCGAATTACCAGCTCTACCTCCAAAAACTGACGGCCAGGGCCAATGCGATCGAACCTGCACCGATGGCAGACGGTGGATCGGCTGCTCCTCCATCGCCCCCCTCTCGCATCGCGCACCCGACGGCACCTCCCGCTGTTCGCCCTGTTTCCACACCTGCTCAGCCCGCCGAACCGCCTCACACTCGCCGATTAGGCACCGATCGTTTTACGGTCGAGTTCGACGGACCGGCGGATGCGCCGACGTGGACCCGAATGCGGGCCATTCTGGAATATGCGCATGGCGATCTGTCACAGAAGTTCGGACATGTTCTATCGAAGCCGATCACCGTCGTGTTGCACACCAATCAGAAGTTCCTCGACGCAGCCGGCACTCCCCACTGGGCCGACACCCTCTTCGATCGGGCAACCGGCAGAATTCATATCCCGACCATCGGCGCGCTGGAAGACTTGGCCCTGTTCAGCCGGGTGGCGCGCCATCAGTTCGCCCATGCCCTGCTCCTTGATTATTTGCAGGGGAACGGCGCGAACGTTCCGACATGGCTTATCGAGGGTCTCGCCGTTCATCTCGCTGAAGATCCCTGGCCGGATCTAGAAGCAGTCACACCGCAAGCGGGCACGCTGCTTCCTCTTACATCCTTAGAGAAAGAATGGACGCATCTCCCGAAGGACGCACTTGCCGTGGCCTACCGTGAAGCGCAATCTGCCACGAAAACCTTGATCGATCGGTACAGCGTGTATTCCATCAGGCAAGTCATCAATCTCCTGCGAACCGGACAAACGCTGGATGCGGCCATGCGCAACAAACTGTCCGTCCCCTACGAGCAATTCCAGCGAGAATGGGCCCAGAGCGGAGCCGCTTCAGCCAGGGAAGGTTAGGACGGCCGAGCGGTTTCTCCTACACGGTTCCGTTCCGCAGTTCTCCTTCTCAACTCCTTCATCCCTTTATCTTGTGACACCCTCGTATCAGTAGCGGTGGGCTCCATACCTGGCTCCCCCGAGCCATGGAGGACCAGAATTTGGTAACATGGCCGGATGAGCTCTACCATGAATCGTCACAACTGGATTGGATCAATCTTCCTCGTCTTGTTTGTCCTCTTACTGGGTGTCGGCCTGGCCGCCTGGAAATATGACTCCATCCAAGACGAACAGGCGGTGTCGGCAAATCAGCCCGAGCCGATGGAGTCCGTCACGGTCGCCGTCGCGCGGGCCATTGACCATCGCCCGACCACGACGTCGATCGGAACGGTCCTCGCATTACGTTCAGTGACGCTGAAGAACGAGCTGGCCGGAACAGTCCGCGACGTCCGGCTCGTCCCCGGGCAGATTGTGGAAGCCGGCACCTTATTGGTCGCCCTCGATGTCTCGGTCGAAGAAGCGGAACTTAAGGCACATGAAGCCCAAGCAGCTCTGGCCAGGACGGTCCTTGAACGCCGACAGGGCCTCCGCGAGGAACTCGCCACGACACAGGAAGAAGTGGATCGTGCGCGCGCGGACTTGGATGTGGCACAGGCCCAGATGGCTCGCACCAAGGCTGTCATTGCGAAAAAGACGATCCGCGCCCCATTCCGAGCGAGGGTGGGTATCGCAGATGTCCATCCCGGCCAATACCTGGATGAGGGCACACTCCTGACCACGCTGCAAGGCCTCGGCGATGCGGTGCACGTGGACTTCTCCGTCCCCCAACAGGTCGCGGCGGGTTTGCGGGTCGGAGAATCGGTTGAGGTCTTCGCGGCCGGCAATTCCCCTGTTGTCATGGCTAAGCTCGTGGCCCTCGACGCACGCGTCGACCCGACGACTCGAAACGCCATGGTGCGTGCCAGGATCGAGGGCACCCGTCACGCACCGGCGCCGGGATCCTCTGTACGCGTCCGCATTCCCGTCGGCTCCATGCATAAGGCCGTGGCCATACCGGTCAGTGCCTTACGCAAAGGGCCTGGAGGGGACCAGGTGTTTGTGGTCGCACCGGACAAAGATGGCCGCACCAGAGTGCGTGCCCGCCAGGTTGAAAGCGGGGCCATGTTCGGCGACGAAATCGTCATCCAGTCTGGACTGACAGCCGGGGAACAAATCGCCGCGCTGGGCTCCTTTAAGCTTCGCGACGGCATCCTCGTCGCCGTCGCAAACACGATTGCACAGACACCGACGGACCATCCCGCGGTCGGAAGGCCGTAACCAGATCACCATGTCCCCCGACACGCCTCACACCTCGTTTACGGATCTGTTCATCAAGCATCCCGTGTTGGCGATCGTCGTCAACCTCGTCATCCTGCTCGCCGGTTGGCGGGCCCTGACGTCCCTGCCGGTGCAACAGTATCCCAAGCTCGAGAACTCGCTGGTCGTCATCACCACGGTCTATTACGGCGCCGGCGCCGAGACCATTCGTGGATTTATCAGTACGCCGATCGAACGGGTGGTCTCCGCCATCAGCGGCGTTGATTACGTGGAATCGACCAGCAGGGCCGGTGTCAGCACCGTGACCGTTCACCTGAAGCTCAACCACAACAGCACGGCGGCCCTGGCGGAAGTCACAGCCCGGCTCCAACAGGTACGGTCGGAGCTGCCGCCGGAAGCCGAACCCTCCGCGATCGACATTCAGCGGGCAGACCGGCCCTACGCCTCGTTCTACCTGAGTTTCAGTTCGACGGAACGGACGGTCCCGGCCGTCACTGATTGGCTGCTGCGCACGTTACAGCCCCGGCTCTCGACCCTGTCCGGTGTCCAACGGGTCACCTTCGAAGGGGAACGGCAGATGGCGATGCGGATCTGGATCGACCCCGATCGGCTCGCTTCGCTCAACCTCTCCCCCGGCGACGTCCAGGGTGCGCTCCGGCGGAACAATTACTTGGCGGCGGTCGGCCGTACCAAGGGCAATCTTGTCCAGGTCAACCTGCTCGCCAACACGGATCTGCGCTCGACCGTCGAATTCGAAGAGCTGATCGTCGCCGACCGGGGCGGCGCCATCGTGAGACTCAAGGACGTCGCGCGGATCGAGCGGGACGCCGAAGAAGCGAACATGATCGCCAAGTACGATGCGACAGAAGGCGTCTACCTCGGCATCTGGGCGGTGCCCGGGGTCAACGAAATCGACGTGGGCCACCGGCTGCGCGACGAGATCGAACGAATCCGGCCGACCCTGCCGGGCGATATCGACATGAAGCTCGTCTGGGACAGTACGATGTTCATCCGGAACGCGCTGACGGAAATCACCAAGACGTTGGCGGAAACGATTCTGATCGTCGCGTTGGTGGTCTTCCTGTTCATGGGATCGGTCCGCACGGCCCTTGTCCCGCTTGTCGCCATTCCGGTCTCGCTGATCGGCGCAGCCCTCCTCATGGCCGCGTTCGGCTTCAGCCTCAATCTGCTGACGCTCCTGGCCATCGTGCTGTCGGTCGGGCTGGTCGTGGACGACGCCATCGTGGTGGTTGAAAACGTGGAGCGGCATGTGCGGCTGGGGAAATCCCGCATCGAGGCGGCACAGGCCGCCGCCCGTGAGTTGCTGGGCCCGATCATCGCCATGACCATCACCCTCGCCACCGTCTATGCTCCCATCGGCTTCCAAGGCGGACTCACCGGATCCTTGTTCCTGGAATTTGCCATCACGCTGGCCGTCGCCGTGGTCTTGTCCGGGATCGTGGCGATCACTCTCTCGCCGGTGATGAGTTCACGATTCGTGCACCCACAGGGGAAAGAAGGTCGGTTGACCGCATTCGTCAATCGACGGTTCGAGGAGGCACGTGGGCTCTATGCCCAGCTGCTCAACGGCGCACTCACGATGCGGTGGGGATTCGTGGTGGCCGCGCTCCTCATTACGGTCGCCGCCTGGCCGCTCTATCACTTCTCGCGCCTGGAACTGGCGCCGGTGGAGGATCAGAACCACATCAGCCTGTTCTTCGAAGCGTCACCGGACTCGACGGTCCACGCCACCAATCGCCAACACTTCCAGATCGTCAACGCGGTGACCGCCATCCCCGAAACCGATTACACCTGGTCGCTCACGACCGCATGGGGCGGCTTCGGGGGAATCGTCGCGAAGGATTGGCATGACCGCGCGCGCTCGACCGAGGACATGTACGACGACGTCTTCGGCGCGGTATCGCAGGTGCCGGGACTCCGGGTGTTCCCGCGCCTGGACCCTCCGTTGCCGACTCCGGGCCAGTACGATGTGGAGCTGATCCTCCAGAGTGAGGCGCCGGCTGAACAGATGCTCGATACGGTTGGGACGGTGCTGGGTGCCGGCTGGCAGAGCGGTAAATTCTTATACGTCGACACCGATTTGAAGATCGACCTGCCGCAGGCCCGTGTCGTGCTGGATCGTGAACGCCTCGCTGATTTGGGATTCGATCTGGCCGGGGTCGGCCGCGAACTCGGCACGCTGCTCGGCGGGGCGTACGTGAACCGGTTTAACTACTTCGACCGCAGCTACAAGGTCATCCCGCAACTGGGTGACCGGGATCGCGCCACGGTCGATCCCCTGCTCGACCTCAAGATCAAGACACAGGGCGGGCAGTTGGTTCCGGTCTCAACCTTCACCCACATCGAAACGAGCACCGCGCCACGTTCCTTGAACCGCTTCCAGCAGCGCAACGCCGTCCGCATCTTCGGCGGCCTCAAACCGGGCGTGACGAAGGAAGACGGTTTGCGCGTGCTTGAAGCCGCCGCGGCGTCCGCCGGACCTCGCATGGTCCTCGACTATGCCGGCGAATCTCGGCAACTGCGCCAGGAAGGCTCGGCGCTGACCGTCACGCTCGGCTTCGCCGTGGTCCTCATCTATTTGGTGCTGGCCGCCCAGTTCAAGAGCTTCCGCGACCCGTTAATCGTCCTGCTCGGCTCGGTGCCCCTGGCCGTCTCCGGCGCACTGGTCGTCAGCTTTCTCGACCTGACCACGATCAATATCTATTCCCAGGTCGGCCTCATCACCCTCGTCGGGCTGATCGCCAAGAACGGCATTCTCATCGTCGAATTCGCGAATCAATTGCAAGCACGCGGGCATTCGCGGCTGGCGGCGGTGCATGAGGCGGCATTGACCCGGCTGCGGCCGGTGCTGATGACCTCGGCGGCCACCGTCTTCGGCCATCTTCCGCTCGTCCTGGCGACGGGACCTGGAGCTGCGGCGCGCAACAGCATCGGGATGATGCTGGTCACCGGCATGACGGTCGGCACCCTTTTCACTCTGTTTGTCGTCCCTGTGTTTTACTCGCTGATCGCGGCACAACATCCAGCGAACCAGCCGAGCGTGATGCCGGAAAAGGCCGAGGAACAGGATTTGGTGATGGCCTAGACCGCATTAGTCATAGACACGTCGTTCTGCCTCTGCTCTCCTGACCACCAGCACCCCGTCTCGTATGGTGACCAACACAGCAGTCACGCGTGGATCGGCTGAGACCGTGCGGTTGAGTTCCTGAATCGCGGCAGTGGAGGCATCCGGCATCGGTTGTTTCAGTACGTCGCCGCTCCAGAGGACATTGTCGATCAGGATCACACCCTGCGGAGCGAGCAAGTCCATCGCGCGCCGGTAGTAATTCACATAGTTAGTCTTATCCGCATCGATAAAGATCAGATCAAACGGGCCGGTGAGTGTCCGCATCGTCTCCAGCGCCGGTCCCATGCACACGGTAATTTTGCGTCCGTGCGGAGAGCGCGCCACATACCGGCGGCCCATGGCCGCCGATTGCTCGTCGATTTCGCAGGTGATCACCGATCCGTCCTCCGGCAGCGCCTCGGCAAAGCATAGCGCGCTATAGCCGGTGAACATGCCGATTTCCAGCACCCGTTTGGCTCCCACCAGCTGCGCCATCATCTGGAGAAAGGCCCCTTCCAAAGGACCGATTACCATTTGTGCATACTCCATCGTCTGCTCGGTCTCTTCTCGGAGCGCCCGGCGGACTTCGGACTCCGGCCTCGAATGGGCTTGGGCATAGGCTTCAATTTCCGCAGGGACCAGTGATTTCATATGGGTTTCCTCCGCCGGTTTGAAAACAACGGGCTTGGTTGCGTACACTGCGAGGCATCATACCGCATTCCGTCCGGTGCCCGGGCGGAATGCAGGCAGGTTAAGGCTAAGGTTCAGGTTAAGCACCGGATCTCTCCTGTGTCTTCAGCCTTAGCCTCAACCTTGGCCTTCATTCTCATGACACACCAGGAGGCCCGGCTTGAAGACCCTTGCGACATTGGAACCCCTCACAACAAGACTGTTGGAAATCCAGCGTATCAACAGCGCCGCCTCCGTGCTGTCATGGGATCAGGAGACCTATATGCCGGCCGGCGGGGGCGAAGCACGGGCCGAACAAATCGCCGTGCTGCAGGGCTTGGCTCACCAGAAGCTGGTGTCCGCGGAAGTTGAGAAACTCCTGTCGCAATGGGTCGATCCAGCCACGGGCTTAGCGTTTGAACAGCCCGGTGACCTGTGCGATGAGCCGTCCCGTTCGCTGTTACGGGAGGTCTGGCGTGATTTCAGCCGGGCCAAGAAGCTGCCGTCCGATTTTGTCATCAAGCTGAGCCGCGAATGTTCGCTCGCTCAACAAGTGTGGGCCGAGGCCAAAGAGCAGAACAGGTTCGCCATGTTTCTCCCGAACCTCCGCACCGTGCTGTCGCTTAAACGCGAGGAGGCCCGGTTTCTCGGATACAAGGATTCGCCCTACGATGCGCTGCTGGACGTGTACGAGCCCGGTGCTACGATCGCCACGCTCCAGCCGGTCTTCGCCACGCTGAAAGCCCGCCTCGTTCCGCTCCTGAAGAAGATCACCCAGAGCCGGGTTCGTATCGACGACGGGATCCTGCGCCACTCCTACGACCACCACCGGCAGCTTGAATTCGGACGGCTCGTGCTGATCGCCATGGGCTACGACTTCGAGCGCGGCCGGCTGGACCTCTCGGCCCATCCGTTTACGACCTCATTCCATCCGACCGACGTGCGCGTGACCACACGCGTGCACGAGCAGGAGCTCCAGTCCTGCCTGTTCAGTTGCATTCATGAAGGGGGGCACGGGCTCTACGACCAGGGACTGGACCAACGTTACTACGGCACGCCGCTGGGCGACTCGGTCTCACTCGGCATCCACGAGAGCCAGTCGCGCCTCTGGGAGAATTGCGTCGGCCGCTCTCGCGCGTTTTGGCGCTTCTTTTACCCGATTCTCCAACAGACGTTTCATCATCAGCTTCGGAGCGTCGATGTCGAGCAGTTTTACGCCGCGATCAACTGCGTGAAGCCGTCGTTCATCCGCGTCGAAGCGGACGAGCTGACCTATAACCTGCACGTCATGTTGCGCTTCGAGATCGAGCAGGACCTCATCGAAGGCAAGACCCAGCCCGACGATCTGCCAGCAATCTGGAATCGGAAAATGGAGGAATACTTGGGCATCGTCCCCAGATCCGATGCCGAAGGTGTGTTGCAGGACGTCCATTGGTCGTTCGGCGCGTTCGGTTACTTTCCGACCTACACCCTGGGCAACCTCTATTCCGTGCAATTCTTCGAGCAGGCCAAACTTGAGATTCCCCACCTGGAAGACGAGATCGCGGCGGGCCAATTAATGGTGCTGCGCCGTTGGCTCGAGCAGAAGATCCACCGTTGGGGCCGCATGTTCACCCCGGATCACCTGGCGCAGCGTGTCACCGGCGCAACAATCAGTCCAGACCCGTTCCTGGCTTACGTGGAAAAGAAATACGGCGAGATCTACCAACTCTGACCGATCGGCAGGGTCTTGCCGTCATACCCCATGGCGGCGTTGAGCTTGGCCAGCCATGACGCCGACAACGTGAACTCTGCCTGGACCTCAATCCGATCCGGCACGAGCAAGGTGGTGTGAAAGACGATGTCGCGGATGGGAATCTTGAAATCGGGCTGCTGGGGCGTGCTTAACTCGACGGCTTCAACGGATCCGGTGATGGCGGAGACGGTCTGCGGGCCATAGGTGGCGACAACGGCGTCCATGATCGCTTTGACTTTCTCATTGGTCTCCCCTCCTTCGATCGCCGTGAGCAGCAGCGGGATCACGTCTTCTTTCGCTTGATCCGAAAGCGTAAAATTCTCAATTCGCCCCTTTCGACGGAGCGACAGGAGGTCGTTGTCCAGATCCTTACTGAACGCGCCGTACGCGAATCGGAAGAATTCGAAGTGGAATCCCTTGAAGCCCTTCCCGAACGTTTGAAGCTCGCAGAGAAAGCACAATTGCTGGAGCTTGACGTCGCTCAACAACCCGTGTGGCTCGGCCAGATGCAGGACATAGAGCAGGAGGGCTCGATCGACGGTAATCTGGTTCGGCGTTCGCATGTGTACGCTGGATGGCTGACGACACCAATGCACTATAAACAGGCTGGGGAAAGATCGTCAAACCCGCCATGCCCATCATCCGCGATCAATCACTCTTGACCCTCCGGTGCGTTTCGTCTTTAATGGCTGTTCTTACGAGGCCAGCCGCCATGTCGAAGCATCAGAAAGAAATGGGCGTCCTGAAAGAACACCTCGGGAAGCACCAACTCAAGTACACCCGCCAGCGAGAACTGATCCTCGACGCCTTTCTCAAGCAGGAACACATCACAGCGGAGGAGATGTACCACCAACTGGCGCGCAAAGATCCGCACTTGGGCTTGGCGACCATCTATCGGACGCTCAACCTGTTTTGCGAAGCAGGCCTGGCGCAGGCCAGGCACTTCGGCACACAGACCCAGTACGACAACATCTCTCACAAAGGCCATCATGACCACTTGATTTGCACCGACTGCGGCAAGATCGTGGAGTTCGAAAATTGCGACATCGAACGCCTTCAGGAAGAGGTCGCCACGCGCAACGGATTCACGATCAAGACCCACCGGCTCGAATTGTACGGCCTCTGCTCCCGCTGCCGTCATTGACGCCCGCGCAATCCTCTGGTATTCCTTTTGAGACGGTTTATCAATTTCAAAGTTGAAGAAAGGAATCGTCCTGTGTGTAATGTCGCGACCCGGTCATCCTCATCCGTGCGTATCAGATGGCGGCTGATCGTCACATCCCTCTCCCTGTGCTCCCTCTTCACATTCGCGTGGCTGGCGTTTCCGCACACCGCGCCGGCCGCGGACAAATTGACGGTATATTCCGGGCGCGCAGAACGGTTGATCATGCCGGTCTTTGATGCCTTCACGGCGAAAACCGGCATTCAAATCGATCTGTTCTCCTCCGGCACCACCGAGCTGGTCAACCGGCTGAAAGTGGAGGGCGACCGCAGCCCCGCTGATCTCCTGATCACCAATGATGCCGGCAGTCTCGAGATGGCCCGCACCGCAGGGCTGCTACGCCCGTTGAACATGCGGGAAGTCGACCGCGCTATTCCACCCCAATTTCGTGCGGCCGATAACAGTTGGATCGGTTTATCAGGGCGGTTTTGGATCATCGTCATCAACACGTCCATGGTACGACCGGACGAGATCGCCTCGTTGCTCGATTTGGCCGATCCGAAGTGGAAAGACAAGATCGCCATCCCCAACGCCGGCAGCGAGTACCTACAGGCTGGCGCCTCCGTCATGCGTGCCGGCCTGGGCGACGACCGCACGAAGCAATTTCTTCGCGGACTTCGGGACAATGCCGGAACTCAGGTGTACCAGAAGAGCTCACAAATCGTGGACGCGGTGACCAAGGGACAAGTCGCCATGGGAATCGTGAACCACTATTACGTCTACCGGCAGCTGGTCGCGCAGCCCGCGGCTCCGCTCGCCGTCATCATGCCTGACCAGCAGGAGGGTGGTCTCGGAGCAATCATGAACGTGGCGGGCATCGGAGTCCTCAAACACACGCCGCGTGTCGACAACGCGAAGTTGCTGATCGAGTTCCTGGTAGCCCAGGCCGGGCAGAAAATGTTCGCCGATCTCGACAAGGAATATCCGTTACATCCCGAAGTCAAAGCCGATCCGGCACTTATCGATCGAAAGAGCTTTCGCGCCGCCTTGGTTCCTCTGACCAAGCTCGCCGAGTTGCGCGAACCGACGATACAGCTCATCGAGCAGGTTGGCCTCCGATAACGCACGAGCCTGCTTGTGACCACTACACGGCCCCTTGCCGCCGATCCCCTTCAGTTGGTCTCGCTGGCCAGTGCCGCGGTGATTCTTCTGCCGCTCGGCTACGTCACGGCCCTGGCCTTCTCCGCCGATCTTGCCGTGTGGCACCGCCTCTGGGCCACACGCATCCCGGAACTGTTACTCAATACCATTTTGTTGGCGGGAACCGTCTCCCTGCTGACGCTCGTGCTGGGAGTCTCCACCGCCTGGCTGGTCACCCGGTTCGACTTTTTCGGGCGGCGGGTGTGGGAGATGGCCCTCGTACTGCCGCTGGCCATGCCGACGTACGTCCTGGCGTATGTCTTCAATTACCTCCTGGGATTCGGCGGGCCTGTGGAACAGCTCTGGCAGTCGGTGGCTGGGCCTCACGCGAGGATCTTCTCGCCGCAAAGCTTTTGGGGCGCCACCGTGGTGATGGCACTCGATACGTTCCCGTTTGTGTATCTGCTCACGCGCAGTGCGCTCTTAAGTATGAATGTGTCGTTCGAGGAGGCGGCCCGGACATGCGGCATCTCTCGGTCACGCACCATGTTCCGCGTAACCCTCCCGTTGCTGCGCCCATCGATCGCAGCCGGAACCGCGTTGGTGATTCTGTATGTCATCTCCGATTTCGGCGCCGTGTCGCTGCTCCGCTACCAAACCCTGACGTATGCCGTATACCAGCAGATGACCGGCCGGTCCGATAATACCGCCGCAAGTATTTTGAGTATCCTCCTGGTGGCGCTCGCGCTGGTGTTCCTCTTGACGGAGCGGTGGTTCCGCCACAAGAGCCGGTTTTATCAAACGACGGGGCGCTATCGGACACCTCAGCGCATATCCTGCGATTGGCTCACGACATCCTGGGTCACGGCCTATCTTGCCGCCGTCGTCGGCGCCTCGTTCGGCATTCCAGCCTTTTTGCTCATCCAATGGAGCCTGTCTCCGGAAGCCCAGGCGATGATAGATACTCGTTTCTTCGGCTTTGTATGGAACAGCGCCGTACTGTCGGCTCTCGCCGCCACTGCCGGTCTGGTGATCGGCCTTCCGCTGGCTTATCTTGCCAGCCGGAAACCGACGTGGCTGAATCTCGGGTGCCTGCAGGCCGCCTATGCCGGGTACGTGCTGCCAGGGCCGGTGGCGGCACTGGCCGTTCTGGTCCTTGTGCTCAATCTCATGCCGTTCCTGTACGGTACCGCCATCGTCCTCGTCCTCGCGTATGTGCTGCACTTTCTTCCGGCCGGCCTGCAATCGCTTGAACCAGCGCTGCAACAGATCACCCCCAACCTTGAAGAAGCAGCCCGCACGCTGGGCATCGGCGTTCGGGACACCTGGCGCCGTGTGACGCTCCCGCTGATCCGCAACGGATTCATCGCCGCCTGGGTCCTGATGTTTCTGCAGACAATGAAGGAACTGCCGGCCACGTTGCTTCTGCGGCCGGTGGGTTTCGATACGCTGGCGATTCGTGTATGGCTGGAAGCCAGCGAAGAATATTATCAACTGGCGGCGCCGTCCGCACTGCTCATTGTACTCGTAGGCTTGCCGGCTTTGGCGCTTCTCTTGTCACGTGACTGGCGCGCGGCATAGGTTCGACGATGGCCACCGATTCACAGTCACCCCGTGCAGAAACTGAACGGCCCGACAACCAAGCCGACCTGTATACGCCCGCCTCTCCGATCTTGGAACTGCGGGCCGTGTCCTGTGCGTACGAGCCGAGTCGACCGGCTGTTCGCAACATTTCCTTCTCGGCACGGGAAGGGGAAATCCTCTGCCTGCTCGGACCGTCGGGCTGCGGCAAGACCACTATTCTTCGGGCCATTGCCGGCTTTGAGCCTGTGCGATCTGGGGAAATCTTCCTCTCTGGCCGCCTGGTGTCTTCGTCCTCTGACACCATTCCGACGGAGGAACGGCGTATTGGCATGGTCTTTCAAGAATATGCGCTCTTTCCCCACCTGCGCGCCGCCGACAACATCGCCTTCGGGCTCGGCCACCTCACTCGGCCTGAACGGGAACAGCGGGTTCAGGAGATGTTACAACTGACCGGCTTGGAAGGGTTGGAACGCCGCTACCCGCACGAACTGTCCGGAGGACAGCAGCAGCGTGTCGCGCTCGCGCGGGCCTTGGTGCAGAATCCAGTCGTGCTGCTCCTGGACGAGCCGTTCAGCAATCTCGACCCCGATATGGCCGGGAGGATGCGGCAGGATCTCCATGCATTGTTGCGTCGGACGAAGACAACGGCCATCCTGGTCACTCACGATCACGACGAAGCCTTTGCGATGGCCGACCGGATTGCCGTGCTGAATCATGGGGTATTGGAACAACTGGATAAGCCGGATATGATCTACCATCTTCCCGCTACGCCCTTCGTCGCGGATTTCGTCGGACAGGCCGACTTCGTCACCGGCCGTGTCCAGCACGGTATCGTGCAGACGGAATTGGGCGGATTTCCCAACACCCTGGGCAGCGCCGAGGGAACCTCCGTCGCCGTCATGATCCGCCCCGACGATGTGCACCTCGTGCCACACATATCAGCCGAACCACGGATCATCGCGCGGCAGTTCAGAGGATCGGAAAATCTGTATACCGTCAGGCTCAGTTCAGGCCAAATCGTTCACAGCAGCGAAAGTTCGACCAGCGTGTATCAAGAAGGGACCGCCGTCGAGGTGCGGGTCGGGGCGACCCACACGGTGCTGTTTCCAGCCGATTTGATCTCCCCTCAAACAGGCGGACACACAGAGGATCCAGCCTCCCGCACAGGAGCCCAGCCGGATTGAATTTTCCTGTTGACACAGCCGAACAGCGGATGGTATTGAGAAGCATTATCAAGATTTGCGGTAAGGGAACTTCGTCATGGATGCGCTGAAAGATATCATTGATTATGGGGTCATCGGCCTGCTGCTTGCCCTCAGTGTCTGGGCGGTGGCGGTTGCCGTCGAACGATGGCAGTTTTATCGACGCATCAACCCGGCCCACTATCCCAACCGGCAGCTATTCGAAATTGCCCTGACCAAACGGCTGGTGGTGATCGGCACAGTGGCGGCGAATGCTCCGTACATAGGACTCTTAGGCACGGTCCTCGGCATCATGCTGACTTTCCACACCATGGGAACCTCCAAGACCATCGCCGTCAGCTCCATCATGGTCGGCCTGAGTCTGGCGCTCAAAGCAACGGCCGTGGGGCTGCTGGTGGCCATCCCCTGCGTGGTCATGAACAACGCCCTCCGGCGGCGTGTCACCGAACTTCTTACGCTGTACCAAGCACAACACCAACATGGATCGTGAGCTGAACCAAATCAACGTCATCCCCCTGGTTGACGTCATGCTGGTGCTGTTGGTGATCGTCCTCACGACCGCCACCTTCATCAGCACCGGTCAGATCCCTGTGGATTTGGCCAAAGCAACCGAGGCCGGGGATCGCAAAGACGTGCCGGTCGTCATCACGCTGACGGCGGAAGGACACATGTACCTGAACGACTCAGCCGTCCCGGAGAACGGTTTACGGATCGTGCTCGAATCGCATCCCCGGGAATCGCTGGTCGTCGTCCGCGCCGACAAAGTGACGGTCTTGGAACGGTTCGTCCAGGTGGTCGATGAAGTGCGCAGCCTCGGCTTCGGACAAGTCAGTTTGGAAGTGGTGAAATCGTGATGACTCTTTCCCATAACTGTCCGGATACCGCACATCGCCACAAGCTGGGCTGGATCTACTCCGTGCTTCTCCATACGATGATGGGAACCGGCGCGTTCGCTCTGGCATCGAGCTTGACACCGTCGTTCGAGCCTGACTCCTTCCAATGGAATGTCACGCTGGTGCAATCTCCGTCCCCTCAACCGGCAACAACCCCTATCCCTGAAATCAAACCGCAGCCCAAACAGATTCAGCCAGCCATGAAACCCGTGCAACGGCAAGTGGTGCGACCAGTTGAAGATATCATCCCCCTCAATCACACAGCTTCAACCATCATCCCTCAGACCGTTCAACATGAGGAAGTCAGTCAACCGGTTGTGACGCAGGACCAGGTTGTGCCGGAACCACAGCCGGTTGAAACCAAGATCGCCTCAATACAGGAACCGGTCGCGCCTCCCATCATGGAGCCGATCGCAGAACCGGCGCCACAGCAAGCCGCCGCCGAACCGGCAGCCGTGGTGACCACGACGCCCGTGGTCAAAACCGACTATGGGTGGCTGATGAAGTCGTTGTTGGGCCGGATCAACGAACTCAAAAACTATCCGCATATGGCGCGAATGAACCACTGGGAAGGCAAGGTCGTGCTCCGGGCCGTCATCAAGGATGACGGGCAAGTGCTCATGGTCGATGTGCAGGAAAGCTCGGGCCGTTCTGTTCTGGATAACGACGCGATGGAAACGCTTCGTAGGGCCTCACCGCTGAAACTGGAGCAGCCCTTGGGAAAACCACAGGTAGCGATCTTGATGCCGATCAGCTATTCGCTTCGTTAAAGTGTGCACGAGGAAGGTGAGTGCCGTACTGATACCATCTCGCCTGAATGTGAATCTTCGCTTCCAGCAGCGGGGGTTCGTTCTAAAACCATAGAGGCCATCAGAGCCCATCGCAGAAGGAGAAGTGCGATGTCGGGTTTTGTGTTGTTGAGAATGAGAATAAGAACTAAATTTATCGTTGCCGGCTTAGCACTAACCTTTGGGTTGGCAGACGGCCTTCCGGCGATCGCCGAGGAACCGCCGGCTGAACGGGCGCCGGCTGCGCAGACGCCCAAGACTGCGGCACCGCAAGACTCAAGCGCACGGCAGTCCGAGGATGCGGCGGCCGAACAAAAGGTGCTGAAAATTCCCCTGACGGAAGTCATCGGCACCGGCCCGGAAGCGCTGGACCATATCCCAGGGTCAGGAAAGGTTGTGACCAGCGAGAGCATCGAACAGAACCACCGGTTTTCCATTAATGAAGCGCTACGCGAGGTTCCGGGTGTTCATGTCCGCGATGAAGACGGCCTCGGTATCAGGCCCAATATCGGTATTCGAGGTCTGGACCCGACGCGCAGCAGGAAAGTGCACATTATGGAGGACGGCGTCCCGATCATGCTTATGCCGTATGGCGACCCGTCCTCCTACTACTTTCCTCCGATCTTCCGGTTCGATCGCATTGAGGTGCTCAAAGGCAGCGGTCAGCTCCTCTATGGTCCCCAGACCATTGGCGGGGTGATGAACTTCATCACACGCATGCCGTCAGCCACTCCCGAAGGCCATTTCCAGGTCTGGGGCGGCAATTTGAATTACCTCAATACGCACTTCGATTACGGTGGCACGTGGGGAAAGAGCGGGTACTTGGTCGATTACACCCATTCGCAAACCGATACTCCGCGGTTCACCAACATCCGCGCGAAGATCGATGACCTGACGTTCAAAACCGTCCAGGAACTGAGCGACCGGACTCAGATTCTGGCTAAGTTCAACTATTACCGCGAGAATTCTGGGATCGGATACCAAGGCTTGACGCAGGCCGAATGGGCCACCCGCGGCGAAGAAAGACAGACGCCGTTTGTTAACGACAATTTCGACTTCATGCGGCTCGGCTACCATGTGGCGGTCAACCACATGTTCACCGCGAACCTCACCTCAACCACGAACCTCTTCGGCCACCTTATCCAGCGAGATTGGAGTCGCCAGTCTCAACAAGGGGTGGACATTAACGGCAATCCCGTCGGCGGCATACAAAACGGCAACGGTATTCCGGCAAGCGCGTACGGTGTTGTTCCCGCCAACCGGCGCTTCACCAACGAACGTGAGTATTGGGTTTGGGGGGTCGAGCCTCGCTTCCATTACTCTCATTCTATCTTGGGGATTAGGGCGGAAGCGGACTTCGGCGGCCGATACATGTTTGAACAATCGGACCGCAAACAACTGCTTAATACGGTCTCAGGCACCGGCTTACCCTCAAGCTGCGTCGTCGCTGTGGCCGGAGCCAGTTGTTTGGGGGAAAACAATAAACGCACCACCAACGCCTATGCCTTCTTTGCCCAGGAACGGTTGTTCCTTGGCCCGTTCACCCTGACGCCTGGGTTCCGGGTCGAGCATATCAGCTACGATCAAACCAACAGATTGGCGAACAGTGGGTCTGGGAATTATGCCAAAACCAACTTTACGGAGGTGCTGCCGGGAGCCGGTATCACCTATTCGCCGTTCAAGGATCACACGTTGTTCTTCGGCGCCCACCGCGGCATGTCACCACCGCAGGTATCCGATGCGATCGTGCTCAACACCGGAATCGTCAACGATCTGGGGCCGGAACTGAGTTGGACCTATGAGTTGGGGGTACGAGGAAATCTGGCACCCTGGGCCGGTTACGCAATCACCGGCTTCCAAATGGACTTCGACAACCAGATCATCTCGCAGTCAGTCGCCGGTGGGACCGGCGCGACGTTGACGAGCGCCGGCAGGACGCAACATCGGGGCGCCGAAGTGGCGACCCGAATCGATCTGTTGGACGCCGTGACCGGCCGAAACGATCAGGAAGATGTCACGTTCGATTTCAACTATACCTGGGTCGCGCAGGCCGACTTCAAGGGAACACGAAATAGCTCTATCACCTCCAGCACAGCACTGCTCCCGGGAGAACCGACAACGCTGAGCGTCAGCGGGAACCGTCTCCCCTACTCGCCGGAACATTTAATTTCAGCCGGCATCGGCTATGCCAATCGGGGATTCAGTCTTGGCCCGTTCAATGCGCGCGTGGAAACCCAGTGCATCAGCGATCAGTTCGCCGACGACCGCAATACCACGAACGCTACACCCAGCGGTCTACGCGGCATCGTGCGGGGCTGGTGTATGCTCAACGCGTCGGTCAATCAGCACGTCAAGATGATCAATACGACCTTCTTCTTCACCGGCAAGAACATGCTCGACCATGACGTCATCATGGACCGGTCGCGCGGCATCTATCCCGGCCTGCCGGCTCTCTGGCAAGCCGGAGCGAAGTGGACGTTCTAACGCAACCCGGCAGGCGGACGGTCTCCTGACCATCCGCCTGCCAAAAAGGTTCACCATGAAACAGTCTCACGTCCATACAATCGCGCAAATGGAACGGTCAACAGAACAAGTGCGGTGCCTGTGCGGGCAACTCCTTGCCCGCATGGTCGACACAGGGATCGAGCTGAAGTGCAAACGGTGCCGGCAACTCGTAACGATTCCGTTTGCGCGCATCGCCGGCTTTCCGGACAAACTGATGAACTGACTGATCGTTCATTGCCAGTAGCGGCCAGAGGTTGACACCCAGAGCCCAGGATCACGTCGATGGTCCTGGGCTTTTTCATTGTCGTGGGGGATCACATGCGCACAGATACGTTAGACCACATCGAGCCGGCGGTTCTGACCATTCAAGGGATGCTCGGGAAAATCGATCGTCTCCGGCTTCCGGCAGCCTCCCGCCGCGACGTGGTCACCATCCTCGTGCGCCAAATGAGCCAGGAGCTTGACCGCGCCCTGCCTTGGCAGGCCGGTCACAGCACCGGCACCGCTGCCATTGCCGACCTGATAGGGCAATCGCTGGGATTAGACGCCTCGGAATTGCACGATCTCACGCTTGCGGCCTTCCTCCATGACATCGGGCTCCTGATGCTCCCGGCTGAGCTTCGGCAGGGTGGGAAAGCACAGGACCCCGCATCGTACGTAGCCATTCAGAATCATCCCCGCCTCGGAGCCAACCTCTTGGAGCCCTTCGCGTTTCTGCGCGGCGCGTCGATCCTCATCGCGCATCACCACGAATGGTGGGACGGCTCGGGTTATCCCTACGGCATTAGGGGAGCATTCATTCCGCTCGGCGCCAGAATTCTGGCTGTCGCCGACGCGTTCGAGGCAATTCAGGTTCCCAACACGCCTGATCGCGGCCTTCGCGACCACATAGCGCTGAGGATCCTGCATGTCGCGTCGGGGACGCAATTCGACCCGACCGTCGTGGCCACGCTCGCAGCGGCTATGGAAGAGTCCCTGACGGGAGGTGTGGAACCAGAGAATAAGGGATGATGCCGCCGAGGTCTCGCGCCCTCGGCTTCGCGGTGGGAACTTGCCCTTCCCACTGCAGCGGCGGGGTCCTCACAGCCTCCCGAGGATCTCGCCGCCCCCTATCCCCTGTTTTCATATCTTGGCTTGGCAAAGAGACGCTGAAGGGCGCTACTTCTTGATCTGCACAGCAAGGTAGTTTTCGAGACCGGTCTGTTTGATGATACGCAGTTGAGTTTCAAACCAATCGATGTGTTCTTCGGTATCGATGATCATGTGCTCGAATATGTGCCTGGTGGTGAAATCTCCGACCTTGGCGCAGTGCGCGATGGCTTTCCGAAGCAACTCCGCGTCCTGCTGCTCAAAATCCAGATCGGCGGCAAACAGCGCCGCCGCGTCCTTTCCGTGCGCGACGGCATCCAGGTGTTCGACGTCGGGCGTACCATCCAGGTAGAGCACATGGTCCATCAGGCCGGATGAATGGCCGACTTCTTCCTGGGCCAGATGGCTGTAATGCTCATGCAGCCGGCTATAGCCCCAATTCTTGCACAAGGCCGCATGCAGCAAGTACTGATGCACCGCCGTCAACTCCGCCCTCAACACCTGGTTGAGCAATTCGAGCACGCCGTCTTTGGCTTTCATCGTGACCCTCACGAGTCTTTCTTGATCTGCTCGGCCAGGTAATTTTCCAGACCGACCTGTTTGATTGTTTCCAATTGAACTTCGATCCAATCGATATGGGCATCGACGTCTTTCGCCATGTCTTCGAACATATGGCGCGTCGTAAAGTCCATGACTTTCGTGCAGTGGGCGACCCCTTCGCTCAGCAGCGCCAGCATTTCCTGCTCGGCCTTGAGATCCAGCTTCAATTGTTCCGGCACCGTCTCGCCGACATGGACGGAATTCATGCGCTGCACATTCGGGACGCCCTCAAGATACAGGATGTGGCCGATGATCTCATCGGCGTCCTTCATTTCGTCGATGCTGCGCTCGCGAACCTTGTGGTACAGACGCTCATACCCCCAATTCTCACACATCTTCCCGTGAACGAAATATTGGTTAATGGCGGTAAGATCCGCCGTCAAGACTTTGTTCAGGATATTGACCACGCCTTCTTTGGCTTTCATATGTCGCCTCCTCGCCTCAAGTAAGATGACCGTTCCAGGTTCCCTCATCTTATCGGTTTCACACGACTATGCAAGCTCATTATTGTCGCACTATCGCCCTCCGTCAACTGCCGGGTTGTGCGTATATGATCCTGTTTCTCAGTGTCGCCGAGAACGATTTTCAATCTGACCCGCGCGGTGATCAGTACTCTTGCAACGCGCTGTTCCGGAGTGGTAGATTTCTTTTCGTCGCGTGATCTGTCAGTCCTGCCCCGCACAGTGGTTGTACGGATTAGGCGGCTGATTTTGGATTACGTCGGCTAGGGTTGTGTATTGCCAGGAGCACCGAGGTCGGTTCCCCTATGGTAGAGCTATGATCCAACGCATCATTCAAGGAGCCGCTGCCCTCTGCCTTCTGATCGGTGGTTTCTTCCCGACGTCGGCAATGGCCCACGGTAACGTGACAATGGAGGACGACATCTGCGTGCGCCGCCTCGGCGGCAACATGGTCCATTTCAGCGCGTACCAGCCGCAATATGAGCCCAAAGCGCAGTACTGCACGGAAATCCCCGGAGTCGGTGATACGTTTTTAGTCGTCGATCTCGTTGATCAGAGCCTGCGGAATTTGCCGTTGGGTGTGAGGATCGTCAAGGGACAGGCAGAGGGTGGGAAGGAAGAAGAGGATCAAACGGTTGCCTACTGGAAACCGGCTTCTCACCCGGACGGAGTGGTACGAGGCGAAGCCAACCTGGAAAAGGGATTCTACAGACTGATCATTACAGCGGAGGGTTTGAGCCCTTCGTCTTATCTGTTGCGGGTCCAGCAGGTTGACTATTCGAAGATCGGCCGCAAGGCGGTCGGGCCGCTGATGGTGTTGTTAGTATTGGCCTTGGTTGGTTATGAACTCTCAAAGTCCGGGCGAATGCGCCGATGGTGGGCCTCCCGACGCACCGCGCCGTAGTCCTGCTCGGCCATCATTCGAACAACCATCGGAGTGGGAGCACGCCACGGATACCTACAACCATCAATTCTGTCATTCATAACAAGAGGATCGTCATGACATCTTTCCTACGCGGTGCACTCGGGGTCGGATGCGCAGTCATTGTCAGCGGAACGTTCGCGGCCACGGAGGCCCACGCCCATGGCGGCCTGTCGATGGCCGAAGATATGTGCAAGCTCACGGTCGGGCCGTACATGATGCACTTCACGGGTTATCAGCCCGCCAACACGCAACAGAAACAATTCTGCGAGGACATTCCGGGCACCGGCCAGACGATCGTCGTCCTTGACTATATTGAGCAGGAGCTTCGCTCGCTTCCGGCCGAGGTTCGAATCATCAAGGATACCGGCACCGAGCAAAACCTTGATGCTATTACGGTTTTGCACCTGCCGGCCAAGGTGTATCCAAGCGGCTCAATCGATTTCACGTACACCTTCCCGGAACCGGGCAAATTCGTCGGCATGGTTATCGTGGGAGAAAAAGGCGAACATGTCTCCCGCTTTCCGTTCTCCGTCGGAGATCCCAAGGTCTTTTCCAAAGTCTTGAACATTTATATGGTGCCAGTTGCGGCGGTCGCCATCGTCGGCGTGATTTATCTGTTGACACGCAGCCGCCGGAAACCATCGGAAGCTGTCGCGTCCTAGGCCATACGCCGTTCATGATTCGTATGCCCGTCGTACTGCGGCAGGCATGCTCGGGCATGAGAGAAGTGAGGAACTCATGATGTCTTTTCAATCTCTGATTCGTGCCGCAATCTGCCTGGTCCCGTTCGCCCTGAGCACCCCATTGACGGCACAAGCCCAGCACGGGCACGAGCTGGCGACAGACACCTGCGTGCTCCATGTGGGCCCCTATAAAATGTACTTCAATGGCTACCAGCCCGATGCGTATTACGACCAGCAGTTCTGCCAGGAAATGCCCGGCACCGGCAATACGGTCTTGGTGTTCGACTATGTCGAGCAGGAACTCCGCTCTATACCGGTCGAAGTGCGGATCATCCAAGACACCGGCTCGGAGGCCAATCTCGAATCCGTCACCGTCGTGCACGTTCCCGCAAAGGTGTATCCGACCGGTTCCATCGACGTGAAACACAATTTCGACAAGCCCGGCAAGTTCGTCGGTTTGGTATCGATCGGGGACAAACAGGAGCACCTGTCCCGACTTCGGTTCTCGGTCGGTGAGACGGGAACCGTGTCGCACTTGACGCACTACCTCATGATCATTGTGCCGCTCGCCGTGGTCATCGCCGTGGCGGTGTTCTACGGACTTCGCGACCGGCGCAAACCTTCCGCAGCAACCGTTTCTTCGTAGGCATGGCCGGCCGGCGCACCGAGTCACGGCGCCGGAATAGTCGTCCACGTAGCCGGGCACGGCCCTCCGCGCACGGCCTGGCATGAGGGGAGATGTGAGGATGAGGCCATCGACGATTTGTACGTTCCTACGGAGTGTCTTGACCACGGCAGGGGTACTGATCGCGTTGGGTTCCGCCGCTCCGCCGGCACTGGCCCACTCAATGTTGGTGAAAGCGGAGCCGCCACGGCGCGCCGTACTCGCGAAAGCCCCGGGGCAGGTCCGGCTCTGGTTCAACGAAGACATCGAGGGCGATTATGCATCGCTGACGGTGCTCGACGCGGACAAACATCCCGTCACGGATGCCAAACCAACACTTGTTTCGGATGACCCAAAATCCATCGTCCTCCCGCTGCCGGAATTGGCGCCCGGCAAATACTCAGTCAAGTTTCGAGTGCTGTCGGTCGACGGCCATGTAGTCGATTCCGCCTTCGACTTTACAGTGAAGGGCAAAGTGCAAGGGAAATGATCGAGGCCGCCGAGGCGCTGTTCCGTTTCCTACAACTCGCCTCCAACATGACTGTGATCGGCGGATGCGTCTTTCTGGCCATCGCCGAGGGGAAGAGTCTCTCTTCCGATAACCCCTACCTGACCCGACTGAAACGGGCCCTTCCGTGGCTCGCCACGACGGTTCTCCTGGGGTTGCTGGGGTTGCTGGCTGCGACGACGGCCCAAGCAACAGGTGTCTCTGAAAACCTCTGGCACCCCGGAGCCTGGCTGGACTTTCTCCAAAAAACCAGGATCGGCTTCATCTGGACCCTGCGCGAAACCAGCGCACTTGTGGTGCTTGGGCTCGCCTGGTTTGCGCGGACGTCGCTCGGCGCATCGTGGCGTTACGTAGTCTGTGCGGTCGCCGCTTCCCTGACGCTTGCCATCGGTTCGTTTGCCAGCCACCCGGCAGCCGAAGAACAGTCGATAGTCGCGATCCTCCCCTATGCGCTGCATCTTATCGGAGCGAGCGTGTGGTTCGGTGGATTGCCCGGCGTGCTGGCCGTCCTGATGTATTCCGCCCAAACACACCAGAACGAATCGATGGAGCGGTCCGGCATTACGCTCTTGAAGCAGTTTTCATCCGTCGCGCTCCCGGTGATGGTCGTCATTGTGGCCACCGGCCTCGTGGTTGCCGACCGGATGGTGGGCGGCAACTATGCTGCGTTGTTCGCCACGGCATATGGGTGGCTGCTGAACACAAAACTGACGCTGCTGGCTGTCATCCTCTTGATCGCGGCGCGCGCGCACTTCGTGTGGGTGCCGTCGCTCGAGCGCACCGGGCGCCTGGCGCCCCCGGCTTCGCATCATATACAAAGCAAATTAACCATCGAATTCTCGCTGGCAGTGCTGCTCGTCATCGTCGCCACCCTGCTGGCGAACGCCGTGCCCGCGAAGCATGAAACCATCGATCACTGGCCGTACCCGTTCCGATTTTCGATCGATGCGACCTGGGACGACTGGCTGGTGCAAACGCTCGTCGGAATCGGCGTGGCCCTACTGATCCTCACGGGAACGATGCTCGTTCTTGGCCGCACCAGGCAGTGGGGGGTGCTGCGGCGCATCGCGATTCCGGCCCTGTTGGGCATATTGGGAATCGCTTCGACCTTTTATCCCATCGCTGTCCAATCGTACCCTGAGACGTACCGAAAAACTCCTGTTCCGTTTGACGCCATTTCCATCGCTAACGGAGCCGGCCTCTTTGCCGCGAATTGCGTCCCCTGCCACGGCCCGCAAGCCAAGGGCAATGGAGTCTTGGCCAAGACCCTGCCGAAACAGCCGGTCGATCTCCTGACCGAGCCTCATACCGCCATGCATACCGCAGGCGACTTTTTCCATTGGCTGACCTACGGCCGATTCAACGGAGTCATGCCCGCCTTCGGCGAGAAATTCTCCGAGGAAGAGCGGTGGGATGTGCTGAACTTCCTCCATGCCAACGCCCGCGGCTATCAGGCTCGCATCATCAACTCCCGTATCCTCCCTGGCCAGCCGTTCATGGTCTCTCCCAATTTCTCCTATTCGACCCAAGATGGATCCAGCGGAACTCTCAAAGATTTTCGCCGCAAACAATCGGTGCTCCTGGTGCTCTTTTCTTGGCCGGAATCGAAGGAGCGGCTCGCACAACTTCGGACGGCCTATTCCACGATCAGCAGCACTCAGACAGCGGTTTTGCCCGTACCCGTCAACGACCTCAATCCTGATGATGCAGAGGCCCTGTCAGCCTATCTCCCTCTCCCGATCGTCACCCAAGGCGCGAATGAAATCACCCGCAGCTATGCCTTATTCAGGCGGACGATCGCCAAGCCGGACTTGTTCGGAGAAGGGACCTTGCCGAAGCACATGGAGTTTCTCTTCGACCGATACGGTTTTTTACGGGCGCGCTGGATTCCCGAAGGGGAAAACCCCGGGTGGGCAGATCTCGATCTCCTGCTGCAGCAGATTCAGCAGCTCAACCGGGAAGGAGAGTTGTTGCCTCCTCCGGGCGACCACGTTCACTGACCCAACCCATAAATCTGGAATGCCCCTTGCTGATCTGAAAAAGCCCTAAGCTTTCTGTTAGTTGAGTGACCACCCCACCTCTCCACGGCACTTGACATCATCCGTACGCAGGCGTATACATGCGCCGTTTGGATTCCCTTCTCAGATGGCTCTCCTGATGATGTTTCCATGCCAGATAGCCGGATATTTTTCTTGACTCACGGCGGAGCTTTGTCGGATACTTCTGACCGGTGAAGAGGGGAAACCTTCACACATTTGTATGAATGGGCGGGGCTATTCACAGCATAATCTTTCCTGAGTAGAGGGTCGTCGTAGTCATAATCCATAACTAACCGAAGGAGGTAGGTAACATGGCTGCAGACAGTTCGGGGCGAGGGTACGACATCTCGCAGTGGTACGATTCCCGGCCGGTGAAGATCGGGTGGTTGGCGATGCTGGGGATCGGGGTATTCTGGGTGCTGTACCAGCGGGCGTTCGGCTATTCCCACGGGCTGGATTCGATGACGCCGGAATTCGAATCCGTGTGGATGGGGCTGTGGCGCTTTAACATTTTGGCCAATGCCGCTTTCTTCGCAATCACCATCGGGTGGCTCTGGGCGACGCGGGACCGGAACCTGGCGAACCTGGATCAGAAGACCGAGCTGAAGCGGTACTTTTACTGGATGGGGTGGCTGGTG
>JABMDL010000026.1 GCA_015903945.1 Nitrospira sp. | reverse complement strand
GCCGCAGGGACCGATCATCGCCGATATCCCGCAATATATTCCCCCGCCCAAGCCGCAAGTGATGCGCGACATGGAGAGTTTGATCCACCATTTCATCATCTTCACGCAAGGATTTAAGCCCCCGAAGGCCGAGACCTATTGTGCCACCGAAGCTCCCAAGGGCGAACTGGGGTTTTTCATCATCAGCGACGGCAGCCCCCGTCCCTACCGGCTCAAGATCCGCTCGCCCTCCTTTGTCCATATGGGCGCGTTCGACCACATGGCGCGCGGCTATTTGATTTCGGACATCATTACGATCTTCGGTACCTACGATATCGTGATGGGGGAGTGTGACCGGTGAGGCACGAGCGGCTGACAAGAAAGAGCGCTGACAGGCTGACATCCGCAACTTGTCAGCTTGCCCCATGCGCACTTGTCAGCACCAGGACTATGGAGCCATGACGTTCTTAGAACAACACAAGGACGAAATAGCCGAACTATTGAGCCGCTACCCGGTGAAGCGGTCGGCGTTGATTCCGCTCCTCTATCTGGCGCAGCGGGACCACGGCTATGTGCCGGAAGCGGCCATGAAAGAGATCGCACAGCTCCTCGGACTGACGCCGCCGCAAGTGTACGAGACGATCACGTTTTATACGCTGTTTAATCTCAAGCCGGTGGGCAAGTTTCACATTCAAGTGTGTAAGTCCCTCATGTGCGCGCTCGTCGGCTCGGATACCGTACTCGAATGGATCAAGGCAAAGCTGGGAATTGGGCCGGGCGAATCGACAGCCGACGGACTGTTTAGCCTCTGCCTGGTGGAATGTTTGGCCGCGTGCGGGACCGGCCCCATGATGCAGATCAATGACGACTACTATGAGCGTCTGACCGAAGACAAACTGGACCGCATTCTATACGATCTTCGCTCGACGGGAACCAGTGCGCTCAAGAGCGGCCCGTTTATGTGGCCGGAACCAGCGCCCGAGAAGCAGGGCGCGTGATGCGTATCTCGTCGTTCGCAGGCAGGAAATCCGGAGGGTCTGACGCTTCACGCTTCACGAACGACGCTGCACGAGATTAACGATGTCCCAGCACGAACTCATCCTATTGAAAAACATGATGCAGCCCGGATACACCGGGTCACTGGCCGACTATGAAAAAACCGGTGGCTATCAAGCTCTGCGGGCCACAGTGGGGAGGACTGCTCCGGCGGATGTCACCGCCACTGTCCGAAAATCAGGATTGCGGGGCCGGGGCGGGGCTGGATTTCCGACCGGTGTGAAGTGGGGGTTCCTCCCCAAGGATTATCACGGTCCCCGCTATCTCTGCTGCAACGCCGACGAGAGCGAGCCCGGGACGTTTAAAGACCGCCAGCTGATGGAGCGTGACCCGCATCAGATGCTGGAGGGCATCGTCCTCACCTGTTACGCGATCGGCGCGGAATCCGCCTATATCTATATCCGCGGCGAGCTGGTGCTCTGTTCGAAGATTCTGGAACGGGCGATCGATGAGGCGCGGACCGCCGGCTATATCGGCAAGGACATTCTCGGCACGGGTATCAATGTAGAGGTGTGGGTTCATCGGGGGGCGGGTGCCTACATCTGCGGCGAAGAGACCGCGCTCCTGGAATCGCTCGAAGGTAAACGCGGCCTCCCCCGCATCAAGCCGCCGTTTCCAGCCACGCACGGCCTGTACAACAAGCCGACCGTGGTGAACAACGTCGAAACGCTGGCTAACCTGCCGCATATTCTCACGCGAGGGGCCGAGTGGTTTGCGTCGATTGGCTCGCCGCCCAAGAGTACCGGCACCAGAGTGTTCTGTGTGAGCGGCCATGTGAAGCGCCCCGGCAACTATGAAGTTCCGATGGGCGTGACCTTCCGAGAATTAGTCTACGAACACGCCGGTGGAATGCGCTCGGACAAACCGATCAAGGCATTCATTCCCGGCGGAGCCTCGGCGCCGTTTCTGACACCGGCGCACCTCGATGTGAAACTGGACTTCGAGTCCGTGGCGGCAGCGGGATCGATGCTGGGCTCAGGCGGTGTCACAGTGATGGAGGAAGGGACCAGCATGGTCTGGGCGGCGCTCCGGCTGATGGAATTTTTCTATCACGAGTCCTGTGGCAAATGCAGTCCGTGCCGGGAAGGCAGCTCGTGGCTCGTCCAGACGATGCGGAGAATCATCGCCAAACGAGGGCGGATGGAAGACCTTGAAACCTTGTCGGATCTGTGCAAAAACATCGCCGGCCGCACGGTCTGCGCGTTCGGGGACGCAGAAGTGGCACCGATTCAGGGTACCCTGAAGTATTGGCGGGAGGAATACGTCGCGCTGATCCGGGAGGCGGAAGCGGCGAACCTCGTGATGCCGGAGCCGGTGGCAAGAGGGTGATGGAAGCTGACAAGGGACAAGCGAGCAGGCTGAAAAGGTTCGGGGTCCGTTTGTCAGCCTGTCAGCTTGTCAGCAGATAGGGTTCTATAGGGTTCTTATGACGCCCCCCACTACTCAAATGGTGAGTCTCACGATTGACGGCACGAAAGTGCAGGTGCCGAAAGGAACGCTGGTGATCGAAGCCGCCCGGCGAATCGGCGTGATGATTCCGCACTTCTGCTACCACCCGAAGCTCAAGCCGGACGCGAATTGCCGCATGTGCCTGGTGGAAATCGAGAAGATGCCCAAACTCCAAACGGCGTGCAGCACCCCAGCGGACGAAGGCATGAGCGTGCGGACCGCCACGACAGTGGTCAACGACGCCCATAAATCCGTCCTCGAGTTCATTCTGGCCAACCATCCGCTCGATTGTCCGGTTTGTGATCAAGGCGGGAAATGCGACCTTCAGGACTTCTCCCATCAATATACGGTCACGAGCCGGTTCATGGAGACCAAGCGGATCTTCCCAAAGGAGTACTTCAGCCCGCTCATCGAGACACAGATGAACCGCTGTGTGCAGTGCCTACGATGCGTCCGTTACTGCGACGAAGTCATGGATGTGAAGGCGCTGGCTCCGGCCGGACGCGGCACCATGACCGAAATCAAACACTTTGGCCCGCACCCGCTCGATTGTGAGTTTTGCGGGGGCTGCGTTCAAATTTGCCCGGTCGGAGCGATTACCAGCCGGCTCTCCATGTACGAATACCGTCCTTGGATGCTGAAACGGGCCGACACCATCTGCGGGTACTGCGGCGACGGATGCCAGATCACCGTCCAAACAAAGGACAACCAACTGATCGAAGTCAATTCGGCGCACGGTGCCGGGCGTAATAACGGCGACCTCTGCGCCAGAGGATTTTTTGGTTTTCATGCGGCCGCTCATCCGGAGCGGCTGACCCATCCGCTCCTCCGGCGCAATGGGAGCCTCTCGCAAGCCACGTGGGAAGAAGCACTGGAATTCGTCGCGGAGCGGGCCGGGGCCATCAAAGCGGCCCATGGCGGACAAAGCTTCGGCGGCCTGATTTCAGGCCGATGCACCAACGAAGAATTGTATCTCTTCCAGAAATTCATGCGTTTGGTTATCGGCACGAACGACATCGACAGCAGCGCACGCTATGGCCACATGAATAGCCTCTACGCCATGCGGCGCGTGCAAGGTACGCACCGGTGGACTGTCCGCTTCGACGATATCGTGGCCGCCGATGTGCTGCTTTTGGTGGGTACGAACATCACGGAAACCAATCCCATTACCGGCCTCAAAGTCAAAGAGGCCGTCAAGAAGCACGGCGCCGCGCTCGTGACGATCGAGGCCCTGGAGCCGTGCATCGAACCGGTGAGCAACATCGCCAATCTTTCGCGCCACCATCTCAGTGTGTCGACCACGCACATGAACGATGCGGTCTTGGGCCTGTTGAAAGCGATCGTCGAGCAGAACCTGGTCCAACCGGATCTGGCACAGCAACAGCCAGCCTATCTCAGCGCCCTCACCAATTCATTGCGGCAACTGTCATGGGAAACGGTGTGTGTCGTCACTGGATGGGGCCCGGATGCCTATACGGAGGCCGCGAAGACGCTGGCGGCCGGCCGACGGGTGGTCATCTTGGCGGGACAAGGCCTCCTGCGCAGCGAGCGGGGATACAGCGCGTCCCTGAACCTGCTCGACGTGCTCCTGCTCCTCGGAAAACTCGATCAGCCTGGCTGCGGCTTTGCCCCTCTGGCGGAGGAAAACAACGATCAAGGCGCTGTGGAAATGGGGGCGACGGCAGAGTTCTTGCCAGGTCCGTTCGACCTCACCGATCGAGAGGGCCGCCATCGAGTCGCGTCGCTGTGGAAGGCGGAGCCGCCCCCCCACCGCGGAGCCTCCTTGGTCGATATGCTGGATCGGGCCGGAGCCGGCATTCTGAAAGGCATGTTCATCGTCGGCGAAAATCCCGTGGGCAGTCTCCCCGCCCACCTGCGTGTCGACGAGTCCTTGCGCAAGCTCGACCTTTTGGTCTGTCAGGAACTGTTTCTCACCGAAACCGCCTCGCTGGCTCATGTCGTCCTCCCCGCCTCATCCTCGATGGAAAAGAGTGGCACATTTACCAATACGGAGGGACACGTCCAGGCCGTTCGCCCCGCCATTGAACCGATTGGGGAGAGCCGACCCGATTGGGAAATATTCGTCGCGCTGTCCTACTTAATGGGAACGCCGCTTGAATACACCGAGAGCCGGGACATCCTCAAAGAAATCAGAAATCTGATTCCCGGCTATGGATCGCTTGGGCCGTCCCCTGTTCCACCGAAAGTTGATCGGACCGTCGTTGACCGGTATCTCTCCGGCGGATACGAACACGATCTCGCGGCGCGACACAAGCTCAACGTCCCGTCGGCTCGGCCGGACGGCATCTTACAGCTGGAATTAGTGCAGAGCCTGTTCCATTCCGGGAAACTCTCAACCCGTGCCAAAGGACTGATGCAGGTGGAGGGTACCGGTACCCTACGGATCAATCCACGCGACGCAGCGCGTTATGGGCTTCAAAATGGAGCCTGGGTCCGCCTGTCCAACGCGCATGGGGAACTGACTATACCGGTGAAGGTGCTGGAACGGGTGCCCCAAGGACAGGCCTGGTTTCCAGACCACTTTGGCACAGAGGCCATGCGGCTGTTTTATTGTGTTATCAATCCCGTCACCCGCACACCATCAATTCGAACGACGTCCGTCTCGGTGATTAAGGTGGCGTAAGAAGGCTGCTCGACAATGTCTACCACTACCTCAGCTAGCCAGGAGTCGTATCGTGACTGAATTAGGGCTGCGCGTTGCCATTACTCTGACACAAATTTCTGTCATCGTGGGCATCGTGATCATCACGGTACTCCTGCTCACCCTCGCCGAACGGAAAGTCCTCGGCTGGATGCAAGATCGCATGGGACCGATGGAAGTGGGCCCCTATGGCTCTCTCCAGCCGTTCGCGGACGCCATTAAGCTCTTTTTCAAGGAAGATATCGTGCCCGCCGGGGCCAACAAGTTCCTCTTCACCGCGGCGCCGCTGCTCGCGCTGATTCCGGCGTTCATCGGATTCGCCGTCATCCCGTGGGGCCCGGACCTGACCTGGGAGTTCGGCGGTCTCTCAATAAAACCGTTCGTCATCAGCGACATCAATATCGGCATTCTCTACATCTTGGCTTTTGCCTCCCTCGGCGCTTACGGGATCATCCTCGGCGGATGGGCCTCCAACAGCAAATATTCGCTGCTGGGTGGACTGCGATCGGCCGCGCAAATCATCAGTTACGAGTTGAACGTCGGGCTGTCCATTGTCGGAGTCTTGATTCTCTCCGGGTCGCTGAGCCTGGTGCACATCACCAATGCCCAGGCGGGCGGTTTCTGGAACTGGAACGCCTTCACATTCCCGGCCCCGCAAATCTTCGCCCTCGTCGTGTACGTGATTTCAACGGTGGCAGAGACGAACCGCGTCCCGTTCGACTTGCCGGAAGCCGAAAGCGAGCTGGTCGCCGGGTTCTTTACCGAATACAGCGGCTTGCGCTTCGCGTTCTTCTACCTCGCCGAATATGCCAACATGGTCCTGGTGTCCTGCGTGGCATCGGCGATGTTTCTCGGCGGGTGGAACGCCCCGTATCCCGGCACGCTGCTGAGTCTCATCGGCCTTCCATCCTTAGCCTGGATCGAAAATACGATGTGGTTTGCCTTCAAGACCTATTCCTTCTTGTTTCTCTTTTTCTGGCTTCGGGCCACGCTGCCGAGACTGCGCTATGACCAGCTCATGCGGTTCGGTTGGAAGGTACTGCTGCCAATCGCTCTGGCGAACATCGTGGTCACCTCGATCGCGGTGTTCATCGCCCAGCAACTGAAGTAGGAGGGGAACGAAATGACGACCCCGTCGGCAGCCCCCACACAATTGAACCTGCGCGAGTGGCTCAAGACCATCACGTTCTACGAAATCTTCGTCGGCATGAAAGCCACGCTCATGCATCTGCTCCATTACAAGCCGGTCACGTTGCAGTACCCGCACGAGAAACGCACGCTCCCGGACAACTATCGCGGCATGCTCGCGCTGCTGCGCTACGATGACGGAACCGAGAAATGCGTGGGGTGCGATCTCTGCGAAGCAGCCTGCCCGTCGCGCGTCATCCGCGTCGTCAGCGCCGAAGTTCCCGGAGAGCCGACGAAGCGCTACTCCAAAGAGTATTACATGGATATGACTCGCTGCCTCTTTTGCGGGATGTGCGTGGATGCCTGCCCCGTCGACGCGCTGGGCATGACACGGGAATTCGAATGGGCCGTGTATGACAAGCGGCAACTCCACCTGAACAAACAGCAACTCCTTGCGATCGGGGACCGGTCGTTTCCGGTCCGCGAGAAACGCTTGGAGTTCCAACACCCGAACACAGCGTTCTTCAATGTGGCATTCAAGCACGTGCCGCCCAAACCGGATTGATCGACGTGGGCGTCTTGCGCTCCCCGGGGCAGCCCCCTCCGGTGCGCCGTGCGGATCGTGCCGAGTCTGGGGTGTGCGTCAGGAGATGGTATCGTGGCGTATGTGTTTTTCGGATATTTCGCCGGCGTGATCGCGCTGACCGCTGTCTTGGTGGTGGCGCTCAGGAATCCGGTCTACAGCGCACTCTCCCTGCTGGTCATGTTCTTCCACGTGGCGGGCCTGTACGTCACCCTGCACGCGGAATTCTTGTTCGCGGTGCAGCTCATGGTGTACGCCGGCGCCATCCTGATTTTCTACCTTTTCGCCGTGATGTTCCTCACGGAGAAAACACCGGATCGGTACCATATACAATCACGGGGATCGCTCCTGATCGGAGGCGCGATCATCGTGGAAATCGCCGTACTGGCCGGACAGCACGGCGTTTCTTTTGGCTCCACCGTGGAACGCACCGCCTCATCGTCTCCGTCCGAAGCAGGCAACACCGAAGCCATCGGCCAGCTCCTCTATACATCCTACCTCTTCCCCTTCGAGGTCGCCTCGCTGATTCTGCTTGTGGCGATGATCGGCTCCATTGTGCTCTCCAAGAAAGATCTGTCTGAATCGCCGCCATCATGAGCGTCCCCATTCACTACTATCTCATCTTGAGTGCGTTTATGTTTCTCACCGGGCTCGTCGGGGTGCTGGTGCGTCGAAACATCATCGTCATTCTGCTCTGTATCGAGCTCATGCTGAATGCCACCAACATTAACTTCGTGGCCTTTGCCGAGTACCTTCACGACTTAGGGGGCCAGATTTTCGTCTTCTTCACGTTAACCGTCGCGGCCGCCGAGGTCGGAGTGGGCCTTGCGATCGTAGTGGCGATCCACCGGTCCAAGGACACCATCAATGTCGAAGAATTCAATCTGCTGAAATGGTAATGCACTCGTATCTCGCGAAGCGTGAAGCGTCGTTCGCAAAGGGCAAGAATACTGTGTCTGACTGTTCTCAGTTAACGCTTCACGAACGACGAACGACGAACGACGAGTTTTCTCCATGATGTACGCATTCATCCCGCTCCTCCCCCTGGCATCCTTCCTCATCCTCGGCCTCGGCGGCCGTTGGATCAAGGAGATGGCCCATCTGGTCGCGGTGCCGGCCGTTGTGGTGCCGTTCCTGCTGTCCATCCTTGCATTCATGGAGGCAGCCGACGGACATTATGTGACGATCCCCCTCTACACCTGGCTCGCATCCGGCACGCTTGACGCACACATCGGCCTCTATATCGACCGGCTGACGGCCGTGATGCTCCTCCTGGTTACAGGAGTCAGCTCGCTCGTGCACGTGTATACAATCGGCTACATGCACGGAGAATCCGGCTACGCCCGTTTCTTTGCCTACATCGCGTTGTTCACCTTCTCGATGCTGATGCTGGTGTTAGCCGACAATCTCCTCCAGCTGTTCATCTTTTGGGAGGCTGTGGGCCTCTGCTCCTATCTGCTGATCGGGCACTGGTACGAACGGTCTTCAGCCTGCGCCGCCGCCACGAAGGCCTTTCTGGTCAATCGCGTCGGCGATTTCGGCTTCATCCTGGGCCTCCTGCTGGTATGGTCGAGCTTCGGCTCTCTGAACTACCAGGAGATTTTCTCCGCTGCGCACGGGGCCGCCGATCAGACCATCAATCTCCTGAGTCTCGTCGGCGGATCATGGGACGTGTCGATCTTCACCCTCATCTGTCTTCTGTTGTTTACCGGCGCCATCGGCAAGTCCGCGCAAGTCCCGCTGCACGTCTGGCTGCCCGATGCCATGGAAGGGCCGACACCGATTTCAGCGTTGATCCATGCCGCCACGATGGTGACCGCCGGCGTCTTCATGGTGGCGCGCCTGGCGCCGCTCTACAATCTGTCCCCGACCGCCATGGGAGTCGTCGCTCTGGTCGGTGCCGCCACGATGGTCCTCGGTGCCACCATCGCCTTGACCCAGACCGACATCAAACGGATCGTTGCCTACTCGACGGTCAGCCAGCTGGGGTACATGGTCATGGCCTGCGGCCTTGGCGCATACGCCTCTGCCATGTACCACTTGCTGACGCACGGGGCCTTCAAAGCCCTGCTCTTCCTGGGCTGCGGCTCTGTCATCATCGCGCTGCACCATGAACAAGACATGCGACGCATGGGCGGCCTCAAGGACAAATTGCCGATTACGTATTGGACCGTTGTCATCGGTTCACTGGCGCTGGCCGGCTTTCCCCTCACGGCGGGATTTTTCAGTAAGGACGAGATCCTCGTATCCGCATGGGCATCGGGCGGTCTGGGCCAAGTCCTGGCGCTCTTAGGCCTGGTGACGGCTCTGCTGACCGCCTTCTACAGTTTCAGACTGGTGTTTGTGACATTCTGGGGTCCCTCGCGCGTCGATCCTCATCATGCGCATCATATCCATGAACCGTCGCGCACGATGACGATTCCGCTCCTGATTCTGGCGGTCTTCAGCGTTGTGACCGGCTACCTCGGTATTCCCTCCTTCTTAGAACCCGTCTTTTCCACGGGTGCTGAACAGACGGGTGGACATGGACAGGCCGGTATGGGGGTGATGCTTGCCGCAACGCTGATGGGGCTTGCCGGCATCGCCGGCGCCTACTACGTCTATGTGCTCAATCCCAGCCTCCCCGACCGCCTGTCTGAACAGTGGAACAGCCTGTATCAGGCTTCTTTGAATAAGTGGTATGTGGATGAAGCCTATGCTGTCGCTTTCGTGAAGCCGACTTTTGCTGCAGCTTCGGCACTGTGGAAACACATCGATGTTAATGTGATTGATGGAGCCGTCAACGGCGTGGCTCGCGCCTTCGCCTGGAGCGGATGGTTGTTGCGGCTGATCCAGAGCGGACAGACCCAGCATTATGCGTTGGCCATGGCATGCGGCATCGCCGTCATCGCCACGGTGTTTTTGCTCTTTTAGGGTATCGCGCCGACCTACGCCGGCAGCAAGATGGATGAGGCGAATCGGCTGTTCTTGTTTTCATCGGATCACGGTTGACGAATGACCACTTCATGGCCCTGGCTCACTGTGCTGGTGTTTCTTCCACTGGCGGGCGCGCTCGTCTTGTATCTGGCGAAAGAAACCGGCGCGCGGCTGATCACCCTCGTCGTGACGGTCGCAGACTTGCTGATATCGATCCCCCTCTGGTGGTGGTTCGATCCATCGTCGAGCCATATGCAGTTTGTCGAGACGGCGGCATGGATCTCGTCTCCAAAAATTCAATACAAACTCGGGCTGGACGGAATCAGCTTGCCGCTCATACTCATGACGACGGCGCTCATGCCGCTCTGCGTCTTGATCTCTTGGCGGTCCATCGAAACCGGCGTCAGGAACTTCATGGCAATGCTGCTGATCATGGAAGGTGCCATGATCGGGGTGTTTGCTGCCCTCGACTTCGTGTTGTTTTACGTGTTCTGGGAAGCGATGCTCATCCCCATGTACCTCTTGATCGGCATGTGGGGCGGACCGAATCGACTGTATGCCGCCGTCAAGTTTTTCTTGTACACCCTGGCGGGCAGCGTGTTGCTTCTGGTGGCGATCCTTGTCCTCTATTTCCAGGGCGGCCACACGTTCGACATTCAGGAGTTGGCCCAAGGCACCTACTCCCACACCATGCAGATGTGGGTCTTTCTGGCCTTCTTTGCGGCCTTCGCCGTCAAAGTGCCGATGTTCCCCTTCCACACGTGGCTGCCCGATGCGCACGTGGAGGCGCCCACCGCCGGCAGTGTGATTCTTGCCAGCGTGCTGTTGAAGATGGGGACGTACGGCTTCTTGCGCTTCAGTCTGCCGATGTTGCCGGAAGCGTCCCAGGCATTTACGCCGTTGATGGTCGTGCTCTCGATCGTGGCGATCGTCTACGGCGCCTATATGGCACTGGCCCAGACCGATCTGAAAAAGCTCATCGCCTATTCCAGCGTCAGCCACATGGGATTCGTGACGCTGGGGCTGTTCATGTTCAATATCCAAGGCATTGAAGGCGCCGTGATGCAGATGGTGAATCACGGTATTACGACCGGCGGCCTCTTCCTGTGCGTCGGCGTCATCTATGAACGAACGCACAGCAGACAGATCGCCGACAATGTCGGCTTGACCAAACCGATGCCACGATTCGCCACCTGCCTGGTCATCTTCGCGCTGTCCTCGTTGGGGCTGCCGGGCACCAATAGTTTCGTCGGGGAGTTCATGGTGCTGGCTGGCACCTTCCTCATGAATAAACCGGCGGCGGCTCTGGCCTCCTTGGGCATCATCCTGGCCGCCGCCTATATGTTATGGATGGTCCAGCGCGTGGCGTTCGGCGTTCCGTCGCAAGCGTTGCTGCCGAAGCTGCAAGACTTGACTCCGCGCGAGATGGCCATATTAGCCCCGCTGGTCGTGCTGGTATTTCTGATCGGCTTGTTCCCCAATCCGCTGTTGACGCGCATGCATGCAAGTGTCGGGAAGGTGATCGCACGGACGGCGCCGCCCGCGCCCGCTCCGGCAACGGCCACGCAGCAGCCTGAACCGCTCATTCAGCCTGTCGAGCGTGAGGCCTCGGCGCTTGTGATCATGCCGCACCCGGAGAAGCGCGAACCATCATCGTTCACCGGCGTCACGCTCGACACGGCGGAGGTGCGCGCACCATGACCTTTTTCTCCCCGGGCGACCTGTTCCTCATCTTGCCGGAGCTGCTGGTGATCGCCGCCGCATGCGTCGTGCTGATCCTCGACCCGGTGATGCCTTCGAACCTGAAAGATGGTCTGGCGTGGCTGAGCCTCGGCACGTTGGCCGTGTGCATGGGGCTGATCGCATCGCAGATGGGGTATCCCGCCTCCGCCTTCGGAGGAGTGGTCGCCATCGACGCCTATGCCTGCTTTTGGAAACTGCTGCTCTGTTTTGTCGCCGGTCTGACCGTCCTGCTGTCGTACTCCTACCTCAAAGAGGAGCGGCTGTACTTCGGCGAATATTACGCATTCGTCCTGCTCGCACTGTGCGGCATGATGGTGATGGTCTCCGCGACCGAGTTGCTGGCGATCTATCTCGGCACCGAGTTGATGTCGCTCTCCCTCTACGTCATGGCAGGGCTGAAACGCTCGGAACCCCGTTCCTTGGAAGCCTCCGCCAAGTATTTCGTACTGGGGGCCTTCTCCTCAGGCATCTTGCTGTACGGGATCTCCCTGCTCTATGGCGCCACCGGCAGCACCCGCTTGCCGGCCATCGCCGACGCTGTGGCCGGCCGAAGCCTGGATGATCCGTTGCTCCTGTTCGCCACGATCTTGCTGGCGGTCGGATTCGCCTTCAAACTCGCCGTCGTCCCGTTTCACATGTGGACGCCCGACGTCTACCAAGGCGCCCCGACATCCGTCACGGCCTTCATGGCCGTGGCCTCGAAGGCCGCCAGTTTCGGCGCCTTTCTCCGTGTTTTCGCCGAAGGACTGGGCGGGCTTAAGACCGACTGGTCCACGATCTTCCTGGTGCTCTGCGTCGCCACACTGGTGCTGGGCAACGTTGTGGCCTTGGTCCAAACCAACGTCAAGCGGATGTTGGCCTATTCCAGCATCGCCCATGCCGGGTATGCCCTCATCGGCGTCGTCGCGACCGGGCGCCTGGGTGGATCCGCGGACAGCGCTCACGGGATCGCCAGCGTGTTGCTGTATCTGGCGCTCTACACCTTCATGACCTTTGGCGCCTTCGCCATCGTCGCCATGCTCCGCAAAGGGAGCATCGAAGGGGAAGAGATCGAAGACTTTACCGGCCTGGCCAGACGTCAGCCGGTGGCTGCATTGCTGATGCTCGTCTTCATGGTCTCCCTGGCCGGCATTCCGCCGACGGCCGGATTTATCGGCAAATTCTACGTCTTCATGTCCGCAGTGGAAGCCGACATGACCTGGCTGGCGGTCCTCGCATTGATCTTCGCGGCCGTCTCGGCCTACTACTATCTCCGCCTGGTGCTGGTCATGTACATGCGGGAACCGGACGCCATCACAGCCGATTCGCCTCGGCTGGTCCTGTCGCCGACCCTCTCCATCGTGCTGGCCTGCGCAATCGCCGGTGTGGTGATCTTCGGCATCTATCCCGATCCGCTGATTCAACTCGCCGCGCAGGCGACGTTGCCCCTGAAATAAACACCGGATGATCGAGAATGAGGTGCGGGACGGCACCGCTCATGCTACGCTGGCCGGCATGCAGGCCGTCATGAATGTCTTCCGCTTCCTGCGCGATGTCGTACAGGCTTTTCTGCGGCATGGGTGCCCCAGTCTGGCCGCGTCGCTCGCATTCTTCTCTTTGCTCTCACTGTTTCCGCTCGTGTTTCTGCTGTTGTACGGCATCAGTTTTCTTGTGAGTCAAGACGTCATCGGTGAGCACTTTCTCTTAAGCTTCCTGAAAGGATTTCTCCCGTCGCTGGGCGAGCGGCTAGCCAACGAGCTCCATCGAATCAGCGCACTGGATAGTGTGCGATGGCTGGTCTTTCTCTCGTTCTTCTGGTTCGGCGGGCTGGTCTTCTATGAACTTGATTACGCGCTCAATGTGGTGTTTGAAAGCGCCCGGCGGCGGCACCCCCTGATCTCGACGGCCATTTCGATCGCCCTTCTCGGCGCCACCGGACTCCTGCTCATCATTGCGTATGTTGCCACACAAACCATCAACATTCTGACATCCTATACTCCTGGGATCTTGGGACTGGACCTCGTGGCACTCGCCGCCCATGATTTTCAATTGACCTACACCTTGCCGTTCGTCCTGGCCTTTCTTGCCGTCAGTTTGCTGTACCGCTACGTGCCTCGCCGCCGACCCGGGTGGCGGGAATCGATGTCAGGGGCAATCACGTTCGGCCTGCTCTGGGTATCCGCCAAGTTGTTATTCGTCACGTACAGCGGATATGCGACGGTCTACGTCCGACTCTATGGCTCGCTTCTGGAAGTGATTCTGCTGTTGCTGTGGGTCTATTATTCCGCCTGCCTCCTCCTGCTCGGGGCCATCGTCGCTCACAATCTCCAGCAACGGGCACACATTTCACCCTCCATCCCGGCTGACCCGGCCTGACAATTCGTTCGCATCGGCATCTTCCCGATCCGGCCAAGGCACCGGCTCAATGCCATGACTGGAGCCGGTTTATCCCCATGCAACTTCTGGCCTTTTCCTGGCGGAGTTCCCCCTTCCCCGATACAATGGCACCCGATCATACCGGGAGCCTGTCACATGATCGAAGAATACGGCAAAGAACTCATGATGCTCGGCGGAACGATCGCGGGATTCGTCGCCGCGCTGCTGACGGTGCTGGAGAAACTCCTAGACTTTCAACGACGTCGCTATCCGGACAAAGACGGTAACGACAGGCCGTCCTCGCCCCAGCCGGCACGAACGGGGGCCGAAACGACAAGCCGGTCTTCGGCGCCGAGCATCGCCAGCATCGACTTCTTTTCCACAAAACCGCTTCGAGGCTCGTCCTATCTCCTGCTGAACGAAACGAGCGTGATTGTGGCGGCCGGCGTGCTGTTGAACTACGTCGGCCTCACCCTGAGCCGCCACTTGGAGAGCATTCTCTTTCTGGATATGACGGGCACGGCCCTGGTGGCCTTTCTGCTCGGCCCCTGGTGGGGCGCCATCGTTGCGCTCCTCTCAAACTCGGTCGTGAATTGGCTGCTTTTCCCCGAAGCAGGCGCCGATGTGGTGATCTTTCCCTGGTCGCTGGTCAATATGGCAGGGGCCCTCTTCTGGGGCACCTTGGCCAGGCAAGCGGGCTTCAAAAAGTACGTGCGGTCCAGCAAGAGCTCCGGCTTGACCCATATGTGGTTCTTGACGACCTTCGGGGTCATGGGAGCCGTGGTGATGAGCATCCCCGGCACGCTCGTGCAGTCGGCACTCCACGAGAGTTCCGTGCTGGCCTTGAATCCGGAGGTGGCCGAATCTCTGCGAGTGCGGGTCGAGCATTGGGAAGCGGCGGTTCAGCTCTATCTGGAATCGGCCATCGGGCTGCGCTGGAGCGAGAGCCTCAGCTGGTATATCGTCAATTGGTTCCAGAACTGCGTCCGGTATATTCCGGACAAGACGATGAGCGCCGCCATCGCGCTGGTCATTTTGAAATACGGCTATCCGTTATTCGAGCAGGAGTTGATTCACGGCGGCCCCGACGGGGAACGGCCGGGAGATGAACGGGTGCTGCCGCTCGTACTGGGGTTGATTTACGCCCCGTCCTTCGCGTCGCTCATCAGCAATGAGAGCTATGCCGGCCCTCTTTACTGGCCCCTCTGGTGCATGCCCTGGCTCTTCATCATCTATGGGTATTTCCGCATCCGCTATTGGGGGCCGACGGACGATGCCCTGCATCAGGCCCGCATCCAGCGGGCCGAGCGCTACGCCCGGGCCTTGAAGCCGGTCGGCAAGGAGCCCTCCTACGAATTCTGCCGCAGACTGACGTTTGCCACGCTCATCGCCAGCCTGTTCTTCGCCCTGTGCCTTCCGATTCTCATGATGGACTTCTACCGTGTGACGTTCAATTTCTTCTGTGTGGTGTATGGATTCTTACTCGTCGTCCATCTCATCCGCGTCGCGATCGCACAAAATATTTCCGCGGCACGGGCGGACTAAGACTGTGAAGGGGGGCCGTATCTCGTCGTGTACGACATACGATTCACGGTTTCCGCAGCTGCAGAAAATGCATGATCGCCGACTGGGTGACCAGGCCTATGACCTGGCCATCCTGCATCACGACGAGCCGATCCCATCCCTCCCGCGCCATGTGTTCCATGGCGTGAATGACCGGAGCGTCCGGTTCCACAATGAGCGACGGTGAGACTGGGCGCATCACCTGCCCAACCTGTCGCCAGGGCCAGACCGCCGACGACACCGCTTGGATCTCGTGAACCGTGATCAGCCCGATCAACCGCCCATCGTCCAAGACGGGAAATCCGCCATATCCGTAGGGTTGGAAGTACTGGTTCACGGCCTCCTCGATGGTGCACTGAGAGGGGATGGAGACAACCGTCGTCACCATCAGATTGCGAACAGGAACGGCCGCCAATGACTGCCGCAACGCGGCCTGGCGTCGGCTCGCCAACGCCGCGGCAAACAGAAACGCCCCGATCAAGGCAATCCAGCTGCCGTTGGATGCCATCGACGCGGGGGCTCCTCCCATCGCAGATCCAGCGAGCATGGCAAATCCCAGCAGCACGAATACGATGCCGAACCCTAGGCCGATGATGGACGCCTGTTTCGTCGCTCGATAGAAATCTTTCCCCCACGCCCACAGTCCCGCGCGCAAGACTCGGCCGCCATCCAAGGGAAACCCTGGGATCAAGTTGAACAGCCCCAGTTGCACATTCACCGCTCCCAGCAAGGTACTGAGAATGACGAGGCCCCGCAGACCACGCTGCTGCGGGATCGGCTCCGCTAGGGCCACGAAGCCGAGACAGACCGCTCCCAACACGAAGCTGACGGCAGGCCCTGCCACCGCGATCAGAAATTCCGCAAGCGGGGTCGGCGCTTCCTTCCGCATATGGGCCACGCCTCCAAAGATAAACAGCGTGATTCGGTCGATCGGAACTCGATAGCGCAAGGCGACGTAGGAATGGCCGAGCTCGTGGAGCAGGACAGAGAGAAACAAAAGGACGGCAGCCATACCGCCCATGGCCCAATACCGTTCAGGCGGGAGCCCCGGAAGACTGTCCGGCAAATAGTCGGTCGCCAGCGCCCACGTCAACAGGAAAAAGATCGCAAACCACGAGGCATGGACGCGAATGGGAATCCCCAGCGCGTATCCGATTTGCCAGGACGGTAGTCGCATGGCAATTACCGTACCAGCCCGATGCGCGATGGGTCAATTCGCCCGCATTCAGGTATACTAGAGTTCATGCGTTGGCGATTACCCGTCTGGCTATGGAGCCTCCTTCACCTCGTCAGTCTGTCGCTCATTGTTCCAGCCATGAGCCCGGCGCAAGTCATCAAATCCGGTCCGCCGGCTTGTCCGGGGGTTGCGCTGACCTTTGACCTCTGTCCTGTGAAGAAGGGGTCAGGCTACGATAAGTCTTTGATGGACTATTTGATTGAGCACCGGATTCCTTCCACGTTCTTCATGTCCGGCAAATGGATAACCAAACATGAGGAGGAAACGGACCAGTTGCTCGGCATCGGGTTCTTCGAGGTCGGCACTCACGGGGAAGTGCATGCCCATCTGCCGATGCATAGTGCCGAAGAGCAACGAGAAGAGATTCTCGGTCCGGTCAGAATCCTGCGCGAACACTATGCCCATCATGCGACATTGTTCCGCCCTCCCTATGGGGAGTACAACGACATGACCGTCGACGTCGTCAAAGCACTGGGGCTCCAATTCATCCAATGGAACATCGAATCCGGTGATCCGGACCCCACCTTGTCGGCCGAGCAAATCCTGAACCGTGTCACCAAGCGCGCGAAACCGGGCAGCATCATCGTGTTTCATGCCAACGGGAAGGGCAAGCAAACCCGCCAGGTCATCGAGCGTCTCACCACCGATATCTTCCCACACAAGGGGCTCACCCCCATGACCGTCAGCGACCTGCTGAATTGCAAGCAGCCGGCCCGATGAAGACACCGCGCATCAGGGCCATGCAGCCTGAAGATCGCGAAGCGGTCGTCCAGCTGTTGGGCGCATCGGATCCGTGGATGACACTTGGCTACACGGCAGCGGACTGGGATCGCGTGTTTTGCCCGATCCCTCAGGGGCGAGACAGTTATGTGGCCGAATTCGATGGCCGGGTGGCAGGCATCGCCGTCGTCAGGCAAAAGTTCCTGTTAGGCGACTATCTGGAACTCTTGAGTGTGGCCGGGTGGGCAAGACAACAAGGTATCGGGAGTCAGCTCCTGATACACGTCGAACAGCTCGTCTTTGGTAGGACAAAGAACCTCTTCGCCTGCGTCTCGGACTTCAATGTGGATGCTCGCAAGTTTTACAAGAAGATGGGCTATCAGGAAATCGGCCCCATGCCGAATCTCTTGACTCCCGGGAAGGCGGAAATTTTTCTCAGAAAGACCCTGGGGCCTACTCGAACATGACTTCGCTCACGGCCGCGGCTGACTATCGTGACCTTGCGGTAATGTTGTGCCGACACCCAACCAGAAACTGACTGCGCTCGGACTCGATGGGCACGGAACGGACCCAACAGATTTCGTACACCATTGTCGAGCGATGCCACCCAAGCTGAGGATTGTACAGGGCGATTAATTGCCGAACTTGCGGAGGTTCACTCATCAAGAGGAGAATACCGTGTGCGCTTCGATTCAGGCTGAGGACTTTGCCCTCCACCACCGCCTCGGCCCCGGCTGTGTGCGATTCGTACATCTCGAAGGTATACCAATGGCGATCCTCAACCCGGGCTTCACGACGCCGATTGAAAGGGGGAAAGGACTGCTCCACGCTTGGGGAGGCGTCAGTTTCAACGGGACGACTGGTCATCGTGTTGTCTCCAGGCTTCAGGCCGTCCATGGATGAGGAAGTATTACCAGCAAGAGCCGTACCGACGCCGCCTTCTCTCGACATCCGTGTAATAATGGCATTCTCTGAGTGAACCGAACGGCACGAGCGAAGGGAAACACCTACTTGCCGCGATGTGTTTCCCTACAGAAGGGGCAACCGAAACACCCTGCCCCATGGTCGTTCGCCATCCCGACAGCTTGTCTAGAGGCATAGGCGATGGTACCGTCCCGACAAACCATAGGTACGCTGCTTAAGATCCTTTGAGAGCGCATCGCGAAACCGAACTGGTGGCCAGCACACCGACCATCCGCTCCCACCGATCGATTGCGCGTGATGCAGGCGCATTCCTTCATCACATACACTTGCTCCACTCTTTCCTCATTGATTTGCCCTTGTTCCATCCGTTGATCCTGTACGACTTCTTTCACGCTCAATGACACACACCAATTGTTTTCACCGGCCTCCGGTTAATATCTCGTCAATTTGTAAGGCATTCTCTCTCCCGTCCCACCACAACACGCGTTGGAGTCACAAGGAACGATGCCAACCCGATGAGGGATTCATCCTCCCATGAGTTCCACATATGGCGCGGCACATCGTTTGCTTGATCTGCCTCGGCGTAAGGGGCGCCCGCCGCCACTCACGCGAACGTTCACGACTTCCCAGACTTGTTCTTCCGTGGTTGCGCCTGATTGGGAAGTAAGGATGCTGTATCCGTAGACTGGAGGAAGATCATTGCGCCAGTTCTTCATGACACGACCAGACAATGCTCGATGCCGCCGCCTTCAATCAGTAACCCGATGGATCGCCATCGCCGTACTGGCTAGCGATGCAGCCTGGGGCGCTACCCTCACATGGAGCCCGAATGCGGAACCTGACCTCGCCGGCTATCGCGTGTATCAATGCTCCAGTCAACCCTGTGGACGCGCCTTCGGCACCGCCACTCTCCTCGTCACACTGGGCACAGTCACGAGCTTCAACATCGGAACGCCCAGTGTGACACAGTACTACGTTGTAACCGCCTATGACTTTGCCAACAATGAATCGGTCGATAGTACAGTCACCATCTATTCACCGCCTACGAGTCCGCCACCGCCCCCGCCCCCACCACCACCTCCTCCCCCTCCGCCTCCGCCTCCCACGGCACCAGCGATTAGTACGGCGCCTCGCGCCTTGTCGTTCATTATGCAACAAGGGGGCAGCGATCCACCCTCTCAACTGCTGACAATCAGCAATGTCGGAGATGGGACGCTGACGTGGACCGTGAGTGACAATTCCAACTGGCTCACGCTTACTCCCTTATCAGGAACTGGAAATGGAACTGTGACTGTGAGGGCTATGGCGGGAACACGAACAGCGGGAACTTATAGCGGAGCGGTCACCCTGAGGGCCAATGGTGCGTCGGACGTTGTCGTTCCCGTTACATTGACGATCACGACCAATCCGGTTGTGCCGCCCCCAACCCCAACGGGCTTGCGCTTCTCCTCGCAACAATAGGTCGGCTGACCTACATCACGATGTCTGTGCCCCAGGGGTTGTCCACCAGAAATAGCCACCGCCCGTCAGGCTGGCGCCGCAAAATGCTGGACGAGCGGCCACCGAGTTTCACGGCGGTGCAGGTTGGATCGATGCCCGTGAGGCTCCACCGAGCGCAATATTGCGCGACATCGCCTGACTGCACAAATTGCTGTGCCTCGATCGTCAACGTCGGCTTCAATGCCATAAACCCTTCCAATGCCTGACGGATACCAGACGTTCCGTTAACGACGATGCCGGGCTTGATCACGAACACAGCACCCGGATCAAACAGAGCCACGGCCGAATCCAAATCCCACGCATTCATCGCCTTCACCAGTTGGGTAATGGCATCCAGCGGGCTTCCCTTGTCCATGAATCCTCCCTTCTCTTTTTCCCCATCGAAGAATTCTAATGTCCTGAGTCTGAAGTGACGAAAAAGACCCTGTACGACAGACTCACATGTGGCACGAACTGTAACCGGTTTCACAGGCAGAAACCAGATGAGAGTGGGCTAGCTTGTCGATTTTTGAATCGCATGACGACTATCCTATGTCAACGGAGTGTTACCCCTCACTAATCGCGCGAGGCCAACATGAAATACCTCTGCCTTGTCTACCTTGAAGAAAAGGTCTTGAATACACTTCCCAGCCACGAGCGGCGTTCGATCTCGGGTGAAGCCATGTCCTACTGCGATAAGCTACAAAAGGCCGGCCAGTTGCTCGCCGCTTCCCCGCTTCATCCAGTGGAGACCGCCACGACCGTACGAGTTCGAGAGGGCAAGACTTCGACCACCGATGGACCATTCGCCGAGACGAAGGAACAGTTGGGTGGGTTTCTCATGATCGATGTCCCGGACCTGAACGATGCCATTCGCATTGCCGCTCAGTTTCCAGCTGCGCGCTTTGGCAGTGTGGAAGGCCGCCCGATGAAGGAGTTGGGCTGCGCAGACTAACGGCCACATGAATGGCGACACAGCAATAGGAGCCCGTATCAAGGTTGACGAGATCTACCGCAATGAGTCGCGACAGGTCCTCGCCACCTTGATTCGGCTGCTCGGTGATTTTGACGCAGCCGAGGAGGCCTTACAGGAAGCCTTCGCGGTCGCGGTGGGGCAATGGCCGCGTGACGGCACCCCGGCCAATCCGCGTGCCTGGCTTGTCTCTACCGGACGGTTCAAGGCCATCGACGGCATGAGGCGGCGTGCCCGCTATGATGCGTCATTGAACGAACTCGCGAAACACATTGAGACCACCACCAACGATCCACTGGAACAGACAGACGAGCCCATCGACGATGACCGGCTTCGGCTGATCTTTACCTGTTGCCATCCGGCCCTGTCACCGGAAGCCCAAATCCCAATGACGCTGCGCGAGGTCTGCAACCTCACCACTGAAGAAATCGCGCGCGCGTTCCTCACCAAACCGGCGACCATTGCTCAACGGATCGTGCGTGCCAAAGCGAAGATCCGTGATGCGCGCATCCCCTACGAGGTTCCTCCGCCAACCGATTTACCGGAGCGTATCGAGGCCGTGCTTTGCGTAGTGTCGAAGGCTACTCCGCCTCGTTCGGCCCATCGCTCACCAGAGCAGATCTCTCCACTGAAGTAATCAGGCTCGCGCGACTCCTCGTCCAATTGCTACCTGACCCCGAAGTCATAGGACTGCTCGCCTTGATGCTCTTGCACGAATCCCGAAGACAGGCGCGCACCTCGGCCAACGGCGATCTCGTGCTCTTAGAGCAGCAGGACCGGTCATTGTGGAACCCAGACCTCATCAGAGAAGGCCTCGCCCTCGTTGAAGGGGCACTCTCCATGAAGCGAATCGGCCCCTACACCTTGCAAGCCGCCATCGCTGCCGTCCATGCGGAAGCGTCCAGCGCAGGGGAAACGGACTGGGCTCAAATCGTCGCCCTCTACGATCTCCTCATGCGGCCAGAACCATCGCCCGTCATCGCGCTGAACCGGGCAGTCGCGGTTGCGATGCGTGATGGACCGGCTAAAGGCTTAGAGCTGGTCGATGCGCTCCTGGAGCGCAGTGAGTTAACCCAGTATCATCTGGCCCATGCCACGCGGGCCGACTTCTGCCGTCGACTGGGGGAAACCTCGGATGCCCGATCATCTTACGAGCTAGCCCTGGCTCTCACGAAACAGGAGCCGGAACGGAGGTTTCTGGAAAAGCGGCTGGCTGAACTGGACTGAGTGAAGAGGCCTTGCCATGCTCAATCTCCCAAACCCCATCCCCGTTCAGATTCGAGGCCCGGACATGCGGCTGCGCATCCCCGCGTCGCAAGAGTGCTTGGTCACCAGGAGTAGCAGAACGGAGGACGACCTTGCCGGCTTGTGGTGCCTTCATCCACATGCAGAAGTGTTATCCGATTCCGACGGGTTGAATCGGACACTCCCTCAGTCGATTTCCGCCCCGCTCAACGACTATCCTACGTCGCTGGAGGCACCTCATGAAATATCCACCGTTCGTTCCCCACCACAGAAGGAGGACATCGTGACTGCAATGGAGATCGGAAAAGAAGTGGCCGCCTTGTGCCGGCAGGGCAAGAACCAAGAAGCCATCGATCGCTTTTACTCGCCGAATATCGAGAGTGTCGAAGCCTGTGCGATGCCGGGCATGGAACAGACGCAAAAGGGGATCGCGAAGATCAAGGCGAAGAATCAGTGGTGGGTCGACAATCATTAAATTCACGGCGGCACAGTTGACGGGCCTTATCCCAACGACGACCGTTTTATCCTGCATTTTAAGTATGACGTCACACCGAAGCACACAGGGAAACGCATGACCCTAGACGAAACGGGTCTCTACGCAGTTCAAAATGGAAAAATCGTCAAGGAGGAGTTCTTCTACTCCATGTCAAAGCCAGAGGGCGGGCAATGTTGACCTGAGTTGGAGAACGTGCTTGACTACAAAAAACCGTACCGCGTATCTAAGGAGGTCTGCCATGAAATGGTTGATCACCCTCTTTCTCGCGTTCTCTCCTATCGTGATACCGTTACAGGCTTCGCAAGCTGATACCTCGACCGCGCACAACTTCGGCCCCCTGGCTTCACTCGTCGGCGAATGGCAAGGCAAAGACCCGGAAGGAAAACCGATGGCGGTGTCCTATCACTGGACCGGCGGCGGCACGAGCCTGGTGGAAACGATGACGAAGGCTCAAACGCCGGTCATGATGACGATGTATCACGCGGATAAGGGCGGCCTGATGCTGACTCATTACTGTAAGCTCGGCAACCAGCCGCGTATGCGAACCGATATGCCTGACAGCGATGCCACGACGTTGGCCTTTCACTTCGTCGACATTACGAATCTTTCCAAGCCAACAGATCCACACATGCACAAAGTCTCGTTTAACTTCCAGGATCAGGATCATTTCACCCAGGAATGGATGTTGAGCAAGGATGGGAAGGAATTGCCGCATCGGTTTGAATTTACCCGTGTGAAGTAGAGCCCCTGTCATTCACCTAATTATAAAGGAGGAGGAGACCATGGCGACCAAACAATATAAGCAACTGGGCTGTCTGGATGTCCAACCATCCGGCGGCTGCGGATTCCAAGTGCGGGCGGAAACCGAAGCGGAGCTGATGCAGCTCGTGGCCACCCACGCCAAGCAGTGCCATAAGCTGGACTCCATTCCGGCTGAGATGGCGGCGCAAGTCAAGGCAGCCATCAAGACGGTGCCGGTCACGGTCTAATAGACCTCGGGCGCGAAAAAGAAATCCCCGTTCAGCACGTTCTGAGTCGGGGAGTGTCTCCGTGTCACCCGATGAGCATTCATCCATCTTCAATCGGGAGGTTGCCATGAGGCGAGCTGTAGGACTGCTTTCACTTTCACTCGTGTTGTTCGGAATCACCGGATGCAGCTACCTGTTCTATCCGCATGCCAAGGAGTTCGCGGCAAAAGCCAAAGACCCGAACGACATCCAAACTCTGATCAATCTGACGAACATGATGGAGACCACCGCGAAAGCGGCCAGAAGCGGCAAGGGCGTTGATCAAGCGCTGGACGATCTCCACAATCAATTCCATGCGTTCGACGACAGCCTCTGCTGCGTGGAGAAAGAGACGCGCGAGAAGCCCTGCATAACAAAGAGTTGTGGGCCATCTTCAAGCGCGTCTGGAAATTCAAGAACGACCAACCGCAGCGGGAGCAGCATCTCGACCTGTTCGCAACCGAGGTCAAGGAACTGCGAGGGACCTTGCAAACGCTCAAGTAGCCGTGCGCAAGACACTCGCCGATCGCTGCGATGACGGGTCCCACCGGATCAGTTCGGCGGGACGGTGGATGGATGTACGCTGAGAGGAAGACGGGATGGGACAGACACCGGAACAAGTCATCGACAGCCAACGACAGGATTGGAACCGGGTCGCCGGCGGCTGGGAGAAGTGGGACCGATTCTTCGACGAACAGATGGCATTTCTGAACCACCGGTTGGTCGCCGATGCCAGGCTTCGGGTTGGACTTCGGGTGCTTGACCTCGGATCGGGCACCGGGTACCCGGCGATCCTCGCCGCGCAGACGGTCGGCGCGGCTGGAAGCGTCATGTGCATTGACCTGGCCAAAGACATGCTTGCTGTCGCAGAGCGAAAGGCGAAACGGCTCAGCCTTAACAATATCTCCCTAAGAGCCGGCGACGTGACGTCGCTGCCATTCGAGAGCAATTCGTTCGACGCGATTACAAGCCGCTTCTGTTTGATGTTTCTCCCCGAGATTCCGAAGGCCGCCGCGGAGATCGCCCGCGTACTGAGGCCTGGATCCTGGGTCGCCGCGGCTGTCTGGTCGGCACCGGAAAAGAATCCCTCGATCGGTCTTTCGATGGCTGCGATCAAGCAGGTGATTGAGCTGCCGCCTCCAGATCTGACCGCGCCCGGCATCTTTCGGTTGGCCATGCCGGGTGAATTGGCTGGCTTGTTCCGACAGGCCGGATTAGTCGAGGTGACGGATCACGAATTTATCGGAGAGTGGTCCTACAGTTCGGCCGAAGAGTATTACACGAGTTTGATGGAGATTGCGGCACCGGTTCAAAACCTTATGGCCAAACTGACCGAGGCGCAGAAGCAGGACGTCAAGCAGCGTATCCTTGACGCCGCCTCGATCTACCGGCGCGGCGAACGAGTGACCTTTCCCCTGGCTGTTCGTATGGTCGCTGCGCGCAAACCCCTCGGCTGATTTGATGCCGGCCAAACACGACGGCTTCAAAGACTTCGTGTTAGATCAACTGACGGATCTGCGAGCCCTGACGTGCCGCACCATGTTCGGCGGCTATGGCCTCTCATACAAGGGCACCTTCTTCGGCATCATCCACAAGGGCCGGCTCTATTTCAAAGTGACTCCGGCGACGGTCGAACGATACAAAGCCCACGGTATGAAACCGTTCCGCCCGAATGCAAAACAGACGCTCAAGTCCTTCTACGAAGTCCCGGTCGACGTGCTGGAAGATACCGAGCAGTTGACCGCCTGGGCCAAAGACGCAGTGTATCGATGACCACCTTGCGAATCACCTCTTTCGCCACTCTCGAACATAGAGTGATCCGTTACTTCAATCCGACTACGCCCTCCTGCCTTCTCTGATCGCCGCTTGCGCTAGCCCCTTACTTTCTCCACACTGTTTCGATGCTTTTCCGACTGACCGCTGATCTTATTGTCGTGCTGCACATTGGGTTTGTTCTCTTTGTGGCGCTGGGTGGCTTTCTGGTGCTCAAATGGCCGCCCTTGGCGTGGGTCCACCTGCCGGCGGCGGCTTGGGGCGCCTTCGTGGAATTCAGCGGATGGATCTGCCCACTGACACCGTTGGAGAATTGGCTACGAACCCAGGCCGGCGAAGCGGACTATGCTGGAGACTTCATCGCTCAGTATCTGTCAACGATCCTCTATCCGGAATCGTTGACCCGTGAAGTCCAAATTGTTCTCGGCACGCTGGTGTTGGCCGTGAACCTGGCAATCTATGGCCGCTTGTGGTGGGCACGTTGTAAACAGCGCGGTTAGCTCAAGAAGATCGGTGCAGGCCTTTCATGACTCATTTCACATATTCCTTGCGGACTTTCAAGCTCCAGCTATACTTTTCACCATGCGATCGACGAAATACATCATCTGGGAAGAAGACGGCCAGTGGTACGGCTATCTGCAGGACCATCCCGATCGCCCAACGCAAGGGGAAACGTTCGAAGACCTGCAGGTGAAGCTTTCCGATTTGCACTACGAGATTACCAGCGGGAATCATGATCAGTACCACACCTCCACTTACACCATTCCTCAGCGCGCCCGTCTTCGCACCAAGAGGCACGAGCGTGTGGAACAGCTGTTCCGCACGATGTTGTACGATATCTGATTGATTCCTTCGGGGTCCCGCCCCTCGTCCATCTGCAAACCCTTTTGCCTCCACCCATGTTCTCCCCCGAACCGCTGTAAGAGTTCGTTCCTCAAACAGACAACCCTTAACGAGCCGTGAGCCACTGCTCCTCGGCCAGCGACATCCTGCCGGATCCCGGTTGACCCGGCACGGGCAGGGTTGGTACATAGAGCCATCTCCATACCTCTGTTCCACCACCGTGAGGCCGGCGATGCCCATCGATGAAATCACGCAAAAAGTCAGCGAGCGCTATGCCAAAGCTGCCAATACCGGGGAGCAGATGTGCTGCCCCACGAGCTACGATATGGCGCAGCTCAAATCGTTCATTCCCGACGAAGTGCTGAAGATCTCCTACGGATGCGGCACGCCGGCCGGGCTCAAGACGGTCCAGGCCGGCGAGACCGTCCTTGATATCGGCTCAGGCGGAGGGATCGACTGTTTTGAAGCCTCGCGGCTGGTCGGTCCAACCGGTCTTGTGATCGGTGTCGACATGACGGACACGATGTTGGATATCGCGCGGAAGCACGCCGCCGTCGTGGCCGCCAACCTCGGCTACCCCGCTTCGAACGTCGAGTTCCGCAAAGGCATGGCGGATGCGATGCCGGTGGAAGACGGCACGATCGATCTGATTATCTCGAACTGCGTGATTAACCTGGCTCCGGACAAGCGCAAGGTCTTCCGTGAAATGTTCCGTGTGGCGAAACCGGGGGGGCGGTTCACGATCTCGGACATTGTCGCGGATCAGACCGTTCCGCAATACCTGGTGCATGACACGGAGAAATGGGGAAACTGTTTATCCGGCGCCTTGACCCTGGCCCAGTACATCGCGGGCATGGTGGACGCTGGCTTTCTGGGCATCCACCTGGTCAAGTCGTCCCCCTGGCAGGTCATCGACGGCATTCACTTCTTTTCCGTCACATTGACCGGTTATAGACTGCCTCCGGCGACTTCTTCACTCGTTCGCTACGCCACGCTCCGAGGACCGTTCAACCGTGTCGTGGACGAACGGGGCACGACCTATCAGCGCGGCATCCCGCAGCCGATTACCCCGGATGACGCCGTCTTGTTGAGCCATGCCCCGCTTGCCGACCACTTTGTCCTGACGTCGCATCCGGCGTGGCTCGATCAAACCGACCCGCGCTGGACCGCCGTGCTTCCCGCGCAGGCCCCCTGCACCTGGCGAGGCCACTACGCGCTGCTCGCCGGCCCGTTCGTGGAAGCTGCGGATGATGATCATCACGTCTACCGGCGGGGAGAACCAGTGGAGATTTGCTCCAAGACTCTGGACGTGCTGCACACCGAGGGCTATGCGCCTCATTTCGTGATTCTCAATCGGGTCGGAGCACAGGTGAGCGGCGCAGCCGTCACCTGTGCTCCCGACGGAGGCTGCTGCTGACCATGGCGCTCACGTTGCTTGGCCGGAGCAACCCCCTCGCCTCATCGACCGAACAACTTCGCCTCCTTGAACACAGCTTTGTTCCTCCTCCGTTCGATCTCCGGCTGCATCAGGCCGGATTGTTTCCGCTCCGGGCCACCGGCATCGCGGTCATGCAACTGAACGTCGGCAAACTCTGCAACCAGACCTGCCGCCACTGCCATGTGGACGCGGGGCCGGATCGGATCGAAAGCATGTCACGCGAGACCGCAGCACAGTGCCTGGCCGCATTGGCCCAGACGGATATTCCGACGGTCGATATCACAGGCGGTGCTCCTGAGCTGAACCCAAACTTCCGCTGGCTGGTCGAACAGGCCCGTGGACTCGGACGGCACGTAATGGATCGTTGCAATCTATCGGTCTTGCTGCTTCCGTCACAGGCCGACTTGGCGGAGTTTCTCGCCGGCCATCGCGTGGAGATCGTCGCGTCGCTTCCCTCCTACCGCGCCGGCCAAACCGATGCGCAGCGGGGCGATGGCATTTTCGAGAAATCCCTGGAGGGACTCCGGCTGCTGAACCAACTCGGCTATGGCCGGCCGGACAACAGCTTGACCTTGAACCTGGTCTACAATCCGGTTGGTGCCTTCCTGCCTCCCAAGCAAGAGGCCATCGAGGCGCAGTTCAAGAAGGAACTTCGAGCCAGACACGGGATCGAGTTCAACCGGCTCTACACGATCACCAACATGCCCATCAGCCGGTTCCTGGAATTTCTCGTCGACAGCGGGAACTACGACCAGTATATGACGCGCCTGGCCAACGCGTTCAATCCAGCCGCCGCCGCCGATGTCATGTGCCGGCATACTCTGTCTGTCGGCTGGGACGGCAGACTGTATGACTGCGATTTCAACCAGATGCTGGAACTCCCGATCGATCATGGGGCACCGTCACATATCCGAGACTTCGATGCGGCGCAGCTCCATCAGCGCCACATCGTGACGAAGAACCATTGCTACGGCTGCACGGCAGGGGCCGGCTCATCTTGCGGAGGGGCTGTCACCTAGAAAAAGGAAACAGGTTGAGGCTCAGGTCGAGTAAGACCTACACCTCGACCTCAGGCTTAGCCTCGACTTGATTATGGAACTCCTGACCTTCACCCTCGTTCTTGCCCTGGCCTATGCTAACGGTACCAATGACGTGTCGAAGGCCATCGCCACGCTGGTCGGGAGCGGGGTCACCAATTACCGGGCTGCCATCCTGTGGGGAACGTTCTGGACGATGGTCGGAGCGGGCGCTGCCGCTCTCGTCGCCGGCGCCATGGTGAAAACGTTCAGTCAGGGTCTGGTTCAAGCCGGCACGAGCATACCGCCTACCGTCGCCATGGCCGTCCTGGCAGGAGCCATGGCCTGGGTGCTGTTTGCCTCGCACGCGGGTCTGCCGGTCTCGACGACTCACGCGCTCACCGGCGCCATTGTCGGCGCCGGCTTGGCTGCCTTCGCGGGAGAAGCGTTGCTGTGGCCAGCGGTTATCAAAAAGATCGCCCTGCCGCTCCTGTTCAGCCCACTCCTCTCTCTGGCTGTCTCTTGGCTCGTTTACCCACTCATGCGGTGGCTCTCCGCCCGATGGGAAGGCACCTGCTTGTGCGTCATGCCGGCCTCCCACGCATTGATCACCGTCGATGCGCAGGGCAATACGAGAACGCTGTTCCAGGCTACAACCCTCGCCCGGCCGGTAATGGCTATCCCATCCCAATGCGATCGGACCGGATTGCAAGGGTTGGTCGTGGGGCTCGATACCGTCCATTGGCTTTCCAGCGGGCTTGCTTCGTTTGCCCGCGGCACCAATGATGCGCCCAAGATCGTGGCTATGCTGCTGCTCGGGAGTGCCACGGCGACCTGGCCCAGCTCCTCGTTTCAACTCACGGCGTTCGGAGGAGTCGCCCTTGCGATGATGCTGGGAAGTTACATCGGAGGGCTACGCGTGACGAAAGTGCTCGCGGAGAACGTGACCAAACTGGATCACGCGCAAGGATTATCAGCCAATCTGGCGACCTCCTCACTCGTCCTCCTGTCCGGTACGCTGGGGCTGCCGGTCTCGACCACACACGTCAGCAGCTCGGCCATCATCGGCATCGGCCTGCGGAAGGGCGTAGGGGCGGTGGGTTGGTCTACTGTTCGGGATATGGTGCTCGCCTGGATTGTCACACTTCCCGCGACAGCACTCCTGGCATTTGTTTCATACTGGATACTCTCCACAGCCTTTTAGAACTTGCCCATCCTTCCTCCACTCTGCTAAGGTGGCTGCTATCTGATTTCTGCATAGGAACACATCGATCACCCGCATGGTCTGGGACCCCAAAGATCCTTGGAGCAAGAAGCAGGACCCGCTTGAGGACGCCCTCAAGCAGGCGCAGGAGCAACTCAAGAATCTCTTTCCTGCCGGTGGGCTGAAGAACCTGCTCCCTTCCGGTGGTGTAGTGAACCTCATTGTTGCCGCTCTGCTGATCGTGCTCGTCTGGCAGAGCGTCTTTATCGTCGCGCCCGATGAAGAAGGCGTCGTGAAGCGCTTTGGAACGCCGGTTCGGACCGTAGAACCCGGTCCCCATTTCAAGATCCCGATCATCGAAAGTGTGCTTCAACCGAAAGTTGCCAAACTTCACCGCGTGGAGGTTGGCTTTCGGACAAATCAGCAGGGTCGCCAGCAGATGGTGCCTCAGGAAGCTCTCATGCTGACCGGCGATATGAACATTCTCGCCATCGAGTTCATCGTTCAGTATAAGATCAAAGAATCGAGCGACTATCTCTTCAATGTGGCGGATATTCATGAAACCATCGGGAAGGCCGCCGAGGCCTCGATGCGTGAAGTGGTCGGCAAGAGCAAGATCGACGAGGCGTTGACGACCGGGAAAGCCGATATTCAGCAAAGCATGATGGTCTTACTTCAAAGCATCCTCGATGATTACCATGCCGGCGTGCAGGTGGCTGCGGTACAGCTCCAAGACGTCGATCCACCCGAGGCCGTTGCCGCCGCCTTCAAAGACGTGACCAATGCCAAGGAAGACCGTGAAAAATTGATCAATCAAGCCCAGGGGTACCGGAACGATATCATCCCCAAGGCAAAAGGTGAGGCCGCCGAATTGGTTAATCGAGCCAAAGGGTTTGCACAGGCACGACTCAACCGAGCCCAAGGCGAGACCAATCGTTTCCTGGCTACCCTGAAAGAATACAACCAAGCGAAAGACATCATCACCAAGCGTATCTATATTGAAACCCTGGAAGAAATTCTTCCGAATATGGAGAAAGTGATTATCGATGGGAAGGGTGGCGAGCGTGTTCTGCCCTATCTGCCCCTAGAGCGTCTCTCGCGGCCTGCTCCTAAGCCTGAACCTGCGGAGTCACAGCCATGACCAAGCAAGGCTTTGTCATCGCGCTGATTGCCGTGATCGTGGGATTGTTTGTCCTGGGCGCCTCCCCTCTCTTTGTCGTGGACGTTACCCAGACCGCCATCGTCGTTCAACTCGGGAAACCCGTGCGGAATATCACGGAGCCAGGACTGTATGTCAAAATGCCCTTCGTCCAGGAAGTCACGTATTTCGACAAACGGATATTGGATTACGACTCAAGCGCCCAGGATGTGATCACGCAGGATAAGAAGACGCTGCTGCTGGATAACTTTGCCAAGTGGCGTATTGTGGACCCGCTCAAGGTATACCAGAACTTCCAAAGTCAGCGGGGCGCACTACAGCGACTAAACGATATTATCTATTCCGAGCTGCGCGTCGAGCTGGGGCGCCATGAGCTCTTGGAAATCGTCTCGAGCACGAGAGCGGACATCATGCGGGTGGTCTCCAAACGGGCGAACGAAAAAGCCTCCGCATACGGCATTGAGATTCAGGATGTGCGGATCAAACGCGCCGATCTCCCTGAGCAAAACGAGAAAGCGGTGTTCGCCCGTATGCAGGCCGAGCGGGAACGGCAGGCGAAGCAGTACCGAGCGGAGGGGGCTGAAGAAGCGCAAAAGATCCGGTCCGAGGCCGAGAAGGATCGAGAAATCATTCTGGCCCAAGCCTATAAAGAGTCTGAGGAACTGCGCGGGGGCGGAGATGCCAAGGCGTTTCGCATCTATGCCGATGCCTATCGGCAGGACCCGAAGTTCTTCGAATTTACCCGTTCGATGGAAGCCTACAAGACGGCCTTCAAAGACAAATCGACGCTCGTGATGAGCCCCGATTCAGAATTCTTCCGATACCTGAAACAACGCTGAACGTTTAGTGACAGATGCCGGCCTTACGACAGACCGACAATCTCACTGCTCACCGGGTCCAGTGTGATCCGTTCGCCTGCCGGCCTCTTCGGCAAGCCCGGCATCAATTGCATCCCTGAACAAACCGCTGTGACGAAACCGGCCCCGGCCAGAATCCGTAATTCCTTGATTGGAACCGTGAAGCCCATCGGCCGCCCTTTCAGCGCCGGATCGTGGGAGAGGGATAGCGGTGTCTTGGCCATGCAGACAGGCAGCTGACCAAACCCGAGAGCCTCCGCCATGTTCATTTGGCGTTCCGCTTCCGGCTCGAAGACGACTCCTCCTGCCCCATACATCTTCGTCGCGATGGTTTCAATCTTCTTCCGAATCGGCCATGATAACTCGTACAGATGAGCGAAGCGTGCCGGTTGGCGGCACGCCTTGATGACCGCGGCCGCCAAATGTTCTGCGCCTCTTCCCCCGTCGGCCCAGTGGGTAGACACGGCAGCGTCAATCGCTCCCACCTCCATCGACCGGTTCCGCACCCAATCTAATTCCGCATGTGAATCGTCTTTGAACGCATTCACCGCCACGACGACCGGAATTCCATGCGCCTTCGCATTGGCGATGTGCTGTTCCAGATTTGCGAATCCTTTCGACAGCGCCTCCTGATTGGGGCCGGTCAAGCCGACAGGCAACGGAGCACCGGCCTTGGCCACGCCTCCTCCTCCATGGAGCTTCAGCGCCCGTAGCGTCGCCACCACCACGGCTACGTCCGGATTGAGACCCGACACACGGCACTTGATATTGAAAAATTTCTCGGCTCCCAGATCGCTGCCGAAGCCGGCTTCGGTCACGACAATATCAGCACATCGAAGCGCAATGGCGTCCGATACCACCGAGCAGTTGCCATGCGCGATATTTCCAAATGGCCCTGTATGAACGAAGGCCGGCGTCCCCTCCAGAGTCTGAACCAGATTAGGCAGCAACGCATCCCGCAGAAGAACAGCCATCGATCCCACACACCCGAGCTCCTGCGCTATTAGAGGTGAGGAGGACTTCTTAATGCCCACGAGGATCCGCCCCAGTCGACGTTGAAGATCTTGGTGGTCTGCGGCCAATGCCAAAGCCGCCATTACTTCTGACGCTTCCGTAATGACGAATCGGCATCGTTGATCTCCCATTTCTCCTCCGAGCCGCACCTCACGAAGCGCCCGATCACTAATCCCTAAAGCCCGAGGCCACATTATGGATGATGGATCAAGCCCGAGTTCGTTTCCGTGGTACAGGTGATTGTCAAGAAAGGCAGACAGGAGGTTATGGCTGGCGGCCACCGCATGGGCATCCCCTGTGAGGTGGAGATTGATCTCCTCCATCGGAAGCACTTGTGCGCGCCCGCCGCCTGTTCCTCCCCCTTTGATACCGAACACGGGACCCAGCGAGGGCTGCCTCAATGTCACAACAGCCCGATGGCCCAACCTCGTGAGCCCCATGGCCAGTCCTATGGATGTCGTTGTCTTCCCCTCCCCCAGGGGAGTCGGATTGATGGCGGTCACCAAAACGTAGCGCCCTTTGGGCTTATCCTTGAGACGATCCAAAAGCCCTAACGACACCTTGGCTTTGTACGGACCATACTGGATGAGATCTTCTGGGTGGATACCGAGCTCCTGACCAACCTCGATGATCGGGCGAGGTCTGACGGAATGGGCGATATCGAGGTCGGTCACAGGTTCCCTACAAGAGGTGAGTCGGGACGAATGCGACGCAGTATAGCACAGGATTTTGCAAGTATTTGAACAGGGAAGGAGCCAGTGAGCTGAACGGTCAAATCGTATCGGTTAGACGGAGATCAGGTACCGCATGGGGGGGGGAGGGGGGGGACGAGGCGAAGCGTCAACAGGTGGGGGACTGACGGAAGTTGGCGATGCCGCTATTCGAGAATGTACTTGGTAGGATCGAGCGCCTGCCCATTCACCTTGACCATGTAGTGCAGATGCGGGCCAGTGGAAAGGCCCGAACTTCCCACAAGTGCGATCACGTCGCCACGACTGACCCTCTGCCCTTCCTTGACGAGGACTTTTGCCAAATGGCCGTAGAGCGTTTCGATTCCGAACCCATGATCCACTTTGAGAAGGTTGCCGAGCTTGGGGTCGAAGCCCGTGGCTGTCACCCTCCCTTGCGCAGGAGCCTGAATTGGGGCATTGGGAGGAGCGCCGATGTCCAACCCATCATGCCACGTCGGTTTCTCGGTGAAGGGAGAAACCCGGGGGCCGAATCCTGATGTGATCCACCCTTTGACGGGCCAAATCGACGGGGTTGAAGCCCATCGAGACGAGCGCTGCTCAGCCGCCTGCTCCAACTCACTTAGAATCAGTTCTTGTTCCGTCGCTTCCCTCGAAAGCCACTCTAGACCTTCTTTGACCGACGTAGCGGCCTGAAGATTCTCTTGCATCGGTTCATCAGTAGAGGATGTTTGTTGTCCTTGCGCGCCTTCACCGGTTTGCCCTGAACCGCCTGGGGTCATCCCATTCGGGATGATTCCAGTCTTACCAGGCATTCCGCCTCCTTCTGGGAGCGGAACATCTTCACCGCCCCGACCGTTGACCATGTCTCCGGCCTTGGGGACTTCAATCCCGAGCATAACCCGAAGCCGCTGATTGACCTCTTTCATCGCAACAATTCGCTTCTTGAGATCTTCAACAGCAGTGGAAAATGCGGCGGTCTGCTCCCGGGCACTCATAGCCTCGGCACGGAAGGCTGACAACTCCCAGACTTCCCCTGTCCTCACGACATAATGAGAGATGACAAGAAAATCAGCCAACAGGAACACACACAGTGCAATCACAAGTCGACGAACGAGTTTCCTCGGGAAGCTGAAACGGAGAGGCTTCGCGGTGGACCCACGGAATACTACAACCGTGTACGCGTCATTGCCTTCTTGACTATTCGTCTGACCCATAGCATCCGCTCCCTAGAATCCCCCGAGTAACCTTAAGTCTACCCATCCATCCTACTATGGTCAACCCTGCTTTAACGGGAGTCTGGGTCCAGCCCCCTCGACCGCGTCCCGACGCCTATATACACCACACTCCCTAGGAGGCCTCTCTCCGAACCCACTCAAGATATTGCGGCAACCCAATACTCACCGGTATGGCAATAATTTCCGGCACTTTGTACGAATGAACCTTTCGTATGGTGTCTTGAAGGAGTGGAAACCGATCGACCGTTGTTTTCATAAACAGCACGGTTTCTTGCTCACTCACCACCTGGCCTTCCCACCAATAGGTCGACTGTGCCATAGGAATCGTCGTGGCACAGGCTGCATGACGCGACCGCACAGCATGATCGGCAATTTTCGCCGCTTCCTCTTGATTCGGAGCTGTCACCATAACGACCAGGATATCTTGTGGCTCACTTCCCATTGGGTGGAAACGATAGCCGATCCCTCACCTTATCGGCAACTTCTCTTTCGTTCACGGCACATTAAAATTACGTCTCCCCTGTCATTAAGAGCAGCAACATTCGTGCCCTCATCATTTCGTCAAGCCTTTGGCATATCTATTATTTTCAATGGCTTGTACGTTATGTTCCTCGTCTGGTCTCCAACATGTGAGGGTATCTGTCCGCAAAAGACTACGATTGAACAATTATTGACACCAGCCTGAAGATTCCTGATCCCTATCTCTCCATTGTCGCCAGCTCAGAAAAGTAATGGGCAAAGGCCTTCATGCCCCCCGACGCCTGACCCCAATCGAAATATTCATTCGGGGCATGATAGCCATGTTCCGGCAAGCTTAACCCTATAAAAAGAATCGGCACCTTCCATGCCCGTTGCATGGTGACAACCGCTCCAATGGAGCCGCCTTCTCGGACAAAAGCCGGTTCTTTGCCAAATCCCCCCTTCACTGCCCGCTTCACCGCTTCAACATACGGCCCGTCAAATAATCCTTGGAAAGGTTGCAACATCCCCTCCCGTTCAACTTTCACATCCGGGTTCAATTTGCTGACATATCTCTTCAGTTTGGTAAATATCTCCTCGGGGGTTTGACCCGGCACAAGGCGCATGCTGATCTTCAACTCACCCTGGCTGGGTACCACAGTCTTAACCCCTGGACCATGGTAGCCGCCGGTCAGACCATGAATTTCCAATGTCGGTGCAGCCCAAATGCGCCGCATCACTTCAATAGGATCGTTGGTGCGAATGGATTGAAACCCATAGGCATTCTTGAAACGGCTTACGTGAAATCCTGATCTTAGAAAACTCTTGACCTCGGCCTTGGTTGGCTCAATGACCTCATCGTAAAACCCGGCGACCTTGACCCTGCCGGTCTTGGCGTCCAGACACGCATTCGCAATCTCCATCAACTCGGCTAGTGGATTGCGCGCCGCCCCACCGGTGAGCCCGGAATGCGCGTCCTTCATTCCCGTACGGAGCGTCAAACGTGCGCCGAGCAAGCCTCGCAATCCGTAGGGGACAGCTGGACGGCCCTTTGCAATCCAGATGGTATCCGACACCACGACGGAGTCCGGATGAGGAATCGCCGTCCGGTCTTTGAGGCCGGCGGCAAAGTGTGGGCTTCCAATCTCCTCTTCCAACTCCCACAAGAACCGGATGTTGATCGGCAATCCCTGCTCAACGGCAAACCTGGCACCGAATAACGCCGCCAGCGCCGGCCCTTTGTCGTCGGTGGCGCCACGGCCATGATAGATCCCGTTCTCATTTCTGAAGGCAAACGGCTCTTGTTTCCATTCCGGTTCCTGAGCCGGCTGGACATCCATATGGTTATAGACCGTGACGGTTGGATATCGCGCTCCGACCATCCAGCCACCGGAAATGATGGGGTAGCCGTCGGTCTCAACGATTCGAGCTTCAGCACCCAGTTCGGTCAGGCAATGGACGGCGAGATCGGCCATGCGCCGCATATCGCGCACATGAGAGGGGTCCATGCTGATCGACGGTACCTCTACCATCTGCGCCAACATGTTCTCGAACTGTGGCCGCGCCTCATTGACGAATGTTTGTATGTGCTGTTGATCGACCATCTCTGATGTCCTCCTCGGTGAGGCGGGAATTATAGCCGGCAGAGGGGTCAAGAAAACACCGTAACGACGACGTGTGCCTGACAATGCTACAATGGATGCATTGTTCGAACCACACAGACTTTCTTCATGCGGCGCACGTTTCGTTATTCAGTCGGCTTTCCTCTGGTGGTTGTCTTCTGGACAGTGCTGCCCTGTTTGTTGTGGGCTGAGCAACCAACCAGCATCCAACAGATCCTCGAAGAGCCCCGGATGTACCATTTACGCCGAGTGACCTTGCACGGCACCGTTCGCGATGTGACTCCGCTCGATCCCTACAAGCTGCCCAATGAAACCGTGTGTTACGGCGCTTATTTGTTCCGTTTAGAAGAGGAGGCGGCGACAATCCCGGTTGCCGTGCTGGGACTCTGCGGAAAACCGACGGTACGAGACCCGGACGTCGAAGACGGAGATCGCGTGGAGGTCAGTGCTACCATCCAGGCACCCAGTCACGGCGGCTACTATCTCAGCTTCCGCGGCTTAAAGGTGGTCACAGAACAAGAAGGGGTTGTCCAAGCCGTTGCCGATCGGATTCTCCCCATTGTGGAATGACACCAACAAGGAGTCGACAGACACGCGACCGATCACGGTGAATCGAAGGTCAGCAATAGGCCGAACAGGAGTAGATGTTGGCCTGCGGCAAGCTTGGGGACACCGAAACTGCTTTCTCCGTTCTTGAAGAACCCACCTCCCGCACCGGTCGATTCGTCATAGCGATATTCCAACCTTGCCACCGCCGTGCTCCACCGATAGAGCAACTTGTATTCGACCGTGGATGTGACCGCCTTCACGAACTGTTCAGCGCCGGTCCACCGGCCGTTCCGATCCCAATAGAATTCAGGGCGCACCGCGACAGACCAGGGACCGGCGACGTGCCACTTCACGACCAAATTACCGCCCATCACAAAGGTGCGCGGGCTGCCGGGCCGATTGGCGATGTTCTCTGTGCCGATGTCGTACGACGCAGCGATGGTCACCTCGTCAGCTTTCCACTCCAGAATATGATTCCCATAGAGGCGCCAAAACTCGAGCGAGGCATCCGCTTGGTCGGGCCCCCAATAGAGTGTCTGCCTCGCGGTCAATCGTGGGGTGAGGGAGTAGGACCATCTCCCGCCATAGGACGGCTGTGCAACCGTGTAGGCAAGATGGTAGTAGCGATTGATGACGAACCCCGTCACCGTCAAGCGGTCGTTCACCGGATAGGCGGCGTTCACTCCGAACATCATGTATGGCGTATTGTCGGCGATCCAAGAGCGTGTGTAATTCGCGTTGTCTTTCGCATAGAGCGATTCGTATCCCATCAGGCTGTCGAATACCCCCCCCGTGATCCTCAGACCATTGCCCAACGGCGCGAGGTAGGAGACATTGACACGATGGATATGTCTGAGCACATCCGCACCATCGACTTTCTTCTCTCCCTGCAGATACGCAAAATCGACCGAATCATAGCCACCCTGCACTCCCAGTTCCATCCCCCAGCGAGATGACTCCATCGCATCCTTCCGGACATAAGCCAATACCATGTTAGGAGCCGGTTGATTATGTCGGGACGCGGTGGAGCGGCTGCGCCAGAGATCATTGTCAGGAAAATTAAAATTCGCCGCATACCCGACATCCAGATAGGCTCCGTAGTGCCACAGCTTGGAAGAGTCGCCTAATGCGGCTGGCTGGGAATCCTCCTCCTGTAATGCACCTTGCACAGAGGTTGCCGGGGCTAGCAGCACCCACAGCAGAAGTAGGCAGGCATATTTTCCGGTGACGCGATTCATCGCTTCCGAACATCCCCACGCCGATGGCGGGGCTATCGTAGAAGAGTTGCCGCACGCACACAAGCAGGGCACGGTCATGACAAGCGGCAACGGGGGCGGATGAAGAGGGCCAAGACGACCCGCTACGAGTGGACGGAAAACGGCACCGGCACAAACGTGGAAACGAACACCGCCAGCGCGATCCATCCAACGATAATCCGGCTACGGCCCAAGGGAACATGCGGGTCCATGACGGGGGGATGGCCGAGCCCCCACAGGCCGGCCATGACGGCCCAGAGAAACCACCCGGGCCAACCGACAAATCCCAAGAAAATCAGGATCGGCACAAAGATGAACGCCATCGTCCTCTGGTGACGCCCCCACAGCGCATAGGCGACATGGCCGCCGTCAAGTTGGCCCATCGGCAGAAGATTGAGCGACGTGACGAAAAGCCCAAACCAGGCGGCAAAGCCGATCGGGTGCAGCACGACATCCGACTCAGGTGGGATCGACCCAATCACGAGCCATGACAACAGCTGGAGCAGCAGCGGCTCACCCAGGTGCAACCCCAGCGTGGCTGTTCGCTCCACAACGGTCGAGAGATGCAACCCCACAATCAACGCCGCGACCGCCACAATAAACCCGGCCAACGGGCCGGCAACTCCGATATCGAACAACGCGCGGCGGTCCAGGATCGGGCCGCGTATCCGGATGATGGCGCCGAAAGTCCCAATGAAGTGGGGCGGTCCTGGGATAAACAGCGGCAACGAGGCCGGCACCCCGTGAACCTTTGACAGAACATAGTGGCCCAGCTCATGCGTGGTGAGAATGAACAGCAGCGCGCCGGCAAAGGGAAGCCCTTGCCAAATCCTTCCGGGATCGGACAGCAGAAAATTCACCGGCCCTCGAACCGGCCCGTTGTACGCTTGGTACGCACCCGCCCACAAGGTCGTGAAGCAGGTCAGCAGAAACAGACCGATCGGAAGGCTCCACGTCGAGAATGTTGACGGCTCAGCCTCGTCTTCGCTTCCCGCGCTCTCGACAACCGGCACGACAGCACTCTGCTCCTCCTCTTGGTCCGCTTGACTCCGAATGGGCCGGTGTTCATCCCCTCTGAATCCATCCATGGAGAGCCTGATTATTCGACAGCCGCGAACGGATTATGATTCCGTTCCTCGGCCACTGTCGTCGAGGGACCGTGACCGGGGAGAAGCCGGTAATCCGGGCCAAGCGCAAGAACACGATGGTTCACCGAGCGGAGATGCGTGACGTACAGATTGCTCGGATTAGACCGTCCGATCGATCCCGCAAACAGCGTGTCTCCCACGAAACATACCGGCTGCAAAAGATCATCGACCCGATAGCAGATACCGCCCGGAGTATGGCCGGGGGTCGCCAGACAATGAATACTCCGATGGCCAACCCTGATGCTATGCCCATCCGCTGGAGCGGCAAGCAACTCCGCCCGTGGCCGCCAGGCCAGAAGGTCGATGTCTTCCGGGCCCAGATACACAGGAACTTCCCGATGTTCCAGAAGGCGGTCGATCCCCTCGGCATGATCGGCGTGACCATGGGTCAGGCAAATCCCCACCAAACGCAACTTGTGTGTATCGAGCACCTTGATCATGGCCGCCGCGTTATAGGCGGTGTCGATCACCACGGCCTCGCCCTCGTCGGACACAATATAGCCCTGCACGCCATAGCCACCGATTGAACCATACACGGTGTGAAGCCACTCCGGCTGGTTCTGCGCCATCGGTCCCCACTTGCCGAGCGCAATCTGCGCAAGCGGTTCGGCTCGGAGTCTCAGGGCCTCCGCCAGTGCCTGCACTGCCGCCCGATCCCGGACCTGCTGTCCGGATTCCAGCGCCGAAATGTCGGCACCCGAAAGTCCCGCCATGCCTGAGACATCGCCGACCGAGAGTCCCTGGCCTATCCGCGCTTTCTTGAGAATGTCACAGAAATCGTCTTCGAGTGGCATGCGAAAAGCTCTTGGCTCGGAGAAATAACCCTGTGCTTTGAGAGCAGAGAAGGAGCAGGCGTAGAACTTGGAAGTCTGCTAACCCTCCGGTGACAGCTTGATTTCTTTCACCTCGCCGAATGTCGAGAGCGCGCCCGGCAGGGTTTTGCCTGATCCGACCGCCACAATTTTGAGGCGATCCGGGTGGAGATGTTTCTTGGCCGCGGCCAGGATTTCTTCCTTGGTCAGCTTCACGACCTTGTCGCGCAACTGTTGCAGAAAATCTCTCGGCAGGCCGTCATACTCCAATTCCACCATGCGGGCTACTATAGCGGAAGGGCTGGAGAAGGAAAACACAAAGGAGTTCACATAGGCCTCCTTGGCCTCTGCCAGCTCCACGTCGCTCACGAGCTCGGAACGCATGCGATCAATATTCGCCAGGAACCGCCCGATGACTTCCTGTGTGGATGCCGACTTGGTCTCAGCCCGCATGAGCCAGACACCCTGATCATGCACCCCGGCATTCAGCCGGCTGGCGACGGAATAGGCCAGTCCCCGCTTCGTCCGCACATCGTTGAACAGCCGACTGCGAAATGAACTGCCGCCCAAGATGTCGTTGGCGATTGCCATGGGAACATAGTCGGGATCGTTTTCCTTGATCGACAAATGCCCCACGCGAAGATGCGTCTGCGTCGTATCTTTGTCGATAAACCGAACCGCCGGTTTCATCGCGTCGCTCTCGGGCACATCGGCGATCGTCAGCCGAGGGACCACTCCTTTTTCCCAGTCCCCGAACGCGGCGCGCAGTGAGGTCAGCATCTCCTCTTTCTTGAAGTCTCCGGTGACTCCCAAGATCATGCCGTTCGGATGAAGCACTGTACGGTGAAATGTTATGAGATCGTCCCTCGTGATACGCCGCACAGAATCGATCGTGCTCTCGCGTGCGGTTGGATGATCGGTCCCGTAGAGCATCTTGATAAATTCTCGGCCGACCACGGAACCGGGATTGTCCTGACGGCGGCGGATGCCCTCGATGGCCTGCAACTTCGCCAATTCGACACGCGCCGGTTCAAAAGCCGGCGTCCTGATAAGCCCGGTAAGAATCCGTAGACCCCGTGCGAAATCTTTACTGAGTATGTCGAGCGACGCAGACCCCGATTGCCTGCCGATGCCAATGCTGATCTCTCCCGCAAATTGTTCCAGCTCTTCATCGACCTGCTCCGCTGACAGGCCGCCTCCGCCGCCGGTGCGCATCACCGACCCGGTCAGCGCTGCAAGGCCGATCTTGTCGGCGGGATCGAGCCAACTGCCGGCTCTGATCGTGGCCGTGAGGGTAATGAGGGGCAGTTCATGATCTTCCAGCAGATAGACGACCATGCCGTTGTCGAGAACGACCCGTTCCGGATCCGGCGGCGAAAACTCGACGGGAGCAAAGGTCATGGTCCGGGGATCGCCAAGCCCCGCCCCTCCCGCACAAGCGGTCGTCAGGGAGAATGTCGCAAGCACGGCGATCAGCCCCAGTGCGGCTCGGAAACGCTTCACATTCATCATGGTGCCACCTCACCGCTCGAAGCCGAGGCCACGGCTTTGTCTTGACTCTTTTTTACCAGGACGCCGACCGTGCGGTTCGATTTCGTGAAATACCGGGCCGCCACTCGCTGCACATCGGCGGCAGTCACGGCGGCGACTTTGTCCCGTGAATGCAACACATAGCGCCAATCGCCCGCCACGGCTTGATACATCGCCAACTGCGAAGCTAAACCACTGTTGGATCGCAGGGCCCGCACCATGTCGGCGTCCAAATTGTTGATCACCCGCTCAAGTTCCTGGGATGACACCGGCTCCCGCTTCAGCCGCTCCAATTCCTCATAAATCGCGGTTTCCAGCTCGGCCGTCGTATGCGGAGCCAGTGGGTTCGCGGTGATGATGAACAGATTGGGGGCGCGCACACCGGGATAGTTCGCGTCGGAGCCGACCGACGCCGCCAACCGTCGCTCCCGCACCAGTTTCCGATGGAGGCGGGACGTGAGCCCGTCCGAGAGAATCGCATCGATGACATCAAACACATCATCATCGGGGTGCCCCAATCCCGGCTTGTGGTAACCGATGACGAGTGACGGCTCGGCATCAAATTCCACTTCCACTCGCCGCTCTCCCCGTTGTTCCGGCTCCACAGGCATCCTCGCCGAGGAAGGAGGCGAGGCAGGGATCTTCCCGAACGTCTGCTCAATCAAGGCGATCACGTCCTTGGAATTAAAATCTCCGACCAATGCAATGGTCGCGCGGTTCGGCCCGTAATGGGCTTTGAAAAAGGTTTCCGTCTCTGCCGGGGTCAACGACAAGATATCCGACTCCCACCCGATTGTCGGCACGCCGTAGCCATGCGCTCGGAACGCCGCCGACGTAAAGGTTTCAAACAGCAGCCCGCTCGGACTGTCATCGTTGCGTAATCGGCGTTCCTCCATCACCACGCCGCGCTCTTTATAGAACTCGCGAAAGACCGGATGGGCCATGCGATCGGATTCGATCGCGGCCCAGAGCGGAAGACGGTTGGCCGGCAGACTGATCGTGTATCGCGTGAGGTCTTTGCCGGTGGAGGCGTTGAATCCGACGCCGCCGTGCCGTTGGTAAAGCAGCGCCAGTTCGTTCCCGACGACATAGTGGGAGGCCTGGGCTTGCAGGTCCGCAAACCGCTTCTGGAGGGACGAGACGGCTGCCTGCTCTTCCGCCGTTCCTCCTCCGCTCTTGGCGGCAAGCTCGCGCTGGTGCTGTTCCAGCTCAGATCCGACCACCGCCAGCTCATCGAGAATCGGTTTCTCTTTTTCGTAGTCCTTCGTGCCGACGGTGCGCGTTCCCTTGAAGGCCATGTGCTCGTAGAAATGGGCGATCCCTGTTTGCCCAACCTGCTCGTTGATGCCGCCCACCGCAAACGTAATATTGATGGACACCACCGGCGTCTGATGGCGCTCGACCATCAGGACCGTCAAGCCGTTGGCCAGTTTATGCTCGATGACACGATCGGCAAGGCTCGGCGAGGCCGCGTGCGCAAGCCCTAGGCTAAGCGCCGTGACAAGCAAAAATCCCGTGAAACGTGAAGCGTGAAGCGTACGCTGGAATATACAGCGATCTTCTCGCGTGTTGTCCTGCAGAGCGACATGTTTCGCGAGATACGCTTCACGAGATACGAGCAACGATCGAATGTTCATGCGAAGATCTCCATCAGTTCCTCGGGACATTCGACGAACCAATCGGGCTGGCAGGCCGCCATTTTTTCCCGATTGCCCATACCATAGCCGACAGCGCAGACGCGAATGCCGGCATTGTGGCCGCCGTTGATGTCATTGGTGCTGTCCCCCACAAGGACTGCCCGCTCTTTCGGTACATTCAACCGCTCCAAAATATGCAACAGCATGCCGGGCTCAGGTTTGAGCCCGAACCCGTTGTCGCCACCGACCGTATAGACAAAATGGTGTGGGCCCAGCCCGTTCACGATCACGCGGGTATAATCGATCGACTTGTTGGTCGCGATCGCTTTCTGCTTGTGCGCGAAATGCCGCAGCATCGGTTCGATGCCGGGGAAAAAAGTTGTTCGATCCAGACAATGGTCGAGGTAGTGGCCGCGAAACACATTCAAGGCCTCTTCGAAACGGGCCTGATTCCCCTCGCCGACCGCCAGACGCAGCAACTTTTTCACACCGTCGCCGACGAATCCAAAAATCTCCTCGAGCGGGCGCTGCGGCAGCCCCAACGCCGCCAGCGTGAAATTCACGGATTCGGCGATGTCCCATTTCGACTCGATGAGCGTGCCGTCAAGATCGAAGATCAGGAGATCCACAGATACAGGGGCCATCATTTCGCCTTTCTCAACGAACTTGTGAGCGCCGCGAGTGTGCTGCGTTGCGTCTCATCCTTTTCTTGAAGCTCGGCCTCGCGCACGAAATTCACCATCCGTGCGACCCCCACGTGGGGAGGAAGCATCGGCTCGACGATGCGCCAGAGGTTCCCTACCGCCTTGACATGGAAACGAACTTCTTCGGTCTTCTCATCGGGCACGAAAGACGCCGTCTTCAGAGAGACCGAGCCCCGCACCCGATAGGTAACGGGGATCACGACGTCCAGGTTATCGATAATGTCCCACTTCCGATAGTCCTCGGGAACATGGGCCTCCTGAATCACCACGATCTGATCCCATGCCGGCTCTTTTTTCCACTCGACATAGGGAGACAGCACATCGAACGCCATGGCATCCAAGCGGGCGCCTTTCTGATCCAATCGCACGTACCGTTTGACAATCTCAGCGGGCGATCGCTTAAGCGAACCACTCTGGGTGAATCCGGTTTGGGCCCACCCCACGTTCACAGGCAGGGTCAGCCCGAGGCAGGCGAGCACCAGCACGCACGCAACCAGCCATGTATTCGAATCCGCCGTGCTCCTATGGATGTTGGACGTGTTGGCCACGGCTCGCAGCTTCTGGGGGACGATCGCCTGTCACCTTGCCCATATTCGTTTCAGACACACCCTGTCCGCCCCATTCTAGCAAACCGTACCGGAGACATCCAAGCAAGTGTGCGAAACAGTTCGCTGATCAGCATCAAAAGAGGGGCGCTCACCTTCGCGAATGTGTGAAGGAGACGATCATTCTGTTGAGCGGTGGAACTTACGTTAAGTGAATCAAAATATGAGGATATCGGAAGTGCTTCGTCTGACCCGGTATGCAATCAGATCTTACGTGGATTGGGACGACCGACCAAGGCCGTGTTACCACAGGACGATTGACGGTCTCCGGCAGTGGAGGAAGCGCCGAGACTCTGCTTCCATAGCCCTTCGAGTTGAAGACGGTGGGTCGTGCAGATCCCATGCGTTTCCCGCGGGTCGTCGAGGGGGATCTTTTCCCCGACGAAATCAGCTTTCCCCGCTCGGCGGCACCAAGAACAGATGATCTTCATGATCGGGCTTGCTCGTGAAGCTATTGGAACTGGGCAAGAAGCAGACCAAGCTTCACTTGAGTTGGCGGTGAGCGATTCCCTTCGAAAACTGCTGATTCTAGGCGAGACCTGCTTCCCACCTTGGAGTAAACGCTATCGCAGGTGACTCATTTTGTCGTCAGATGTATCTGCTGTATCTGATGATGCTACGACGTCCTCCCATGACGGTTTTCTTGACCGTCGCTTTTTCCGCATGATAGGGTGCGCCTCCGTTATGAACACGTCTCGATCCGCCAAGCTCTTCTCCGAAGCCCAACAACTAATTCCCGGCGGCGTAAATAGTCCCGTCCGGGCGTTCCGGTCCGTCGGCGGGCAGCCTCGCTTTATCAAACGTGCGAAGGGCGCACGGCTGTATGATGTCGATGGCAACAGCTACCTCGACTATGTGCTGTCGTGGGGGCCGATGATTCTCGGACATGCGCCCGCGTCGGTGATCAGCGCCATCAAGAAGGCGGCAGAGAACGGGACCAGTTACGGCGCTCCAACCGAGCTGGAGGTGACGCTGGCGAAGGAAATCCGTGGCGCCTTCCCATCCATGGAAAAGATCCGGCTCGTCAGTTCCGGAACAGAAGCCGTGATGAGCGCCATTCGCGTGGCGCGCGGGTTTACGAAACGAGACACCATCCTGAAATTCGAAGGCTGCTATCACGGCCACAGTGACTATTTGTTGGCAAAAGCCGGCTCCGGGTTGGCGACGCTCGGCATTCCCGATTCGCCCGGCGTCCCGGATGATTTTGCCAAACACACCCTGACGGCCCCCTATAACGATATTCGCACCGTCCAACAACTCGTCAAAGAACACCGGGAGAGGCTCGCCTGCGTCATCCTCGAACCGATCGCAGGGAATATGGGGGTCGTGCCTCCCGACCCTGGCTTTTTATCGGCGCTTCGGCAGGTAACCGCCGACAACGGCATCGTGTTGATTTTCGACGAAGTCATCTCCGGTTTTCGCGTGCACTACGGAGGCGCGCAGGCCTTGTACGGGATCAAGCCGGACCTCACCGTGTTGGGGAAAATCATCGGTGGCGGATTGCCGGTGGGGGCCTACGGAGGGCGCAAAGAGATCATGGACCTCATCGCCCCTTCGGGACCGGTCTACCAGGCCGGAACGTTGTCGGGGAATCCCCTCGCCGTCACGGCCGGACTGGCCACACTCAAACAGTTGAAAGTTCGCGGAGTCTACAAGAAGCTGGAAGAGAAATCGGCGACACTGGCGAAAGGGATTGGCGAGGCGGCCAAGAAAACGGGCATCCCCGTAACCCAGACGCGAGTCGGATCAATGCTCACCACGTTCTTCACAGCAGGGCCGGTCGTAGACTGGAACACCGCGAAACAATCGGACACGAAGCGGTACGGTCAATTCTTCCATCACATGCTGGAGCAGGGCGTCTACCTCGCCCCGTCCCAGTTCGAAGCGGCATTTCTCTCCACCGCCCACACTTCGGCGGACATCGAGAAAACGATCAAGGCCGCGCACACTGCGTTCAAGAAACTCTAGTCCACGTCGTTCGTATCTCGCAAGATACGGAAACGTCTGCCTTTGATACAGGCGGTCCCTTCAGGAACCCGCTGGCGCTTCACGAGATGCGCTTCACGTTTCACGAGCCCCTTACTCATCGTCCTCGTCGTCCGCCTCCATCGCCTCCTGGCGTTTCTGCTCCTCCATTGCGTTGTGGAGCAGCATGCGGATAAACATCGAATAGAGCGATCCCTTTTCCAATGTCCCCCCCGGAGGAATGGCGATTTTCCCTTCCTTGATCATACGATCCATCCAGGCTTTCTGATCCGGGGCGATCAAGACAGGGATCTCGATCAGCCCCACCCGTCCCATCATATCCATTGTGAAGCCTCCATTGAATGCGTATCTCGCACCTCGTGAAGCGTATCTCGTGAACTGTCCGAAGACCCAACGAGATAGGAACGACGCTTCACGAGCGACGAGATACAAGTCCCATTGCAGCACGCCATTTTCTTCATTGTCAACCGAGCAGTATCTGGCATGACCTGTGCGTACTCGGCGGGACATGACGACCCACACACCCATCGTACTCGCAATGTTGCTCCCCAGCTTCCTCCTATCGCTCTTGCCCGCTCCCACGATCTTGGCGGAGCCTCTCTCAAAATCCGATCTCGGCTCCACCCTTCAACCGCAATGTGACCTCTGTTGGAATCCGGAGCCCAGCGAGCAACGCTCCGATCGCCTTCCGACCTGGAAACGGCGCCACCCTCCTCGCCCTCCAGACAGCCGGCCGCACCGGCATCCTAAAGGGCGTTACAAATTGAACCCCGACCGCAAACCCTCCCGCTTGTCTACGCTTCGCGCCCGAGCGAGGGAAGAGATTCGGCTGCGAAGCACGCGGCAGGCCACCGCAGTCGACGGCGATACCATTCGCGTCGGAGGGGAGCGTATCCGATTGCGCGGTATCGACACACCGGAATTAGACGAACCGGAAGGACTGGCGGCCAAGCAACGGTTGGAAGCACTGCTCCGCAGCGGACCGATGGAAATCATCCCGCACGGCCGCGATGTGTACGACCGCCTCATCGCCGACGTGTTCGTGAACGGGCAGAACGTGGCGGAGATTCTGAGGAGTGAGGGATTTGCCAAAGCGGGATAATGGCGACAGTCTCCTTTAAGGGAGAGAGGCTGCGACAAGAAAACGGTCTGTGTGGTAAGGTTGGCACCACCGGATGAACTTGGGGTTCGAACAGGACATGTATAACCCCGGATGCCGGTTCATACCGAATATCATGCGCCAAGAAAGAATACCTCGGTGCCTCTCAAGATAAAGGACCTGCTAGCTGATCTGGAACGGGCTGGCTTCATAAATCGCGGCGGAAAGGGCAGTCACCGCAACTTTGTTCACCCGAAAGTGGCACGGCCGGTTACAATATCCGGTGCGGCAGGCGATGATGCAAAACACTACCAGGTACGCGCGGTGAGGCGTGCCATTGAGGAGTCGCAATCATGAGGGAGAGCGCGAGATACGCGAAGATCGTCGAGTGGTCTGATGAAGACCAATGTTACGTCGGAAGCTCACCCGGCTTGATCTACGGAGGGTGCCACGGCTCGGACGAAAGGGCCGTGTTCGACGAACTCTGCCAGGTGGTTGAAGAAACCATTGAGCTGTACCACAAAGACGGCAAACCCCTTCCTCCGTCAACCTCCGGACGAGACTTTGCGAACAAGATGCAACACGTCGCATAGCAGCGTTGCTCGCTTATCTCCCACCGAGAGGAACAAATAGGGTAGATGCCATGGATTCCCCCCCCCTTGGACTTCCACCAGCATTGGAAATTGAGATCAGAGTGATACCGTATTCGCGGAGGCCCAAATGATGCGAGCGGTTCCATTGAAATTGCATTCTGGTCACAATATTCTCCGTTCGGGCGTTATAAACAGCGTCCTTGCCATAACATCATCTTTGTTTCTTCCGCTGTCGCGGCCGATGACCCAGTGGAGGTGCTTCGTGTTGAATTGGCAGGCCTGAATGTAACCGCGCCCGAGTCTGATGCTAAACATGATATCACCAGAGGCCACGTGGTGTATTTCAGCATTAACGGCTATGCAAAGTAGTTTCCTGGCGTAGCCAGGCAAGATCAAGAATATTGTGAAGCGCGAGAGAAGAATTTCAGAGGAACAGGGGACGCGATCCTATCCAAAGAGCATGGTGACCTCATCTCTCAAGCCACAAGAGATGCAGAGAGATACAATGCATATGTTCTTCGTCATAGAAAGTAGCGCCAAACAGACATGTTCTGCACATGCCGGTCTTGCGACCACCCCGGACTCGTCTCATTTCTGCCAGGCCGGCTACTCGGCACGAGCGGAGGCGATATGAAGAAGAACGGTAAGCGAAAACGGCGAACGGTCGACCGTGACACGATGCGTCCGGAGTATGACTTTTCCCGAGCAGTGCGTGGGACCACAGCCGCGCGATATGCGCAGGGTACAAACGTCGTGGTCATTGATCCGGAGATTCTTGACGTGTTTCCAACCAGCGCCTCTGTGAACGAGGCACTTCGGGCTCTTGCACCGGTTCTTCGGCAAAGCCGTTTGGCAACGGCACGACGCCGAAGCGCCTGACGTCGCGCTGAACCTCACGACGCTTCACTGCCCAGATTTTTGCCAGTGGAGAGAAAGCGTCAGACTGGCTGCGAACCGCTACGAGCTCATAGCGGAGAAATCATGAAAAGATCGCGCGCACATATCACAAGAGGAAGCGGCAATGTGTTTCTTGACCTCGGCTTTCCCCCGCATGAGGCAGCCGTGCTGTTGTTACGGTGTGAAATTGCCGAGGCATTACGAAAGTGGATAGAGCGTGAGGGACTGACCCAGACGCAGGCGGCCAAGCGGCTCAACGTAGTACAGCCGCGCATTTCCGAAATCGTGTGTAATAAAGTGGATAAGCTGTCGCTCGACTACCTCGTAGGTCTCTGCGCAAAGGCCGGCGTCTCGATTACCGTGAAATTGGCCGCGTGACATGGGAGTTCGTAAACGCTCTCGACGAGCAGGGAAAGAGATGCGGGCCGAATACCGCTTCGAGTATGCGAAGGGCAAACCGAACCGATTTGCGTCCCGCATGGAGAAAGGTGCCATCGCAGTCATCCTCGATCCGGATATCGCCTCGGTCTTTCGTTCCTCCGATGCGGTCAATACCTTTCCCCGATCCTTCCTCGCAGCAATGCCTGCGCCAAGACACATGCGTGCGAAAGCAGGCTAAGCAATTGCGGCAATTGGGATCAGAACGTTCTTGTTTCTGGGAAATCCCAAAGAACGTCGGCCGCTCTCTCGAAATTGCACGCTGACCTCGATTTTCATGTGACACGGCGACCCACCATCAGCTCGACCAGACACTCACTGCGCCTTTACTATGGTAAGCTTTCTGGCAATATGTAAGAAATGAGCATAGCCATGTCACCAATCAATAAGCTGAAGGGTCTAGCTCGGAAGCTGTTTTCACCCAATGCTAGCTTCCGAAATCTTTCACGACGAAAACGTTTATTTCTATATGCTGGCGACGTACCTCAAGACTTCCAATACAATAAGTTTGTTGGATTATCACTGACTCAGTCTAATTCCCGGCATGTGTGTCATGACATCACAGAGGCGCTTCCCCTGCCTAATAATTGCGTTGATATCTATCAGTCTGAGGACGTTTTTGAGCATATAGATCCTCGGGAACTGCCATCTGTCATCAATGAAATATACAGAGTGCTTAAGCCTGGCGGGCTTTTTCGACTGTCACTTCCAGATTATCGCTGCAATATATTGCACGAGCGGTCGCTGAAGGATGAGCACGGCAATCTTGTCTTTGATCCAGAGGGCGGGGGTGACTACATTGATGGCAGAGTAGTCAACGGCGGACATGTCTGGCTTCCGACATACGAGACAGTCCAAGACATACTTGGCTCAACCCTTTTCACGAACATATCCTATTATCATTACTATGACGAGAAGGGTACTGGCGTGACACATGCCATTGACTATTCGCTGGGTCATGTGAGGCGGACGCCCGATCATGATGAAAGAGTCCAAGATCCATATAGGCCTATGTCTATAGTAGTTGATTGCCGCAAATAGTAGGAATAGAAGGGACAGGCCACTTTTCGGCTGTGTTTCCCATCACGCTCGTGTCAGTTGCCTCGCCACCCGCTCCATCTGCCGCCGATGCACCCATGAATGATTGGCCGCCAAACAGTGCCAGTCGTGGGCGGTCATGGGACCGAACCACGGATGGGGATGGCGCCTACTCCGGCCAAGCTTGCCCAGTCGAGCAAGGACCGCTTCGTAGGCCGTTACGGCTTGAATAAAGCGGTCGATCGTATCGGGGCCGCTGTCTGGACTGGGCTTTACATCCTGAATGCGGACCTCCTGCGCAAACGGACGGTCATGCGTCAGGTCGTCGATGATCTGCGCGATGCCTTCGTTCACGATCCGCAGATGATCGAGCACCATGTACGCGGACCAGTTCCGGCTGCTGTCCTCGATTCCGACGATCCGATTGATCAGCACGGGGATGGCTCCTGTTCCTTCCGGAACCCTGCGAGCCAATGCACGGATCTTCTCCGACTCGAACTTGAACTAGTGGAGACCGGCGTTTCTCGAGATCATCGAGCAGGCGACGCGGAAAAAGATACGGAGCCAGGTCAGCTCGAACGCCGGCAACCCCGCACCAGGCGGCTGCAGCTTCATCTGCGCTGACGATTGTGATGCCATGCGTCTCCCCTCCCTGCTCGTATCGAGCTAATACTTGCGTCAATCGCCAATAAGAGAGGGAATCAGGCAGGAGGCAGGAGTCTCAGAAATCAGATCGGGAGCCATACTGGCCCCGATCTGATTCCCCATATCAACAGAACCCGAACGACTGTCTTCGGCTAGAAGTCGCCGGTTTTCACGTACGGATGGCTCCAGAGCGTCAGCTGGAGCAGACAGGATTTCACCCACGCATTGTACATCTTGTCGACATCCTCGGCCTTGTGCCCCTTCTTGGCGAGGAACGGCTTCAAGGTGAACGTCACCGGGAAAATGAGCGCGAACAGATCGCGGAATGGCACAATCGCGCTTGCGTCTGCACCATCGGTCTTGTTCTTCTTCGTGCGGTGGTGGCGCAGCCCGATCTCGTGCTGGTAGTCGAGCCACTTCTGATCGTACTCGGCCTTGGCCGTGTCGAGAATCCACTGGCCGAAGCGCTTGCGGACTCCGCCCAGATAGTCCCCGAGCGGCTTGCCGTCACTCTTGCTGAGAAAGGATTGGAGCAGCTGCGGCTGAGAGCCCACAAAGCCGTACCAGACGTCGAGGATGGCTTCGACCTGATCCTTCACCACCTCGTGCGACTGACGCAGGGCCTTGATGTCTTCGTCGCCGAACAAGGCACTCTTCTTCATCAGCTCAAATTCGGCGAGCGTCACTGGAGACTTCGCCACGGCAGGGGTCCCTGCCGTATATCCTGGGATGTTTGCACTTCCACTCATAAGCTCATTCCTTTCCGATTGTTGTTGAACCGCACCGCTGTATTACGGTGTACTGACTCTCACATACAGATGTTATGAAGCGCACGCGGCCACTGTCAAGAAGGCTGAGGAGGAGGTTGAAGTGCGGCAACCATCGTTTTGTCGAGGCGTTTCACCTTGCCGTTGCCGTCCGTTACCGCGAGTCTGGCCGCCCCTTCCACCACCACACGCCCGCTGGCCTTGTCCTTAACCACATGGGCGAAGGTGAACGACGCGGCCGTCATGTCGGAGACCATCGTCTCGATGACCAGTGTCTCGCCATAGCGGGCAGGCGACCGATAATCCGCTTCGGCATGCACGACGACGAAGACCGTACCCTGCTCCATCAAGGAGGCAACCGACCACCCACGCGACTCCAGATACTCCGTGCGAGCCCGCTCGAAATACTTGAGATAGTTGGCGTAGTAGACGACTCCGCCGCAGTCGGTGTCTTCGTAGTAGATGCGGACTTCCATCGTATCTCGTCGTTCGTGAAGCGTATCTCGTCAGAGCCGTTTAATGAGGTTCCGCAGCATA